>SCMQ01000025.1 GCA_005503335.1 Comamonadaceae bacterium 2FH
CCCTGCCTCCGCCCCCTGCCGTGGAACCCGCGGCAGCGCCCGCGCCGGCCGCGGCCGGCGTGCCCGCGGCGGCCACGGCACCCGTCGCGCCCCAGACCGCGCCGCCGGCCCCCGAACCGGCCGCCGAGCGCAAGGGCTGGCTGGAGCGCCTGAGCGCCGGCTTGCGCAAGACCGGCTCCAGCATCGCCACGGTGTTCACCGGCACCCAGATCGACGACGCGCTCTACGAGGAGCTGGAAGCCGCCCTGCTGATGGCCGACACCGGGGTCAAGGCCACCGAGCAGCTGCTGGCCGACCTCAAGCAGCGCGTCAAGCAAGCCAAGGCCACCGAGCCGGCCGCCGTCAAGGCCCTGCTGGCCGACGCCATCGCCGAGCTGCTGGCGCCGCTGCAAAAACCCCTGGTGATCGGCGAGCACAAGCCCACGGTGATCATGGTCGCCGGCGTCAACGGCGCGGGCAAGACCACCTCGATAGGCAAGCTGACCAAGCACCTGGCCCAGGAGGGCGCGACCGTGCTGCTGGCGGCGGCCGACACCTTCCGCGCCGCCGCGCGCGAGCAGCTTTCGGTCTGGGCCGACCGCAACATGGTCGAGATCGTCAGCCAGCAGGGCGGCGACCCGGCGGCCGTGAGCTTCGACGCCGTGAGCGCCGGCCGCGCGCGCGGCAAGGACGTGGTGCTGGTCGACACGGCCGGCCGGCTGCCGACCCAGCTGCACCTGATGGAGGAGCTGCGCAAGATCAAGCGCGTGGTGCAGAAAGCCGATGCCACGGCGCCGCACGAGGTGCTGCTGGTGATCGACGGCAACACCGGCCAGAACGCCCTGGCCCAGGTGCGCGCCTTCGACGAGGCCCTGCAGCTGACCGGCCTGATCGTCACCAAGCTCGACGGCACGGCCAAGGGCGGCGTGCTGGCCGCGATCGCGCGCGAGAAGCCGGTGCCCGTCTACTTCATCGGCGTCGGCGAAAAGCTCGAGGACCTCGAGACCTTCGACGCGCGCGAATTCGCCCAGGCGCTGCTGAACTGAGCATCGGCCGCAACCAAACCGCCTTGGATTTGACGGTTGCGGTTTGAAACAAAGCGCCGCAGGCGCTACAAATGACAGATCGGGAGATGTGTCATGAAGCAGTTGCGATGGAGGTGGCAAAGGGGCGCAGCCGGCCTGTTGGCCGCCTGCTTGGGCTGGGCGCAGGCACAGACCGTGGCGCCGTTTTCCAGTGCACCGCCCGGCGATCCGCCGGCGCCCTGGCGCGTGGTCAGCGTGTTCAAGGACAAGAAGCCGCTGACCAGCTTCCAGATCGCCGAGGTCGACGGCGGCAAGGTGCTGCGCGTGGAAGCGCAGAAGTCCTACGGCACCCTGGTGCACGCGCTGGCCAAGGCGTCGCCGGCGCCCGGCACCCTGCTGCGCTGGCGCTGGCGGCTGGACGAGCCGCTGCTCAATACCGACCTCAGAGTCAAGCGCGGCGACGACTCGCCGCTCAAGGTCTGCGTGCTGTTCGACCTGCCCATGGACCAGCTCGGCTTCATGGACCGGCAACTGCTGCGCGCAGGTCGCGCGATGAGCGGCGAGGCCCTGCCCTCGGCCACGCTCTGCTATGTCTGGGACCATGCGATGCCGGTCGGCACCGTGCTGAAGAACGCCTTCACCGCCAGCCTGCGCATGATCGTGCTCGACAGCGGCGAGCAGCGCCTGCGCCAGTGGGTCATGCACGAACGCGACATCCACGCCGACTTCCTGCGCGCCTTCAATCCGGAAAACGGCACGGTGCCGGCGCTGGAGGGGGTGCTGATCGGCGCCGACGCCGACAACACGGCGGACCGCAGCCTCGGCTTCGTCGGCGACATCGCCTTCGGCCGCACGGCCACCGCCAGCGTCAGCGCGCCATGAGGCGGCGCGCCGCGTAGCTGCAGGCGTCGACCAAGGACACCAGGGCCATCATGGCGGCCAGCACCGAGGCCGTCTCGCCCATCTGGAACAAGCCCATGTGGAAGGCCAGCATCTGGCCCAGGCCTCCGGCGCCGACCACGCCCAGCACGGCGGCGGCGCGGATGTTGTTCTCCCAGCGGTACAGGGTGTAGCTCATGAGCTGGGGCAGCACCTGCGGCAGGGTCGCGTAGCAGAACACCCGCCCCTCGCCGATGCCGCGCAGCCGCAGCGCAAACGCCGGGCCCTCGGGCGCGTTCTCGACGGCTTCCGCGAACAGCCGGCCCAATACCCCGCTGGTGTGCAGCGCCAGAGCCAGCGTGCCGGCCAGCGGCCCCAGGCCGGCCGCGATCAGCAGCAGCGCGGCCCAGACCAGTTCGGGGATGCTGCGCAGCGCGTTGAGCAGCAGCCGCGTGGCGCCGCGCCAGCGCGCCGGGTCCCCCGCATGGGTCTTGCTGGCCGGCAGCGCGAGCAGCAGGCCCAGCACGGCCGCGAGCAGCGTGCCCACGGCCGACATGGCCAGGGTCTCCAGCGTGGCCGGCAGCAGCTTCTTCAGGAAAACCGCCTCGGTGTTGGGCGAGAGCAGCTCGCCGAGGAAGCGCCCCATCTTGCGCAGCGCGTCCAGCGAGATGAACCTGGCCCACTGCAGGTCCAGCGACCAGAAGCTCAGCAGCGTGAGCACGACCAGGCCGGCGACGAACCAGCAGGCCTTGCAGCGCGCGTCGAACAGCGGCGGCGGCAGGCGATAGACCTCGTTCGCGGCTGAACGTGCCCCCACGCCCGGCACGGCCGTGTCCTCGCTGCCCCCCGGGGGGGGCATCGCGCCTTGGGGCGGCCCGGTGGCGCTCATGTCCGTTCTTCCTGCATCATGTCTACGCTTCAGCCCAAGGCCTTGCGCAACCAGCTGCTGGCCCGGTCCGCCAGCCAGACCAGGGCCATGAAGACCAGCAGCATGGTCGCGACCTCGGAGCCGTTGAACATCTTCATGGACGAATCCATCTCCTGGCCCAGGCCGCCGGCGCCCACGAAGCCCAGCACCGCCGAGGAGCGGATCGCGCATTCCCAGCGGTAGACCGTGTAGCTGGTGAGCTCGGCCGCGTTCTGCGGCAGCAGGCCGTAGAAGAAGGCCTGCAGGCGGCCCGCGCCGTTGCGCAGCAGGGCCTTGGTGGCGTCGGTCTCGCCCGACTCCAGGATCTCGGCGTAGACCTTGCCCAGCATGCCGCCGTAGGTCAGCGCGATGGCCAGCACGCCGGCCGTGGGGCCCAGGCCGACCACGCGCACGAAGACCAGGGCCCAGATCAGCTCGGGCACGCTGCGCAGCACGATCAGCAGCCAGCGCACCGCCGCGCGGACGACCGCCGGCCCGGCGGCCATGCGGCCGGCCAGGCCCGAGATCGAGAGCACGCGCACCGACATGAGGGTCAGCGGTATGGCCAGCACCAGGGCCAGCGCGATGCCGGCCGTGGCCATGGCCACGGTGCGCCAGGTCTCGCGCGCCACCAGCCAGAGGAAGTCGGGCTCGAGCTTGGGCGGCACGAAGTCGGCCAGGAAGTTCAGCGTGGGCTTGAGGCTCTCGGGCGACCACAGCACCCAGGGCCGGAACTCGCTGAGCACCAGCAGCGGCCACAGCAGCAGGCCGGCGGCCAGGGTCCAGAACAGCCTGCCCTGCCAGGCCGGGTCGCGCCGCGCGGGCGAAGCAGGGGTAGCGGCGGCGGCAGCCATGGCTCAGCGGCAGTGCATGACCGCGGGCTGGGGCGGCGGCGCGGGCGTATCCAGCACCGAAGGCGCGGGCCCGGTGAGCTCGTCCAGGTGCTGGGCGTACAGCGCCTGCAGCCGCTCGGGTGTGACCTGGCTGGCCGGCAGGTCGAAGGCCAGCTCGCCCTCGCGCAGGCCGACGATGCGCGGGAAATGCCGCAGCGCCATCTCCACATGGTGCAGCGTGGTCACCAGCGTGGCGCCGCGCTCGCGCGCGGCCTCGGTCAGCGAAGCAATGGCCTGGGCCGCGCGCGTGGGGTCCAGCGCCGAGAGCGGCTCGTCCACCAACAACAGGCTGGCCTCGGCGACCAAGGCGCGCGCCAGGCCCACGCGCTGGCGCTCTCCGCCCGAGAGCCGGTCGACGCGCGCGAACAGCTTGTCGCCGAGGTCGAAGCGCGCCAGGGCGGCGTCGGCCTCGGCGATGGCCGTGGGGTAGAACAGGCTGCGCAGGCTGTGCCACAGGCCGATCTGCGGCAGGCGCCCGGCCAGCACGGCCGTAACCACGCGCTGGCGCGGCGGCAGCGGCGGCACCTGCGGCGCCAGGAACAGCTGGCCGCGCAGGCTTTGCAGCTCGCCGCGCGACAGGGCCCAGGGGTCGCGGCCGGCCAGCGTCAGACCGCCTTCCGAGGGCCGCAGCGCGCAGGCCAGCAAGTGCAGCAGCGTGGTCTTGCCGGCGCCCGAGGGGCCGATCACCGCGAGCTGCTCGCCCGCCGCCACCTCCAGCGTCAGCCGGCGCAGGGCCGCGGCGCTGGCCGCGCGGGCCGCCGGGTGGCGCGCCGAGACCTGGTCCAGCCGCAGCATCATGGGTTCAGCTCCGGGCTTACTTGAGCAGGCCGGCGCTGCGCGCGGCGGCCTCTATGCCCTTGTAGTTCTCGGCCTTGGTCGGCACGAAGCGCGTGGCGCGCTGCAGCTCCAGGATCTCCTTGCCTTCGGGCGTGTTGCGGCTCAGGTCCAGGAAGGCCTTGGCCAGCTTGTCCTTGGTCGCGGCCGGCATGTCGGCGTGCACGGTCCAGTTGTAGTCGTAATAGGGCGGCGTGGTGTAGAAGACGCGCACCTTGGCCGGGTCGACCTTCTTGTCGGCGACGAACTTCTCCCACACCGAGATGTTGAGCGCGCCGGCATCGACCTTGCCGGCCGCGACGGCGGCGATGGTCGCGTCGTGCGCGCCCGAGTAGGCCACGCGCTTGAAGTCCTTGTCGGGATCGATCCTGGCTTCCAGCAGGAAGCTGCGCGGCATCAGGTGGCCCGAGGTGCTGGATTGGGAGCCGAAGCTCACGTTCTTGCCCTTGAGGTCGGCCAGGGTCTTGATCTCCGGGGCGGTGGTGATGAAGACCGAGCGGAACTTCTCGTCCTCCTCGCGCTGCACCAGCGGCTGGGCCTTGCCGCCCGAGCGCACCTGGGCCTGCACGAAGGTGAAGCCGCCGAACCAGGCCATGTCGACCTGCTTGTTGGCCAGCACCTCCACCGCAGCCGCGTAGTCGGTCACCGGGGTGAACTCGACCTTCATGCCCAGCCGGGCCTCCAGGTACTTGACCAGGGGCGAGGCCTTGCGCGCGAGCTCGGTCGGCGACTCGTCGGGAATCGCGGTGAAGCGGAACACGGCCTGGGCTGAGGCCTGGGCGCCCAGGGCCAGCAGCGCGGCGGCAGCCAGCGCCTTGAGGAAGGTGCCGCGCGAAACGGACGGGTTGAACATGAAAAGACCTCCGCTAAATGCAACAACCCGGATTAGACCCCAAGACCGTCACACCCTCCCCGTCGCGCCCTGCTACATTCGCGCCATGGCCGACACCCTCCCCGCTCCGCGCCTGCCCCGCTTCGTCCAGCTCTACCACGAGGATCGCGCGGCGGTGCGCGAGGAACTGCTGCGCGGCCTGCAGGCGCCCCGCCCCTCCATCGCGCCCAAGTACCTCTACGACGCGCTGGGCTCGCGCCTGTTCGACGCGATCACCGAGCTGCCCGAGTACTACCCCACGCGCACCGAGGCCGGCATCTTCGCGGCGCACGGCGCCGCGATGGCCGACCACCTGCCGGCGGGCGCCACCCTGGTGGACCTGGGCGCGGGCAACTGCGAGAAGGCCGCGCGCCTGTTCGAGGCCCTGCGCCCACGGCGCTACGTGGCGGTGGACATCTCGGTCGACTACCTGCGCCACGCCCTGGGCTGCCTGCAGCGCCAGCACCCGGCGCTCGACATCGTGGGCGTGGGCATGGACTTCTCGCAGTCGCTGGCGCTGCCGCCCGAGGCCGGTGCCGCACAGGAGGGCCCGCGCCTGCTGTTCTACCCGGGCTCGAGCATAGGCAACTTCAGCCCCGAGGCGGCACTGGCCTTCCTGCGCCAGGCCCGTGCGGCCTGCGCCGGCGGCGCCCTGCTGATCGGGGTGGACCTGGCCAAGCCGGCCGAGATCGTGGAGCCGGCCTATGACGACGCGCTGGGCGTCACGGCCGCCTTCAACCTGAACCTGCTGCTGCATGTCAACGCCCTGGCCGGCAGCGACTTCCGGCTGGCCGACTGGCGCCACCGGGCCTTCTTCGACGCCGCGGCCTCGCGCATCGAGATGCACCTCGAAACCCGCCAGGCGCTGACGCTGCGCTGGCCCGGCGGCGAGCGGCGCTTCGCCGCCGGCGAACGCATCCACACCGAGAACTCCTACAAGTGGGTGCTCGCCGACTTCGACGCCCTGCTGCGCCAGGCCGGCTTTGCCGCCACCCGGCACTGGACCGACGCACGCGGCTGGTTCGCAGTGTTCGCGGCGCAGGCCGGCGACTGAAGGTATTTGCGCCTTTGTACGCCAACACGCTTGAGCCGCGGCGGCGGTCGGAGTAATCTGGCGGCGGGAGGTGACCGCCGATGGAACTCCCATTCCACGCGCTGCTGTACCGCTATTTCTTCTTCGCCTGGCTGTTCAAGGATGCCAGCGAGTACGACCTGCTCGCGCGTGCGGCGGCCTGGCGCTACAACAAGGGCCAGTCGCGCTGGCTGCCGCGCTACATCAAGCGCTACCTGGTCAGCGGCTGCCTGCTGTTCGGCCTGGGCTGGCTGATCGAGCAGGCCAGTCCCCTGGTCTCCGCCTTTTTCTTCGTGCCCAGCGTGATGGCGGTGCCGCTGGCCACGGTCGCGGGCGTGGCCTGGCTGGGGTTTCGGTTCTGGGATTAACAAGCAAGTGTCGTTACGCTCGGGTGCGAAGAAACCGCCATCACAACGTATCCGGCTCCCGCATCCAAGCCGGAATATCCCGCTGTCCGTGCAGCACGCGCCAGACATCGATGTGGTCGGCGCGCTCGACATAGAAAACCAGGTAGGGGTAGCGCGTCAGCGGCCACGAGCGCAGGCCGGGGAGGTTCAGCTCGTGCGCATGGCGCGGCGAGCCGGTGGCCGGATGGCGCCCGATATGGGCGTAGGCATCCGCCAGCGCGTCGATGAAGCCCAGCGCCGCCTGTTCGGATCCCTCACCGAGGTAGTAAGCCAAGGCCTCGTCGACGTCCCGGCTGGCCCGCTCGCGCGGGATGACGGGCTTGGCCTTCACGCCCTCGCGCGGGTCTTGGCTGCCCGGCGCACGCGCTCACGCAGCCCCTCGAAGTAGGACTCGTCCACCGGCGCCGTGGGGCCGGACGCCGCGCCGGCCAGCAGCAGGCCACGCAGTTGCAGCCTGTCCTGATCGCGGCGGATCAGTTCGCGCAGGTACTCGCTGCTGGTGCCGTAGCCGCGCTGGCTCACCTGCTCGTCCACGAAGGCCTTCAGGCTGTCGGGCAGGGAGATGTTCATCGTGCTCATGGCGCAAGCCTAGGCGCTTTGGCAAAATTTGGCAAGACCGGCAAACATCGCCCGGCCCAGCGGCGGCCGTTCAGTCGAGCAGGCGGCGCGCCTCGGCGGCGACGGCGTCGGCGGTGATGCCGAACAGGCGGTACAGGGCATCGGCCGGACCGGAGGCGCCGAAACCCTTCATGCCGACAAAGCCGCCGCGGGCCCCCAGGTAGGCGTCCCAGCCCTGGCGGCACGCGGCTTCCACGCCCACTCGCACGGCCGAGCCCAGCACCTGTCGGCGATAGGCGGCATCCTGCGCGTCGAACAGCTCCCAGCATGGCAGCGAGACCACCGCGGTGCCGATGCTGTCCGCCTCCAGTTGCTGGCGCGCCTGCAGCGCCAGCGCCACTTCGGAGCCGGTGGCCAGCAGCGTGACCTGCCGAGGGCCGCAGGCGGCTTCCTGCAAGACATATCCGCCGCGACGCGCCAGGTTCTCGCGGGTGTGCTCCCGGCGCACCGGCGGCAAGTTCTGCCTGGCAAAGATCAGGCTGACGGGGCCGTCGCGGTGGGTCATCGCGACCTCCCAGCATTCCGCGGCTTCCACCGCGTCGGCCGGGCGCATCACCAGCATGTTCGGCATGGCGCGCAGCGAAGCCAGGATTTCCACCGGCTGGTGGGTCGGGCCGTTCTTGCCGACGCCAATGGAGTCGTGGCTGAAAACGAACTTGACCGGCAAGCCCATCAGCGCTGCCATCCGCATCGCGGGGCGCTCGTAGTCCGAGAACGCCAGGTAGGTCACGCTCAGCGGCACGATGCCCCCATGCGCCGCCATGCCGTTGGCCATGGCGCCCATCACATGCTCCCGCACGCCGCAGTGCACATAGGCGCCCGCGCGGTCGCTGGCGGTGAAGGCCTGCAGGCCGCGCTTGTGGCTGGTCGGGGCTTCCAGGTCGGCGCAGCCCACCATGCGCTCGGGCAGGACCGGGGCCAGCAGGTCGTTGATCTCGGCCGAGATCAGGATGCCGCCGGTTTCCTGCGGCGAAGCGATGGCGCGCTGCTTGTAGTCCAGCAGGACCTGTTGCCATCCCTCGGGCAGCTCTCCGCGCATCACGCGCTCGAACTCCGCTCGTTCGACGGCAGGCAGCGCAGCCACACGCGATTGCCAGGCGGCGTGTTCGGCGCCGCTGCGCCGGCCCGCCTCGCGCCAGGCCGCCAGCACGTCCCCGGGAATTTCAAAGGCGCCGTGCGGCCATTGCAGCAGCTCGCGGGCCGCTTGGGCGTCCTCTTCGAACAGGCGGGCGCTGTGGCCGCCGCGCTGCCCCTGGAGCCGGGGGATGCCTTTGCCGATCACCGTGCGGCAGGCAATCATGGACGGTCGGTCGTCGGCACGCGCTGCCGCCAAGGCAGCCGACACCGCCTCGATGTCGTGACCGTCCACCTCCTCCACATGCCAGTTGGCCACGCGGAAGCGCTCGGCGACGTTCTCGCTGATCGACAGCGCCGTGCTGCCGTCGTCGGTGATCCGGTTGTCGTCCCACAGCAGGGTCAGCTTGGACAGACGCAGGTGCCCGGCCAGCGAGATCATCTCCTGGCCAATCCCCTCCTGCAGGCAGCCGTCGCCCACGAAGGCGTAGGTGCGATGGTTGACCAGCCCATCGCCAAAGCGGGCATTCAAATAGGCCTCGGCGACCGCCATGCCGAAGGCATTGGCAACGCCCTGGCCCAAGGGTCCGGTGGTGACTTCGATGCCGCAAGCGGTGTCCCGCTCCGGATGCCCCTCGCAGCGGGAACCCAGTTCGCGAAAGCGCTGGATTTCCTCCAGCGAGATCTGCTCGTAGCCCGTCAGGTACAGCAGCGCGTACAGCAGCATCGAGCCGTGGCCGTTGGAGAGCACCACGCGGTCGCGGTCCGACCAGTCGGGGTCGGCGGGATTGAATTTCAGGTGCCGGGCGTAGAGTGCGGTGGCGATGTCGGCCATGCCCAGAGGCACGCCCTGGTGGCCTTCGGTGGCACGCACGATGGCGTCGATGGAGAGAAAGCGGATGGCGTGGGCCAGCGGTTGCAGCGGGTGCGCGCTCATATTCTGTGTTGCGCCGCGCCAGGGGCGAAGCGCATGTCTCCTGGGTGATGAAGGATCTGGCCGCGATTCTTCCGGCCTCAACACATGAATACAAGCGAAGAATATTCACGGGTGGATGAATCGTTCTCATCCATGCTCGAGTGCTTGGCCCGCGACGCAGAGTCAGGCACGCGGCGGGCGCGCGGGTTGCGCCTCTTCGCGCAGCCAGTCGATGAAGCCACGGACCTCGGGCCGTGACGCGTGGCGCGCAGGATAGACGAGGAAGTGCGCCTGCACCTCCAGGCTCATCTGCTCCTCGAACACGGGCTGCAGCCGCCCGCTGGCAATCAGGGCTTGACCCAGGCTGGCGCTTTCCAGCGCCACGCCGAGTGACTGCACCGCCGCATCCAGACTCATCATGGCGCGGTCGAAACGCAGCGCCATCCGCTCAGGACGCTTGGCCGGGTCGAAGCGCGAAAACCATTCGGGCCATTGCGCCACGTTCACGCTGGACTGGATGAGCGGAACGCGCAGCAGGTCGGCAGGCTCGTGCAGGGCATGGGTACGGATGAACTCGGGGCTGGCCAGCGGCAGGACCTTTTCCGTGAAGATCGGTTCCACCTCCAGGTGGGGCCAGTTGGGCAAGCCGTAACGGATGTCCAGGTCCACCTGTCCGACCTGGAAGTCGGAATGGACATGCGAGGCCGACAACATCAACGAGGTCTTTGGATAAAGCTGGGCGAAACGCGCTATGCGCGGCATCAGCCAAAGGCTGGCGAAGCTGGGACTGCAGTGCACGTACAAGCTGTCCTGCACGCCATGACGCAAATCCTCCGTGGCCGCATTGATCGCGCCAAGCGCGCTGCCCACACGCTGCAGATAGTTCTGCCCTGCAGGGGTCAGCTCCACCCCCCTGGCCGACCGCTCGAACAACCTCAGCCCCAGCAGAGCTTCGAGCTTGGCGACCTGGTGGCTGACCGCAGAAGGGGTGAGATGCAGCTCATTGGCCGCCAGCGCAAAGCTCTTGCGCCGGGCGACGGCCTCGAAGGCCTGCAAGGCACTCAAGGGGGGGATCATGGTTTGAGAAAGGCCTTCGATTGCTGCAATGCAGCATGAACGAAATTGAATTGAGCTTGAGTTTATATCGTTTGTCTTCAACCAAGCGGCCACCCAGAATCGCGCCAAGTTCATCAACGCAGTTCAAGCAAAGGAGACACGCATGCTGCTGAAAGACAAGGTGGCCGTCATCACCGGCGGCGCGGGTATCAACGGTCTGGGTTTCGCGACCGCCCGCATGATGGCCGAGCAGGGCGCCACGGTGGTGATCCTGGACCTCGCGGTGGCGGAGCCGCAGGGGGCAGCGGCCCGGCTCGGCCCCCAGCACCTCGGCCTGGTGGCCGACGTGACCGACAAGGCTTCGTGCGAAGCCGCTGTCGCCCAGATCAAGGCCCAGCTGGGCCGCGTCGACATCCTGGTCAACAACGCCGGCATCACCCAGCCCGTGAAGTTCCTCGAGATCAGCGGCGCGGACTACGACCGCATCATGGACGTCAGCCTGCGCGGCACGCTGTATGCCTCCCAGGCCGTGCTGCCGCTCATGCTGGCCCAGAACAGCGGCTCCATCGTCTGCATTTCCTCGGTGTCCGCGCAGCGCGGCGGCGGCATCCTGGGCGGCCCGCACTACTCGGCGGCCAAGGCCGGCGTGCTGGGTCTGGCCCGTGCCATGGCCCGCGAGTACGGCGGCAACAACATCCGGGTCAACTGCGTGACGCCGGGCCTGATCGCCACCGACATCAACAAGGGCAAGATTCCCGAGGACAAGCGCCAGTCCATCCTGGACGGCATCCCGCTGGCGCGGATCGGCGACCCCAGCGACGTGGCCGGTTGCGTGGTGTTCCTCGCCAGCGACCTGTCCAAGTACTGCACGGGCGTCACGCTGGATGTGAACGGCGGCATGCTGATCCACTGACGGAACCCGCCCTCGGCCGAAGTTCCCCCCAAGACCCTATAGGAGACAAGATCATGAATCGCTTCAACACCCTGCGTCGCACGCTCCTGGCATCGGCGCTGCTGGCCATCTCGACGATGGCTTCGGCCCAGGCCGTCAAGCTCACCCTCGGCCACGGGGCTGCACCCGGCAATCCGCGCCATGAAGCGGCCCTCAAGATGGCGGAAGTGGCCAAGGCCAAGTCCAACGGTCGCATCGAGATCCAGGTCGCGCCTTCGGCCCAGCTGGGCGACGACGCGGCCATGGTGACGGCCCTGCGCACCGGCGCGCTGGACATCAGTGCCAACTCGCAGGGGGCCATCGCCAATGCCGTGCCCGAGTACGCGGCCTTCGGCATGCCGTTCCTGTTCAGCGACCTGCCCCAGGTCTGGAAGGTGCTGGATGGCCCGCTGGGCAAGGAGCTGGCCGACAAGTCCGCAGAGAAAGGGCTCGTCGTGCTGGGCTACTGGGACAACGGCATCCGCCACATGAGCAACAGCAAGCGGCCCTTGGCCAAGCCCGAGGACCTCAAGGGCCTGAAGATGCGCACCCCGCCCGACGCGGTGACCGTGGACATCATGCAGGCGCTCGGCGCCGAGGCCCAGCAGATCAAGTTCGCCGAGCTGTACGTGGCTCTGCAGCAGGGGGTGGTCGATGGCCAGGAAAACCCGCTGATGAACATCCACGCCAGCAAGCTCTACGAGGTGAACAAGTACATCTCGCTGACCGGCCACAAGTACGAGATGACACCGCTGCTCATGAGCAAGCGCGTCTGGGACCGCCTGGGCGAAGCGGATCGCAAGGTCCTGCAGGAGGCCGCGGCCGAAGCCACCCAGTTGCAGCGCAAGCTGTCCAAGGAGAGCGACGACAAGCTGCTGGCCGAACTCAAGGCCAAGGGCGTGCAGATCAACGCTGTCGACAAGGCCCCGTTTGCCAAGGCCACGGCCAACGTGGATGAAAAGTGGCTGGCTTCGCCTATCGGTCCCTTCCTCAAGAAGGTGATCGCCGCCGCACGCTGAACGTTTTGATCAACCCTGGCCCGCACGTGTCGAGCGTGCGGGCGGGAGCCATCCATGAATTATCTTGAGCGGGCCATCACGGCCGTATGCCAGGCGCTGCTGTGGGTCAGCACTTTGGTGATTTTCCTGATCCTGGCGGCCAACACCGTGTTGCGTTACGCCACGGGCTCCAGCCTGCAGTGGGCCAACGAAGTCCCTGAATTGCTCTTCCCCTGGCTCGTGACCGCCGGCGTGGTGCTGGCGGCGCAGCGCGGAGCACATATCACCACCACCTTCCTGGTCGAAAAGCTGCCTGGCCACTTGCGCCAGGGACTGGCCGTGCTGGGATGGCTGATGGTCTGCGGCCTGTACGCCACCTTGGCGCTGGCCACCTACCGCATGCTCGAGATCGTGCACGACGAGAAGTCGCCCATTCTGCAGATTCCGGGCTCGGTGACCTACGCCTGCGTCATGAGCGGCATGCTGATGCTGTCCCTGCTGGCTTTGATTTCGGCCTGGAATGCCTGGCGCGAAGGACCTCAGGTATCAGCGGCCGTGGGCGTCCCCGAGGCTCACTGGTGAAAGAAGGACCGACATGACTGCCCTGATCCTCTTCGTTTTTCTCGGTGCCGCGGTGATCGCCGTGCCGATCGCGCATGCCTTGCTGGTCGCCGCCATGGCGGCCGCAGCGACCTCGGATCGCGTGCCGCTGGATCTGCTGGTTCAGCAGATGGTGGCCCAGGTCCAGAGCTTCCCGCTGATCGCCATCCCCTTCTTCATGCTGACCGGCTCGCTGATGATGGGGGGCCGGCTGGGTGAGGCCCTGATCAGTGTGCTCTCCAGCCTGATCGGCCGCTTCCACGGCGGCCCCGGCCAGGTGGGCGTGCTGTCGTCCACCATCTTCGGCGGCGTCTCCGGCTCGGCGGTGGCGGATGCCTCGGCCATAGGTTCGCTGCTGATTCCCTGGCAGAAGCGCCTGGGCTACCCGCCAGCGTTCTCGGCGGCCACGCTGGCGGCGGCAGCGACGATCGACATCCTGATCCCGCCCTCGATCCCGATGATCCTGTTCGCCTTGTCGAGCAACACCTCGGTTGCGGCCCTGTTCGTCGCGGGCATCCTGCCGGGCCTGCTGATGTGCGTCGGCTTCATGGCCGTGTGCTGGTGGGTCGGCAGGCGCCGCAACTTCCCGCGCGAAATGCGCAAGCTGGACTGGACGGTGTTTCGAGGCCAACTCCTCTACGCCTCGCCGGCGCTCGTGCTGCCCGTGCTGATCGTGGTGTTCCTGCGCTTCGGCATTGCCACGCCGACCGAGGTCAGCGTGCTGTCCACGCTGTATGCCGGCGTGGTGTCCGCCGTCATTTACCGCGACCTGGGCTTCAAGCGCCTGCATGCCTGCGTCGTCGAGGCCGGCCTGGCCACGGGGGTGGTGCTGCTGGTGATCATGGCGTCGGCCGCGATCGGCTGGCTGCTGACCTTCGACCGCATGCCCGATGGCGTGGTGGGCTGGGCCCAGGCCCATCTCTCCAGTGGCTGGAGCGTGATCCTGCTGATGAACCTTTTGATGCTGGTCTGCGGCATGTTCATCGACCTGCCGGCCGCCGTGCTGCTGCTGACGCCGGTGTTCGTGCCGCTGGCCAATGCGATCGGCATGGACCTGGTGCAACTGGGGATCATGATGACCGTGAACCTGGCGATCGGCCTGTACACCCCGCCGGTGGGCACCACGCTGTTCATCACCAGCGCGGTGGCCAAGGTCAAGGTGGGTGAGACGGTGCGCGAGCTGGGGCCGTTCTACCTGGTGGCCTTCGGCGTTCTGCTGCTGGTGTCCTATTTCCCCGCATTGATCTTCAAGTGATGCATGTTCCGGAGCTATCCATGACGAACCAACAGGACAAACTGTCCGAGATCGCGCACTGCGCCTGGCGCATCCGCCGCTATGCGGTGCGCATGGGCGAGGTGCAGGGCCAGGGCTATGTCGGCCAGGCCCTGGGCTACGCCGATGTGCTGGCCGTGGCCTATGGCCACGCGCTCAGCTTCCGGCCCGATGACCCGCAGTGGGACGGCCGTGACCGCTTCCTGCTCTCGCACGGCCACTATGCCATCGCGTTCTACGCGGCCCTGATCGAGGCGGGCATCGTTCCCGAGTCCGAGCTCGAGACCTATGGCAGCGACGACAGCCGCCTGCCCATGTCGGGCATGGCGACCTACACCCCGGGCATGGAGATGTCCGGCGGCTCGCTGGGCCAGGGCCTGCCCATCGGCGTCGGCATGGCGCTGGGCCTGCGCACGCGCGGCAACCCGGCCTTCGTCTACAACTCCATGTCCGATGGCGAGCTGGACGAGGGCTCCACCTGGGAGGCGGCCATGGCCGCGAGCCACCACGGTCTGTCCAATCTCATCTGCATCGTGGACGTCAACAACCAGCAGGCCGACGGGCCCTCGTCCAAGGTGCTGGGTTTCGAGCCCCTGGCCGACAAATGGGCCTCGTTCGGCTGGCATGTGCAGCGCGTGGACGGCAACCACCTGCCCGCCGTGCTGCGCGCCTTCGACACGGCGCGCCAGCTGCCCGATGCCAAGCCGCGCGTGATCCTGTGCGACACCCTGATGGGCAAGGGCGTGCCCTTCCTCGAGGCCCGCGAGAAGAACCACTTCATTCGCGTCGATCAGCCGGAGTGGCAGCAGGCCCTCGACTGGCTGGACGCCAACCGTCCCTGACGCCCAGGAGCAAGAGCATGAATGCCGTGACCGAAAAGAAACCCCGCCTGACCACCTCGGCCATGATCGCCTCGATCGCGGCCGAAGGGCAGCGGGTGAAGGCCGCGCCCTTTGGCAAGGCCCTGACCGAATATGCCGCCAGCCACCCCGAAGTGGTGGGCATGACGGCGGACCTGGCCAAGTACACCGACCTGCACCTGTTCGCACAGGCCCACCCCGAGCGCTTCTTCCAGATGGGCATGGCCGAGCAGCTGCTCATGGGGGCGGCGGGCGGCATGGCCAAGGTGGGCCTGGTGCCGTTTGCCACCACCTATGCCGTGTTCGGCACCCGCCGAGCCTACGACTTCATCCACCAGGTCATCGCCGAGGAAAACCTCAACGTCAAGCTGTGCTGCGCCCTGCCCGGGCTGACGACCGGCTACGGCCCCAGCCACCAGGCCACCGAAGACCTGGCGATGATGCGCGCCATCCCCGGCCTGACCATCGTCGACCCCTGCGACGCGCTGGACATCGGGCAGGCCGTGCCGCAGATCGCCGCCCACCAGGGCCCGGTCTACATGCGCTTGCTGCGCGGCAACGTGCCGCTGGTGCTCGACGAATACGACTACCGCTTCGAGCTGGGCAAGGCCAAGCTGCTGCGCGACGGCGCTGACGTGCTGATCATCTCCAGCGGCTTCATGACCATGCGCTCGCTCGAGGTCGCCCAGACGCTGCAGGCCGACGGGCTGGGCGTCGCGGTACTGCACTGCCCGACCATCAAGCCGCTGGACGAGGCCCGCATCGTCGAGGAGGTGGGCCGCAAGGCGCGCCTCGTCGTGGTCGCCGAGAACCACTCGGTGATCGGCGGTCTGGGAGAGGCGGTCGCGAGCGCGCTGCTGCGCCACCGGGTCCACCCCGCGGGCTTCCAGCTGGCGGGCCTGCCCGACGCCTTCCTCGATGCAGGCGCCCTGCCGACCCTGCACGAGCGCTACGGCATCAGCCGCGAGGCCCTGGCCGGCCGCATCAAGGGCTGGCTGGGCTGAGAGCCTGAGCGGCAATCCATCGCACCCGCGCCGCCGTTGATCTGGATCAGCGGCGCTGCGCGTGGGCCTTGCCGATCCGCGGCCGCGACGGGCAAGCTCATGGCTCGTCGCCACACCGGCCGGATGAGACCTGACGCTCGCGCTCACTAACACCGGCATGCAAGGAGACGACGGCCGATCTCGTGCCGCAGACCCGACTGTCGATGCGCAGCATGACCCGTTGCTGCCGCCCGCACTCGAAAAGATCGGCCGTCCGCGAACTGGAAGTGACGGCCATGAAGCGACGGACAACGTTGCGGCGAAGAGCGAACCGTCAAAGCGCGAGACGTGCCCGATGCGGTCTTTCGGCTCACTCGGGTAGAGGTCAGCTTTGCAGCGGTTGCTGCCGGTGGCAGCCGCCAACCGAATTCACGGTCTCGGCCACATACCAGTCATCGCCACGCGCCGGTGCTGGTCAAGTCAACGTCTTGTCTGGCGTGAACTGCTGACATACGCGGACACGGTTGACGCGGCCCCGCGTCATCGGTCCGTCGAAGCTATAGGTGACTCCTGCATGTGAATGCCGTAACGCGTAAGTGCCCATGAGCACTTCGGCGCGTAGGAGCGCTATCCGCGACCCGGCGCTTTCATAAAGTGGGCGCGTAGCTTGTCCTTGCCCTCGACGGCGAGACCTTCTCGCCGCAGCTTGCCGCAAGCAGAGAGCACTGCCCAAGGGACTAACTCGAGCCGCTCGGCGATGCTCGTGTAGCTTTCGAGCTGCGGACCCAGCGCTTCGTGCACCTTGGCTACAACTTCGACCATGGGCACCTCGAGCTCGTCACCCCAATCGCACCAGTAGATGCGCGAGCGCCACAGGATGAAGTGACTTTCGCATCCGCTGTCCCTCCACACCGAGGGGAAGAGCGACAGGTCGTTACCGTGGGCGTAGAAACGCCAGGCCTTGCCCGCGCGGCCGTCCAAGTTGATGGTCAGCATCTCGCCGCAACCATCGGGGCAGGCCATGACCATGGAACGAAGCACGCCGCGCCGCACGAGGGCGGCCTCACCTGGCTTGCCCAGGAGTTCGTCGGCCTCGTGGCGGTGGGTGACCTCACCCTTGAAGGTGAGCCGGTCTGCTCGCTTACTCATTGCACCGCCACTGTAGACGAAGCCTCGGCTTGCAGACTCTCGGTGAGCCGGCACGCAAGCCAGTACGCGAACGTCCGCCGGTACTCATCGTGCTCCGGAAACTTCTTGCTGGCCGGATAGCTGGCCTGACGCAGCAGGTACACGGCCAAAACCCGCTTGTACTCATCTGCATCCACGACCGATGCAGGCACAAGGGCGCGGATTTCGGCAACCGCCTCGTGAATCCACGTGCTTCCCTGTACAGGGGCGCCAGGGGTCAGGCTAGCCGAGATGGCGTCGGACTCGTACAAGCCGTCGACCACGCGTCGCCAATCGTCGCCCTGCTGGTCGCCCTTGCTCGTGTCGAAGACCAATGAGACCTCGAGGTGAGCCAAATCTGCACAGGCTGGCCCGGTAGAGGCGTGCGCAAAGTCAATGACGATTGCGTCTTCCTTGCGCACCCGCACGTTCTCCCCGTGCAGGTCGCCGTGAATGGCGGAGCAGCGCCACTCCCGCTTGGGAAGGTCCAACAGCCTCCACCAAAGCGTATCCGCGTCCACGAGCTCCCCGCCGAACTTGGCGGTGGCATCCTTCCACCGCTGCGGCGGCACCTTTTCGCGCTTGCAGAAATCCTTCAGGGCACTCACGACCGACCTTTGCTCTGAAGCAGTCGCCGTCGCTCGCTTTTGCTGCCGCAAACCCGCCAGGGTTTCTTCGAACAAGCTCTTGATGTGGCGCGCACCGTTCGGCGTGCGAACTGCTTCTGCGAGAGAACACGAGTTCTGCACGAACGTGCCGACGAGAATCCCGTGTTCGACCCCGTAAGTGGTCCGCTCGGCAACGAAGTTCGGCCGCAGGTACCAAGGCACATGATGCTCGGCAAAACTGCTGAAAGCCTGCATCTCCTTCTGGAGCTCGGCTGAGCCGCCGACCTTCGCGAAGAACGGGCGCGGCTCGGGCCCTGCGAACGAATCCTTCAACGTTGCCTTGACGATGAACGTGTCCGCGCCGGAGAAACCTGGGGCGATGGGCTCCAGGGAGACCGAGGTGCAGTCATGAAACGCACGCTGCAGCAAGAACCTGCCCTCTTTGGGGACCTGCACGTCACCGGCGATGGTCAAAGCTGTGTTCCTCGCCACCCCGGGTGCGTGCACCAGGACCTGATGCAGCAGCTGGTGAAGGTCGACGGGCGCGGACAACACCCGATGGTGAGACTTGCGCGCATTTGAAGGGTCGACGCCATCGAACAGCTTGGAAACGTTTTTCAGGCGCTCATCATCTTCGGCTGCGGACACGACGGCAACAACGTAGACGCCATCATCCAAGGCGTTCTTGACATGGTCCCGCAGGCACACAGCTGCTGGCGCAAAGTGCCCTTCCGTGGCCCAGAAGAGCGCCGCACACGCGTGCTGAAAATCGGGCGGTTGGCCATTTGCGTGAACTCGCAGTTCGAGCTTGTGCTCCTGCACCAGCGCCACCTGCTGCTCGTCCGGGGCCTTTCCGAACCAGTAAAGCTGCGGCCGCTGCATCGCTAGGAGCCTCTGCGCGTTGGCAAGAGCCACCTATCGCCGCGGCCCAGCCCACCTTCTTCCGCGCACGCAACGCAGCCCGCTCGCGGGTCCATGCCAACCGCGCGCATCGTGCCCAGTTTGCCGTCGTAGGTAAGCATCCGTGCGGCGGACGGCACGCCAGCGACCGCCGCCAGGAACATCGTCACTGCAGCAGATGAGACCGTGGAATTCAGGGAAATCACGGCCGGCTGCGGCACCGCTTCGCCCTGAATGTAAGGGTCCGCCTTGCGCTGCGCTTCAGTCATCATTTCCCGCCGGACCTGCTCGAAGTCAAGCTTGTCGGTGCACACCAGACACGCAAGCCCAGGACTGAGCATCTGGACTCGACCTGCGATGAACCGCACGTCGCCATCGACGACATGGATGCCCACGCCCATGTCGATGCAGGGAATGAGGAATTGGTAGGCCAGCTGGTTCAAGACGGCACGGCTCGCCATCGAATCGGTACACCCGAAGATGAAGTCCGTCTCCAGCAGTGCGCGTGCTACCTCGTCGTTCGCCACGTCGCCTTGCAAGGCGACGACTTCAACGTCCGAGCTAATGGCCTTCACCTGACGCGCAGCCACATTAACTTTGGCAGCGCCAACGTCACCAGGAGTTGCGCCGACCAGGCGATTGAGGTTTGTGGCCTCCACCGTGTCCGGGTCAATGAGCAGCATGCTGCGCACTCCGAGGTGGGCGAGCTGTGACGCCACGACCGAACCTGTTCCCCCGAGACCCACTACAGCGACTCTGAGACTGGACACAGCCGCCTGGCCGCGCTCGCCAAACGCGAGGACCTGGCGGTGGTAACGGTCGCCCTGGACGACCTGATGCTGATGTTGCGGCAGCAACTCGCGACCAACGAAGGTGATGCCTACTGCACTGCCGCCCAGGGCCCGAGCCCGAACCGTCTGGCCGGTGAAGACTGCAGTGAAGCAAGGAACACCCGGAAGGCGGCGGCCGAAGTACTCCGCAAGCGGCACTTCGCCGTCGTCGTCCGTCCCGGAAAACTCCTCGAGGGGGCGCTCTCCCACGTGCGTGTGCGCCAACAGCACACCGGCACCGGCCAGCTTTGCAGCGTTGGCAATTTCGGTGCAGAAAGCCGGCTTCAGTGAAGCCGCACGCGCGGTGCGCTCGTCGTAGGCCTCAGGTTGGACTTCACGGAGCTGCCGGACGGTAAAGACCGGCTCGCCGTCGCGGGTTCCCGCAGGGAAAACCAAGCCGGCAGCGCACGTCTCGACATCGCGCGAAGAGGCAGCTGATTGCAGCTGCAGGGCTTGGGGCAGTTGGAGCCGAAGCATCGTCACTGGACCCTCAAGAAGCGGTCGCGAATACAGGCCACCCAGCTGAGCAAGTCGTCCCGGTTGGGATTCCACTGCGCCAGGTGCCACGAGAACCACACCCAGCCAGCCATCTCAGGAACCATCGCGTTGTTCTGGGTCGCGTGGGGCATCTCCGGACGACCTTGGACCCGAAGGTCGCCATCTGCCCAGAAGCAGTCAGGCGGCGAATACGGGAAGCCCTGCGGGACCAGGAATTTCACTTGGGCCACGGGTTTGTTCCAGCCCGGCGGCAGGCTGAAGTTGGGGATGGTTACGAACAACCCCAGGTGCCCCCTGTCCTCCCAGGTCGCATCCGCGTAGCGCTCCTTCAGGCGCTGCAGCTGAGTCTCAAGCGGCCCCATGGCGACACCTCAGCCGAAGTTGGCAGGCGGCACGATGTTGAAACGGCGCGGGCCTTCGCCGTGGCCGAGCTCGAGCGACACCGTGTCGGCATCGCCGAACGGCTTGTCGATATCGTTGCCATGGCCCTCCAGCTCCAGACCGGCCTTGTCGGGGAGGTCGGCGATGCGCGATTTGACGTACGCGCCGCTAACGACCGACAGCTCGGTCTCGTACCTAGTGGTGCCGACGAAGAAGAAGTAGGTTTTCGACGGCTTGTTGTCGTTGCTCATCTCAAGCTCCCAGCCCATCCGTTGGGCAAGTAGAAGGATTTAACGACAATCCAGCCGGAATGTCAACATTAAACACAATGTCAATTATACTGACTAATGTAAGATGCATGGCCTTATGTCAACATCCTTGACATATAGCAAGGTCGGGACTAGGATGAAGGTAGGTATCGGGAGACGTACTACATGATTGATGAACGACGCCTGTTCAAGGAGGTCGGTCAGAAGATTCGCCAGTTGCGTGAGGCACAAACAGGCAGTCGAGCGCGCTTAACGCAAGCTGAATTGGCGGAGATGGTTGGCCTAGAACGGACCTCCATCACAAACATTGAACGTGGGAACCAGAAGGTGCCGCTGCACGTTCTCTATCGAATTTGCGAGGCTCTGCGAGCCCCGATTTTTGATGTCATGCCTCGTATCGCCGAAGTTCAGGCCGAAGCCGAAGCAACATTGGAGGAGTTCTCCTTCGCGAGCAACACTGTGGAAATGACTCCACTTGTCAAACAAGCTGTGTTGGAACGACTTAGGAGCTCCTGATGCGAAACGAAGAAATCGAACGCTCCGCGAGTGACCTGCTTCACAGCGTAGGCGTTCTCAAAACTCCAATCCCTCTGCACAGGATTGCGACGTTCTTGAAGGCAGAAATACATCAGCAGACTTTTGAAGACATGGTCTCTGGTGTTCTCCTCATACGAGGAGATGAGCGCCACATCATGGTGAATAAAGCCCACCATCCCAATCGTCAGAGATTCACCATAGCGCACGAGCTGGGGCATCTAGTACTGCATCACAACTCTGGCGACAGGCTGTTCATAGACACACATTTGCGCGCGTATCAGCGCAGAGGCTCCGCAGCTTCTGGTGTCTATGAAGAACCTGGCTCCACAACTACTCCAGCCGAAGAGAAGGAAGCAAATCAGTTTGCGTCCGCTCTATTGATGCCGAGAGAGTTGCTTCTTTCCAAGACAGTTGGTCGAGAGTTCTGGGACGAACTTGACGTCGCAGCACTAGCAGCAGAATTTGGTGTCAGTGAGCAAGCAATGACGATTCGACTGCGCCAGTTAGACGTCCTCGACTCAATTTTCTAAAAAAGCGCATACGCTTTGCTCTTCGCTCTCCACAGTGGCGCGAAAAAGGGGGACGTTCGAGACGACTGGTGAACTGCCGGTCGCCTGGAGCAGGGACGGGCTTTTTCTGGTTCGACTGCGAGCGGATTGATAACGAGAGTCCCTTTGTAGGTAGTGGAAGGGGCATACACTGTCGCCTTTGCTGATACTTTTCCCCGGGGATGTGTACAAAGATCGTCATCGTTGACACCAATTGCTTCGTCCGGCTTTACTTCTCGGACCTTCGCCCATTGCTGGGCATCGAGGTCGCTGGCCACAAGCTGATGACCATCAAGGAACTGGCGAACGAAACGACCGCGAACACCGGGCTGACGGTGCGGCACCCCTGGCTCACCGGTGCCGATGTTCAGGCTGATCTGAATGCCGCCATCCTTGAGCTCGCTGAAAGTGATGACGAACAATACGACGAGGATGCGGACTACTACCGCGCCGAAGGTGACGAGTACCTTGAATGCTACTGCAGGGACAGGAATCTGGAGGACATCCGCCAGCTCTCCATGGCGGACGCCAAAGCGCTGGCCATCGCACTGGATCGCGGATACATCCTGGCAACTGACGAGTGGCCGCTGCGCGAGTTCTCTCAGTTCGTGGAGCCTGACGAGAACAATCAACGGATCCCCATCATGTCTAGCCTTCAGGTCTTGAAGCTATTCCTAGATGCGGGCCAGATGAGCATGGACAAAGTCCGTGCCACCGCACGGGGTTGGATCCTGAGCGAAGAGCGGCTTCCCCGCAGCTGGCAGACCGAATACCGCGCCCTGTTCAACGAGGCGCCGCCCGACGCTCAGGCTTGACGCTTGCTCAGGTAGACGGAAAGCTCAAGAGCCTGGCTTAGGTCCACATTGAGCAGCGTACCGACGAAGGCAGGAGAATGTCCACCCTGAGCCTTCTGCAGACGGCCGATGGCGTCAAAGACTTCCGTCCGAAACACGGCGCTCGCCCTCTCAACGAAAATTTCCACCCCCGGTGCATCGCTCTCGAAGAGCTGCGCAGCAACAGTTGGTCGATTGGGCCGATTGCGGTTCCACTCTTCGTAGAACGATTCGGTCGCAACCCCTGTGAGCGCTTCCCCTCGGTCGGCGGCAATGCGATCGGCCGACTTCACCGCTGTGACAACGGAAACGCCGTGGCGACCGGCAAAGTAGCTCGCCTCCTCCAAAGGATTGGTAGAGGATCGCATCGCGGCTAGACATTGTTCAGCGAGCGCATCCGGAAACACGAACAACTGCGCAAAGCGTTCCGCGAACTGTTCACCCGCATCATCAGCCAACTTATGCAAGGATAGGCAATGGCCAAGCTCGTGGGCCAACCAATACTTGAAGTCGTCCTGACCAGCGCTAAGGCTCAGGACCACCCAAGTCGACTGCGACTCGGGCAAATACACCGTAAGCGCGTTCTCGTGCCCGACCTTTTCTTTTCCCCAGATAACCGGCACGATGAATGCGCCGGTGTCAATGATCAGCTCGATGAGTTGCTCCATGCTGGGCGACTCAGCGGGACCTAGATTCAGTGACGTACGCAGAGTGTTAACCGCACGATGCACATAACCGTCGTCCACGGCAGGCTCTTTTAGAAACCTCTGCGAAAACAACCGAGAACCTTCGACAAAAGGCTGTAGTTGCCTGAAGTGCCTGCCCATCTCCTGAGCCTTCGCCTTCGCCTTTCCGGTTAGAGGCTCCCTGAGATGAGTCCGGTACGCAACTACCGGCTCTGCCCCCTCACGGACAACGAGCTTGTCGATAGACAAACCAAGAGCCGCCGCCAGCGCCCGAACCTTGGCGGGACGCGGTATCGAGTCGCCGGCGAACCACTTGGATACAGCTTCACGGCTCACACCGCAGGCATCGGCCAGCGCAGCTTGGTTAAGGCCGAGGCGAACCATGGCCTCATCGACGAGTGGTGCATTCAACATTAGGCGTCCGATACTACGCAGATCGTCAACTTTTGTCAACTAAAAGTCTTGTCCTGCACGGCCCGCGGCGTGTCTTGGTACAGCTAGCCGGCAGATGCTGCGTCGGGAGATCACCGGCGAACAACTCTAGGTGCGCAGGCATACGGCTGCTTCGGGTCGGGAGTTCCGTTCGCCCGCGGCGGGAGCAGTCACTGGCCAATCTCGTTGAGGTCCGACGAACGCGCGTCCGCCCGGCAGCCGATGAAGGTCAGGTACCGGAGCTTAGCCGACAGCCGCACCGCGGGACT
Source organism: Comamonadaceae bacterium 2FH (assembly GCA_005503335.1). Classification (GTDB taxonomy): domain Bacteria; phylum Pseudomonadota; class Gammaproteobacteria; order Burkholderiales; family Burkholderiaceae_C; genus SCMQ01. Next base: position 24,135 of record SCMQ01000025.1, read on the forward strand.
TTCAATGTCAGGTCTTGGGCGCAGCTGACATTCGGCGCCAAGACCTGAGCGGCAGCAGCCAGCCTGGGGCAGTCAGTCCGGCCGCGAACTCGAAGGACCGTTCCTGGCCGTCACCCCCAGTTCGCAGACGGCCGGTCTTGTCGAGTCCGGGCGGCAGCATCGGGTCGCCACGACTCATTCATCCCCCGCGTCGGCGGCCAGGAGCCCTTGTCTGCACATTGGTGGTATCGTCCAACGTAGACAACCCATACGACAGGGAAGATGAAGAAACTCTACCGGCGAGCCATCGCCCTCATGTTTGTATTGCTCCTGGCAGGCTGTTCCGTCGGCATGGCATTGAGCGGCAACAGTCAGAAGGACACCTCCATTCTCTTCGCCGGCGCGCCGCGCGTCGCGGTCATCGAAAAGCTTGGGCAGCCCGAAACCACCACCAAGAACGCCGAAGGCCACTACGTGGATAGCTACGTGGTGGTGAAGGGCAATTCCCGCAGCATTGGGCGGGCCTTGGGCCATGTGACGATGGATGTCTTCACCTTGGGGCTATGGGAACTCGTGGGCACCCCGATTGAAGCCGTCGCCTCGTACGAGTCGACTTCCCGGGTCGTGATCTATTACGATGCCCAGGAGAGGGTACGGGAGACGCGGAAGATGGCGGTCGAGTAGGCGGATATTTCAGCTCGGCGCCGCTTCGAGGCGGTTGGCTGCCGACGTGTCAGGCCGGCACATCGGCACCTGGGGCCGCCTGACTCCGCGACGCGGTCGTGATGATCGCATCGGCGGCCCGCTCAGGGAAAGATCGTGACGCACCCGATGCTGCTGGCTGCCACCAACAGCCAGGCCGCGTCGAAGCCCTGCACCTGATAGCAATAGGTCTCGTTGATGAAGACCGAGGCATCGATCAGGCTCGTGGTGGTGACCGTCGCCAGGGAGACGCCATCGCGAAGAACCACGAACCGGGCGACAAGGGGATCGTCACTCCAGTCCACCGCGATGGCTTCAGGCCCAACGCGTGTCAGGGCAAGCGTCAGCGGCGCAACGACAGGCTGCTGGACAGGAACGACCACGCCCACGGCCAATTCGCCGCCACCGCACGCGGCGAGGCTCCCCAAAATAATCGATGCTGCTGCGCTGCGCAGCAGAAGGCTGCGCGTGAATGCGGTCATGTGTGACATCTCGGACTCCTCAGGGCGCCGAGGCGGGGCCGGCTGTCACCGAAAGCTTGGACGAACTGAGGTAGAGCAGCGGGCGCGACTCGCCACCGGGGCGGTCGATGCGAAGTTCCAGGAATCTGTCGAACGGACTCGCGGTGGCCAGGTTGGCGACCATCGCATAGGCCGGCAGGCCATCGTTCGGCAGCAACCCGGCGGAGCCGCGCAGGTCATTGCCCTTCGGCTGCTGATTGACCTGAACCCAGCTAAGACGCAGAAGGCCAGAGGCGCTCAAGGCCTTGGCCTGCAGCCGAATCGACTCGCGGTTTGGGAAACTGCCCCCGCCGTCACTGACGACAATTTCCGCTTGATCAATGGGCAAATCGATGGTGGTGCTGCCAACCGCTACGCGAAACGCGCGGACCGCTCCGGCATAACGCCCCATATAGGGGTCGGGGTCCCCGTCGCGGATGCTGTCGTCATAACGCACTGAAAACGACCAGCTGCCAGATGCGAGATCAGCTCGAGAAAATCCCAGGTCGGCGGGTAGGGCTGCGAGCTGCGCGGCCGACGGCGGCTTGAAGCTGCCGCTGCCTGAAACCCTGAACTCGGCCGCGACGCTGGTGCGTGGCGCTGCGAAGCCGGCCGTCAAGACGAGAGCCGCAGCGAATAGAAAGCGAGCCACCCTTGGACTGTGCTTGGTGCGACGCGGCCGCGGTTCGTATTGCATGTTCGATTGCATGGTGCCCTCGCGTAAAGCCCGACTCGAGCGGACTCCTTGTTCAACGTTTGGCGCGTGCATTCGACGACCTCCGGCAGGCTTGAAATGTTACCGACCGTTCCTGAAGCGGACATTGAACGGCAGCTTCCCTGCATATGAGCGGGTATCGCTTCTGGCCGTCCCCATCAGTCCCCGGACGACCGGTCTTCACGAGCGCGAGCGGCTGCATCGGGCACGCAAGCCACCAACGGCCACGGTCGGGCAAAGGCCTGCCATCCGCAACCCGTGAGGCCCGACGGCAGCCAGCGGCAGCCGAAGACCCCAGCCCCCAGCCGCTCGTCAACCCGGCGCGCAGCTGCGAAACCCCGCAAAGATGTCGTTGCGCTCGGGCGTGAAGAAGTTGCGGTACTTGGGGTGCGCCATGCGCGGCGCGGTGGCGCGGCTCGCGCCGCGCAGCACGGGGCGCGTGCCGAACCAGGGCGCCGAGTAGTCGCGGTAGGGATGGGGCGTGAAGCCCGGGAAGGCCTCGAAGGGGCTCGCGGTCCATTCCCAGACCCTGCCCCAGGCCAAACCCGGCTGCGTGACGGCCGCGCATTCCCATTCGGCCTCGCTGGGCAAGCGGCGGCCGGCCCAGCGGCACCAGGCCTGGGCCTCGTGCCAGCTCAGGTGGCAGGCCGGGTCCGCCGGGGCCAGCGGCTGCCAGCGGCCGAAGACCTGGCGCTGCCAACTGCCGCCTTCGCGGCGCAGGTAGCGCGGCGCGGTCAGGCCGGACTGCTGCAGCCATTGCCAGCCCTCGGGCGACCACCAGCGCGCATCGGCATAGCCGCCGGCCTCGACGAAGGGCAGGTAGCGCGCCCAGTCGACTGGCGCGGCATCGATCTCGAACGCGGCCAGTTCCACCGGCTGCGTGCCGTGCTCGTTGTCGAAGGCGAAGCCCTGCCCCGGCGCGCTGCCCAGGGTCCAGGCCTGGGCCGGCAGCCGCAGCACGCCGGTCCCCATCGCGTCGCCCAGGGACCTGCCGGGAAACGCCGCCTCGCCCGGCAGCGCCAGGCCCAGGGCCTGCGCCATGTAGACCGCGGCCTCGGCGTGCATGTCCTCGTGGAACAAGGCCAGGCGCAAGAAATAGAGCGAGGCGTCGTCCTCGGCACTCTCGGCCAGCAGGGCCAGGGTCTGCTCCTGCACGGCCTGCAGGTAGGCGCGCGTGGCCGCGGCGCCCGGCAGCGGCAGCTGCCAGCGGCTGTCGTGCGGCACCTGGCCGGAGTGGTAGAGCGCGTCGGCACCGGCCAGGCGCGAGGACGGGCGGGGGATGTCGGGGTCGCAGGCCACGCCGCGCCCGCGCTCGCCGTTGCGCGCCAGCCACCATTCCTGGAACCAGGCGATGTGGCCCAGTTCCCAGAGCGGCGGATTGAGCTCGGGCGACAGCGGAACGGCGAAGCCGGTGGCGGCCAGCGCCGACTCGTAGGCCGCGAACAGCGCCAAGCTGCGCGCGCGGGTCTCGCGCAGCGCCTGCGCCAGATCGATGCGGCCGGCGCGGCGCGCGGCCTCGGCAGGGCTGGTGGTGGGAAGCGACGGCCTCATGGCGTTATAAACCCGTCATGCAGAAGAAGACATCGGTGGTCATCGTCAGCCCGGCGCTCGCCAATGCCAACAACGGCAACTGGCAGACCGCCTGGCGTTGGCAGCGCATGCTGTCGCCGCTCTATCCTACCCGCATCGTCCGCGAATGGCACCACGACCCCGGCACCGGGCCGGATGCGGTGATGCTGGCGCTGCACGCGCGCCGCTCGGCCCTCTCCATCGCCGACTGGGCGCGCGCCCATCGCGGCCGCGGCCTGGCCGTGGTGCTGACCGGCACCGACCTGTACCGCGATATCCAGACCGACGCCGAGGCCCAGCAATCGCTGGCGCTGGCGCAGCGCCTGGTGGTGCTGCAGGAGCGCGGGCCCGAGGCCCTGCCAGAGGCGCTGCGCCCCAAGGCACGCGTGATCTTCCAGTCGACCACGGCGCGCCAGGCCCTGCCCAAGACCGGCCAGCACCTGCGCGCCGTGATGGTGGGCCACCTGCGCGAGGAGAAGTCGCCGCAGACCCTGTTCCAGGCGGCCCACCTGCTGCGCGACGAGACCGACATCCGGATCGACCATGTGGGCGAGGCGCTGGACACGGCGCTGGGCGCCCAGGCCTGCCTCGCGGCCGGGGAATGCCCGGGCTACCACTGGCTAGGCGGGCTGCCGCACGAGACCGTGCGCCGGCGCATACAGCGCGCCCATGTGCTGGTGCACGCCAGCCGCATGGAGGGCGGCGCCCATGTGGTGATGGAGGCCGTGGCCAGCGGCACGCCGGTGCTGGCCTCGCGCGTGCCGGGCAACGTGGGCATGCTGGGCGAGGATTACGAGGGCTATTTCGAGCATGGCGACGCGCGCGCCCTGGCGGCCCTGCTCAGGCGCTGCCGCGCCGGCCTGCAACACCCGGCCAACCCTGGGGACGACCTGCTGGGCCGGCTTCGCGCACAATGCCAGCTTCGCGCCCCCCTGTTCGACCCCGCCGCCGAGCAGGCCGCCCTGCGCCAACTGGTTCAAGACTTGCTGGAGATGCCATGACCACCCCTGCCTCGCCCCTCGCCGCCGCCCAGCCGCGCCTGACCTCGCTCTCGCACGGCGGCGGCTGCGGCTGCAAGATCGCCCCCGGCGTGCTGTCCGAGATCCTCAAGGGCACGACCCAGATGCCCATCCCCAAGGAGCTGCTGGTCGGCATCGAGACCGCGGACGACGCGGCCGTCTACCAGCTCAACGACGAGCAGGCGCTGATCGCCACCACCGACTTCTTCATGCCCATCGTCGACGACCCGTTCGACTTCGGCCGCATCGCCGCGACCAACGCCATCTCCGACGTCTACGCCATGGGCGGCCAGCCGATCATGGCGCTGGCCCTGGTCGGCATGCCGATCAACGTGCTGTCCACCGAGACCATAGGCAGGATCCTCGAAGGCGGCGCCTCGGTCTGCCGCACGGCCGGCATCCCGATCGCGGGCGGCCACACCATCGACTCGGTCGAGCCCATCTACGGCCTGGTGGCGCTGGGCCTGGTGCATCCCAAGCGCGTCAAGCGCAACGCCGACGCGCGGCCCGGCGACCGCCTGGTGCTGGGCAAGCCGCTGGGCGTGGGCGTGCTCTCGGCCGCGCTCAAGAAGGACGCGCTGCCCGCCGAGGGCTATGCGCAGATGATCGCCAACACCACCAAGCTCAACACCCCGGGCCCCGAGCTCGCCGCCCTGCCCGGCGTGCATGCCCTGACCGACGTGACCGGCTTCGGCCTGGCCGGCCATGCGCTGGAGCTGGCGCGCGGCGCCCAGTGCACGGTGCGCCTGGACTGGGCCCGGGTGCCGCTGCTGGCCGGCGTGCGCGAGCTGGCCGCCCAGGGCATGGTGACCGGCGCCTCGGGTCGCAACTGGGCCGGCTACGGCGCCGAGGTGCAGCTGCCCGCCGGCTTCGACCCGGCCGACCAGGCCCTCCTGAGTGACCCCCAGACCAGCGGTGGCCTGCTGGTCTCCTGTGACGCGGACAGCGTGGACCAGGTGCTCGCGGTGTTCCAGCGCCACGGCTTCGAGCGCGCGGCCGTGGTCGGCGAGGTGCTGCCCGCGGGCGAGAAGCGACTGGTGGTGGGCTGAGCGAGCCTCAGCCCACCGTTTCCGCGCGCACCCAGTCGGCGTAGGCGCGCGAAGCCTGCAACGGGCTCAGCAGCCACTGCGGCAGCGCGTAGGGGTGCTGCGCCGCGACCATCTCGTGCAGGGCCGGCTCGCAGCCCGGCGCGGTCTTGAAGGTGACGCGCCACTCGGCCTCCTCGCAGACGCGGCCCTGCCAGCGGTAGACCGAGGTGATGGGCTGCGCGTCGACCTGCACGCAGGCCGCCAGGCGCGCGGTCAGCGCCGCGCGGGCCAGCGCCAGCCCCTGCTCGCGCTCGGGCACGGTGGTGGTGATGCTGAGGATGGAGGGGGCGTCGGTCTCGGCCATGGGTCGGCTCCGGTTCGGACGCCGACCATTATGGTCCCGGCTCAGCGCACCAGGCAGGGCCGCTTGTTGTCGAAGCGCCAGCCCGGGATCAGGTACTGCATGGCGATGGCGTCGTCGCGCGCCCCCAGGCCATGCTGCAGGTAGAGCTGGTGGGCCTTCTCGACTTCGGCCATGTCCAGCTCCACGCCCAGGCCCGGCTTGTTCGGAACGTCGACATAGCCGCCCTTGATCTGCAGCGGCTCGCGGGTCAGGCGCTGGCCGTCCTGCCAGATCCAGTGGGTGTCGATCGCCGTCACCTTGCCCGGCGCGGCCGCGCCCACATGGGTGAACATGGCCAGCGAGATGTCGAAATGGTTGTTGGAGTGCGAGCCCCAGGTCAGGCCCCAGTCGCGGCAGGTCTGGGCCACGCGGACCGAGCCGGCCATGGTCCAGAAATGCGGGTCGGCCAGCGGGATGTCCACCGCCTGCAGCGACAGCGCATGGGCCATCTGCCGCCAGTCGGTGGCGATCATGTTGGTCGCGGTCGGCAAGCCCGTGGCGCGGCGGAACTCGGCCATCACCTCGCGGCCGGAGAAGCCCTCCTCGGCGCCGCAGGGGTCCTCGGCGTAGGCGATCACGCCGTGCATGTCGCGCATCAGGCGGATTGCGTCCCTGAGCAGCCAGCCGCCGTTGGGGTCGAGCGTGACGCGCGCCTCGGGAAAGCGCGCGTGCAGCGCGCGGATGGCCTCAACCTCTTCCTCGCCGCGCAGCACGCCGCCCTTGAGCTTGAAGTCCTGGAAGCCGTAGCGGGCCTGGGCCGCCTCGGCCAGGCGCACCACGGCCTCGGGCGTCATCGCGGCCTCGTGGCGCAGGCGCAGCCAGTCGTCGGCGGCCTCGGGCTCGCTAGCCCCATCGGCATACGGCAGGTCGGTCTTGGTGCGGTCGCCGACGAAGAACAGGTAGCCCAGCATCTGCACGCGCTCGCGTTGCTGGCCCTCGCCGAGCAGGGCCGCCACCGGCACGCCCAGGTGCTGGCCCTGCAGGTCCAGCAGCGCGCTTTCCACGGCCGTGACGGCGTGGATGGTGGTGCGCAGGTCGAAGGTCTGCAGGCCGCGGCCGCCCGCGTCGCGGTCGGCGAAGCGCGCGCGCATCTCGTTGAGGATGGCCTGCAACTGGCCGATGGGGCGGCCCTCGACGATGGCACGGGCGTCCTCCAGCGTCTGGCGGATCTTCTCGCCGCCGGGCACCTCGCCCAGGCCGGTGTGGCCGGCGTTGTCGGTGACGATGACGATGTTGCGGGTGAAGAAGGGCGCATGCGCGCCCGAGAGGTTGAGCAGCATACCGTCGCGCCCCGCCACGGGGACGACGCGCATCTGCTGGATGCGGGGAGTGGTGGTCATGGTCAGTCGGCGGTGATCTTGCGGCTGGTGATCAGCTTCTGCCAGCGGGCGTACTCGGCGGCCTGGTAGGCGGCGAACTGCTCGGGCGTGTTGAGCACCATCTCGAAGCCCAGCTCCAGCAGCTTCGGCGTCACCTGCGGGTCGCTCAGGGCGGCCACGATGGCGGCGTGCAGGCGCTTCTTCACCTCGGCGGGCAGGCCGCGCGGCGCGGCGATGGCCTGCCACGAATAGACGTTGGCGTCCTTGACGCCGCCTTCTTCCAGCGTGGGCACGGCGGGCAGCAGGGGCGAGCGCTTGGCGCTGGTGATGGCCAGGGCCTTGAGCTTGCCGGCCTTGATCTGCGGCATGGCGGTGTTGATGTTCATGAAGGACGCATCGACCTGGTTGCCCAGCAGGTCCGTCATGACCGGGCCGCCGCCCTTGTAGGGCACATGGATGCCGGAGGTCGCGGTCTGCAGCCAGAACAGCTCGGCCGTCAGGTGGTCGCTGCTGCCGTTGCCCGAGGAGGCGAAGGTCATCTTGCCGGGGTTGGCCTTCTGGTAGGCGATCACGTCGGCCAGCGACTTGTGCGCCGAGGCGGCGGGCACCACCAGCACGTTGGGCGCCTGCACGGCCACGGTGATCGGATCGAGGTCCTTGAGCGCGTCGTAGGGCACCTTGATCAGGTGCGGCGCGATCACGAAGGGACCGAGCGACGACACCAGCAGCGTGTAGCCGTCGGCCGGCGCGCGCGCCACCTGGGCCGCGCCTATGGTGCCGGTGGCGCCGGCCTTGTTCTCCACGATCACCGTGCCGCCGAGCTTCTCGGGCATCTTGCTCGACAGGGTGCGGGCGATCAGGTCGGTGGAGCCGCCCGGCGGGAACGGCACCACCAGCGTGACCGGCTTCTCGGGCCAGGCCAGGGCCGAGGTCATGGCGCACGCGGCGGCCAGGGAAAGCAACAGCTTTTTCATGAAGTCTCCTTTGTCAGCAGGGTCTCGATACAGGGCTTACTGCGGGCCCAGCTTGCGGATCAGGGCGTCGAGCTGCTCGAGCTCGGCCGGCTTGAGCTCGGTCAGCGGCGCGCGCACCGGGCCGGCGTCGTGGCCGACCAGCTTGGCGCCGGCCTTGACGATGCTGACCGCGTAGCCCGCGCCCTGGTTACGGATCCGCAGGTAGGGCATGAAGAAGTCCTTGAGCAGGCGATGCTGGGTCGCCATGTCGTCGGTGCGCACGGCCTCGTAGAAGTCCATCGCGGTCCTGGGGATGAAGTTGAACACCGCCGAGCTGTACACCGGCGTGCCCAGCGCCTTGTAGGCCGCGGCATAGACCTCGGCCGTGGGCAGGCCGCCCAGGTAGGCGAAGCGCTCGCCCATCTTCATGTAGATAGCGCTCATGAGCTCGATGTCGCCGATGCCGTCCTTGAAGCCTATCAGGTTGGGGCAGCGCTCGGCCAGGATGGCCAGCGACTCGGGCGTGAGCTTGCAGACGTTGCGGTTGTAGACGATGACGCCGAACTTCACGCTCTTGCAGACCTGCTCCACATGGGCGATCAGGCCTTCCTGGCCGGCCTCGGTCAGGTAATGCGGCAGCAGCAGGATGCCGTGCGCGCCGGCGCGCTCGGCTTCCTGGGCGCACTGGATGGCAAAGCGCGTGGGGCCGCCGGCGCCGGCGATGATGGGCACCTTGCCGCGGCAGGTCTCGACGGCAGTCTTGATGATGGCCGGGTACTCGTCGCCGGTGAGCGAGAAGAACTCGCCGGTGCCGCCGGCGGCGAACAGGGCGCTGGCGCCGTAGGGGGCCAGCCACTCCAGGCGCTCGGCATAGCCGCGGGCGTTGAAGTCGCCCCGGGCGTCGAAGTCGGTCAGCGGGAACGACAGCAGGCCCTGGGACATGATGGACTTGAGTTCTTGCGGATTCATGCTTGCGCTTTCAAGAAGGTGGGGTGAAGTTCGGGGCTCGACATTGTGTTGTACGTTGTCTGATGACATGAATTCTGATCAAGCACGCCCAAGCTGTCAAGCCCCAACCGAAAAATCACCTTCAATCCTCCCAGCGGCAAAACATACAGGGCCAGGAGCCTGTCGGACGTTGGGAGGATCATCCAAAAAACACCTTTATCCAAGCCACCACGCCGCAATCCCCGCGCACCGCTGGCGATGCCCGAACAAGCGGGACGGCTCCAGCGAAGCAAGTCCATTGTTATATGATGTCTTATGTTTTAAACCTCATCGGTTTGATCGCAGCAAGTGTGTTGGCGCAGGCGCGGGATCACGGGCGCCGAGAGAAGAACCGCTCTGGCGCCCTGGCGCCGGCCGGCTATAGTGAATCCAAGGGCCTTTTCTCAGGAGACGCGGCATGAGGACACCCCGGGAAGGCGAGCAACTGACCGCCGTCGACGGCCAGTCCTGGCGCGTGGCTTCGGTGTTCCAGGACGTCGAGGGCGAGGCCGACGAGGCCTACGACCCCGATTTCTTCCTGGTCACCCTGGTCCCGGTGCAGGCCGGTGCCGGGGCGGCCGGCATGGAGTTGGACAATGCCCAGTTCGAGGCCTTCTGCGAGACCCACGGCATCGCGCTTTGAGGCGGGGCACCGTTTCGGCTCCGGAAACAGTCCGTTTCATTGAACTTTGCGCTTAGCACTCGTTCTCAGAGAGTGCTAATATTTAGGCGTATTGGAAAGGACTGCTCGGATGACGGCATTGACTGGATCTTCTGCGAACGCGGTGGCGCTGGCCAACCCCTGGGCGCTGGTGCCCTCGCTGGGCAATCTGGACGCCTATATCTCGGCCGTCAACCGCCTGCCCATGCTGACGCTGGAGCAGGAGCAGGAGTTCGCCCGCAAGCTGCGCGACGAGAACGACCTCGAGTCGGCCGGAAAGCTGGTGCTGTCGCACCTGCGCCTGGTGGTCTCGGTGTCGCGCCAGTACCTGGGCTACGGCCTGCCGCACGGCGACCTGATCCAGGAAGGCAACGTGGGCCTGATGAAGGCGGTCAAGCGCTTCGACCCGGACCAGGGCGTGCGCTTGGTCAGCTACGCGCTGCACTGGATCAAGGCCGAGATCCATGAATACATCCTGAAGAACTGGCGCATGGTCAAGGTGGCCACCACCAAGGCCCAGCGCAAGCTGTTCTTCAACCTGCGCTCGATGAAGCAGGGCTTCAAGGCCGAGGCGGACGCCGGCGAAGCCACGCACCGCGAGACCCTGAGCGAGCGCGAGATCGACGTGGTCGCGCACGAGCTCAAGGTCAAGCGCGAGGAAGTCGTGGAAATGGAAACCCGGCTGTCGGGCGGCGACGTGCTGCTGGACCCGGCCCCGTCTGACGACGGTGAGCAGGCCTTCGGCCCGATCGCCTACCTGGCCGACGCCAGCCACGAGCCCACGGCCATGATAGAGGCGCGCCAGCGCGACCTGCTGGCCAGCGACGGCATCGCCACCGCGCTGCAGGCCCTGGACGGGCGCAGCCGCCGCATCGTCGAGGAGCGCTGGCTCAAGGTGCGCGACGACGGCACGGGCGGCATGACGCTGCACGAGCTGGCGGCCGACTACGGCGTGAGCGCCGAGCGCATCCGCCAGATCGAGGTGGCGGCCATGAAGAAGATGAAAAAGGCGCTGGCGGCCTACGCCTGACAGCCCCGTCGATTTAGACTCGCAAGGCCCGGATTTCCGGGCCTTGTCTTTTTCCGCCGTCAACACAAGCAGAGAGGATTTCCGATGACCCCCACCCCCTTCCGCCGCGCCGCCCTGCTGCTCGCGCTCGCCGCCCTGTCGGGCGGGGCCTGGGCCCAGAAGGCTGCCAAGGCCGCGGCCGCCCCCTGGCCAAGCAAGCCGGTCAAGATCGTGGTGGGATTCCCGGCCGGCTCCTCGCCCGACCTCACGGCACGGCTGTTCGCCGAGCCCCTGTCCAAGGCGCTGGGCCAGCCGGTCGTCGTCGAGAACAAGGTGGGCGCGGGCGGCAACATCGGCGCCGACGCGGTGGCCAAGGCCACGGACAACCACACCCTGGGCCTGATGATCAACGGCAACATGACGATTGCCAGGCTGCTCAACGGCAAGCTGCCCTACGACCCGCTCAAGGACCTGGTGCCGATCAGCCTGATCGGCACCGCCCCGCTGGTGCTGGTCGCGCCGGTCAACTCGCCGGGCGCCAGCGCGCAGGACTTCTTCGTCGCGGCGCGCAACGCCGGCAAGCAGTGGAGCTACGGCTCGCCGGGCGTGGGCACGGTGGGCCACATCGGCATGGAGCTGCTCAAGACCAAGACCAACATAGCCCCGGTCCACGTGCCCTACCCGGGCTACCCCCAGGTGTTCAACGCGATCCAGGGTGGCCAGCTGCAGCTGGCCATGATGCCGCCGGCCCTGGCCCAGGCGCAGGCCAAGGCGGGCAAGCTGCGCGTGATCGGCATCACCTCCTCGGGCCGCAGCACGCTGGCGCCCGATTTCCCCAGCCTCAGCGAGGCCGGCATCCAGGGCTACAACCTCGAGATCTGGAACGCCTTCGCGGCGCCGACCTCGCTGCCCAAGCCCATCGTGGCCAGGCTGTCGACCCTGGTCAGCGAGATCGCGCGCAGCCCCGAGGTGCGCATCAAGCTGTTCCAGCAGGGCTGGCAGGTGGTGGGCAGCTCCGGCGAGGGCCTGGCCAACCGCGTCAAGACCGACACCGCGCTGCTGGGCGGGGTGATCGCGATGCGCGGCATCAAGGCCGAATAAGGCTCAGGCTCAGGAAGCCTGCCTGAGCAGCAGCTTGATGTCGGACCCCAGCGCCTCCGGCCCGCTGCCGTAGCGGCTGTACAGGCGCAGCCGGCCCTGGGTGTCGTAGACGTAGCTGGCCGCGGCGTGGTCCATGGTGTAGTTGCCCGGGGCCTGGCCTTCGACCTTCTTGTAGTAGACCTTGAAGTCCTTGGCCATGGCCGCGAGCTGCTCGGGCGTGCTGGCGCGCAGGGCCAGGAAGGCCGGGTCGAAGTTGGCCATGTAGGCCTTGAGCACCTCGGGGGTGTCGCGCTCGGGGTCCACCGTGACGAACAGGCCCTGCAGCTTGTCGCCGTCGGCGCCGAGCTGCTTCTTGACCTCGGCCAGCTCGAGCATCGAGGTGGGGCAGACGTCCGGGCACTGGGTGTAGCCGAAGAACAGCACCACGACCTTGCCGCGGAAATCCTGCAGGCGGCGCGTCTGTCCGTGCTGGTCGGGCAGCGCGAAGTCCTTGGCGTAGTCGGCCCCCGTGATGTCGACCGACTGGAACTGCAGCCGCTGCTCGGAGCAGGCGGCCAGCAGGCCCGCCGTCCCTGCCGTGACGGCGGACAGGGCGATGAATCGGAGCGCGTCGCGCTTGCGCATGGGAGGCACCTCAGAACAGGTAGTGGTCGACCAGCAGCGCGGCGAACAGCCCGCTCAGGTGGATCAGGGAGAAACGGAAGGTCTTGCGCGCCAGCGCGTCGGAGTAGCTGCGCCAGAGCTTGAACGCGTGGGCTATGAAGCCGCCGGACAGCCCCACCGCCGCCGCGAGGTAGAGCCAGGAGCTCATGCCATAGGCGAAGGGCATCAGGCAGGCCGCGAACAGCACCAGGGTGTAGAGCAGCACCTGCAGGCGCGTGAACTCGTTGCCGTGCGTGACGGGCAGCATGGGCAGGCCGGACTGGCGGTAGTCCTCCACGCGGTACAGGGCCAGGGCCCAGAAATGCGGCGGCGTCCAGAGGAAGATGATCAGGAACAGGATCAGCGCCTCGGGCCCCACCTCGCCGGTCATCGCCGCCCAGCCCAGCACCGGCGGCATGGCGCCCGAGGCGCCGCCGATCACGATGTTCTGCGGCGTCAGCGGCTTGAGGATCACGGTGTAGACCACCGCATAGCCGACGAAGGTGGCGAAGGTCAGCCACATGGTCAGCGGGTTGACCCAGAAGAACAGGACGGCCGAGCCCAGCGCGCACAGCAGGCCCGAGAAAACCAGCGCCTCCCGGTCCGACAGCTCACCCTTGGCGGTCGGACGCCAGGCGGTGCGCTTCATCTTGGCGTCTATGCTCTTCTCGACCAGGCAATTGAAGGCCGCGGCCGCGCCGGCGACCAGCCAGATGCCCAGGCTGGCCAGCAGGGCCAGCCTCAGCTCGGGCCAACTCGGCCAGCCCGGCACGGCCAGCACCATGCCGATCAGCGCGCAGAACACGATGAGCTGCACCACGCGCGGCTTGGTCAGGGCGTAGAACTGGCTGATACGGGATGCCGGGGAAACGGCGGTGGCAGCGGTCATGCGGCAAACCTCGAAGCGTGGGGGCGCCCGGCGTCGCTCGACACCGGCAGCGGTGAAAGGTCGGATCGGGCGGCGGTGCGGCTGGCGCACAGGGCCCAGGTCAGGGCGACCGCCAGGGCCGCCGCGCCGCCGGTGTGCGAGACCGCGGCCACCAGCGGCCAGTCCAGCACCACGTTGGACAGGCCGGTGACGAACTGCCACAGCGCCAGGCCGGCGATCCAGCGCGCCTGGGCCAAGAGCCGGCCGGCACGCTGCAGGCGCCAGGCCAGGCCGGCCAGCACGGCCAGCACCAGATAGGCCGCCAGGCGATGCGTGTAGTGGATGGCGGTGAGCGCGCTGAAACCGATGTGGCCGCCGTCCTGGCTGCGGCCGAGCTCGCGCCAGATCTCGAAACCCTGGCGGAAGTCCATGGCCGGCCACCAGCTGCCCTGGCAGGTCGGGAAGGACTCGCAGGCCAGCACGGCATAGTTGGTGCTGACCCAGCCGCCCAGCGTGATCTGGACCAGCACCAGGACGAAGGCCAGCCAGAGCGCCGCGCGCAAGCCGCGCGGCAGCGGCTGCGGCGAGCGCGCCCCCGACGCCTGCTGGAAGCGCACCGCCTGCACGCACAGCAGCACCAGCAGGACTATCCCGCCGAGCAGGTGCAGGGTGACGATGGCCGGGAACAGCTTCATGGTCACGGTGAGCGCGCCGAAGGCGCCCTGCAGGCAGACCCAGGCCAGGGTCAGCGTGGGCCACAGCGGGTGCACGGCCAGCGCCTGGCCCGCGCCGCGGCGACGCGCCAGCCAGCTCGCCACGGTGAGCGTGAGGATCAGCACGCCCACGCCGGTGGCCAGGTAGCGGTGGATCATCTCGACCCAGGCCTTGCCGTGCGTGACCGGGCCGGTGGGCATGGCGGACTGCGCGGCGGCGATCTCGGCCTGCGCGCCGACCGGGCTGGCATTGCCGTAGCAGCCTGGCCAGTCCGGGCAGCCCAGGCCGGAATCGGTCAGGCGCGTGAAGGCGCCGAACAGCACCAGGTCGAAAGTCAGGAACAGGGTGAGCACGGTCAGGGCCTGCAGGCGGCGCGCGGGCGAGGCCTGGCGGTTGCGCAGCCAGACCCAGGCCAGCGGCGCCAGCGCGAGCACCACGCCCATCAGCATGAGGCGCAGCGCGGGCGTGAGATCGTAGAGCGAGGTCGCTTGCATCTAGCGCCCCGCCTGATCCCAGGACGCCGAGGCGCGCAGCAGGCGTTCCAGGTCGCGCTTGGCCTTGCCGGCCCCGGCCAGGTCCAGGCCGGCCGGAAAGCGCATCATCCAGTTGCCCATGGGGTCGACCACGTACAAATGCTCGGACAGGCGGTGGCCGGCGGCCGGCGCCAGCCACTGCGCCAGGGCGTCGGACGGCACGCGCAGCACCGTGGCCTGGGCCAGGCCGGCGCGCAGGGACTCGGGGATGGGCGCCGCGTCGTCGACCAGCCAGACCCAGTCCAGCCGCTCCTTTTCCTTGCCCAGGCTCTCGCGCAACTGGCGCTGCAGGTACAGGTGGTTCTGGCAGGCCGCATCGCAGGCGCCGCCGGCCACGCTGAGCAGCAGCCACTGGCCCTTGAGCGCGCTCAGGTTGCCGCCCTCCCCGCCCAGGCTGGTGGTTGCCAGCGCGGGCAGCGGACGCTGCGGGTCGATCAGCTCGCCGAAATGGCGCCGCCCTTCGGGACGGACCACGTAGTAGGTGAAATAGGAAGCGATCACCGGCGCGGCGCAGACCAGCAGCACGGCCAGCATCTTCCAGCGCCCGCTGAGGGTGCGCTTGGCGTCGGCCTGGGCGGCCTGTGCCGGCGACGGCAGGCCGTGCACGGTCAGGCCCAGCGGCTCGTCTTGCCGGGCCCGGGGCTCAGGCGCGCGGCGGGAAAAGGAAGCGTCGGACAATTTGGAACCAGACATAAAGGATTGCCATCAGGCCGCTGAGGCCAAACCACTGGAACGCATAGCCGTAATGCTTCTCCACCCCGCTGGCGGGCTCGGGCCATTGCCGCAGCAGGCCTTCGGAGGGCGGACCGGTTTGCACCACGGTCTGGTCCAGCAGGGGCAGACGGGTTTCGGCGCGGAATGCGTCCAGGGCTAGATTTTGCCGGATCACGCCCTGCTCCGCGCCCTCGAAGGCGTAAAGCTTGGACGGTGCGGGGGCGATGCGGCCCTGCAACGCGACCTCGCCGGCCGGCGTGTCGACCCGGGGCAGCGCGTTGCGGTCGACGAAATTGCGCGGCACCCAGCCGCGCTGCACCAGCAGCCAGGCCCCGCCCTCCTGCAACTGCAGCGGGGTCAGCACGTAGAAGCCGGGCTGGCCGTTCATCTGCCGGTTGTCGAGGAACACGGTGCGCTCGGCCAGCCAGCGCCCGCGCAGTTGCACGCGGCGGTGCATGCGGTCTGCCTCGGGTGTGGCCAGCAGTTCGGCGGCGCCGAGCACGGCGAGCTGCTGCCTGGCCTCGATGCCGGCCTGCAGCGCCTCTTTCTCGGAGGCGCGCGAGAGCTGCCAGCGCCCCAGCGAGGCGGTGGTGACCATGCCGGCCAGCGTGGCCAGCGTGATCAGTCCGAAGCGCCAGTCGGCGCGCGGTGGGCTCACGGGATAATCCTGGGCATGAAATTCCTCGTCGCGCTCGCGTTCCTGGGCATCATCGCCAGCCTGGCCTCGGCCCTGTTCTTCATGATGAAAGGCAGCGGGCGCACGCCAGACGGCCAGCCCCGCAGCGGCCGCATGGTGCGCGCGCTCGCGCTGCGGGTCGGCTTGTCCGTGGTGCTGTTCATCTGCATCCTGGTGGCCTGGAAGCTGGGCTACATCCAACCGACCGGCATCCCTGCGGGCAAGTGAGCCGGTTTCCCTGAAACGAAAAAAGCGCCTGCCGGCGCTTTTTTTTCCGCGGGGGCGGCTTACATCCAGTAGACCAGGATGTACAGGCCCAGCCACACCACGTCCACGAAGTGCCAGTACCAAGCCGCGCCTTCGAAGCCGAAGTGGCGCTCGGGCGTGAAGTGGCCCTTCATCAGGCGCAGGGTGATGAACAGCAGCATCAGCATGCCGACCAGCACGTGGAAGCCGTGGAAACCGGTCAGCATGAAGAAGGTCGAGCCGTAGACGCCCGAGGTGAGCTTGAGGTTCAGGTCGGTGTAGGCGTGGAAGTACTCGTAGCCCTGCACGCAGAGGAACACGAAGCCCAGGATCACCGTCATCCACATGAAGGCGATGGTCTTGCCGCGGTTGCCGTGCTGCAGCGCGTGGTGGGCGATGGTCAGGGTCACGCCCGAGCTCAGCAGCAGCGCGGTGTTGATGGTCGGCAGCCAGAACGGACCCATGGTCTGGAAGGGCTCGATGATGCCCGCCGGCGACGCGGTCGCACCGGCAACCACGCTGGGCCAGACGGCCTTGAAGTCGGGCCACAGCAGGGCATTGTCCAGGCTGCCGAGCGCCGGCACGGAGTGCACGCGGGCCCACCACAGCGCGGTGAAGAAGGCGCCGAAGAACATGACCTCGGAGAAGATGAACCAGCTCATGCTCCAGCGGTAGGACAGGTCGACCTTATGGCCGTACAGCCCGCCTTCGCTCTCGTGGACGGCGTCGCGGAACCACTGGTACAGCACCACCAGCCACCAGGCCAGGCCGAAGAACAGGGAATACTTGCCCCAGCCGGCGCCGTTGACCCATTGCCCCGCGCCCAGGATCACGAAGAACAGGCCGATGGCGGCCATCACGGGATGGCGCGAGGCGTGCGGGACGAAGTAGTAGGGCGTGCTGCCTTGTGCGGTTGAACTCATTGTTGCTCCTGCTCTCTCAAATACGCATTGTCTTTGTGCGGCGGCGGCTTACTTCGCCACCACCCAATTCACCAGGGCCACCAGCCCCAGCACGAAGATCACGGCCGCGGCGATGCCCACCGCGATGATGTGGAAGGGATTGAGCTGCGCCAGGTCCTTCTGGTATTCGCTGTTCTTGCGCAGCCCGACGAAGGACCAGGCGACCGCGCGGGCGGTGCGCCACAGCGAGGCCTTGGGCGGCTTCTGCACCGGATCGCTCATGTGCCCGCCTCCTGGCCCAGCGCCGTCGCGGCATTGGCGGTGGCCGGCGCCGCCGGCGTCTTGCCGCCGACCTCGAAGAAGGTGTAGGACAGCGTGATCGTGGTCACGTCCTTGGACAGCTTGGGGTCGATCACGAAGGCCACCGGCCACTGCTTCTTCTCGCCCGGCTCCAGCGTGTACTGGTTGAAGCAGAAGCACTCCAGCTTGTTGAAGTGCGCCGCCGCCTGACGCGGCGCGTAGCTCGGTATGGCCTGGGCCGCCATGCGCCGGTTCTGCACGTTCTGAAACTCGTACATCACCGTGGTCAGCTGGCCCGGATGCACCTGCACCGAGCGCTGGGCCGGCTTGAAGTCCCAGGGGCCGCGCGCGTTGGCGTCGAACTCGACGGTGATGGTGCGGCTGGTGTCGACCTGGGTGTTGGCCGGCAGCCGCACGTCCTTGCCCGCCACGCCGTTGCCGGGCACCTGGCGCTCGCTCAGCGACAGGATGTTGATGCCGGTCAGCTCGCAGATGTGCTTGTAGATCGGGATCAGGGCGTAGCCGAAGGCGAACATGCCGGCCGCGACCACGGCCAGCTTGCCCACCATCTTGACGTTCTCGGCGCGAAGGCTCATGGCAAGGATCCGGTCAGGGGCGCAGCAGCACCATCTTGACCATGAACCCGAGGAAGAACACCAGCGCCACCGAGGCCAGGATCAGGCCCAGGCGCAGGTTGCCCTTCTTTTGCTGCGGCGTCATCTGGCGCTCCTCAGCCGATCACCTTGGTGGCGGTCGCGTCCAGCTTCGGGGGGGTCTCGAAGGTGTGGAAGGGCGCCGGCGACGGCACTTCCCATTCCAGGCCCTCGGCGGCCTCCCAGGGCTTCTGCGCGGCCTTCTGGCCCTGGCCCTTCATCGTGGGCAGCACGACGAACAGGAAGAAGTAGACCTGGGCCAGGCCGAAGGCGAAGGCGCCCACGGAAGCAATGGCGTTGAAGTCGGTGAACTGCATGGGGTAGTCGGCGTAGCGGCGCGGCATGCCGGCCAGGCCCAGGAAGTGCATCGGGAAGAAGGTGATGTTGAAGCTGATCAGCGACCACCAGAAGTGGATCTTGCCGCGCGTCTCGTTGTACATCACGCCGGTCCACTTCGGCACCCAGTAGTAGTAGCCGGCGAACAGCGCGTAGAGCGAGCCGGCCACCAGCACGTAGTGGAAGTGGGCCACCACGTAGTAGGTGTCCTGCAGCTGGATGTCGATCGGCGCCAAGGCCAGGATCAGGCCGGTGAAGCCGCCCATGGTGAACACGAAGATGAAGCCCACGGCGAACAGCATGGGCGTCTCGAAGGTCATCGAGCCCTTCCACATGGTGGCGATCCAGTTGAAGATCTTCACGGCCGTCGGCACGGCGATCAGCATGGTGGCGTACATGAAGAACAGCTGGCCCGTCACCGGCATGCCGGTGGTGAACATGTGGTGCGCCCAGACGATGAACGACAGGATGGCGATCGACGAGGTGGCGTAGACCATGGAGGCGTAGCCGAACAGCTTCTTGCGCGCGAAGGCGGGCACGATCTGGCTCACGATGCCGAAGGCCGGCAGGATCATGATGTAGACCTCGGGGTGGCCGAAGAACCAGAAGATGTGCTGGTACATCACGGGGTCGCCGCCGCCGGCCGGGTTGAAGAAGCTGGTGCCGAAATGGCGGTCGGTCAGCGTCATGGTGATGGCGCCGGCCAGCACGGGCATGACGGCGATCAGCAGGTAGGCGGTGATCAGCCAGGTCCAGGCGAACATCGGCATCTTCATCAGCGTCATGCCGGGGGCGCGCATGTTGAGGACGGTCACGATGATGTTGATCGAGCCCATGATGGACGAGGCGCCCAGGATGTGCATGGCGAAGATGCCGGCGTCCATCGAGGGACCCATCTGCAGGGTCAGCGGCGCGTACAGCGTCCAGCCCGCGGCGGGTGCGCCGCCGGGCATGAAGAACGAGGCCACCAGCATGATGGCGGCCGGGATCATCAGCCAGAAGCTGAAGTTGTTCATGCGCGCGAAAGCCATGTCCGATGCGCCGATCTGCAGCGGGATCATCCAGTTCGCGAAGCCGACGAAGGCCGGCATGATGGCGCCGAACACCATGATCAGGCCGTGCATGGTGGTGAACTGGTTGAACAGTTCCGGGTTGACCAGCTGCAGGCCGGGCTGGAACAGCTCGGCGCGGATCAGCAGGGCCAGGATGCCCCCCACCATCAGCATGGTGAAGCTGAACAGCAGGTACAGGGTACCGATGTCCTTGTGGTTGGTCGCGAACACCCAGCGCCGCCAGCCCGAGGGCGCGTGCGCGTGGTGGTCGTCGTGGGCGTGATCGTGCGGGTCGAGAACGGCACTCATCTTGGTTTCCTTTTCGATACTGTCCAGATCGCTGCGCTCTTACTTGCGCGCGGCCTTGATTTCGGCGGGCTGCACGATCTGCCCGGTCTTGTTCGACCAGTTGTTCTTCGTGAAGGTGACGACGGCGGCGATCTCGGTGTCCGACAGCTGCTTCCAGGCCGGCATGGCGCCGCCCGCGGCGCCGTTGAGCAGGATCGCGATCTGCTTGGCCTTGTCGGCGTCGAGCACCACGGGCGAGCCGTCCAGGGCCTTGATCGGGCCGGCACCCTTGCCGTTGGCCTGGTGGCAGGCGGCGCAATTGGCGGCGTAGACCTTCTCGCCACGCGCGACCAGGTCGGCCTGGGTCCAGACCTTGTTCGGGTCGTCGGCCTTGGCGGCGAGCTTCTTCTTCTCGCCTTCCACCCAGGCGGTGTAGTCCTGGGCCGACAGCACCTTCACGTGGATGGGCATGTAGGCGTGCTCCTTGCCGCACAGCTCGGCGCACTGGCCGTAGAAGTCGCCGGTCTTGTCGGCGCGGAACCAGGTGTCGCGCACGAAGCCGGGGATGGCGTCCTGCTTGATGCCGAAGGCCGGCACCATGAAGGCGTGGATCACGTCGTTGGCGGTGGTGATGATGCGCACCTTCTTGCCCACCGGCACGACCAGGGGGTTGTCGACCTTGAGCAGGTAGTTGTCGCCCTCGGGCTTGCCGGCGTCGGACAGGGCGCGCTGGCTGGCGTCGAGCGTGGAGACGAAGCCTATGCCCTCGCCCTCGCCCTTGAGGTAGTCGTAGCCCCACTTCCACTGGTAGCCCGTGGCCTTGATGGTCACGTCGGCATTGGTGGTGTCCTTCTGCGCCACCAGCACCTTGGTCGCGGGCAGTGCCATCAGGATCACGATGATGAAGGGCACGATGGTCCAGATGATCTCGACGGTGACCGACTCATGGAAGCTGGCGGGCTTGTGGCCCAGGGACTTGCGGTGCTTCCAGATCGAATAGAACATCACCGCGAACACGGCGATGAAGATCACCGTGCACAGGATCAGCATCATCCAGTGCAGCCACTGCTGCTCTTCGGCAATCTTGGTGACCGGTGGGTGCAGGTTGAGCTGGTTGACGGCCGGCCCGCCAGGCAGGTCGTTGACGGCGTGCGCGGCCGTCGTCACCCAGGCCGCCGTCCAGATGCCGGCACGACCCAGCAGCGACGCCAATTTGTTGGGAATGCTTTTCATAGTTCTCACTAACTTCCAAGTCTCTATTGAACCAACCACCCGCCACGGCAGCCGCCTGGGACGGACCCGCCACACCGGAGCATCACGCCTGGCGCAATGCCCATCGAATCTCGCGCGCCAGCACCGGGCGCAATTCGGGGCGCACATAGCGCCCCACCTCCACCGTCCGCCCCTGGCCGGACAGCTCGATCAGCGAACGGTCGCCGGTCCTGGGCTCGACACGCACCCAGTCGCGGTTGAACTCGGCCCGCTCACGCCGCCCTGCCGTCTCCAGCTCGACCACGAGCCGCGCGCCACGCAGCGAAATCGTCTCGCCGTCCGTGGCATGCCGCGCATAGACCAGGAAGGCCAGCCCGACCGCCAGCAGCTCCAGGCCGGCGAAGCCGATCACCAGCTTCGCTCCCTGCCACCAGAACCACAAGCCTATGCCCAGCGACACCAGGCACAGGGAGCCGTACCACCTGCCCAGCTGCGCGGGTGTGACGGAGCAATTGCGCTTGAGCACCCAGTCAATCCCTTGACCGGAGACTCTGGCGAAATGGAATACCGGATTTGACACGGGCCAAACTCTGGACAGCGGCTGCGCACGGAGAAACCCGGAGGCCCCCCTTTGCCGCGGCAGATTTTAACCGAGTCGAAACAGGGCTTTGACAATTCTCAAACGGCCGGCGGATTCTTTTTGTGCTGGCGCAACGCGGAGCGCATGTCGTCCAGCGTGATCGCGCTTTGCGCCTGCAGCTTCAGCCGCGGCGCGGGCTTGAGCGCATGGCCGTAGATGACCTCGAAGCTCAGGCTCAGGCGGCCGCCGTCCTCGGCGCGGGCCAGGCCCCGCGCCATGGCCGCAAGCAGCTGCTCGCGCCAGCGCCGCCCGCGCAGCCCGGCGAAGCGGCCGATGTGCAGGTTGCGGCCCAGCTCGCGCAGCTCCTGCAGCAGGCGCTCGGGCGTCTCGAAGCTCAGGGTGATGCGCTCCTGGTCCATCACCGGCTCGGCGAAGCCGGCCTGCACCAGCATGTCGCCCCAGTCGTGCATGTCGGTGAACTCGTGGGCCGGCTCGGGCCAGCCCAGGGACTGGTAGAGCGGGCGCAACTCGCGCAGCGTGTCCGGGCCGAGACAGGAGAACATCAGGAAGCCGTCCACGGCCAGGGCGCGGTGCCAGGCCGCCATCAGCGCCTGCGGCTCGGCCACCTGGTGCAGCAGCATATTGGCCCAGACCATCTGCACGCCGCCCTCGGGCGGCGCCTGCACATGCAGCGCCGCGCCCTGCCAGCGCGCCGGATGCCACCAGGGCCTGGCCAGCGCCGCGGCCGCCTGCCGGGCGCGCCCCGCGCTGCCCTCGACCACGAAGCACTCGGCCTGCGGATAGCGGCGCGCGAGCTCGGCCTGCGCCTGCAGGCCGCCGCGCACCGCCTCCCAATGGGCCCAGCGCTGCGGCTTGAGGCGTATCCACGACAGGCGCTCGGCCATGCGACGCGCCACTTCCTCGTGCAGCCAGGGCGAGGCGGCGCCGGACGGCCCTGCAGCCCAGCGGGCGGCGGCAACGGGATCGATGGTGGGGGGACAGTCGGCGGGCATAGGCAGGCGGGATCAGGCGCGCAGTATATTGACTCCATGTTCCTCCGCCTGCTGAACCGGGCCTCGGCGCGCCTCGCCCGGGTCGCCGGCGAGCCCCTGGCCGACCGGCTGCCCAGCCAGTGCGCCGTGTGCCGCGCCTGGCCGGCACGCCCGGTCTGCGAGGCCTGCGTGACGCGTTTCGCCCAGCCCTTGCCGCGCTGCAGCGGCTGCGCCCTGCCCCTGCCCGCCGGCCTCACGCGCTGCGGCGCCTGCCTGCGCGAGCCACCGCCACTGGACGCCTGCCTGGCCGCCGTGCCCTACGCCTGGCCCTGGTCGCAGGGGATTGCCCGCTTCAAGTTCCACCAGCACAGCGGCTGGGCCCGCCCGCTGGCCGCCCTGCTGCGCAGCCAGCCCTGGGTCGAGCCGGCACTCGAACAGGCCGATCTGCTGCTGCCCATGCCGCTGTCGCGCCAGCGCCTGGCCGAGCGCGGCTTCAACCAGGCGCTGCTGCTGGCCCGCCAGCTGGCCCCGCGCAAGACCGATGCCGGCCTGCTGCTGCGCACGCGCGACACGCCGGCCCAGCACGCGCTGCCGCGCCGCGAGCGCCTGCGCAACCTGCGCGGCGCCTTCGCGGTCGAGCCGCTGCGCGCCGCCGAGCTCGCCGGCCGCCGCGTGGTGCTGGTCGACGACGTGATGACCAGCGGCGCCTCGCTGCACGCCGCGGCCTTGGCCCTGCGCCAGGCCGGCGTGGCCCACATCACGGCCATGGTGGTGGCGCGAACCGAATAAGAAGAGAGAACCCTCGCCCGGGGCGGCGACAATCCGGGCATGTTCCACATCGTCCTGGTCGAACCCGAAATCCCGCCCAACACCGGCAACGTGATCCGCCTGGCCGCCAACACCGGCTGCACCCTGCACCTGGTCGAGCCGCTGGGCTTCTCCATGGACGACAAGCACATGCGCCGCGCGGGGCTGGACTACCACGAGTACGCCGAGCTGCGCCGCCATGCCGACTGGCCGGCCTTCCTGGCCGCCGAACGGCCCGATGCCGCCCGCATGTTCGCGCTGACCACCCGCGGCACGCGCGGGGTGCACGAGGTGGCGTTCGAACCCGGCGACTGGCTGGTGTTCGGCGCCGAGACGCGCGGCCTGCCTGCCGAATTGCTGGAAGCCTTCGCGCCGGCGCAGCGCCTGAAGCTGCCCATGCGGCCCGGTCAGCGCAGCCTGAACCTGTCCAACGCGGTGGCCGTCACGGTGTTCGAGGCCTGGCGCCAGAATGGCTTTGCCCTGCCACCGTCTCCGTGAGGAAGTCCAGAAAGGCGCGCGTGCGCGCAGGAATCAGCTTGCGCGTGGGCAGCACGGCGTAGGTCGTGTAGCGGCCCAGGATCCATTCGGGCAGCAGGTGCACCAGGGCGCCGCTGGACAGCTGGGGCGCGACCAGCTGGCGCGGCAGCATGGCCACGCCGGCACCGTCGAGCGCGGCGCGGAAGATCACGTCGAAACTCGCCGACTGCAGCACCACCGGCATGTCCACCTCCACCGCCGCGCCGCCCTCCTCCAGGGGCTTGAGGCGCAAATGGCGCAACCCCTGGCCCGAGCCTTCGCGCCAGGGAAACTTCAGGTAATCGTGGCGCTGCAGGTCGTCCGGCTCGAGCGGCATGCCCGCGCGCTGCACGTAGGCCGGCGAGGCACAGACGATGGACTCGGTACTGACCAGCGGCCGCGCGACCACGCTGGCGTCGAAGCCGTTTTCCACGGCCATGAAGATCACGTCGAACTCGTCCACCCGCGTCAGGGGAAAGGGGTCCACGGCCAGTTCGAGCCCGACCTTGGGATAGCGTTCGCGCCAGCAAGCCACGCTGGGAGCCAGGAAATAGGTCGCCAGCACCTGGGTGGCGAGGATGCGCAGCGTGCCCTGCAGCTCGCGCGTGCTGGCGGTGGCCGCGGCTTCGGCGTCCTCGACCTCGTGCAGGATGCTGCGCACCCGTTGCAGATAGGCCTCACCCGCCTCGGTCAGGGCCAGGCGGCGCGTGGAGCGCTGGATCAGCCGCACGCCCAGATGCTGCTCCAGGTCGCCGACCAGGCGGGTCACGCCGGCGGGCGACATGTCCATCGCGCGCGCGGC
This sequence comes from Comamonadaceae bacterium 2FH, assembly GCA_005503335.1. Taxonomy (GTDB): domain Bacteria; phylum Pseudomonadota; class Gammaproteobacteria; order Burkholderiales; family Burkholderiaceae_C; genus SCMQ01. The sequence goes on from SCMQ01000025.1 coordinate 48,913, forward strand.
CGCGGCAAAGCCCCCTTCGTCGATTACGCGCTGGAACACGCGCATTGACTGCAAACGGTCCATGGCCATCCCTCCGTCAAGCTGGATTATTGTTGCTTTTTCCGAAATATTTCATTGCAGAGGCTGCCGTTTTTCTTTCAGCGTTTCGGATCTAGATTTGATTTACTTGATGAAGCACAAGAAAAGCGTGTCCATAAGTAAAACGGGATGGCTAGAATGGGCTCGTCTGGAAGTTGTCCAGGCGTGTGAATCGACTTCAGAAAGGGATCCGCTATGAAATCGAAATTGATCGCTTCACTTTTGGTTGTGGCCGCTGGTTTGGCATCGACCCTCAGCCTTGCCCAGGACGCGGCGACCAAGAGCCGCGCCGAGGTGAAAGCCGAAGCCGCCCAGGCCAACAAGGAAAAGAAAGACGTCGGTGACGTCGATACCAGCAAGCCCAAGCGCAGCACCAGCAGCAAGCCGCGTGCCGACGTGAAGGCCGAAGCCAAGGTGGCAGCCAAGGAACATGCGGCCAAGCCCGGTGGCGAGGTGATGCCCGCCACGGCACCGGCCAAGAGCGCAGGCGACCGCCCGCGCGCCGAGGTCAAGGAAGAGGCCAAGAAGGCCGCCAAGATGCCTGGCCCGGCGGGCGACGTCAAGCCCCGTCCGTAATCAGGAACACTTCCCTGAAGGAGGCGCCAATAAGCCGGCCAGGAGGGCCGGGTTATTGGCGCTTTTTTTATGCGTAATGCCGGGTGAGAAACTCGGCAAAGCAAACGGATTTATCCGAACCCTCGCGTTCGATTTCCATGTCCCAGGTGGCCTGGCAGCCCCCTGGGTCGATCGGGGCCGCGGCCATGAGCCGGATGCGCGCGCGCAGGCGGCTGCCCACCGGCACGGGCGCGGTGAAGCGCACCCGGTTGAGGCCATAGTTCAGACCCATGCGCGCCTCGGCCATCCGGATCGAGCTTTCCATGAAGCGGGACAACAGCGAGAGCGTGAGAAAGCCATGGGCAATCGGCGCGCCGAACGGGCCGGCCCGGGCGCGCTCGGGATCCACATGGATCCACTGGTGGTCGCCGGTGGCCTCGGCGAACTGGTTGACCTGCTGCTGCGTCACCTCCACCCAGTCGCTGACGGCGACCTCCTGGCCCACGCAGGCGGCCAGCGCGTCGAAGCTTTGAAAGACTCTCATGCCGGCCACTGTAGCGGCGCGGGTCGTCCGCGCCTGTCCAGGCCGTGACAGGCGGCACGGGTTTTCCGCTATGTTAGCGGCATGGAACAAGCCCCCATCTGGCTCAATTACAGCCTGGTCTACCTCGCCGCCGCCGTGCTGGCCGTCCCGCTGTTCAAGGCGATCGGCCTGGGGCCCATCATCGGCTACCTGGCCGCCGGCATGGCCATAGGCCCCTGGGGCCTGCGCCTGGTCAGCAATGTGGACGACATCCTGCACTTCGCCGAGTTCGGCGTGGTGCTGATGCTGTTCCTGATCGGGCTCGAGCTCGAGCCGCGCCGGCTCTGGAGCCTGCGCCGGCCCATCTTCGGCTGGGGCAGCGCGCAGTTGCTGGCCTGCGCCGCCGCCCTGGCGGCCGCCGCCATGGCCTTCGGCATAGGCTGGAAGACCGCCCTGGTCGCCGCGCTGGGCCTGGCCCTGTCGTCCACCGCGATGGCGCTGCAGACGCTGCAGGCGCGCAACCTGCAGCGCACCGGCGGCGGCCAGGCGGGCTTTTCCATCCTGCTGTTCCAGGACGTGGCTGCCATCCCCATCCTGGCCCTGGTGCCGCTGCTCGGCGGCATCAGGGACGCCGGCGACGATGCGGGCCTCGCGCTGGAGGCCGCACGCGTCGTCACCGCGATCGCGGTGGTCATCCTCGGCGGCCGCCTGCTGCTGCGCCCCGTGCTGCGCTGGATTGCCAAGAGCAACACGCCCGAAATCTTCACCGCCGCGGCCCTGCTGCTGGTGGTCGGCATCGCCGCGCTGATGCAGGCGGTGGGCCTGTCGATGGCGCTGGGCGCCTTCCTGGCCGGCGTGCTGCTGGCCGAGAGCGAGTACCGGCGCGAGCTGGAGACCGACCTCGAGCCCTTCAAGGGCCTGCTGCTCGGCCTGTTCTTCATGGCGGTCGGCATGAGCATCGACTTCGGCGTGCTGCTGGCCTCGCCCGGGCGCATGCTGGCCGTGCTGCTGGGCTTCATGCTGATCAAGCTGGCCGTGATCGGGGGCCTGGCGCGCGGCCTGGGCCTGCCCGTGCCCGAGCGGCCACTGTTCACGCTGCTGCTGGCGCAAGGCGGCGAATTCGCCTTCGTGGTGTTCCAGGCCGCGGCCGGCGCCCGGGTGTTCTCGCCCGAGACGGCCTCGCTGCTGATCGGCGCGGTGGCCCTGTCCATGCTGCTGGGGCCCCTGCTGCTGGCAGCCTCGGACCGCTGGCTGATGCCGCGCCATGCGCGCGGCCGGGCCACCACGCTGGCCGAGATCTCCGAGCCGCAGGACGCGCCCGTCATCATCGCGGGCTTCGGCCGCTACGGCCAGATCGTCGGCCGCACCCTGCTGAGCCAGGGCATCGCATCCACCGTGCTCGACCACGACGCGGACATGGTGGAGACCACGCGCCAGTACGGCTACAAGGTGTTCTACGGCGATGCCACGCGGCTGGACCTGCTGCGCACCGCGGGCGCGGCCCAGGCCCGGGTGCTGGTGGTCGCGGTGGACGGCGTCGAGGCTTCGCTGGCCATCATCGACCTGGCGCGCGCGCATTTCCCGCAGCTGCAGATCGTGGCCCGCGCGCGCGACGTGACGCACTGGTATGCGCTGCGCGACCGCGGCATCGCCCACGGTCAGCGCGAGCTGTTCGAGAGCAGCCTGGCGAGCGCCCGCTCGGTCATGGAACTGCTGGGCCACAACACCGAAGCGGCGCGCCAGACCACTGAGCGCTTCCGCAGCCACAACCTGGCCCTGCTGGAGCAGATGTACCCGCACCACAAGGACCAGGCCAAGCTGATCGCCCTGGTCAAACAGGGCCGCCAGCAGTTGGCCGAGCAGATGGCGCAGGAGCGCGCCGAGCGCGAGCGGCAGCGCGCAGCCGCCTCGTCCCCCGCTAGCGAAACGCGTCCCACAGCAGCTTCACGCCCGTGAGGAACATGCCGCCGTAGACGAAGCGGTAGAACAGCTGCGGCTGGATGCGCCGCGCGATGCGCACGCCGATCCAGACGCCGGCCGGCGCCAGCGGCAGCAGCACCAGCGAGGTCGCGAAGTTGCGCATGTCCAGCAGTCCCAGCCAGGCATAGGGAATCCACTTGGCCAGGTTGATGAAGAAGAACAGGAAGGCCATGGTGCCGGTGAAGACCACGGGGCTGAGCTTGAGCGGGATCACATAGGCACTGACCGGCGGCCCTCCGGCGTGGGCGACGAAGCTGGTGAAGCCCGAGGTAGTGGTCAGCAGCGCACCCAACCAGCGCGGCGGCGGCGCGCTGTCGGACCGCGGCGGAAAGACCAGGCGCTGGGCCAGGAACAGCAGGGTGAAGCCCCCGACGATGCCGGCCACCAGTTTGGCGTCGAGCAATTTGAAGGTCACCGTGCCGACCACGATGCCCAGCAGGCCGAAAGGCAGCATGAAACGCAGCAGCTTCCTGTCGAAGTCGCTGCGGAAGGCCGCCAGGCCCAGCAGGTCCATCAGCAGCAGCACCGGCATCAGGATGGCGGCAGCCTGCGGCACGGTGACGCTGAGCGCCATCATGGGCACGGCCAGCGAGCCGAAGCCCGCGCCGAAGCCGCTCTTGCTGATGCCCAGCAGCAGCACGGCGGGAATGGCCACGGCGTAGAAGAAGGGATCGGTGATCAGCGGCAGGCTCACGGGAGCGCATCTTTCGGGTCGGCGCCGGCCAAAGCGCGGACCGGGGCAGGTTCTGGCGGGAAGGGTCCGATGTTACCCGGCCCGCTCGGGCACAATCGAGCCCAGGAGAACCCCTTGGTGAATCAAATTCCCGACGCGCTGATTTTCGACCTCGACGGCACGCTGGTCGACAGCGAGGAGCCGGGCATGGACGTGCTGTACGAAGAGGCGCTCAAGCTCGGCGTGCCGATCACGCGCGAACAGGCCCATGCCGAATTCCGCGGCCGGCGCATGGCCGAGTGCATCGACTACATAGCCACGCGCATGACCCGCGTGCCAGCCGAGTTCGAAGGCGATTTCGCGCCGCGCTTCACGGCCCATGTCCGGCAGACCCAGGCCCAGCGCTTTCGCGCGGACCTGAGCGCCATGCCGGGCGCCCTGGCCCTGGTCGCGCGGCTTGAGCGCCCGTTTTGCATCGCGACCAACGGGCCGCGCGAGAAGGCCGAGCTCACGCTGGGCCTGACCGGGCTGCTGCCCTGGTTCGAGGGCCGGCTCTACAGCGCCTACGAGGTCGGCAGCTTCAAGCCCGACCCGGGCCTGTTCCTGCACGCGGCCCAGGCGCTGGGCGTGGCGCCTGCGCATTGCGCGGTGGTGGAGGACAGTCTGCCTGGCATCGCGGCGGGCCTGGCGGCGGGCATGCAGGTGCACGCACTGTGCCCGCCCGAAAACGTGCCGGCCGACTTGGCGGCCGGCGTGCGCTTCATTGCCAGCCTCGAAGAGCTCGACCAGGCGCTGCACGGTTGAGCGCCTGATCGGCCCTGCATCAGTCCAGGCTGGCGCCCGACTCCTTAACGACCTTGCCCCACTTCAGGCTTTCCTTCTGGATGAAGTCGGCGAACTGCGCAGGCGTCTCGTTGGCCGGCTCGCCGCCTTGGTCGTCGATCTTCTTCTTCACCTCGGCTTTGGCCAGCACCTTGCCCAGGGCCGTACTGATCTTGGCCAGCACCGGCGCAGGGGTGGCCGCCGGGGCGAACATGCCGAACCACGAGGTGGCCTCATAGCCAGGCACGCCGGCTTCGGCGATGGTCGGCACGTCAGGCAGATCGGCTGAGCGCTTGGCGGTGGAGATGGCGATGGCACGCAGCTTGCCCGCACGCACATGCGGAATCACCGAGGGCAGGTTGTCGAACATGATGGCGATCTGGTTGCCCAGCAGGTCGCTCACTGCTGGAGCGCTGCCCTTGTAGGGCACATGCACCATGTCCACCTTGGCCAGGGACTTGAACAGTTCGCCCGAGAGGTGCGGCGAGCTGCCGTTGCCGGGCGAGCCGAAGTTGATCTTGCCCGGATTCGCCTTGGCATAGGCGATCATTTCCTGCACCGTCTTGAACGGCTGCGAGGGGTGCGCCACGAGCAGGTTGGGCACCATGGCAACGCGCGAGAGCGGGGCGAAGTCCTTGACCGGGTCGTAGGGCAGCTTCTTGTACAGCGAGGCATTGATGGCGTGCGTGCCCACGGTGCCCATGAACAGGGTGTGGCCGTCCGTCGGTGCCTTGGCGGCGTAGGCAGCGCCGATGTTGCCGCCTGCGCCGGCCTTATTTTCCACCACCACGGGCTGGCCCAGTTCGGTCGAGAGGTGCTGCCCCACCAGGCGGGCCAGGATGTCGGTGGTGCCACCGGCGGCGAACGGCACGACGATGGTAATGGGCTTGGTCGGGTAGTTCTGGGCAGCGGCCGCCAGGGGCAGCGTGGTAGCGGCGGCCAGGACGATGGCGCTCAGAACGCAGCGACGGGAAGCGCGGGAGAAATGGGACATGGTGTTTCGTTCAAGTAAGAAGATGAATCGGTGATGGAACTCAGACCGGCGCGACGCCCAGCGTGGTGCCGCCGCAAACGTAGAGCACCTGGCCGGTGACGAAACCGTTGTCGGGCGAGAGAAAGAACAGGGCTGCGCGCGCCACGTCCTCGGGCGTGCCCATGCGGCCGACCACGATGCTGTCGAGGATGCGCTGCGTCTGCGGCGCACCTTCGGGGTTGCTGCGCCTGAACAGCTCGGTCGCGATCGGGCCTGGGGCTATGGCGTTCACGGTGATGCCGCCCTGCCCCAGCTCCATGGCCAGGGTGCGCGTCATGCCGATCAGGCCGGCCTTGGTGGCCGAATAGACCACGCGGTCCACCTTGCCGAGCGCGGCGCGCGAGGCCATGTTGACGATGCGGCCATGGCCACAGGCGCGCAGGCTGGGCAGGAAGGCCTGGGTCAGCAGCATCACGGCGCGCAGGTGCAGGCCGACCACGTCGTCGAGCTGCGCGCTGGTCGCGGTGTCTATGGTGCCGGGCCGGGTCGCGCCGGCGTTGTTGACCAGGGCCGTGACGCGGTGCTTGGCCGCGATCTCGGCCGCGCGCTCGCGCGTGGGCCCCTCCTGCGTCAGGTCGGCCTGGTACGACTGGAGCTGCGGATGGGACCAGTCGGGCGCCACATGGTCCAGATTGACCACCGCCCGGCCTTGGGCCAGCAAGGCCTCGGCGATGGCGCGGCCTATGCCGGCGCTGGCGCCGGTGACCACGGTGACTTCTTCAGCGGCGGACAGGCTCATCTGGCTCAGACCCGCTCCAGGATCAGCGCGATGCCCTGGCCCACGCCTATGCACATGGTGCACAGCGCGTAGCGGCCGCCGGTGGCGTGCAGGCGGTTGATCGCCGTGGTGGCCAATCGCGCGCCCGAGGCGCCGAGCGGATGGCCCAGGGCGATCGCGCCGCCCCAGGCGTTGACGCGCTCGTCGTCGTCCTTGAGGCCGAGCTGGCGCAGCACGGCCAGGCCCTGGGCGGCGAAGGCCTCGTTGAGCTCGATCACGTCGAGCTGCTCGAGCTTGAGGCCGGTCAGCGCCAGCACCTTCTCGGTGGCCGGCGCCGGGCCTATGCCCATGACACGCGGCGCCACGCCGGCCGTGGCCATGCCGACCACGCGCGCCTTGGGGCTCAGGCCGTTCTTCGCCGCGCTGGCCTCGTCGGCCAGCAGCAGGGCGCAGGCGCCGTCGTTGACGCCGCTGGCGTTGCCCGCGGTCACCGAGCCATCGGGGCGCACCACGCCCTTGAGCTTGGCCAGGGCCTCCAGGCTGGTCTCGCGCGGATGCTCGTCCTTGTCCACCACGATGGCATCGCCCTTCTTCTGCGGGATGGTGACGCCCACGATTTCACGCGCCAGGTGGCCGGCCTTCTGCGCGGCCACGGCCTTCATCTGGCTGGCCAGGGCCATGCGGTCCTGGGCCTCGCGTTCGATCTTGTAGTCGACCGCCACGTTCTCGGCGGTCTCGGGCATGGAGTCGACGCCGTATTTTTCCTTCATCAGCTTGTTGACGAAGCGCCAGCCTATGGTGGTGTCGTAGACCGCGTTGGCGCGGCTGAAGGCGGACTCGGCCTTGGGCATGACGAAGGGGGCGCGGCTCATGCTCTCCACGCCGCCAGCGATCATCAGACCCGCTTCTCCGGCCTTGATGGCGCGCGCGGCCGTGCCCACGGCGTCCAGGCCCGAGCCGCACAGGCGGTTGATCGTCGCTCCTGGGACTGCCGTAGGCAAGCCTGCGAGCAGGCTGACCATGTGGGCCACGTTGCGGTTGTCCTCACCGGCCTGGTTGGCGCAGCCGTAGATCACGTCGGCAACGGCCTGCCAGTCGACATTGGGGTTGCGCGTCATCAGCGCCTTGAGCGGGATCGCGCCCAGGTCATCGGTGCGCACGCTGGACAGGGCGCCACCGTAGCGGCCGAAGGGAGTGCGGATGGCGTCGCAGATGAAGGCTTGGGTCATGGGAGTCTCCGTGTGTGTGAAAGGGTGAGGGGAACAGGGCCAGGCTCAGGCCTGGATGGGCAGGCCGACCAGGGCCTCGAGCTCGGCATGGCCCAGGCCTTCGACCTTGTCGACCAGCTTCAGGCCCTGGGGCGTGCACGCCAGCGTTGCCAGGTCGGTGTAGATGCGTTTGACGCAGGCGATGCCGGTCAGCGGGTAGCTGCACTGCGCAACGATCTTGCTCTCGCCGCTCTTGGTCAGCAAGTCCATCATGACCCAGGTCTGCTTGGCGCCGATCGCCAGATCCATCGCGCCGCCCACGGCCGGGATGGCGCCGGGCTCGCCGGTGCTCCAGTTGGCCAGGTCGCCGGTGGCCGAGACCTGGAAGGCGCCGAGCACGCAGATGTCGAGGTGGCCGCCGCGCATCATGGCGAAGCTGTCTGCGTGGTGGAAATAGGCGCCGCCGGGCAGCAGCGTGACCGGCTGCTTGCCCGCGTTGATCAGGTCGTAGTCTTCCTGGCCCGCGGCCGGCGCCGGGCCCATGCCCAGGATGCCGTTCTCGCTTTGCAGGATGACCTCGCGCCCGGCTGGGATGTGGTTCGCCACCTCGGTCGGCATGCCTATGCCCAGGTTCACGTAGGCGCCGTCGTGGATGTCCTGCGCGACGCGCTGGGCCAGCGCCTGCTTGCTGCGTTTGGTGTAGCTCATGTTCAGGCCGCCTGCTTGAAACCGCCGGCCTGGGTGGCCACGCGGGGGATGCGCACGATCTTGCTCACGTAGATGCCCGGGGTGACGATGCTCTCGGGGTCGAGCGCACCGAGCTCCACGATCTCGTGCACGGTGGCGAGCGTCTGCTTGGCGGCGGTCGCCATCACGGGGCCGAAGTTGCGCGCCGACATGCGGTAGCTGAGGTTGCCCCAGCGGTCGCCCTTCTCGGCCTTGACCAGCGCGACATCGCCGTGGATCGGGTACTCGAGCACGTACTGCCGGCCGTCGATCTCGCGCGTCTCCTTGCCCTTGGCCAGCTCGGTGCCATAGGCCGTGGGGCAGAAGAAAGCGCCTATGCCGGCGCCGGCCGCACGCAGGCGCTCGGCCAGGTTGCCCTGCGGCACCAATTCGAGCTCGAGCTTGCCGCTGCGGTAGAGCTCGTCGAACACCCAGCTGTCGGTCTGACGCGGGAAGCTGCAGATGATCTTGCGCACGCGGCCGGTCTTGAGCAGCGCGGCCAGGCCCTGGTCGCCGTTGCCGGCGTTGTTGTTGACCACCGTGAGATCGCGCGCGCCCTGCGCGATCAGGCCGTCGATGAGTTCGTTGGGGATGCCGGCGGTGCCAAAGCCACCGATCAGCACGGTGGCGCCGTCTTGGACGCCTGACAATGCCTCGGCAATCGAGGCGGCGATTTTGTTGATCACTGTTGTGCTCCTGCGAATGACACCGCCGGACTAGGCGATTTGTTCGTAATAAGAATAAATGTTCGTATAATGAATTCTAAACCGCATTCACCATCATGGCAAATCCAGCGACACGTACCCAGGCCAGCCCGCAGCCGGGCGACAGTTATGTGCAGTCTTTTGCGCGAGGGCTGGAGGTGATCCGTTCCTTCAGCGCCCAGGCCCCGGAACAGACCCTGAGCGAGGTGGCCGCTCGCACGGGCCTGACACGGGCCGGGGCGCGGCGCATCCTGCTGACCCTGCAAACGCTGGGTTATGTGCACAGCGACGGCAAGCACTTTCGCCTCATGCCGCGCATCATGGATCTCGGTTTCGCCTACCTCTCGTCGCTGCCGATCTGGAACCTGGCCGAGCCGGTGATGGAGCGCCTGGCCGAGCAAGTCAAGGAGTCCTGCTCAGCGGCCGTGCTGGACGGCAGCGACATCGTCTACGTGCTGCGTGTGCACACCCACAAGATCATGTCGCTCAACCTGGGCGTGGGTTCGCGCTTACCGGCCTATAGCACGTCCATGGGGCGGGTGCTGCTGGCCGGCCTGCCCGATGCCGAGGTGGAGCAGCACCTGCGGCAGACCGAATTGAAGGCCTACACCCGGCACACGGTGACGGAGGTGCAAGACCTGATGCAGCGCGTACGCCAAGTGCGCGAACAAGGCTGGTGCCTGGTCGACCAGGAGCTGGAAGAAGGCTTGATCTCCTTGGCCGCGCCGGTGACCGACCGAAGCGGGCACACCGTGGCCGCGCTCAACATTTCCGGGCAAGCCAATCGCACCAGTGCCGCGGTCATGCAGCAAACCATGCTGCCGGCGTTGCGCGAGGCGGCACACACCATTTCCACGTTGCTGGCGGCCAGACCACGAGGGTAGTCGACCCCAGAACGCCGTCCACTTGCGCTCGTAGTCGTTCACCGCGAACTCCTCCACCATGAAGTCGATGAACGAGCGCACCTTGGCCGACAGGTGCTTGCGGCTGGGGTAGGCGATGTTGATCTGCAACCTGGGCAAGTCCCAATCGTTCAGGACCGGCACCAGCCGGCCCGCCACGATGTCGTCATAAACAATGTAGCTGGGCTGCACCAGGATGCCCAGCCTTCGCCATTTTCATGGTGGTGATCGGCGGCATCGGCCGCATCGAGGGGCCGCTCGTCGGGGCGCTGGTGTTCTGGGCACTCAACAAGTTCTTCAGCGACTACGGCACTTGGTACCTGCTGGGCCTGGGACTGCTGGCCATCGTCATGACGATCCACTTCAAGCAAGGCCTGTGGGGCTATGCCAAGCAACGATGGGGATGGACGCTGTTTCCAACGTCCCGGCGACTTCGCACGTAGCCGAAGAACGCGCATCAGACCTGCGCGGGCGCCGAGCGCCGGTGGCCGCGTCAGCTCACCACACCCCGATATCGATTCCCGCCTTGAGCTCTCGGGTGTTCCAGGTCTCGATGCCCACGGGCGTGATGCCGATGGTGCGGCGGCGGCAGAACAACCAGTCGAGCAGGCGGCGCTGCATCTGCTCGCGCACGGCCGCGTGCTCGGGCGAGGCGCCGAGGTCGCGGTATTCGAGCGGATCGTTGACCAGGTCGAACAGCATGGGGCGCAGTCCGTCCACATGCACGTACTTCCACTCCTTGGTACGCACCATGGTCATGTTGCAGCGGTCCACGGGCGCACCGATGGGCAGGCGCACGCAGTCGCGGAAGGCGAAGCTGTTCTCGCACACCGCCTGATCCTTGGTCCAACCGTCCTGGCCCTGCAGCAGCGGCTGCAGCGACTGCCCCTCCAGCCATTCCTGCGGCTGCGGCAGGCCCAGGGCGTCGAGGAAAGTGGGCGCGAGATCGATGGCCTCGACCATGGCCTCGCTCACGCTGCCGCGCGTGGCATCGGCGCTGGCGCGCGGATCGACCACCAGCAGCGGCACCTTGACGATGGCGTCGTGGAACAGTTCCTTCTCGCCCATCCAGTGGTCGCCCAGGTAATCCCCATGGTCGCTGGTGAAAACGATCAGCGTGTCCTGATCGCGTCCGCTGTCCTTGAGGAACTGCATGAGTTCGCCGATCTGGTCGTCGATCTGGCTGATCAGTCCCATGTAGGCCGGAATCACGGTTTCGCGCACGCCGTCCTGGCTGAAGGTGCGACTCGGCGTGTAGTCCATGAAACCGCGGTAGACCGGATGCGGATCGGCCCGCTCGCCTTCGTCGCGCTGCACCGGCGACACGTGCTCGGGACCGTACATCGCATGGTAGGGTGCGGGCGCCACGTAGGGCCAGTGCGGCTTGATGTAGGACAGGTGCAGCACCCAGGGCTGCTCGCCCTGCTCGGTGATGAAGTCCATAGCGCGGCGCGTCATGTAGGGCGTCTCGCTGTGGCGCGCCTCCACGCGGGCCGGCTCGCGCGCCCAGCGCAGTTTCCAGCCCGAGTGCAACTCGCCATCGGCCCCGAGCGAGGAGTTGGCATAGTCGTGCCAGGGGTTGTCGCCGCCGTAGCCCTGGGCACGCAGGTAGTCGCAATAGCGGTTGTCCTCGGCCTTGAAGCCCGGCGGCAGGATGCCGTCGTCGCGCTCGTAGGGTTCGAAGCCGCCTTCCATCACCAGCCGGCCCGGGTCCCGGGTCACGTCCATGCCCAGGCGGGCCGCGCCCTCCTCGTCGGCCTCGACGTGGGTCTTGCCTGCCACGGCGCAGCGCACGCCGTGCGGCCGCAGGTGGTCGCCCAGCGTCTTCTGCGCCACCGACAGCGGCACGAAGTTCCAGGCCGAGCCATGGCTGGTGACGTAGCGACCGGTGTAGGTAGACATGCGCGAGGCGCCGCACACCGGGCCCTGCACGAAGGCGTTGGCGAAGCGCACGCCGCGCGCCGCGAGCGCGTCGATGTTTGGCGTCTTCAGCGTGGGGTGGCCCGCGCAGCCCAGGTAATCCCAGCGCAGCTGATCGGCCATGATGAACAGGACGTTGCGGACGGTCGAAGCGGAAGCGGTCATGAAGGGTTCTCCATCAGGCAATCAACAGGTCGGCCTGGGCACGGGCCGAACGAAGCGGCTCCATCAGGCTCTTGATCGCCTGATGGGCCGGGTGCAGCTTGTACGCGTCGAGCGCGGCGCGCGAGGTGAAGGTCATGGCCACGGCCAGGTCCCAGGCCCCATCGGCCTCGATGGCGTTCGGGCCCACCGCCAGGGACTGCAGCCCGTCGATCTTCCCGCTCAGCGCCTCGAAGGCGCGGACCACGGGCTCCGCCTGAAGCCGCCGCTCGGCGGACGTGGCCCCGCTGAGCTGCCACATCACCAGGTGCAGGATCCGGCTCATGCGCCCGCTCCAGGTCCGCGGCGGTCCACCCACCGTGAATTCGGCATCGGTTCGGTCTCCTGCCCTGGTCGGGAAACGATAGTTTGGGGTGCTTGTCGAGGCAGCGCGGCCAGATGCCGGCGCGTGGGGAACAGCGACCAGCCCCAGCGCTGCTGGGCAAAGCCCCACAGGCCCTGCTTGAACAGCAGCGTCGCGAGAATGGCTAGCAGGCCCAGCCCCAGCAGGTACCAGGTGCCGTAATCGCTGAGAAACTTGTTGAGCGCCCAGAAGATCAGCGCGCCCACCAGCGGCCCCTCGATGCGGCCGATGCCCCCGATCACCACCATGAAGATGGCGAAGGCCGTCCAGTTGACGCTGAAGGCCGCATCGGGGCTGATGCGCAGGTTGCCCACGAAGTACAGCGCCCCGGCCAGGCCGGCACCGAAGGCCGCCACGGCGTAGACCGCCAGCTTCATGCGCCGCACCGGAATGCCCTGCGACTCGGCCGCCACCTCGTTGTCGCGGATCGCCAGCAGGGCCAGGCCCCGCTTGCTGCGCAGGAACAGGTACACCAGACCGATCGACGCCACCACGCAGGCCAGGGCCATCCAATAGGTGACCGACTCGCGCGTCGCCTTGTCGATGCCGCGCAGCGCCGTGAGCGTGGTGCCCGAGCCGCCCCCCACGGCGGGGATGTTGGCCAGGCTGAGCCGGCAGACCTCGGCGATCACCCAGGTGCCGATCGCAAAGTAGCCGCCCTGCAGCCGGAACGCCACCCACGACAGCGGCAGGGCCGCCAGCCCGGCCGCGAGCGCCCCGAGCGGGATCGCCACGAAGGGATTGACCCCGGCGAAGTTGCCCAGGGCCAGCATCACGTAGCCGCCCAGGCCGAAGAAAGCCTGCTGGCCGATGGACACCATGCCGCCGTAGCCGGCCAGCAGGTTCCACATCATCGCGAAGATGAAGTAGCAGGCGATCTCGACGAATTCGCGCATCCAGCTGCGCTCGCCCCACAGTGGCAGCGTGGCCGCGACCAGCACCAGCAGGCTGGCCAGCATCAGCGCGATGCGGCTGGCGCGGCTGCCGCGCTCGACCTTGACGTCCGTCGTGTCCATGACCCCTCCCCCCTTCAACCCCGCGTGCGCGGAAAGATGCCCTGCGGCCGCAGCACCAGCACGGCCAGGAACACCAGATGCCCGAACCAGATACCCCAGCCCGGGTCGAGCCGGAAGCCGATCTGCTGCGCCAGGCCCAGCATCATGGCGCCCGCGAGCGTGCCCCAGAACGAGCCCAGGCCCCCGATCACCACGGCCTCGAAGGCCACCAGCAGCAGCATCGGCCCGTCGGCCGGCGAGACCGTGGTGCGCATGCCCTGCAGCATGCCGGCCAGCGCGATCAGCACGAAGGCGATGGCCGTGGCCAGCGCGTAGACGCGGGCGGCGTTCAGCCCCATGAGCTCGGCGATCTCGCGGTCGTCCGACACGGCGCGGAACGAGCGACCGAGCGAGGTGCCCGTGAACAGCCACTGCAGGCCCGCCGTGGCGGCCAGCGCGAGCACCAGGATCGCCAGCGGCAACACACCGACCGACAGCTGCGGCGTCAGCGCCAGCCCCTGCGTGGCCAGGGCGCCGATCTCGATCGAGCGCGGGTCGGCCGAGAACAGCTCGAGCAGCAGGTTCTGGATCACGATGGACAGGCCAAAGGTCACGACCAGCGAGGGCAGCGGGTCGCGCCCCAGCGTGCCGTTGAGCACATGGCGTTGCAGAGCGTAGCCGGCGGCAAAGGCCAGCGGCAGCACCAGCAGGCCCACCAGCCAGGGCGAGAACCCGGTCGCGGCCAGTCCGGCGATGGCGGCGAACGCCCCGAGGATGATGAAGTCGCCCTGGGCGGTGTTGGTCAGGCGCATGACGCCGAACATCAGCGACTGCCCGAGTGCGAACAGGGTGTAGAGCCCGCCGAGCAGCAGGCCCTGGATCAAGATTTCGAACATGGCGATCAGATTCCGAAATAGGCCTGCGAGATCTGCTCGGCGGTGAACGCCTCCGAGGCGCCGTGCAGCGACACGCGGCCTTCCTGCAGGCAGTACAGGCGCTGCGAGACCTGGCGGGCGAGGGAGACGTCCTGCTCCACGATCACCACCGTCATGCCCTCGGCCGTGATGGCTGGCATGGCGCGGTAGATCTCGCGGATCACGATGGGCGCGAGACCGAGCGAGAGCTCGTCGCACAGCAGCACCTCGGGGTTGCTCATCAGCGCGCGCCCCAGCGCCACCATCTGCTGCTGGCCGCCCGAGAGCGCCGTGCCGGGCTGGCGGCGCTTTTCGTCGAGGATGGGAAACAGCTGGTACAGCCGCTTCAGGCTCCAGGGGCCGCCGCGGCCGGCCGTGGCGCCCATGAGCAGGTTCTCCTCCACGCTCAGGCTGGGAAACAGGCGCCGGCCCTCGGGCACCAGGGCCAGGCCGCGCCGCACGATCTGCCCCGGCGGCAGCCCGCCGATCGCCTCGCCACGCAGGCGCACCGCTTCGCGCGGCGCCTTGACCAGCCCGGTCAGGGCCTTGAGGAAGGTGGACTTGCCGGCGCCGTTGGCGCCGATGATGGCCACCAGCTCGCCCTGCGCGAGCTCGAAGTCGATACCGAACAAGGCCTGCGCGTCGCCATAGAAGGCCTCGAGGCCATGGGTCGAAAGCAAGGAACTCATGTCAAGCCTCTATCCCCATGTAGACGCGCCGCACCTCGGGGTCGGCCATCACGGCCTGGGGCTGGCCCTCGGCCAGTTTCTGGCCGAAGTTGATGACGAAAAGCCGGTCGGCGATGGACAGCAGCGCATGCACCACGTGCTCGATCCAGATCATGGTCACGCCCTGGGCCTTGATGCGGCGCAGCTCGTCCACCAGTTCGTGGGCCTCGTGCTCGGTCAGGCCGCCCGCGATCTCGTCGAGCAGCAGCACACGCGGCCGCGTGGCCAGCGCGCGCGCCAGTTCCAGCCGCTTGCGGTTGAGCAGGGTGAGGCCACCCGCGGCCCGGTTGGCTTGCGCCATCAGGCCGGTCTGCTCCAGCACCTGCGCGGCGGTACGCCAGGCCTCGCGCTCGGACTGCTGCCCGCCGAAGCAGGCCGCCGTGACCAGGTTCTCGAACACCGTCATGTTGCCGAACGGCTGCGGCACCTGGTAGCTGCGGCCGATGCCCGCATGACAGCGCTGGTGGGGACGCAGCCGGGTCACGTCGCGGCCGTCGTACTCCACGCGGCCCGCGTCCACTCGCACGTCGCCCGAGATCAGATTGAACAGCGTGGTCTTGCCCGCGCCGTTCGGCCCGAGGATGCCTAGGGTCTCGCCCTCCGCCACCGACAGCGTGATGTCGTCGGTGACCTTGAGCGCCCCGTAGGACTTGCTGACCGAATGAAGCGCGAGCAGCGGCATGGACGGGCCCTTACATCACCTTGAGCGTGCCGCCGGCCGGAATCTGCTTCGCGGCCTCGTTGTTGACGATGGTGAGCTCGGCCTTGTACTTCTTGCCCTTGCCCCACTGGCCCAGCACCAGCGGCGTCTTGCTGACGTTCTTGAACGGGCCCAGGCCGCCCCACTTCACGTCGCCGACAACGGTCTTGATCTGGCTCGCGGCCACGGCGTCGCGCACGTCGCCCGCCTTGAGCGACTTGCTGCGCGCCAGCGCATCGGCCGCCACCTCGAACAGCGCATGGGCAAAGCCGATAGGCTGGGTCCACTGCTTCCTGGTGCCCGCCTCGTAGGCCTCGGCCAGCGCCTTGGCGCTCTGCTTGGTCAGGCTGGAGCTGAAGGGGTGCGAGGGGCTCCACCAGACTTCCGTCGTCAGGCCCTCGCCCAAGTCGCCCAGCGCCTCGATCGCGCCGGGGAACAGCAGGGCCTTGCCCAGCGTGACGACCTTGGGCTTAAAGCCCTGCTGCCGGGCCTGCGTGAGAAAGGTCTTGGCGTCGGGCGGGATCACCACGCCCGTGACGATCTCCACACCCGCCTTCTTGAACGCGGCGATCTGGGCACTGAAATCCTGCGTGCCGTTCTGGAACCGGCCCGGATCGGTGAGGCTGAATCCCATTTCCGACAACGGCTTCGGGAAGCCGAGCGCCTTGTCGCCCCAGGCGTTGCCATCGCCATCGTTGGGGAACAGGCCACCCACCTTCTTGTTGGTCGGCACGCTCTTCCAGCCGTTCGTGAAGTTGGCGATCACGTCCTCCAAGCCCCAGAACAGGTGGTAGGTCCAGTTGAATCCGGTGGCCGGATGGCCCTTGCGGCCAAAGAACCACGGCTGCCAGGGCACGACACTGGAGATGCACGGCACCTCGTTGAGTTCGCAGGCATCGCCGACCGGGTTGGCGGTCTCGGGCGTGCCGGCGGTCAGCACCAGGGCCACCTTGTCCTTGAGGATCAGGTCGTTGGCGACCTCGCCCGCACGGTTGGGGTTGGACTGGCTGTCCTTGAGGACGATCTGCACGGCGTGCTTCTTGCCACCGATGACGATGCCGTCCTTGAACGCGGCCTTCATCTGCTCGATGACCCATTTGTCGGCCTCGCCGAACGGCGCCAGCGGGCCGGTCTGCGGCGAGACATAGCCGATCTTGACAGTGTCTGCGGCCCAGACCAGGGGCGTGGCGCCGGCGGCGGCCACGGCCGCAAGACCCTGCGTGAAATGGCGGCGGGAAATCGTCATGGTGTGCTCCTCGGGGCGTCGTAATCGTTGCGGGACAGGAAGATCAGTCCACTTTCAGGCCAATGCGCTTGATGACGGGCGCCCAGCGCGCGGACTCGGTCTGGATGCGCTGCGCCGCGACGGCCGGCGAATGGCCCATGGGCTCGACGTCCACGCTCCTGAAGACGTCGAGGACCTCGGGCCGCTTCATGGCCGCGGCGACTTCGGTCTGCAGACGGTCGATCACGGCCTGGGGCGTGCCTTTGGGCACGTAGAGCATTTCGGCAAAGCTGGCCTCGAAGCCGGTGACGCCGGCCTCGTGCATGGTCGGCACATCGGGCGCCAGCGGCGAGCGCTTGCGGGTGGACACTGCCAGGCCGACCAGCTTGCCCGACTTGACGTGCGGCACGATCTGGTTGGTCACCAGGAAGGCGCAGCCCACCTGGCCGGCCAGCAGGTCGGCCGTGGCGGGCGCAGGGCCGCGGTAGGGCACATGGGTCATGTGGATGCCGGCCTGCGCCAGGTACATCTCGATGGCCAGGTGTCCCGGCACGCCGGCGCCACCGGAGGCATAGTTGAGCTGCTTGGTCTTGGCGAGCGCCGTGAGCTCGGCCACCGTCTTCACGCCCACCGAGGGATGACAGGCCAGCATCAGGTTGATGCTGCCGAGCGTGGTGACGGGCACGACGTTTTCGGGCGCGAAGCTCAGCTTGGTGTAGATCTGCGGATTGACGGTGAGAATGGTGTCCGGCCCGGTGAGCACGTTGTAGCCATCGGCCTGCGTGTTGAGCACGGCCTGCGTGCCCACGTTGCCGCCCGCGCCGGGCTTGTTCTCCACCACGACGGCCTGGCCGAGCGCATTGCCGAGCGGGCCTCCCATGCCGCGCACGAGCATGTCGCCGGGCGTGCCCGGCGGGAAGGCCACCGTGACCTTGATGGGTTTCTGGGGCCAGGCAGCGGGGGCCTGGGCCGTGGCCTGCAGCGGCGGCAGGGCCAACGCGGCCACGCAGATGGCGGCCAGGTGGATGCGTCGTTTCATGGGTTTGTCTCCTCGGGTTCTGGGTCAGGGGTATGTTTGAGGATGAAGGGAGCGGGACGGCGCCAGTGCTTTCACCGGGCTTCAGCCCGGCCGCGCGCCTTCGAAGGCGTGCTGCAGCAGTTGGCGCAGCGCCTGGCGCTCCAGCGCACGCGGGTTGGGGTACTGGTTTTGCAGCGCGATCTCGCAGGCCCGGTCCAGGTCCTGTTCCCGCAGGCCGATGTCCTTGAGCGCGACCGGTGCCCCGTTGTTTTTGGCCAGGTCATACACCGCCTGCGGCGCCGAACCGGCGTTCAGGGCCCGGGCGATCCGGCCCATGGCCTCGGGCGCTGCCTTGGCGTTGTAGGCCAGCGCCTGCGGCAGCACGATGGTGTGGGTTTCGGCATGCGGCAGGTTGAAGCTGCCGCCCAGCGTGTGGCACAGCTTGTGGTGCAGCGCCATGCCCACATGGCCCAGCACGGTACCGCACAGCCAGGCGCCGTAGAGCGCGTCCGAGCGCGCGGCCAGGTCGCCCGGCTGGCGCCGGATGGCCGGCAGCGCCCGCCCGAGGGCGGCAATGCCTTCCTCGGCCATCAGGCTCATGATGGGGTTGGCGTCCACCGCGTACAGGCCCTCGGCCGCATGGGCGATGGCATTGATGCCGCTGGTGATGCTCAGGGGGACGGGCAGGCCGGTGGTGAGCTCGGGGTCGTAGATGACGCTGCGCGGCAGCACGCGGGCGTCCTTGCCGGTTTTCTTCAGGCCCGCTTCGGTGATGCCGTAGATGGGGGTCATCTCCGAGCCGGCGTAGGTGGTGGGAATGGCCAGGATGGGCAGGCTGGAGTCGAGGGCGATGGCTTTGCCCAGACCGGTGGTGGAGCCGCCACCGACGGCAACAGCGCAGTCGGCGCCGAGCGTGCGAGCAAGGTCGCGGGCCTCGCGCGCGGTCTCGATGGGCACGTGCATGACGGCGCGATCGAAGATGCCGGCGCTGCGCTCGCCCAGCAGGGCGGCGACGCGCTCGGCCAGCGGACGCTGCTCGGGGGTGGACAGCACCAGGGCGCGGCGTGCACCCAGGGCTTCGATCTCCGGCCCAAGCTGCGACAGGCTGCCCGCGCCGAAGACCACGCGGGACGGGTTGGCGGTGTAGAGGAAGGGGGTCATGCCGGTTGACACCTGGGCTTCAACGCGGGTAGTGCGGCGCCAGCTGCGCGTCCACATTCACCCACACGCTCTTGACTTGCGTGTATTCGCGCATTGCGTCGAAGCCCATCTCGCGGCCGTAGCCCGACACGCCCACGCCACCGAAGGGCGAGCCCGGGTTGACGCGCTTGTAGCAGTTGATCCAGACCATGCCGTTTTTCATCTCGCGGGCGAACTTGTGGGCGCGCTGCAGGTTGTTGGTCCACAGGCCGCCGCCCAAGCCGTATTCCGTGCCATTGGCGATCTGCAGCGCCTCGGCATCGTCCGTGAAGGTGATCACGGTCACGAAGGGGCCGAACACCTCTTCCTGCGCCACACGGTCTTTCCACGAGCCAGCGCGCACCACGGTGGGCTGGACGTAGCAACCTGCAGCCAACACGCCTTCGGGCGCCTTGCCGCCGGCCAGCACTTCGCCGCGCTGGCCGCGTGCAATGTCCACGTAGCTCAGCACGCGGTCGCGGTGCTGCAGGCTGGTCAGCGGGCCCATCTCGGTGTTCGGGTCCAGCGGGTTGCCCAGGCGGATGCTCTGGGCCAGCGGAATGAATTTTTCCAGGAAGGCGTCGGCGATCTTCTCGTGCAGCACCAGGCGCGAGCCCGCGATGCAGGCCTGTCCCTGGTTGTGGAAGATGGCCCAGGCCGCGCCGTTGACGGCGGCGGTCAGGTTGGCATCCTCGAACACGATGTTGGCGCCCTTGCCGCCCAGTTCCAGCTGCACCTTCTTGAGGTTGCCCGCGCTGGCCTGCACGATGCGGCGGCCGGTGGCGGTGCTGCCGGTGAAGGCGACCTTGGCAATGCGCTCGTGTTCGGCGATGTACTGGCCCGCGACCGAACCCAGGCCGGGCAGGATGTTGACCACGCCATCGGGCATACCGGCCTGGGCCATCAGTTCGGCGATCTTCAGCGACGACAGCGGCGTGATCTCGGCCGGCTTCATCACCACGCAGTTGCCGGCGGCCAGCGCGGGCGCCATCTTCCAACTCGTGAACATGAGCGGGAAGTTCCAGGGCACCACCTGCCCCACCACGCCCACGGGTTCGCGCAGCGTGTAGTTCAGGAAACCCTGCTCCACTGGAATTTGTTCGCCCTGGAACTTGTCAGCCATGCCGCCAAAGTAGCGGTAGGTCACGGCAGTGCGCGGGACGTCCAGCAGGCGCGAATCGCGGATCGGGTGGCCGGTGTCCAGAGACTCCAGGCGCGCCAGCTCCTCGGCGTTGTCTTCGATCAGGTCGGCCAGCTTGAGCAGGATGCGGCCGCGGTCCATGGCGGCCATGCGGCTCCAGGCGGGCAGGGCTTTTTCGGCGGCGGCCACGGCCTTGTCCACGTCGGCGCGCCCGGCCATCGCCACCTCGGTAATGACGGAATTGTCGTGCGGGTTCAGCGTGGCCAGGGTCTCGCCGGATTCGGCGTCGACGAACTGACCGTCGATGAAGAGCTGGTGGCGAACCGGCGTGCGCAAGCCCGCCGCAGCCGCGATGTCTGCGAGATTCATGAAAACTCCATCCCCGCTGGAGCGGGGTTTACGGGATCGACGTCGGGATCAGAAGCTGACGGGCACTTCGGGTGCTTCGCCGTTCTGGATCTCGTAGACCAGCTTGGGCGAACCGTTCTCCCACACCAGCAGCATCGAGCGCTTGGGGCTGTAGCCTTGGTGGCGGCAGTAGGCGGGCATGGCGGCTATGTCGCCGGCCTTCATGATCACGCGCGCCAGCGGCTTGCCGGTGTTCTTGTCGGCGCAGTCCCAGTCGATCGAGTCGCTCATCTGGAAGAACCACTCCACGCGATCGTTGGAATGCATGATGGGCAGGATGTGCTCTTCGGTCGTCGGGCACATGTAGCTGTGCTTGACCACGCTGGTGAACGAGGGGTTCCAGGTCACCTGCGAGCGGCTCAGGAAGCCGAACAGGTTGAAGGCGTGCACCTCGTTCTCGAAGCCGGGCTCCGGGTGCAGTTCGGGCTCGTCTTGCGGCACGTCGGCGAACGCGCGGTTGACCGGGGCCCCGCGTTCGTCGCTGCGCAGCGCCAGGTCGCCCTTGAGGCCAACGCAGCGGGTCGCCAGTTCACGGGCGCGGGTGATGGCCGCGATGTTGTTGCCGTTCTTGCGACCGTAAGGCGTGCCGGTCTCCTGCGGCGCCGCGAACGGGTCGAAGCAGGCGTTGGTCCAGTCGTCCAGCATCTGCTCGAAGGTGGCTTTGATTTGTGCAGTCGGGAAGTTTTCCAGCAGGTCCACGCCAGCAGACTTCATGGTGCCGTTGAAGGCACCGGCCTGCAGGTCCACCGAGGTGTAGTGGTTAACGGTGCCGATCACGTCGTCGAAGTTGACGCCGCCATAGAAAAAGCCCCAGGCCACGTCACGCATCAGCGCACTCAGGAAGGCGCCGATGTCCATGGTGTGCGACAGCGGACGGCCGTCACGCGTGGTCCAGGAAATGTGGGCGAAATATTCATCGCGGCGGAAGCCGAAGGAACCCAGTTTGAATTCCTTGTAGCCCATGACGGGATCGGGCTGCGAGGCGATGACGGCGGCGAGTTCTGCGGGTGCGTTCATGGTGTCGATCTTTCAGAAGATGGGGCTGGCGGGGCAAGAGAGCATCAGGCGGTCTGGCAGATCTCTGACCACTTTTCCACCGACAGATCGCCTTTGCAGGTTTGCAGCACGATCACGCTGGGTTCGGCGGCGCGGAACTGGTACGCGGTGTTCTTGGGCAACATGGCCTGGTGGCCGCGCTTGAGCTTCATCCAGCCCATCTTCTGGCCCTTGGGTTCGCCCTGCACCAGCACGGCGCCGTTCTTTTCCGTGTCCTGCACGGTCTGGGCCGGGTCGAGCTTGATCAGGTGGACCTCTACATCGGTGTCCATGTTCAGCGCAAACTCGTCATGGGCGCAGGTGAACCAAGGGGAGTTGCCTTCGGCCCGCAGGGCTTCGAGCACGTAGATCTGGTTCTGACCGAACACCACCTTCTCGTAGGGCCTGGACTTGTTCGCAATGTCAAAGCAATTCGAGAACACGTAGTTCTTGACGTTGTCGTCGATCGGCTCGACGCGACCTTTCTCGTAGCTCTTCATCGAGCCGAACTTGGTCTGGTACTGGACAGTCATGGGAAGTCTCCTGGGTTGGCGCAGACGTCACTGCATGGAGACCGACTGTAGGCCTCCGCCCGTCACCGCAGAAGCCAGCAAACATGAAGCTTATTGTTTGCGAACACCGAACAATCATCAGGGAATACCCTGAACCGTCGCTACCCGGCCACGAGTGCCTCGGGGATCAGGCCATGCTCGATCAACTGGGCGTCCCAGGGTGGCAGGCGCTTGAACTGTGTCGTGATGTGTTCGATGAACAGGCGCAGCTTGAAGGCATTCCTCGACGTACCGGCATACACGGCGCTCAGCCAGAACGACGACAGCAGGTGCTCCGGCAACACCACCTGGAGCTGGCCCTGCCGTATGGCATCGGAGGCCACGAGGGTCGGCACGCAGACAATGCCCGCATGCTCCATCGCGTATTCACGCAACAGGTGGACGCTGTTGGTCAGCAGCGTGGCGGCGAGGTACAGGGTGATTTCCTGCCCTTGATGATGGAATGTCCAACGATCCCGTGACGGATAGCGGGAATAGAGTCCCAATCGATGTTGGTGCAGCTCCCGCGGGTCCTTGGGCGTGCCGTATTTCGCCAGGTATTCCGGCGTGGCGCAAAACACCCGCCGCACCGGAAACAGTGGCCTGGACACCAGTTCGGTCGAGGTGGCGGGAAAGATCTGCAACGCACAATCGACGCCCGCCGTGACGGGGTCGACCACGGAGTCGCTGACATTCAGGTCCAGCCGGATGTCCGGATAGGTTTCCTGGAAATCACGCAACAGGGAGGCAAAGTGCCCCAGCACCAATCCCGTCAGGGCATGCACGCGCAGGGTTCCGGCGGGGGAGCCGCGCACATCCCGCATCTGATCGACGATGTCGTTGGCCCGGGAAACCAGTTCGGTGCAGTCGCGCAGGAACGACTGGCCCACCTCGCTGAGACGAACCACCCGCGTGCTGCGGTGAAACAGCGGCGCACCGACATAGTCCTCCAACTGCTTGATCCGCGTCGTGACCACGGAGCGAGCAATCCGCAATTGCCGCGCCGCCTCGGCAAAGTTCTGGGTCTGCGCCACCCGGACAAAGGTTTCGATGTTCTGCAAACGGTCCATGCCGCCACTGTAGCTGCAGCATGGCGATCACCGGCAGCCAGCCCGGTCAGCGCTCAGCGCTGACGAAAACCCAGCGCCAACAGCACGGCGCCTGCGCCGATGGCGCCGAGGCTGGCCCAGAGTGGGATGCGCACGGTCTCGGTCTCCTTCACCGTGAGCTCGACCGGACCGATCTTGGCGGCCGTGGTGTCCTTCGTGTAGCTGTACTCCTTGACGACCAAGCCGGCCAGTCCTGCCAGCACCAGCAGCACGCCGAGGATCCGCAACACATTCTTCATCAGAGGGCCTCCGGGCCGGTGGGACAAGCGGGCCATGATACGCTGCGCGGATGTTCAACCCCTCGCAAGCCGACGTCCGCCGCTTCTTCTGTTCCGTCTACGCCAAGGCGCGCGCCGGACAGTCCATGGAGGCGATCGAACTGCTGGCCAGCCAGTGGATAGACGAGCATCCCGAGTACCACGCGGAGCTCGCCGACGCCGAGGCAGCCCTGGCCCGCCACTACGACGCCGAGCCGGGGCGCAGCAATCCCTTCCTGCACCTGTCCATGCACCTGTCGATCAGCGAGCAGTGCAGCATCGACCAGCCGCGCGGCATACGCCGGGCCGTGGAGCTGCTGACGCACCGGCGCGACTCGCTGCACGACGCGCACCACGAGGCCATGGACTGCCTGGGCCGCATGCTCTGGGAAAGCCAGCGCGCCGGCCGCGCGCCCGACGGCGCGGCCTACATCGATTGCGTGCAGCGGCACGCGACGAAGGATTGAACACGCCCCCACGCTCGGCACTTCGTGTCCTCGCTGCCCCCCGAGGGGGCTCTCGCGCCTTGGGGCGGCCCGGCGGCGCTCGACACGCCCCCACGCTCGGCACTTCGTGTCCTCGCTGCCCCCCGAGGGGGCTCTCGCGCCTTGGGGCGGCCCGGCGGCGCTCGACAGCCTTTCTAGAATTGAGTAGGGTGAGGGGTTACCCCCTCAGCCCTCTCACACCACCGTACGTGCGGTTCCGCATACGGCGGTTCAAGCGGAACACTGGAGGTGCTGGTGGATGGACACCAGCGA
>SCMQ01000026.1 GCA_005503335.1 Comamonadaceae bacterium 2FH
ACGCTTCCTCCCCACACTCGGTCACCCTCATGCAGTTGCGCTTCGCTTCGTTCGCTGTGATCAACTCACGGGAGGACTTGCACCTCCAAGAGTGCGCCCGTGCCGGGCGCACAACGAAAAAGCCCTAGAACATTGCTGTTCTAGGGCTATCCGTTTGGTGCGGCTGGCAGGATTCGAACCCACGACCCCTTGGTTCGTAGCCAAGTACTCTATCCAACTGAGCTACAGCCGCTGAGCTTTGAATTATAGCACGGAAAAATCAGTGCTTGGTAGGGCGTGTTGGACTTGAACCAACGACCAAAGGATTATGAGTCCTCTGCTCTGACCAACTGAGCTAACGCCCCGCGTGCCGGCCCCCGTTTCGGAACCGGCGCGAGCCCGTATTGTAGGGGCCTATTTGTTGTGGCTCAGCGCATTGCTGAGCAGACGCGAGGTGATGTCCACGATCTGGATCATTCGATCGTAGGGCATGCGCGTGGGACCGATCACCCCCAGGGTGCCGACCACCTGGCCGTCGACCTCGTAGGACGCGCTCACCACCGACAGCTCCTCGACCGGGACGACCTGGCTTTCGCCGCCGATGTAGATGCGCACACCGTCGGCCTGGGCCGAGACGTCGAGCAGGCGCATCAGCTGGGCCTTCTGCTCGAACAGGTCGAAGGCGCGGCGCAGCTGGCTCATGTCGCTGGAGAAGTCGCTCACGGCCAGCAGGTTGCGCTCGCCCGAGATCACCACCTCGCCCTGGGCCTGGTTCAGGGCCTCGGAGCTGGCCTGCACGGCCGCCTGCATCAGCGTGGCGATCTCGCCGCGCAGGGTGTCGACCTCCTGCTGCAGCTTGCCGCGCACCTGCTCGATCGCCATGCCGGCGTAATGCGCGTTGAGGTAGTTGGCCGCCTCGACCAGCTGCGACTGCGAGTAGTCGGCCTCGGTGAAAAGGACGCGGTTCTGCACGTCGCCTTCGGGCGAAACGATGATGACCAGCAGGCGGCGCTCGGACAGGCGCAGGAACTCGATGTGCCGGAACACCGAGCTGCGGCGCGGCGCCATGACCACGCCGACGAACTGGGAGAGGTTGGACAGCAGGCTGGCCGCGTTCGCGATCACCTTTTGCGGCTGGTCCGGCGCCAGGCTAGGCGCGGCCAGCTCCTCGCGCTGGGCGGTCAGCATGGTGTCGACGAACAGGCGGTAGCCGCGCGCCGTCGGGATGCGTCCGGCCGAGGTGTGCGGGCTGGCGATCAGGCCCAGCGCCTCCAGGTCCGACATGACGTTGCGTATGGTCGCCGGGGAAAGCTCCAGCCCCGAGGCGCGCGACAGCGTGCGCGAGCCCACGGGCTGGCCTTCTGCGATGTAGCGCTCCACCAGCGCCTTGAGCAGCAGGCGGGCCCGGTCGTCGAGCATGTTGGAATCCCTTGACATGTTGTGTCAGATTTTAGTGATGTAATTCAGGGCCTGTTTACACTGTTTTTGCCAGATGCGTTGCGGAGCAACCCGGAGGGAACGTGGTTAAAAGCGCGCCACTCGTTGTTGCACTCCTGGCCCAGGCGGCCAGCCTGGGCGTCGTCGCGCGCCTAGATTGGCGCGGTTTTAACCACGTTCGCACTGGCAAAAACAGTGTGAACAGGCCCTAATCCATGAAGTCGAAATTCCGCCATGTGGCACTGATCGGCAAGTACCACGCCACGGTCTCGGGCAAAGCGGCCGACAGCGCGCGGCAGGTGCTCGATGGCCTGGCGCATTTCCTGAGCCGCCAGGGCTGCGAGGTGGCGCTGGAGCAGGTCACGGCGGCCAGCATGGGCCTGTCCACCTACGCCACACTGGACGTGGCTGGCATAGGTGCGCAGTGCGACCTGGGCCTGGTGGTCGGCGGCGACGGCACCATGCTGGGCATAGGGCGGCAGCTGGCGCGCCACGGCGTGCCGCTGATAGGCATCAACCAGGGCCGCCTGGGCTTCATCACCGACATCCCGCTGGACCATTACCGCGAGACGCTCACGCCCATGCTGCAGGGCCAGTACGAGGAGGACCAGCGCAGCCTGATGCACGCCAAGGTGCTGCGCGACGGCCACTGCGTGTTCGATGCGCTGGCGATGAACGACGTGGTGGTCAACCGCGGCGCCACCTCGGGCATGGTGGAGCTGCGCGTCGAGGTCGACGGCCATTTCGTCGCCAACCAGCGCGCCGACGGCCTGATCGTCGCCACGCCGACCGGCTCGACCGCCTACGCGCTGTCGGCCGGCGGGCCCATGCTGCACCCCTCGATTCCGGGCTGGGTGCTGGTGCCTATCGCGCCGCACACGCTGTCCAACCGGCCCATCGTGCTGTCCGACAGCGCGGAGATCGCGATCGAGGTGGTCGCGGGACGCGACGCCAGCGCCAGCTTCGACATGCAGTCGCTGGCCTCGCTGCTGCACGGCGACCGCATCTCGGTGCGCCGCTCGCAGCACCGCGTGCGCTTCCTGCATCCGCGCGGCTGGAGCTATTTCGACACGCTGCGCAAGAAGCTGCACTGGTACGAGGGAGGTTCCTGAAGGTGGCGCTCAGAAACATCAGCCTGCGCGATTTCGTGATCGTGCACGCCCTGGAGCTGGACCTGTCGGAGGGCTTCACGGCCCTGACCGGCGAGACCGGCGCCGGCAAGTCCATCCTGATCGACGCGCTGCAGCTCGCGCTGGGCGCGCGCGCCGACCCGGCCCTGGTACGCGAGGGCGCGGCCCGCACCGAGGTCAGCGCCGAGTTCGACTGTCCGCCCGGCTGCGCGGCCTGGCTCGAGGATGCCGGCTTCGAAGTCTCGACCCAGCTGCTGTTGCGGCGCAGTGTCGACACCCAGGGCAAGAGCCGCGCCTGGATCAACGGCAGCCCGGCCACGGCCACCCAGCTGCGCGAGATCGGCGAGGCCCTGCTCGACATCCACGGCCAGCATGCCTGGCAAAGCCTGACGCGGCCCGACGCGGTGCGCGGCCTGCTCGACGCCTACGCGGGCCTGGACACCCAGGCCCTGGGCCGGCTATGGCAGCAGTGGCGCCAGGCCCAGAAAATCCTGGGCGAGGCGCGTGCGGCGCAGGACTCGCTGCAGCGCGAGCGCGAGCGGCTGGCCTGGCAGATCGCCGAGCTCGACAAGCTCGCGCCCGGCGCGGACGAGTGGGAGGAGCTCAGCGCCAGCCACAACCGGCTATCGCACGCCCAGGCCCTGATCGATGCCGCAGGCCAGGCCCTGGCCGCGCTCGAGGCCGACGATGGCGGCGCCCTGCCCGGCCTGTCGCGGTCCTGCGGCCTGCTGCAGCAGCAGGAGCAGGTCGAACCCGAATTCGGAGCGCTGGCCGAGATCCTGGCCTCCAGCCTGGCCCAGGCCCAGGACGCCGTGCACTCGCTGCACGCCTACCTGCGCCGGGCCGAGCTGGACCCCGAGCGCCTGGCCGAGCTCGACCAACGCATGGGCCAATGGGTGTCGCTGGCGCGGCGCTACAAGCGCCCGCCGCCCGAGCTGGCCACGCTGCTGGCCGGCTGGAAGGAAGAGCTCGCCAAGCTCGATGCGGCGGCCGACCTGGCCGCGCTCGAGTCCGCCGAGCAGGCCGCCGCGTCCGCCTGGCTGGCCGAGGCGCGCCGCGTCTCGGCCCAGCGCATCCAGGCCGCGCCGCGGCTGGCGCGCGCCGTCACGAGCGCCATGCAGGCCCTGGGCATGCAGGGCGGGCGCTTCGAGGTCGCGCTGGACAAGGCCGCCGAGCCGGCCCAGCATGGCCTGGAGGACCTGGCCTTCCTGGTCGCGGGGCACGCGGGCAGCACGCCGCGCCCGGTCGGCAAGGTGGCCTCGGGGGGCGAGCTCTCGCGCATCGCGCTGGCGATCGCGGTCACCACCAGCCAGCTCGGCGCGGCCCAGACCCTGATCTTCGACGAGGTGGACTCGGGCGTGGGCGGCGCCGTCGCGGAAACCGTGGGCCGGCTGATGAAGCAGCTGGGCCGCGACCGCCAAGTGCTGGCCGTGACCCACCTGCCCCAGGTGGCGGCCTGCGCCGACCACCACCTGGTGGTCGCCAAGCGCCAGGAGGGCGGCCGCGTCGCCAGCGGCGTGAGCCTGGTGCTCGGCGAGCAGCGCGTCGGCGAGGTCGCGCGCATGCTGGGCGGCGAACGCCTGTCCGACACCACCCTGGCCCATGCGCGCGAGATGCTGGGCGTCCAGGCCGATGGCGGCGCGCCGCGCGAGCGCAAGGTCAAGGCATGAATCTCGAGCAGGAGCCCGGGCGATGAGCGCGGCCGAGGCGAGCCCGCTGGAGGTGGTGCTGATCACCGGCATGTCCGGTTCGGGCAAGTCGGTGGCGCTGCACGCGCTCGAGGACGCGGGCTACTACTGCGTGGACAACCTGCCGCCCGAATTGCTGCAGCCCTTCGTCGCGCTGCAGCAGGCGCACCACACGCAGCGCGTGGCGATCGCCATGGACGTGCGCAGCGCCGCCTCGCTGCCCATGGTGCCCGAGCAGCTGGCCGCGCTGCGCGCCCAGGGCGTGGCGATCAAGCCGGTGTTCCTGGACGCGACCACCGACACCCTGGTGCGCCGCTACTCGGAGACCCGGCGCAAGCACCCGCTGTCGCGGCGCGACGACGCCGACATCCAGCACGCGCTGATCGAGGCGATCGAGCTCGAGCGCGAGCTGCTGGCCGAGCTGCGCGAGCAGGCCCATGCGATCGACACCAGCCTGATGCGCTCGGCCCAGCTGCAGGGCTACGTCAAGGCGCTGATCGCGGCGCCGGCCAGCCACCTGACCCTGGTCTTCGAGTCCTTCGCCTTCAAGCGCGGCATTCCGGTCGATGCCGACTACGTGTTCGACGTGCGCATGCTGCCCAATCCGCATTACGAGGATGCGCTGCGCCCGCTGACCGGGCGCGACCCCGCGGTGGCCGAGTTCCTGCGGCGCGCGCCCGAGGTGCTGCAGATGGAGCGCCAGATCGAGGCCTTTCTCAGCGCCTGGCTGGGCGCGCTGGCCCAGGACCATCGAAGCTATGTCACGGTGGCCATAGGCTGCACCGGCGGCCAGCACCGCTCGGTCTACCTGGTCGAGCAGCTGGCGCAGGCCTTCAGCCCCCATTGGCTGACGCTCACGCGCCACCGCGAGCTCGACAAGGCCTGATCCGGGGACTTCAGTCAGGCAGCAGCAGTCTGCGCACCGGTGCAGGCAGGCCTAGGGCTGGCCATTGCTCGGCGGTGAACCAGGCGCCGGGCCGACCGGCCAGCGCACGGCTGCCCAGGCGCACGCGCACCGGGTGCAGGTGCAGGTCCTTGTGCGTCAGCACATGCTTGAAGCCCTCCAGGTCTTCGAGCGCCGCCTGCTGGCCCTCGGGCAGGGCCGCCTCCAGCGCGGCGCGGCTGTCGAACAGGGGCAGGCAATACAGGCCCGCCCAGACTCCCGGCGTGGGCCGCTGCTCGAGCCAGACCGAGCCGGCGCGGTCGCTGGCCCACAGCAGCCACAGCGACTCGCTGCTGCGCCTGAGCTTGCGCGTCTTGACCGGATAGGCCTCGGGCCTGCCCTCGCGCCTGGCCTCGCAGAGCTCGGTCACGGGACAGGCGGCGCAGTCCGGGCTGCGCGCCTGGCAGACCGTGGCACCCAGGTCCATCAGGCCCTGCGTGTAGCTCGGCATGGCCTCCTCGAGCCGCGCCCGGGGCAGCAATTCCTCGGCCAGGCCCCAGAGGCTGCGCTCGTGCGCCGCCACGGACAGGTCGGCGCCGTAGCCCAGGGTCCGGCTGAGCACCCGCTTGACGTTGCCGTCCAGGATGGCGGCGCGCTCGCCAAAGCAGAAGGCCGCGATGGCCGCGGCCGTGGAGCGGCCTATGCCCGGCAGGCTCTGCAATTGCTCGGCGCTGTCCGGAAAGCGGCCGCCGAAGCGGGTCACCACCTCTACGGCGCAGCGGTGCAGGTTGCGCGCGCGGCTGTAGTAACCCAGGCCGCTCCACAGCCCCAGCACCTCGTCGAGCGAGGCCGCAGCCAGCGCCGCCACGTCGGGAAAGCGCTGCAGGAAGCGCGGGTAGTAGTCGAGCACGGTGGCAACCTGGGTCTGCTGCAGCATGATCTCGGACAGCCAGACGCGATAGGGGTCGCGCTGGTCCTGCCAGGGCAGGTGGCGGCGGCCGTGCCGCCTCTGCCAGGCCACGACCCGGCCGGCAAAATCTTCCTCCAGCGCCCTCATGGCAGCGCCTGCTCTGCGGGGGCGGCCGCGCCGGCTGCGAGCATGGGCGCCGTCAGGGCATCGAGCCGGACCTGCACCGCGTCCAGCGCGGCCTCCTGCGCCTCGAGCTCGGACAGGCGCTGCTCCAGACCGTCGGCCGCCTGCTCGATGCGCGCGATCGCCTCGATGCGGCGCCCGAAGTCGCGCCGCCGGTCGCGCAGCTGCACGTCGAGCTGGGACGCGAAGGCCTTGCTCCAGCGCTCGACGTCGGCCAGCGCGGCCTCGAAGATGGCACGCACCCGCCCCATCAGCGCGCGCGCCAGACGGTCGGAGAAGTCGGCCCGGGACAGCCTCAGCACGTTGCCCACGCCCAGGTACTGGCGGTAGCTCTGCGCCACCTGGTCCAGGTCGGCGAGCAGCGGACTCAAGTCGGGCGGATCGCTCATCTGCACGGAAAAACCATGCTCGGCATTGATCTGGCGGCAGCTCGCCTCCAGCATGGCCTGGATGTCCAGGATCAGATCCTGGGCCTGGGTCAGGCTGGCGCGCAGGCGCTCGAAGGCCAGGCCGTAGGCCTTGTTCAGCCCGAGCTTGAAACCGCCCTGGCGCAGGGCCGCGCCGAGTTCGGCCAGTTCGGCCTTGAGGGTGGCCGTGCCCAGCTGCTGAAACACCTGCTGCAGCAGCTTCAGGTGCACCGAGCGCATGGCGTGCACGCGGGTGGCGCTGCGGTCGAATTCCAGCCGCTCCTGCTCGACGCGCTGACGCATCTGGCGTATCACCGCCGTGTTCTTGCCGCGCAGGCCGCGCAGCTCGAGTGTCTGCTCGGCCAGCGCCCGGCGGCGCACATGCAGCACGCGAGCGGCCTCGGCGCGCAGGCCCCTGACGCCCGCGGCCAGGGCCGCGGCCAGCACCTGCTGGCGCCGCGCAAGCAGGCCCTCGCCCAGGGCCTGCTCCAGCTGGGGCAGGCCGCTGGCGCGCAGCAGCTCGGCATCGCCGCGCACCTTGGCCAGCAGGCCCTTCTGGGCCGACACCGGAATCACCTGCTGCGGCGCCACGCCCAGGGTCTCGGCGCAGGCCGCGCGCTGGCGCTCGATCTGGGCCTGGACCTGGGCCGGGGCGCTGAGCGCATCCCACAGCGTGTCGACCTTGTTGAGCACCACCAGGCGGCTGGCCGGATCGGCGCCGACCTCGGGCAGGTGTTCGCGCCAGACCTCCAGGTCGGTGCGCGACACGCCGGCATCGGCGGCCAGGATGAACACCACCGCATGGGCCTGCGGCAGCAGGCCCAGCGTCAGCTCGGGCTCGGCGCCGACCGCGTTGAGGCCCGGCGTGTCCAGCACCACCAGCCCCTGGCGCAGCAGCGGGTGTGGCAGGTTGACCAGGGCATGGCGCCAGCGCGGCACCTCGACGCAACCTTCGGCGTCGGGCAGCGGGTTGTCCTGCGGGCTGTCGTCGTGCCAGAAGCCCAGGGCGCGCGCCTGGTCCAGGTCCACCCGCCGGGTCTCGGCCACCTGCTGCAGCGCAGCGGCCAGGCGCGGCGCGTCGGCCACGTCGAGCTCTACCCGGTTCCAGCGCTGCGGCATCTGGCGCCACTCGGCCAGGGTCTGGGGCGCAAGCCGCGACTCTATGGGCAGCAGGCGCAGGCAGGCCGGCTCGCCGGCCTCGTAGGACAGCTCGGTCGGGCACATGGTGGTGCGACCGGCACTGGCCGGCACGATGCGCTGGCCGTAGCCGGAGAAGAACACGGCGTTGATCAGCTCGGACTTGCCGCGCGAGAACTCGGCGGCAAAAGCCACCATCAGCTTGCCCTGCCGCAGCTGCGCATCGAGCCGCTGCAGGCGCTCCTGCACAGCCGCGTCCAGCAGCTCCTGGTCCTTCAACCATTCGCCCAGGCCCTTGAGCCGAAGCGCATGCTCGCGGCACCATGCGCCATGCAGGTCGAACTGCTGATCGAAAGACATCTCCCGGCCACCTCCAAACTGCGGGCCAATATAACACCGGGGCTTGGCCGCAGCGCCCCGGGACGCGCCGACTTCAGCGCTGCTGGCAGACCGGACAGAAGAAAGTGCTGCGCTGCCCCTGCCGCAGGCTGCGCACCGGCGTGCCGCAGACGCGGCAGGGCTGGCCCGCGCGGCCGTAGACCATGGCCTCGAGCTGGAAATGGCCGGCCTGGCCGTCGGCGCTGGCGAAGTCCCTGAGCGTGCTGCCGCCGCGGTCCACGGCCCGCGCCAGCACCTCGCGGATCGCCGCGTGCAGGCGCGCCGCGCGCGGCGCGCTCAGCCGCGTGGCGCTCAGGGTCGGACGTATGCCGGCCAGGAACAGCACCTCGGAGGCGTAGATGTTGCCGACCCCGACCACCAGGTCGCCGGCCAGCAGCACCTGCTTGAGCGGGCCGCGGCGCTTCTTCAGGCCGGCCTGGAAGGCCTCCAGATCGA
The DNA here is from genome assembly GCA_005503335.1 of Comamonadaceae bacterium 2FH. Taxonomy (GTDB): domain Bacteria; phylum Pseudomonadota; class Gammaproteobacteria; order Burkholderiales; family Burkholderiaceae_C; genus SCMQ01. The sequence goes on from SCMQ01000026.1 coordinate 8,589, forward strand.
AGCCCTCGCCCAGCGGCTCCATGCCCAGCTTGCCGAGCAGCTGCTGGGCCCGCGGCGAGGCCTCGCCGGGCGCCCAGACCACGGCGCCGAAGCGGCGCGGGTCGTGCAGGCGCAGCGTGCCGCGGCTGGTGACCAGGTCGAAATGGTCGTGCGTGCCGGGCGGTGGCTGCTGGGGCGCGAAGTTCAGGCTGCCCGACATGCCCAGGTGCAGCAGCAGCAGGCCCTGGTCCAGCTGCAGCAGCAGGTACTTGCCGCGCCGCCCCACGCCCTGCACCACGCGGCCCTCCAGGGCCGAAGGGTCCAGGCCTAGCGGCCAGCGCAGCGGCTTGCCGAGCCGGACCGCGGCGATGCGCGCGCCGCGGATGCGCTCGGCAAAGCTCAGGCGCGTGACTTCGACTTCGGGCAGTTCGGGCATGGAGGTCCAAGGGTGAGAGCTGTGGATTATCATGATTTCATGAAGTTTTCTTACCGCCTGGCCGCCCTGCTGGCCTGTGCCCTGAACGCGGCGGCCCAGGCGCCCGCGGCAGACGCGCCCGCCCCCGAGGCGCCTCAGCCCTCGGCCCTCGATGCGCAGCTGTTCTACCAGCTGCTGCTGGGTGAGCTCCAGGTGGGCGGCGGCGAGCCCGGCGCCGGCTACTCGCTGATCCTCGACGCCGCGCGCCGCAGCAAGGACCCGGCCCTGTACCAGCGCGCGGTCGAGATCGCGCTGCAGTCGCGCTCGGGCGACGCCGCGCTGCAGGCGGCGCGCGCCTGGCGCCAGGCGCTGCCGGCTTCGCGCGATGCCAGCCGCTACGAGCTGCAGATCCTGATTGCGCTCAACCGCATCGAGGACACCGCCGAGACCCTGCAGCTGGTGCTGGCGGGCACGCCGGTGGCCGAGCGCCCGGCCCTGATCGCGACCTTGCCGCGCCTGTACAGCCGCACCCAGGACAAGAAGCTGTCGGCCCGCGTGGTCGAGGGCGCGCTGGCCGAGGCGTCGCGCCAGCCACCCACGGCGGTCGCGGCCTGGACCGCCAACGGCCGCATGCGCATGCTGGCGGGCGACCTGGCGGGCGCGATCGAGGCGGCGCGCCAGGCCCAGGCCCTGGACCTCGGGGCCGAGGGCCCGGTCCTGCTGGCGCTCGAGATGATGGACGGCTCGCAACCCCAGGCCGAAGCGCTGGTGCGCAGCTACCTGGAAGGCAAAGGCAAGCCCTTGCCCGAGCTGCGCCTGGCCTATGCCCGCGCCCTGCTGGACCAGAGCCGCCACGCCGAGGCCCAGCGCGAACTGCAGCGCGTGATTGCCGAAAAGGCCGAACTCGCCGAGGCCTGGCTGCTGCTGGGCACGCTGCAGGCCCAGGACAACCAGTTGGCCCAGGCCGAAGCCACGCTGCGCCGCTTCCTGGAGCTGGCGGCGGCCGACCTGCCGGCCGAGGAACTGCAGCGCGGCACCACGCAGGCCTACCTGGTGCTGGCCCAGATCGCGGAGAAGCGCCGCGATTACGCCGCCGCCGAACGCTGGCTGAGCCGCATCGAGAATTCGGCCGACATGGTCGGCGTGCAGAGCCGGCGCGCCTCCATCCTGGCGCGCCAGGGCCGGATGGACCAGGCCCGCCAGTTGCTGCGCAGCCTGCCCGAGCGCAGCCCCGAGGACGCGCGCATGAAGCTGATGGCCGAGGTGCAGCTGCTGCGCGAGCAGCAGATGCTGCGCCAGGCCTACGAACTGCTCGGCGCCGCCATCGCCCGTTATCCGCAGGACTTCGAGCTGCTCTACGAGCAGGCCCTGCTCAGCGAGAAGCTGGGCAACTTCGAGGAAATGGAGCGCCTGCTGCGCGAGCTGATCGCGCGCCGGCCCGACCACCACCACGCCTACAACGCCCTGGGTTACTCGCTGGCCGAGCGCAACGTCCGCCTGGCCGAGGCGCGCGAGCTGGTGCAGAAGGCGCTCGCCATGGCGCCTAACGACCCCTTCATCCAGGACAGCCTGGCCTGGGTCGAGTTCCGCCTGGGTCGCAAGGACGAGGCGCTGCGCATCCTCGAGTCGGCCTTCCGCGCCCGCCCGGACCCGGAGATCGCCGCCCACATGGGCGAGGTGCTCTGGAGCCTGGGCCAGCGCGAGCGCGCCACCGCCATCTGGCGCGAGGGCCTGCGCCTGAATCCCGAGAACGACACCCTGGTCCAGACCCTGCGCCGGCTGCAGGTGAAGCCGTGACCGGCACGCGTCGGCGCTGCGTCCTGGCCGGCCTCGCACTGCCGCTCGCGGCAGCCCTGCTCGCGGGCTGCGCGCAGCCGCCCCGCAGCGCGCCGCCGGGCCCGGGCGTCTGGAGCGGCCGCCTGGCGCTGCAGATCGCGTCCGAGCCGCCGCAGTCCTTTGCGGCGGGCTTCGAGCTGCGCGGCCGTGCGGACGAGGGCGAGCTGCTGCTGACCAGTCCGCTGGGCAACACCCTGGCGCTGATGAGCTGGTCGGCGGACTCTGCCCGGCTGCGCCAGGGCACCGAGGAGCGCCGCTACGAGTCGCTCGACGCGCTGGCCAGCGAGATCACGGGCGCGCCGATTCCGGTGCGCGCGCTGTTCGACTGGCTGGAAGGCCATGCCACCGTGGCCGACGGCTGGCAGGCCGACCTCACGCGCCTGGCCGAGGGCCGTCTGCTCGCGCGCCGCGCCGAACCCGCGCCGGCGGCCGAGCTGCGCCTGCTGCTCGAACGCTGAATAGTGCCCCCACGCTCGGCACTGGCGTGTCCTCGCTGCCCCCCGAGGGGGCCCAGGTCGGCTTGGGGCGGCCCGGCGCCAACCTGGGCCGCGCTAGCGATAATGCCGCGATGAAGTCGCTGTACGACGTGCCGGCCCCGGCCAAGCTCAACCTGTTCCTGCACATCACGGGCCGCCGCGCCGACGGCTACCACCTGCTGCAGTCGGCCTTCATGCTGATCGACTGGTGCGACACCCTGCACTTCGAGCTGCGCGCCGCAGGCGACATCAGCCGCGAGGACCTGACCACGCCGCTGCCCGCCGACGACCTGGTCACGCGCGCCGCGCGTGCGCTCAAGGCGCACACGGGCTGCCCGCTGGGCGCGCACATAGCCGTGGCCAAGCAGATTCCGGCCCAGGCCGGCATGGGCGGCGGCTCCTCCGACGCGGCCAGCTGCCTGCTGGCGCTCAACCGCCTGTGGAAGCTGGGCCTGCGTCTGTCCGAGCTCGAGGCCATAGGCCTGACCCTGGGCGCCGACGTGCCCTTCTTCCTGCGCGGGCGCAACGCCTGGGTCGAAGGCATAGGCGAGCGCATCGCGCCGATCTCCCTGCCCGCGGCCCGCTTCGTGGTCGTCAAACCACCCGCGGGACTGGAGACAAGAAAGATTTTTGAAGACCCGACTTTGAAGCGCGATACAAATGCTGCTAGAATTTCAGTCTTTGCTGCAAACGCATACGACTTCGGTCGAAACGACTTGCAGCCGGTTGCCCAGAGGCTTTGCCCGCAGGTCACCCAGGCCCTTCAGTGGCTTGAAGACGCGGGTTTGCACGGCAGAATGACCGGCTCAGGCAGTGCGGTGTTTGCACAATTGCCGGATGGCAAGAATCTCGGTCAGGTCCCTGACCAATGGCAGGTTCGGACATGCGGCAACATGGATGTTCATCCCTTGCTGGGATGGGCAACCAGCGACGATTATCGGTAGGCAGTTTCTGACTGTCGACCTGTGTAGGGGAGTCGCCAAGTTGGTCAAGGCACCGGATTTTGATTCCGGCATGCGAGGGTTCGAGTCCTTCCTCCCCTGCCAAATACGTTTCACGTACAGGCACACTGTCACGTACAGGCATATTGTTTAGATCGCTGGGACGCTGATGCAGCCGAACTCCACCCCCGACTTCATGGTTTTCACGGGCAATGCCAATCCCGGCATGGCGGCCGAGATCGCGCGTCACCTGGGCATCTCGCTCGGCGCCGCCGACGTGGGCCGCTTCTCCGACGGGGAGGTCACCGTGGAGGTCAAGCAGAACGTGCGCGCCCGCGACGTGTTCGTGGTCCAGTCCACCTGCGCGCCGACCAACGAGAACCTGATGGAACTGCTGATCATGGTCGACGCGCTCAAGCGCGCCTCGGCCGAGCGCATCAGCGCCGTCATCCCCTACTTCGGCTACGCCCGCCAGGACCGCCGCCCGCGCTCCACGCGCGTGCCGATCTCGGCCAAGGTCGTGGCCAACATGCTGCAGGCCGTGGGCGTGGCGCGCGTGCTGACCATGGACCTGCACGCCGACCAGATCCAGGGCTTCTTCGACATCCCGGTCGACAACATCTACGCCTCGCCGGTGCTGCTGGGCGACCTGCGCCAGAAGAACTACGAGGACCTGATCGTGGTCTCGCCCGACGTGGGCGGCGTGGTGCGCGCGCGCGCCCTGGCCAAGCAGCTGGGCTGCGACCTGGCCATCATCGACAAGCGCCGCCCCAAGGCCAATGTCAGCGAGGTCATGCACGTGATCGGCGAGATCGAGGGCCGCAACTGCGTGGTCATGGACGACATGATCGATACCGCCGGCACCCTGGTGAAGGCGGCCGAGGTGCTCAAGGAGCGCGGCGCCAAGAACGTCTACGCCTACTGCACGCACCCGATCTTCTCCGGCCCGGCCATCGAGCGCATCGCCAAGGGCGCGGCGCTCGACGAGGTGGTGGTGACCAACACCATCCCGCTGAGCGACGCCGCCGCCGGCTGCCGGAAAATCCGCCAGCTCTCCGTGGCGCCGCTGATCGCCGAGACGATACAGCGCATCGCCAAGGGCGAGTCGGTCATGAGTTTGTTCTCGGATCAAGAAAACCTTTTCTGATCCGGACAAGAAGCGGGCCTGCCAGCCCCTCGCGGGCGAAGCAGGCCTTTTTGTAATCGGAGCCGCACTGGTCGCGGTCGGCTTCCCTAGGAGTCTTTATATGAAATTCGTCGCTTTTGAGCGCGCCAAGCAGGGTACGGGTGCGAGCCGCCGTCTGCGCATCTCGGGCAAGACGCCCGGCATCGTCTACGGTGGCGAGGGCCAGCCGCAGCTGATCGAGCTCGATCACAACGCCCTGTGGCACGCCATCAAGAAGGAAGCCTTCCACTCCAGCATCCTGGAAATGGAACTGAACGGCCAGACCAGCAAGGTCCTGCTGCGTGACCTGCAGATGCACCCGTTCAAGCAGCTGGTGCTGCACATCGACTTCCAGCGCGTGGACGCCAACACCCGCCTGACCATGAAGGTGCCGGTGCACTACAGCGGCGAAGAGAACTCCGGCGCCGTCAAGCTCGACAAGTGCCTGGTCAACCACATCGTGAACGAGCTCCAGGTCAGCTGCCTGCCGGCCGACCTGCCCGAGTTCATCGCGGTGGACCTCAGCGAACTGAAGAAGGGCGTTTCCCTGCACCTGAACGACGTCGCCCTGCCCAAGGGCGTGAAGGTCGTCACGCACGGCAAGCCCAATCCGGTGCTGGTCTCGGTCACCGCCCCGGCCGAGGAAGTTGAGGAAGCCGCCCCCGCGGCTGCCGCGCCGGCCCCCGCGCCGGCCAAGGGCAAGGGCAAGAAGTAAGGACGCCCTGCCTCAAGGCATCGACGGCCCGCCTCGGCGGGCCGTTGTCGTTTGGAGCCCGTCAACGCCCATGCCGGGCGCGGATAATCGAAGGCCATGATCAAGCTGTTTGTCGGCCTGGGCAACCCCGGCCCCGAATACGAGGACACGCGCCACAACGCGGGCTTCTGGTGGATAGACGCGCTGGCGCGCGAGCTCAAGCTCTCGCTGGTGCCCGACAAGGGCTACCACGCCCAGGTGGCGCGCACCAGCCTGCACGGCCAGACCGTCTGGCTGCTCAAGCCCCAGACCTTCATGAACCTGTCGGGCAAGTCGGTCGCCGCGCTGGCGCGCTTCTTCAAGATCCAGCCGCAGGAGATCCTGGTCGCGCACGACGAGCTCGACATAGTTCCCGGCCAGGTCAAGCTCAAGCGAGGCGGCAGCCATGCCGGCCACAACGGGCTGCGCGACATCCACGCCCAGCTCGGCTCGCCCGACTACTGGCGCCTGCGATTGGGCGTTGGCCATCCCGGCGTGAAGTCCGAGGTGGTGAACTGGGTGCTCAAGAAACCCTCGCCCGAGCACCGCGCGGCCATCGACGACTGCATTGCACGCGCGCTCAAGGCCCTGCCGGCCCTGATCGCCGGCGAGATGGACAAGGCCACGCTGCTGGTGCATACCAGCCAGCCGCCGCGCCCCAAGCCGCCCCGCCCGGCGGCGCCGTCCATACCATGAAAAACGCCACCTCGCAGGTGGCGTTTTTCATGCCTGGGCCTCGGCCTGCAGACGCTGGTACTTCTGCCACAGCGTCTCGCGGCTCTCGATGTGCTGGGGATTGACCGGTATGCAGGACACGGGACAGACCTGCACACATTGCGGCTCATCGAAATGGCCCACGCACTCGGTGCACTTGTTCGGGTCGATCTCGTAGATCTCCACGCCCAGGTAAATCGCCTGGTTGGGGCACTCGGGCTCGCAGACGTCGCAGTTGATGCACTCGTCGGTGATCATCAGCGCCATGACGGCCTCCCTTCGCAACGCCCGCACCGACACGCGCCGGCGGCAGGCGCAGCAGACGGCAAGGCGGCAAGCGACACGGTGACAGCATCCATGCCGATATTATCGACGCTGCCGCCGCCTTTTTCCCTTGTGGCCCCGCTTCACCCTGATGGCCTTGTGGGCCGCCCTGCCAGAGAAACCCGATGACCGAGCTGCACGCGCTGTCCGCCCACGAACTGCTGGACGCCTACCGGCGCCGTGCCCTGTCCCCGGTCCAGGTGGCGGACGCCGTGCTGACCCACATCGAGCGCTGCGAGCCGCAACTGCACGCCAGCTACCTGCTGCGCCCCGAGCTGGCGCTGCAACAGGCCCGCGCCTCGGAGCAGCGCTGGCTGCGCAACGCCCCCTGCGGCCCGCTCGACGGCGTGCCGGTCACGATCAAGGAGAACATCGCCACCGCGGGCGACCCGGTGCCGCTGGGCACGGCCGCCACGCGCCTGGTGCCGGCCACAGTCGACGCGCCGCCGGCCGAGCGGCTCAGGGAGGCCGGCGCGGTGATGGTCTGCAAGACCACCATGCCCGACTACGGCATGCTGTCCTCGGGCCTGTCGAGCTTCCACCCGCTGGCGCGCAACCCCTGGGCCCCGACGAAGACACCGGGCGGCTCCAGCGCCGGCGCCGGCGCGGCGGCCGCGGCGGGCTACGGCCCGCTGCATCTGGGCACCGACATCGGCGGCTCGATCCGGCTGCCGGCCGGCTGGTGCGGCGTGTTCGGCCTCAAGCCCAGCCTGGGCCGCGTGCCGATAGACCCGCCCTACACCGGCCGCGCCGCCGGCCCGATGACGCGCAGCGTGGCCTACGCGGCGCTGATGATGCAGGCGCTGTCGCAGCCCGACGCGCGCGACAGCATGAGCCTGCCGTTCCAGGACATCGCCTGGTCGCAGTTCGAGGACGGGCCCGAGCGTCTGCGCGGCCTGCGCATCGGCCTGCAGATCGCGGGCCTGCGCTTCGACGACCTCGGCGTGCTGCAGCTGGCACGGGCCTTCGAGCAGATCCGCGCGCCCCAACGCCCCTGGCCGTCCTGCACGTCCTGCACGTCCTGCACCTAGCCTCTAGAATGGCTGTGTGCAAGCCATTCTCAACGCCGACCTGCATTGCCATTCCGTCGTCTCCGACGGCACCCTGACGCCGGAGACGCTGGCGGCGCGCGCCCATGCCAACGGCGTGGCGCTGTGGGCCCTGACCGACCACGACGAAATCGGCGGGCAGCAGCGCGCCCTGGCGGCCGCGCAGGCCCTGGGCATGAAATACCTGACCGGCGTCGAGATCTCGGTCACCTTTGCCGGCCAGACCGTGCACATCGTGGGCCTGGGCTTCGACGCCGACGATGCACGCCTGCGCCAGGGCCTGGTCGACACGCGCGGTGGACGCGGCCAACGCGCCCAGGAGATGGCCGAGGGCCTGGCCCAGGTCGGCATACGCGGCGCCTACGAAGGCGCGCTGCGCTACGCCGGCAACCCCGAGCTGATCTCGCGCACCCATTTCGCGCGCTTCCTGGTCGAGACCGGCGTGTGCCGCGACACGCCCGAGGTGTTTCGCAAATACCTCACCGAGGGCAAGCCCGGCTTCGTGCCGCATCGCTGGGCCACGCTGCACGACGCCGTGCACTGGATCACCGAGGCCGGCGGCCAGGCCGTGATCGCCCACCCCGCGCGCTACGACTTCACGCCCAACGAGGAATACGCGCTGTTCACCGAGTTCAAGGCCCATGGCGGGCGCGGCGTCGAAGTCGTGACCGGCAGCCATTCGGCCCAGGAAGCCGTGAAATACGCCGTCACGGCCCAGGAATTCGGCCTGGCGGCCTCGCGCGGCAGCGACTTCCACAGCCCCGACGAGAGCCATACCGACCTGGGCGCCCTGCCCTGGCTGCCCGGTGAGCTCACGCCCGTCTGGGAACTGCTGGCGGACCGCATCCAGTGAACCGCCACGCCACGGCCCTGCTGGGCGTTGCCTTCCTCGTGGCCGCCGTGGCCTGCTTCGCGGCCCTGGACACCACGACCAAGTATGTCAGCGCCAGCGTGCCGCTCTTGATGGCGCTGTGGTTCCGCTACGCCTTCCAGGCCGTCGCCACCACGGCCGTGGTCTGGCCGGGGCGCGGCCGCCGCGTGCTGCGCACCCAACACCCGCGCTTCCAGTTCCTGCGCGGCACGCTGCTGTTTCTCTGCAGTCTGTTCGCCTTCTTCAGCCTCAAGTTCATGCCGGTGGGCGAGTTCACCGCCATCGTGATGATCACGCCGCTGGTCATCACCCTGCTGGCCGCGACCACGCTGGGCGAGAACGTCTCGTCACTGCGCTGGCTGCTGGTGGCCGGCGGCTTCAGCGGCACCCTGGTCATCATCCGCCCCGGCGGCGAGGACTTCGACTGGACCCTGCTGCTGCCTTTGGGCCTGGTGGCCTGCAACGCCTGGTTCCAGGTGCTGACCAGCAAGCTCGCGCGCACCGAGGACCCGGTCACCATGCATTTCTACACCGGCTGGGTCGGCACCCTGCTGGCCTCGCTGGCCCTGCCCTTCGTCTGGCACACGCCCGGAACCTGGACGGAATGGGCCGCGCTGGCGTTCATGGGCGGTGCCGCCACTGTCGGCCATTTCCTGCTCATCCTGGCCTATGCGCGCGCGCCGGCCACGACGCTGACGCCCTACCTCTACGCCCAGATCGGCTTTGCCATGCTGGGCGGCTGGCTGGTCTTCGCCCATGTCCCCGACACCTGGTCGCTGCTGGGCATGGCCCTGGTGGCGGCCTGCGGCGCGGCCGGTGCCTGGCTCACGGTGCGCCAGAGCCGTGTCCTCGTGCAGCCGGCCGAATCCTGAGCATGAAACAACGCCCCCACGCTCATCACTCCGTGTATTCGCTGCCCCCCGAGGGGGCCCAGGCCTCCCTTGGGGCGGCCCGGCGGAAGGCCTGACCCTCATGGCACAGTACTTCGCCGTCCATCCCGACAACCCGCAGCCTAGGCTGCTCAAGCAGGCAGCGGCCCTGCTGGCGCAGGGCGGCATCCTGGCCGTGCCCACCGACTCGAGCTACGCCCTGGTCTGCCACCTGGACGACAAGACCGCGGCCGACCAGCTGCGGCGCATCCGCGGTGTCGACGACAAGCATCACCTGACCCTGCTGTGCCGCGACCTCAGCGAGCTCGCCAACTACGCGCGCGTGGACAACCGGCAGTTCCGCCTGGTCAAGCAGGCCACGCCGGGCCCCTACACCTTCATCCTGGAAGCCACCAAGGAGGTGCCGCGGCGCGTCAGCCACCCGCAGCGCAAGACCATAGGCCTGCGCGTGCCCGAGCACCGCACCCTGCAGGCCCTGCTGGAGCTGCACGGCGCGCCGCTGCTGGCGACCACGCTGATCCCGCCGGACGAGACCGAGCCGCTGAACGACTCGGAGCAGATCCGCGAACGCTACGAGCACGCCATCGCCGCCGTCATCGACGCCGGGGCCTGCCCCCTGGAGCCGACCACGGTGGTGGACCTCAGCAGCGGCGAGCTGCTGCTGGTGCGCCAGGGCCGCGGCGACCCCGCGGCGCTCGGACTCTGAGGCCGATCCGGGCCGGATGCCAGTCGGGCCGCCCCGTGCCGGTCTGAGACAATGGCGTCCGTGGATATTTCCAGCCTGATCCAGACCGTCCTGATCTATGCCCTGCCCGTGCTGTTCGCCATCACGGTGCACGAGGCCGCCCACGGCTACGCCGCGCGCCATTTCGGCGACGACACCGCCTGGATGATGGGCCGCGTCACGCTCAACCCGGTCAAGCACATCGACCCGGTGGGCACCGTGCTGATGCCGCTGCTGCTGTACTTTGCCACCGCCGGCGCCTTCCTGTTCGGCTACGCCAAGCCGGTGCCGGTGCGCTTCGACCGGCTGCGCCACCCCAAGCGCGACATGATCTGGGTGGCCCTGGCCGGCCCGGGCGCCAACCTGGCCCAGGCCCTGGTCTGGGGCGTGCTGCTCTACCTGCTGGCGGGCAGCGGCGTCACCGAGCGCTTCTTCCTGTCCATGTGCCGTGCCGGCATGCTGGTCAACGTGGTGATGTTCGTCTTCAACCTGTTCCCGCTGCCGCCGCTGGACGGCGGCCGCATCCTGGTCGGCCTGCTGCCCTGGCGCCAGGCCATGCTGGTGTCCCGCATCGAGCCCTGGGGCTTCTTCATCGTGATGGCCCTGGTGATCGCCGGCGTGGTCAGCAACTTCTGGATGCGCCCTCTGATGGCCCTGACCTACGACCTGCTCGAGATGCTGCTCTGGCCGCTGTCCTTTCTGATCCGCTGATCTTTCCCGTCTTTCCATGAACCCCTTGCGCGTCCTGACCGGCATCACCACCACCGGCACCCCCCACCTGGGCAACTACGTCGGCGCCATCCGCCCCGCCGTGGCGGCCAGCCTGCAGCCGGGCAGCGAGAGCTTCTATTTCCTGGCCGACTACCACGCCCTGATCAAGTGCGACGAGCCGGCGCGCATCCAGCGCTCTACGCTGGAGATCGCCGCCAGCTGGCTGGCCTGCGGCCTGGACCCCGAGCGCGTGACCTTCTACCGCCAGTCCGACATCCCCGAGATCCCCGAGCTGACCTGGCTCCTGACCTGCGTGACCGGCAAGGGCCTGCTCAACCGCGCCCATGCCTACAAGGCCGCGGTCGACAAGAACCTGGCCGGCGGCGCCGAGCCGGACGACGGCGTGACGGCCGGCCTGTTCATGTACCCGGTGCTGATGGGCGCCGACATCCTGATGTTCAAGGCCCACCAGGTGCCGGTGGGCCGCGACCAGATCCAGCACATCGAGATGGCGCGCGACATGGCCGCCAGCTTCAACCACCTCTACGGCGAGCATTTCGTGCTGCCCGAGGCGGCGATCGAGGAATCGGTGGCCACGCTGCCCGGCCTGGACGGGCGCAAGATGAGCAAGAGCTACGACAACACCATCCCGCTGTTCGCGCCACGCGAGCAGCTGCACAAGCTCATCATGGGCATCCTGACCGATTCGCGCGCCCCGGGCGAGCCCAAGGACACCGAGGGATCGGCCCTGTTCCAGATCTACCAGGCCTTCGCCTCGGCCGAGGAGACCGCGGCCATGCGCCAGGCCTACGCCAAGGGCATCGCCTGGAGCGCGGCCAAGGAGCAGCTGTTCGAGCGCATCGACCGCGAGCTGGCGCCCATGCGCGAGCGCTACCAGGCCCTGATGCAGGAGCCGGCGCGCATCGACCGTATCCTGCGCGCCGGCGCCGACAAGGCGCGCCGCCTCGCCTCGCCCTTCATGGCCGAGCTGCGCCACGCCGTGGGCCTGCGCGGCCTGGAGGGCCTGGGCACGCCGGCCCCCGCGCCAAAGGCGGCCAAGGCCAGCCTGCCGCAGTTCAAGCAGTACCGCGAGCGCGACGGCAAGTTCTACTTCAAGCTGACCGACGCCCACGGCCGGCTGCTGCTGCAAAGCCTGGGTTTCGACGCGCCGCGCGAGGCCGGCCAGCTGATCGCGACGCTCGCGCAGCAGGGCAGCGCCGCACTGGCCAACCACCAGGCGCAGCTCGAGCCGCTGGCCGAGGTCGGCCTGGCCGAGTTGGACCAGGCCCTGGCCCAGTTGCGCGACGCGGCACAGGACAAGCGCTGAAACCTCGCGCTTCGACTATGCTTGTGAAACCCCATGAGAAGCTTGTCCCGATGAGTCTGTATGTGATCGACGACCACCCGCTGATGCGAGAGGCGATGGTCATGTTGCTGCGCCGCCTGTTCACCGGCGAGAAGATCGTGGAGTTGACGCGCCTGAGCGGACTCGAGGAGGCGATTGCCGTGTACGGCGAGCCCAGCCTGTTCTGCCTGGACCTCAAGCTGCCCGACACCGTGGGCCTGTCCGGCATACAGGAGATCCGCTCCCGCCATCCCAACACCCCGCTGGCCGTGATCTCGGGCTCGCCCGCCGCGGACATCGAGGAGATGTGCCTGGAAGCCGGGGCCGACGTCTACATCGAGAAGTCCGCCGGCAGCGGCGAGATCACGGCGGCCCTGCGCGCCCTGCGCACGCCGCCCGGCGACGCCTCGGCCCAGCCCGACCCGGCCACCAACGGCAAGCTCTCCAAGCGCCAGAGCCAGCTGCTGGTCATGCTCGACCAGGGCCTGAGCAACCGCGAGATCGCCGACCAGCTCGGCATCAGCGAGCACACGGTCAAGGTCCACCTGTGGCGCCTGTTCCGGCGCCTGGGCGTCAAGAGCCGCACCCAGACCCTGCACTACGCGCGCGCCAACGGCCTGCTGGGCCTCTGAGCCTGGCCCGGTCTAGACCGATGCGGCGGGGGCGACGCCCAAATTTTGGGCAGCCCCGGCAAAGCCAGCACCGACGCCGCTTCGCCGACTTGTCCAGCCGCTTATCCACAACCTAGGGCACAAGCCCTGGGGGCAAGTCCAACGCCGGGTGCGGCCAGTTCAGCAATTCCGCCAGCCGGCAGACCACCCAGTCCGACTCGGCCGCGCTGAGCACCGCGCCCTCGCCCTGCAGGCCCTGACGGCAGCGCGACAGCACGTCGGCCTCGGTGATGCCCAGGCTCAGCAGCATGTTGCTGGCGAACTCGGTCAGCATCTGGGCCATGTCCTCGCACAACTCGTAGCGGCCGGCCACCAGCTCCCTGGGGGCCTTGGGCTTGAGGCGCCCTGGCGCCATGAACAGCGCCATGAAGGAAGGGGGGATCTCGATGGGGTATTCGTCCGACATGGTGCCTTGCCAATGAGGAATGTCCCGGCCATAGAGGCATGGAGCGGCCACGACCTGATCGGGGCATGGACCGGAACATCCGTAAAACCGGGCATTTTGTCATCGAAGGCGGCCAAGCCGCCGGCCCAGAGCAGCCCTCCGCAAGAGGTCCACCGGCTCCTGCCCAGCGCCGGGCGCCCGGCTCCTACCATGCGACCATGGCGAGGTGGCCGATCCGAAGCAGACCGGCTGGCCCCCAACCTTCGGCAAGGCCGAGATGACGATGGCCCGTCTGCGCTGATCCAGAGCTTCGTCGACACGGCACTGGGCTGCCTGGTCGGGCTGGCCTGTGCAGGTCGCACGCTAGCCGCGCTCGACCGGCTTGTCGGCGAAGCGCATCGAGAAATCGACCGCCTTGATGTCCTTGATCAGCGCGCCGACCGAGATGCGGTCCACGCCCGTCTCGGCCAGCTCGCGCAGCGTCTGCAGGCCCACGCCGCCGGAGATCTCCAGGCTGCAGCGTTCGCCGGCCATCTTCACCGCCTCGCGTATGGTCTGAAGCGGCATGTTGTCGAGCAGCACCATGGTCACGCCCGCGTCCAGCGCCTCGCGCAGCTGGCCCAGGGTCTCCACCTCGACCTGGATGAAATCCACCGGCTGGGTCAGCGCCTGGGCCGCGCGGAAGGCCGCGGTGAGGCCGCCCGCGGCGGCGATGTGGTTCTCCTTGATCAGCACGGCGTCGTAAAGGCCCATGCGGTGGTTCTTGCCACCGCCGCAACGCACCGCGTATTTCTCGGCCACGCGCAGGCCGGGAATGGTCTTGCGCGTGTCGAGGATGGCGGCCCGGGTGCCGGCCACGGCTGCCACATACTGCGCCGTCTTGGTGGCCACGGCGCTCAGCGTCTGCAGGAAATTGAGGCAGAGCCGCTCGGCGGTCAGCAATGCGCGCGCCTGGCCACTGATCTCGACGATCTTGCTGCCCGGGCTGCAGCGTTCGCCATCCTGCACCAGCCAGTTTGCCTGGGCATCGGGCGCGACCTGGCGCAGCACTTCGTCGACCCAGGGCTGGCCGCAGATCACGGCGGCCTCGCGGCAGATGATGGTGGCCGTGGCGCGCTGCTCGGCGGGCACCAGCGAGGCGGTGAGGTCGCCGCTGCCGACGTCTTCCTCGAGGGCGCGTCGCACGTCGGCTTCGACTTGGGCGGGGGACAGCTTGGTTTGCATACGGATTTCGTTCATGGGGCTCTATTTTCCTCTGCCGGCGGCACCGGCCGCTGGGCCAGCTCCTGCGCGAGGCGGCGGCACACTGCGGAGTCGCCATGGGCGAGCAGGGCCTGCACCTCGCGCGCGGACACTTGAGCACGGCCGCTTGCTCGTCGATGTGGCATTCGCCGGCGGGGAACCCGGTCTGCGCCAGCCAGTCAGTGCGAAAACCTGGTACCGCTGGCTACTGACCTGCGTCGCACCCCGGGCTACGAGGAGGCCACCAGGGTCGATCTCACCGCCGCGGCCTACCGGCAGGAGCGCCGCTCCTCCTGGCAAGATCCCGACCACCGGATCACCCTGCCCTACTACGGCTTCGGCCATGTCGAACTGTTCAACCACCATGCAGACGAGACTTTTGGCGACTGGAGCCGGTGGGCCGCCCAGAAGTATCCCGGTTACGAGCAACTGTGCGGCGCGACGAACGCGGGGGCCGATGTCCGCTTCACCGCCCCGCAGGCCTGGAAGACGCGTCTGCCCGAGGAGCTTTACTCGACCCACTACGTCGCCGAGCGCTCTGAGGAATTCATCCGAAGGCGTGCGGCCAAGGGCGACGGCAAGCCCTTCTTCCTGCAGTGCTCGTTCCCCGACCCTCACCATCCCTTCACGCCGCCTGGGCGCTACTGGGGCATGTATTCGCCGCAGGACGTTGCCGCGCCGCCGACCTGCCACGAGCCCGGCGTCGGCGCGCCGCCACACCTGCGCTGGATCCATGAGGAGCGTCGCCAGGGCCAGTCGGTACTGACCTCGCAACGCATGTTCGCCGTCGACGAGCGCGAGGCCAGGGAGATGATCGCACTGACCTACGGCATGATCACCATGGTCGACGACGCGGTCGGCCGCATCCTGCAGGCGCTACGCGAAGCCGGCCTGGAAGATGACACGGTGGTGGTGTTCACCAGCGACCATGGCGACTTCATGGGCGATCACGGCCTGATGCTCAAGGGCCCTCTGCATTACCAGGGACTGGTCCGGGTGCCCTTCATCTGGGCCGACCCGGCGGAAAAATGCGCCGGCGCGCGCAGCGCCGGCTTGGCCAGCAGCGTAGACATCGCGCGCACGGTGCTGGCCCGGGCCGGCATCGCGCCGGTCAACGGAATGCAGGGTCGGGACATCGTGGGGCTGCAGGGGCGCGGTGACCGCGCAACAGGGCCCGAAGCGGTGCTGATCGAGGAGGACAACCAGCGCGCCTACCTTGGCTTCAAGGAACCGGTGCGCGCACGCACCCTCGTGACGGCGTGCCACCGGATCACGCTCTACCGCGGCGCCGACTGGGGCGAGATCTACGATCTGCACGACGACCCACTGGAGCAGGAGAACCTGTGGGATCGCGACCCTGCGCTGCGCAGCCGGCTGCTGGAATTGCTGGCAAGGAAGATGATGGACAGTTTCGACCGCAGCCCCCGGCCTACCCATGTGGCCTGAGGTCTTCGCTGTTGTGCGAGTGGCGCGGCACCGGAATACCTACCGGTAGTTTGGAGATGTCCGTGTGCACGACGCAGCCCCCTTCCACCAGTGCGAATGGGGCCAAATTCGGGTGACGCCAGTCGGCGAAACCAAGGTCCGTCAGGACCCGGCGCAGAACTCGAAGTGCTCCACGAACGGAGCTTGCGCGAAGTACGGACCGACAATATCGCGCCATTGCGCGTACGCGGGTGAGGTCCGGAACCCCACCGTGTGGTCTTCGAGCGTGTCCCAGTGGATCAGGAGCATGTAACGCTCGGGCGATTCGATGCTGCGCCGTACCTCGTACTTTTGGAAGCCCTTGGCCTTCGAAAGCACCATGTCGAGGCCGCGCTTCGCGGCCTCCTCGAATTCGGCCTCCCGGCCGGACTGGATGCGGATGTCTGCAAGTTCCAGGATCATTGTTGCGTCCTTGCGCTCAGAGGGTCATTTCGTGGCGGATCCATGCCAGCGCCGATTCGTGACACGGCGTCCAGCCCAGTTCGCGACGCGCTCGCTTGGCGCGAACGCGGCTGTTGCTTCCGTAGGTGTAGTAGGCCCTGGCCGGGCCCCACAGCTTGGCCGCCTCCTCCGCCGGAACTGACTCGAGACGGCCCAGGCCGAGGCGTGCGGAGATCTCTTCGCCAATGGCCGTGAACGACGCCTCACCGCTTTCGGCAAAGTAGAAGGATCCGGCCGGCGCCTTTTCCAGAGCAAGCAGGTACAAGTCTGCCAAGTCGTCGATGTGCACAGTCGACCACCGGTTGAGGCCCTGGCCGACCACGCGCACCACGCCGTGCGAGCGCGCCTGCTCCACGAGAAAGGGGATCTGGATGCTGTGCGGATTCAGGCCCCTGCCTTCGCCATAGATCAGGGTGGGGCAAATGATGACCGTGCGCACGCCCTGTGCCGCGGCGGCGAGGACCGTGCCGTTCAAGGCGTGACGCGCCTGCTTGCCTGCCTCGACCACGAATGGGGTCTCTTCGTCGAAGATTGCCTCCGAGAGCCGGTTGCCGCGGGCATCGTCTCCGATGAGGCTGGACCCGCTGGTGTGCACCAGCGGTTTGCCGGAGCCCTTCAGAGCCTCCAGCATCGCCAGCAGGGACGGAAGGTGGTCTGCGTTGGCGGTGTTCACGACCCCGTCGGCTTCGCGCGCCTCGCGCGCCAGCACGCGCTCGTCGTCCAAGCTACCGATCACGGGCTCAATGCCGCATGCCACCAGCAGGTCGGCCTTGGTGCGGTCGCGCACCAGCCCCCGGACGCTATGCCCTTGGGCAACGAGGCGCGCCGCGACGCTGCCGCCTATGTAGCCGGTGGCGCCGGTGATGAACAGTTTCATCTCGCGCTCCTTACAAGGCGATGGTCGAGAGGGTGGGGACGGTCGCAATCACGATCACACCCACCAGCAGGGCTGCCATGTATGGCCAGATGGCCCGCATGACCTCCTCGGGCCTGCCCTCACCGATTCGGCAGGCCACGTAGAAGCCCACGCCGACGGGCGGCAACATCAGGCCGATGTTCATCGAAGAGACGATGACCATCGCATATTGGATGTCGTGGATCCCGAGCCTCTTTGCGATCGGAAACATGATGGGCGCGAGCAGCAGCACGGCGGGCAGTCCCTCCAGCAGACAGCCGAGCACGACGAAGATCACGATGGACGCAGCCATGAAGGCGATCGCGCCGCCAGGCAGCGTGGCAAGGAATTGCGACATGGCATGGACCACGCCGCTCTGCGTGATCGACCAAGCCATGGCGGAGGCCGTGCCTAGGATCATCAGGATCGCCCCGCTCAGGGCAGCGGTCTCGACCAGCATGCCATAGAGCTTTCGGGGACGGATGCCTCCGTAGAGGACGTGCCCGACGATCAGGGCATACAGCACGGCGATCGTCGAGACTTCCGTCGCGGTGGCGACCCCTTCACCGACCGCACTGCGAATGAGGAAAGGAAGAGCCAATGCAGGGGCGGCGATCACCGTCAGGCGACCGATGGCTTTCCACGGCGGCCGCTTCGTTCCGTCGGTCTGCTCATTCCTTGCCTTCCAGCGCGCCACCGCCACCAGCGTCAGCAGCAACACCATGGCGATCACGAAGCCGCTCTGGAACAGGCCGGCGATCGACACGCCCGCGACGGAACCGAGCACGATCAACACGATGCTGGGTGGCACCGTATCCGCCATTGCAGCGCCGGTGCCCAGCAGCGCGACCATCTCCGGCCGTTTGTTCCCGCGCCGTGTCATCTCGGGGAACAGGGCCGGCGCGACCGTCGCCATGTCGGACACCTTGGAGCCCGAGATGCCGGACACGATGAACAGCGAACCCAGCAGCACATAGGACATGCCGGCCTTGATGTGGCCGATGAGGGCCGCCAGGACGTCAACGATCACCTTGCCCATGCCGGTTGCATCGAGGATGCAACCCAGGAGGACGAATACGGGCACGGAGACGAGCACCAGGTTCGACATGCCTTCGTCCATCCTGCCGACCACGACGCCAACGGGCACCGTGGTGCCGAAGGCCAGGTAAGCCATGACGCCCAGTCCGAAGCAGAAGGCAATCGGCACACCGGCTGCCAGCAGCAAGGCGACCAGGCCGGCCAAGAAGAAGACCAGGCCTCCCACCTTGAACTGCGACAGGGACGGAGACACGAGGAGGAAAACCAGGGCGGCGGCCCCGACGACGCCGACCGCCGCGGCAAGACGCGCTTTGGGAACTGTCCGGACTGCATGCATCAGTACGACGGCCAGCATCAGGAGGGCACCGGCGGCGATGGCGCTGACCCGGAAGGTGTTCGGGATATGCAGCGTCTGCATCTCGATCACCCACTCCTGCTTCGCATGCTCGATGGCGGGCGGAATGAGGGCGATCAGGAAGGCAGCAACGCAGACCAGCCCCACCGCATTGACGAAGTCGCGCTTGCGTGGTGGCAGCATGTCCACGAATGTCGCCAGCCGGAGGTGTTCGTGGCGATACATGGCGATGGCAGCGCCGATCATTCCGACCCAGATGAACGCCATCGATACCGTTTCGTCGATCCAGCCGATGGGACTGGAAAAGACGTATCGGGACACGACTCCGCCGAACAGCAGCAGCACGATACCGGCGATCAAGACGGCTGCAAAGACCTCCAGGGGGACGATCCAGCCCGACTTCGGCAGGATCGCGCCCTCTGCGGGAAATATCCCGTCCTCCAGGACAGGCATGGCGCCTGCGTGGCTTACTTGAGTCATGTCCGGTCCCCCGCCTCAGGCCAGCTTGCCGGAGTATTTCTCCAGCAACGCCCAGGTCTCGTCGCCAAACTTGGCCTTCCACTCCTTGTAGGCTCCGGCCTTCTGCAGGGCATCGCGGAAGGGCTGGGGGTTGACGGTGTTGAAAGTCAGTCCACGCTTCGACAGGCTGTCCTGGAGGGAGGCGGTCATCGTTGCCAGGGCTGACCGCGTCTTCACGGCGTGCGTCTCGAATGCACGGGAAGCGATCTGGCGCAGGTTCTCCGGCACGGCGCCCCATGCGCGCGGATTCGCCGCGATCCAGAAGCACTCCCACGCATGGCCGGTCAGTGAGCAGTATTTCTGGACCTCGTAGAAACGCTGTGCTTCGATGATGGCCAGCGGGTTCTCCTGCCCGTCCACGACCTTTGTCTGCAGCGCCGTGTACACCTCGCCGATGCCTATGGTGGTGGGGGATGCGCCCAACGCCTTGAAGGTCTGCTGGAGAACCGGCGTCGCGGGCACGCGCAGCTTCACCCCCTGCAGGTCCTGCACCGAGGTGACCGGCTTGGTGCTCATGGTGATGTGGCGGAAGCCGTGGTCCCAGGCCTTGCCGAGGGGAACCAGGTTCACCTTGGTGAAGCCGGCGCGGATGTGGGCGCCGAGGTCACCGTCCATCGCGCGGAACGCGGTCGGGAGGTCAGCGAACACGAAGGGAGTCACGGCCACCGCAGCGCTCGGGATCAAGGTGGCGAACACGCCGCTGGCGGTGGCCATCATGTCGATGGCGCCCGATCGCACCTGGGAGATCATGTCCGTGTCGCTGCCCAGCTGGCTGTTGGGAAACACCTCGATGGAGAGCTGCCCGGCAGATTCCTTCAGGATGTCGGCGCAGGCCGCTTGCAGGCCGACGACGGTAGGGTGCGATTGCGCCAGGGAAATGCCCAGCTTCATCGAAATCTTGTTGCCTTGCGCAAAGGCGAAGCCTGGCACGGAGGCGGCAGCAGCAGCGGCAGTGCCTGCCAGCGCCTTGAGAGCGGTACGACGGTGCATCATGGTTGTCTCCTTGGTGGCCTTGCGGCCGATGGTTGAGAGCGCGCATTGCGCGCGAGTTGGAAAGTCCTCAGGCTTTTTAGGGCCCTAGTGGATGTGGCTACCGCCGTTCACATCCAGGGTGGCGCCGGTGACGAAGCCGCCGAGATCGGATGCGAGGAATAGGCACGCGCCGGCAGCTTCACGTGGGGAGCCGGCGCGCTGCAACGGAATCGCCTCGAGGATGTCCTTCATACGCTCGTCTGGCAGACCGTCCAGCATGGCCGTCTCGATCATGGCGGGACAGACGATGTTGGCGCGGACGCCCTTGGGACCGAACTCCCGGGCGATCGTGCGAGTGAGGCCAATGACGCCGCCTTTGGACGCCGCATAGTGCGCGCCGCCTACAAGTCCGCCGCCCCGCTGCGCAGCGGACGACGACAGGTTCACGATGGACCCCGAGCCTCGCGCCACCATGACTGGAAGGACGCTCTGGCAGAGGTTGAAGGTGCCCTTGAGGTTGACTTCCAAGATGCGCTCGTACTCGTCTTCCTCGATCGACAGCATGGGAGTGCCGCGCACGACCCCTGCGCTGTTAACCAGGCAGTCGATAGAGCCGTGTTGCGTCACGATGCCCTCGACGGCCCGCCTGCAGTCCTGCAGGCTGGTGATGTCGCACCGGATGCCGCGGACGTCCGCGTCGCGGGCCGCGCCAGCGGGCAGCGCCGCTTTCAGCCCGTCGACGATCCCGGCGTCCATGGCGATGTCAAGCATGACGACTTTCGCGCCGTGCTCCGCGAACAGCTGCGCGGTCGCGTAGCCGATGCCGCGCGGTGACCCCGCGCCGGCCACGACACAAACCTTGTCTTTCAGCATCATGGCTTACAGGCCGGGCTGGTGGACTTCAATGACGTTGCCGTCCGGGTCCTGCAGGAAGACCTGGTGCCACCCGGCGATGGCCCACTTGCCGTAATCCGAATACCGGATGCCAAGCTCGTCGCACTTGCGCATGAAGCCCTTGATGTCGTCCGTGCGGAAGCAAAAGTGGCCGCGCGCCATGGGGTTGACGAACTGCTTCATCTTGAAGCCCGTATTGAGGTCGCGCTCGGCCCAGTGGAATTCGATGGCGCCGTCGCTCAGGAAGTCCACCTTGCCGTTGTATCCCGTGCGGTCGCTGTTCGCGTCCACACGCGTGTGCTCCTCGTCTTTGATCGTGCCGAGGTCAAACAGCGTTTGATAGAACTTGGTGAGCCTGGGGAGACTGTCCGTGCACAGGTTCAGGTGATGGAACTTGAAATTCATGATCGGTTTCGGCAGTTGGGTGGAGGTTCGTGTGGATGGAATGGGAGTGACAGAGTGGCATCGCTCCCTCATCACGCCGCAATGTTATTAAGTTTTACCTGTGAAGTCTATAATGCACTAATGCATTTTTGCTAGGGGAAACCCTAGGATATTTCGCGCTGGACGCGGATTTCCGCAAGTCATAGAATTCACTAACACATTTTTTAATTCATAAATGAATTCAACCCACGCAAGCGAACAACTCGCCGAGGCTGGCGAAAGCATCTCCCGGACGGAGACCTGCAGCGTGTCCGCGGTGCGGCGTGTCGCCGCCATGCTGGACCTCGACCCGGACACGGTGGTGGAAGGCGCGCCCCTGCCGCGCGGCTGGCAGTTCATCCTGATGGCCGCGGATACGCGGCGCTCCGCGCTGCGCGCCGATGGATTTCCCGGACTGGGCGTCGCCATGCCCGAGCTGGGACTGCCGCGCCTGCTGCTGGGAGGGAGGGCCGTCTCCTATATGAAGGACATTCCGATCGGCGCCACCGTGCAGCGCACCAGCGCCATGCAAAGCCTGACGCGCAAGACCACGGAGGCTGGTCCGATGGCGATCGCCAGCATCCAGCACGAGCTGAGACTCGGGACCGACGCGACGCCAGCCCTGGTGGAGACGCAGACCTACCTCCTGCTGCCCGCGCGCGAAGGGGCTGCGGCGCCCAGCTCTGCTGCGCGCGTGGACGCGGTGTCCGCCGAAAGAACGATGACCTTCGTGCCGGACGAAACGCTGCTGTTCCAGTATTCCGCACTGGGCTTCAACTCCCACCGGATCCACATCGACCGGTCCCACGCCAGGAACGTGGAAGGCTTCCCTGATCTCGTCGTCAATGGGGGGCTTGCCACGCTGCTACTTACCGAGTTCCTGCGCCGTGACCTGGGCGTGACGCCTTCGGCGCTGAAGGTGCGCCACGTGGCGCCGCTGTTCTGCGGGCGGCAGATCACCCTGGCCGCGAATCGCGACGGTGCGAAATGGCGGCTGCAGGCCTACGACGACCGGAACGTCCTGGCCGTCGAAATGGAGGTCAATGTCCAATGAGCTTCGAACCCTTGAAAGGTATCCGTGTCCTCGACCTGACGAGCGTGGTGGTCGGGCCCGTGTGCACCTGGCGCCTGGGACAGTACGGCGCCGAGATCGTGAAGGTCGAGAGTCCGGAGGGTGATCTGATGCGCGGCCTGGGCGGCTTATCGCCCACCGGCCAGCACTCGGGCGCCTACCTGCACTTCAACCGCGGCAAGCGCAACATCTGCCTCGACCTGAAGCAGGAAGGCGCCAGACAGGCCATCGACCGGCTCATCGCGTCGGCCGATGTCATCGTCGCCAACATGCGCCCGCAGGCCCTCGAGCGACTGGGGCTCGACGCGGCCACCGTGCGTGCCAGACATCCCGACAAGGTCTACTGCCTGATCACCGGCTACGGCACCGACGGTCCGTACGCGGGCCGCCCCACGTACGACAGCGTCGTGCAGGGCGTCACGGGCATGGCCGGGCTCATGCTGGCACGCGACGGCGAACCGGCCTATGTCCCAATGCTCATTTGCGATCACGTGGCCGGAGAGATCGCGGCGGGAGCGATTCTTGCCGCACTCGTGGAACGAAAGGCCAGCGGTGCGGGCTGCAGCATCGAGGTGCCGATGTTCGAGACCATGGCCGCTTTCGTGCTGCAGGAACACCTCGCGCAGCAAAGCTTCGACCCGCCCGTCGGCCCACCCGGCGATCTTCGGCTGCTGAGCCCACACAACAAGCCGGTGAAGACCGCGGATGGTTGGATCTCGTTCACCATCAACACCGACCCGCAGGTGCGCGCATTCCTCAAGGCCACCGGCCGGCAGCACCTGCTCGACGACCCCCGGTTCACAACCGTCGCGGCGCGTGCACGCTATGTCTCCGAATGGTTCGAAATCCGTGGTGCGCCGTTGACGAGCCGGACGACGGCCGAGTGGCTCGAAATCCTGCGCGCTGCGGACGTCGCCGTCCAGCCCTGCCACACGCTCGAGACCCTGCCTCGTGACCCACACCTCGAGGCGGTCGGGCTGATCGGCTTCGAGCAGCATCCGACCGAAGGCCGGACGGCAGCGATCCGCTCGTCAATCCGCTTCGGGGACGCTTATCCGCCGAGACGCCCGCCTGCTCAGCCCCGCGGGGCGGACACCCGCGAGCTGCTGCGCGAGATCGGCTACGAAGCCGACGCCATCGAGGCGCTGCTGTCCGCCGGCGCTGCACAGGCCGCGCCCTCCAATTGACCCATAAGCGCAACCTCGCGCCGGCTCCCGGCGCTCCATCAAGGAACCGTTGAATGATGAGCTCAAATCCCTTCGGCCACCCCGCCCGCTGGCTGGACCGTCGGCAACTGCTGAAATCGGCAGCCGCCGGCCTCGCCACACTCCCATTCGGCTTGCATGCCCAGGACTATCCGTCGCGCCCGATCCGCCTGGTCGTGCCATTTCCGCCGGGCGGACCGACGGACGTGCTCGCTCGCATCGTCGCGACGCGCCTGGCCGAGAAGCTGAAGCAGCAGGTCATCGTCGACAACAAGCCGGGGGCGAGCGGGATGATCGGCGCCGACATGGTCGCGAAAGCTGCGCCAGACGGCTACACGCTGCTGGCCAACGCGTCGATCCACGTGATCAACCCGAGCCTGTACGCGAAGCCGCGCTACGACGCGATTGCCGACTTCGCGACCGTCAGCAATCTCGCCGATGTGCCCCTGGTGCTCGCCGTGCATCCCAAGGTCCCGGCGCGGTCGGTGAAGGAACTGGTCGCGCTGGCCAAGTCTGCCAAGACACCGCTCGCCTTTGCCTCGGCGGGCAACGCGACGTCGCAGCATCTTTCCGGTGAGGCCTTCAAGCTCGCCGCCGGCATCGACATGCTGCACGTGCCGTATAAGGGCAGCGCACCTGCGTTGACGGATTTGGTGGGTGGGCAGGTCCAGCTGATGTTCGACTCGTTGCCCTCGAGCATGCCGTTCATCAAGTCCGGCGCGATCCGCGCGTTGGCGGTGACGACGCCTCGGCGGTCCCTGGCGTTGCCAGATGTGCCTACAGTTGCCGAGAGCGGATTCCCTCAATTCAGCATCAGCACCTGGTACGGCGTGTGGGCACCGGCGGGCACACCGGCCGGGCTGGTGCAGCGCTTGTCCAGCGAGATCGCGGCCATCGTCCGCCTGCCGGACGTTCGCGAGCAGTTCGCCAGCCTGGGCGCCGAGCCGGTCGGCAACACCCCCGAAGAGTTCGCCGCATTTGCCAAGTCGGAACTCGCGAAATGGGCCCGGATCGTCAAGCAGTCGGGGGCGAAGGTCGACTGAAGTCAACGGTCCCGCAGAAGAAGAGCAACATGCTGGCCGAGGTTCTGGGCGAGCATCCGC
This sequence comes from Comamonadaceae bacterium 2FH, assembly GCA_005503335.1. GTDB lineage: Bacteria > Pseudomonadota > Gammaproteobacteria > Burkholderiales > Burkholderiaceae_C > SCMQ01. The sequence goes on from SCMQ01000026.1 coordinate 33,462, forward strand.
GCGAGACGGGCATGGTGCACGACTTGTGGCCATGGCCTTGAACCGCCCGCGGCGGCCGGTCTCTGAGCTGCTCCCTGCACCAGGTTCCCGGACTTTCTTCTGCTCTGACGCACAATAACGAGGATGAATCGAAGCCCAGGAACGCCGATGTTGCGGTGGGCAATGAATCGGAGCGCGACATGAAAGACGACAGGAATGAAGTGGCCACGGTGGCCGAAGCCGAAGGTCGGTTGTACTCGGCGCCGGCGCTGGAAAAGGGGCTCGATATCCTCGAGACGCTCTGCCGCAGCGAGCAGCCCTTGTCGCAGAAGGACATCGCCCAGCGCCTGGGCCGCAGCGTCGGTGAGATCTACCGGATGGTCGCGTGTCTGGTCAACCGCAACTACGTGACCCTCGTCGACGAGAACTGCTACGGGATCACAACCAAGCTGTTCGAGCTGGCTCACATCAATCCGCCAACGCACCGCCTTCTCTTCGAGGCCGCGCCGATCATGCAAAGGCTGGCCGGCGAACTCGATCAGTCTTGCCACCTCACGGTTTACGGTCAGGGCAAGCAGGTGGTGCTGTGCAAGGTCGATACGCCCAGTGGCATGGGATTTGCGGTCCGTGCCGGCGCGGAACTCGACGTGCTGATCTCCGCGTCCGGGCGCGTCCTGCTGGCGTTCCAGGACGAAGAGACCCGCAAGCTGCGCATCGAGGAGTCGCTGCAGCGGCGGCCGGAGCAGGCCGACCCGCAGATCGACAGCGTTCTCGATTCGATCCGCACCGCAGGCTATGAATCCATCCCGAGCGTACAGGTCCGCGGACTGTATGCCGTCAGCTTCCCGATCCTGGACACGCAGGGGCGCGCGATGGCCGCACTGACAGTCCCGTACGCCGAGCGGATTGACCAGGGGCAGCGAAAGTCGATCCCGGAAGTGACCGAGGCGCTGGGCGCCGCGGCTCGTACCCTGTCAGCGCGGATTGGCGGGATGGTGTCATCAAGCGGCTTGAACGTCACGGAGAAGGTGGAGGTCCTGAGGCGGACGGCGCGGCCCAGCGGACGCTGAGCCTGCGAGCTGGATCACGGCGGCGCGGTCGTTGACGTACCCCGGAATTGGGCGGCTGAGAATGGCCGCCGAAATCGGGGCATTCAGGGGCTGAGAAGCCAAACAGAGAGTACGCGCATCGCGCCGTAGCCCGCACTAACCTCGAGCGCCGCGTCCCGCGCGCCGGCCAGGACACCTGATCGCCATCGGCGGCCGGCGTTCGGCACTACCCCGCCCATAATGATCGCTTGCCCGGCCCGTCTCCTAGAGCCTCCGACACGCGATTCGCCCCAGTGCAGCCGCTTCGACGGCGCTGGCCATCGCGTCTGAGGGATGCCATGTTCCTCCTTGTGCAATGAACCGCGCGGCGGCGTCGAGAACCCTTTGCTCGCTCCCGGAAATATCGAACGCGGGATCAAGCGCCGATTCGGCAAGGGCCCATTGCTGTTTGACAAACCTGCCCGAGTCAATTCGGCCCTTGTCGTCGAAAGACAGCATGGCGAACGTCCTGCGGAGCACGCGGACTGGGGCGCGACCATCCAACTCGACGACCAAGTCGGCCATGCGCACTCTTTGCGCCGCAAAGACCGGCAAGACATGGGCATCCGGATCCCGCAGCATCCGGTCAAACAGCGTGTTCGCCAGGCGATAGAGGCTTCCATCCTGAGCGATGAGAAACCGGCGGGAGGACAGGCTCATCGCTTCACCGCCTGAGGTCAGCTGCCAAGATCAGGGCGTTCACTGAGATCCCACAACGTGCCTTGCCAGTTCGAGATCCGACCCTCCGCCTTGCACCTTGCGCATGACCATAGGATGGCGTCGTCTTGCGCGATCGTCGCTTCGACCGCGCTCTTCTTGCACTTGAAGCAGCTCGGGGCCATGACACCCGTGCCGTCGAAGTCACTGGCGCAGGCGATCACCATTGCGTGAAAGTCAGCCATGGCCTTGGCAGGCCCTCGGCGCGCTGCGATGGCGCCCTTCTCGTCAAGAAAGTGTCTTGCGTCGGTGATGTACATGGGGAATCGGATTCGGGGCGATAGGGCAACGCCAGACGCGAGAATGCCACATCTCACGCACCAGCAGCGGATGGGGCCAGCCTCGCCGCAGCCGATCCAGGCAACCGAAGCGAGACGGTGGTTGTGACATGAGCGATCGTCCTCACTGTGCCTCGCCGACGTGGAAAGTCCAGCCTGTGCAGCCGGGAATCCGGCGCCTGCCACCGCCAGCACCCGACAGTTGGTTACCGGTGCGTGACTCGCCTCGTTCGCCGTGCGTGATGACCGATGCGCCGTCCCACGAGAACATGGCTAAAACTCAGAGCGGCAACGGTCGGCTAGGCTCGCACGGTGCGCCGCTCTTCCTTCGGACGGTGCGCGCCGGCCGCCAGCGCCTGCTTGAGCTGCTCGATGTCCGGCGCCAGCAGCGCGCAGCTCACTCGAGTAGTCCAAAATTCTAGACTTTTCCCGTTGAAATTGGGCGTTGCCACATAAAGTCTAGATTCCTAGACTAATCCGTTGACCAAGCTAGGCAACAGGCATAAAATCTAAAAATCTAGTCTTTATGAAACGCGTCAAACCTCTCCCGCCTCCGACGGACCTCGTCGTGCCCGACAGCCAGGCTTTCGGGGCGTCGATTCGAATCGCGCGCTGTGCTGCTGGGATGACCCTCAGCGAAGCAGCGCTGTTGCTGGGCATTGCACGGCAGACCCTCATCAACCTCGAGACCGCGAAGAGCAGCGTCAGCTTGGAAACCGCCCTGCGCGCGGCTCGTGAATTCGGCGTCTCCATTCTGGCGGTTCCCGCAGGCCAGCGCGAGACCGTGCGCCGCGTCTTGTCTGCGTTGGTGCCCGACGCCGAAAATAAAGGCAGCACCTCGCCGGGTCGCTAATTGGATATGGTCACGTTGGATGTCTGGATTCGCGATGAGTTGGTGGGTGTTCTGGCGCACGACCCCCAAGCCAACCGGTTCCGCTTCGACTACACAGCCGATTGGCGAAAGGCAGAGCATCGCTTTCCCCTGAGTCCGCAGATCCCGTTGCAGCGGCCCGAGGGTGAAACAGCGGAACAGCACAGCGCCCAGGTTCGGCAGTTTTTCGAGAATCTCCTCCCGGAAGGAGAAGCCCTCGACCATGCGGCACAGGCGGCCGGCACGGCACGCTCCAACCTCGTCGGGCTGCTGGTGCACCTCGGCAAGGAAACCGCCGGGGCATTGCGCGTCACCCTCACCGGCCAGAGGGCGGACGTGGCGGCCGAGGCCGAGCTTCGCGAGGTCACGCCGGCCCAGCTCTCGCAGCGCATTCGGGAACGCGAGAACCTTCCGTTCTCGGTCTGGGATGGAAAGGTACGTCTCTCCATTGCGGGCTACCAAGACAAGATTGCCGTGTACGAGCGCGAGGGCAGGTGGTACCTCGTCGAAGGCGGGAGGCTCGCTTCAACTCAGATCGTGAAGCCGGTCCCGGTGCGCGAGCAGCTTGCGAGCCTGCCGGCCAACGAACACATGAGCATGCAACTGGCGCGTCGTGTCGGGCTGGAGGTTGCGCAGACGCGGCTTGTCTACGTCCCGGAGCCGGTTCTGCTGGTGAGGCGCTTCGACCGCGTCGAAGTCGGGGACGAAGTCAGGCGCCTTCATATCGTGGACGGCTGCCAGGCCTTGGGCCTGGCTGTGGCGATGAAGTACGAGCGGGCGTACGGAGACGCCCCTGAAGTCGCCCACCTGCGGGACGGCGTGAGCCTCCCCAAGCTCTTCGCGCTGATTGACCACAGTCCGGTGCCCGCGGTGGACAGGCTGGGTCTGCTGCGCTGGGCGATCTTCCAGGTCCTTATCGGCAACACGGACGCGCACGGCAAGAACGTTTCGTTCTTCTGTGATCGGCAGGGCCTTCGCCTGGCCCCGGCATACGACCTGGTCTGCATGGAAGCGCTGGACGCCGGCTTCGGACATTCGTACGCGATGGCCATCGGGGATGCCTTCTCGGAAGACCAGTTGACCCCCTATGAGTGGGCACATTTCGCGTACCTCTGCAAGCTGCCGTTCAGACTGGTGGCGCACGAACTCGGTGCCCTGGCCGACAAGGCGCTCGCCGCCATGGATGACCTGCTGGCCGAGATGGGCCAACACGCGGTGCCCAGGCCGGTAGCGCAGCGATTCAAGGAGGTCGTCGCCGCAACCTGTATGCGCCAGCGCGCGCATGCCAAGCAGATCGCGCGGTTCAAGCGCTCTGACTTCGAGTGAGCTCGATCGGGCTCACTGACGGCCGCGCGTGTGGCCGGAGCGACGCCTGGCGCATCCTGGCGAAGCGCGGAGAATCCCGCTCGGCGGCCCGATTGTCTGTGGTGTGAAGCTGCAGATTCCGGATTGCCGCTGGTCGGTTTGGTGTACCCCAGGTTGTACCCCAGCAGATAGGACGAATCGGTGAGAGTGAGTGCTGGCGCCGCGGGCGGCTGATTTTTGGATTCCGACCCAGGCAACCGAGGCGGGAGGTCGTCGTGATATGAGCGATCGTCCTCACCGCCCGTCCCCGACGTGGGGAGTCCAACCTGTGCAGCCGGGAATCCGGCGCCCGCCACAGTCACCTCCCGACCATTGGGTGCTAGCGCGTGACTCGCCGCGTTCGCGGTGCGTGATGGCCGGTGCGCCGCCCCACAAGACCAGGACTGGATCTCAGAGCGGCATCGGTCGGCTCAGCACGCTCTTGGACTACCCGTTTGCTGCCCTGCGACGTCCGAGCGTAGCTGCCATTGGTACAGGACGGAATGAACCTGGTCCTTGACCTGCCGGCGGGCTTCGTGCCTATCCTGGCCGGCGGCGAGGAACTGATCGTATGGGGTCTTGGCGTGGCGGATGTGTGCAAGCACAGCAAGGCGTACGGCATCTTCCTCGAGATCCTTTGCGGCGGCCGAGCGCCCCACCCGTCTGCTGTACTTGAGGCAGGCGTGTTCTGCGACGGTGTGCTCTGTTCCGGCGGGGCAGCTCGGAAACAACTGACGCACTCGCTGCGCAAAACGCTCGATGTACTCTTGGTCGAAATCCGCGCGCCGCTGCGCCTCGCGCTCTCGATGACGTGCGCGCGCGTCAGCATCGGCCAGGCACTCCGCTTCGGCCCGCGCAAGTCCGGCTTCCTCGACCAGAACACCCTGTCGCTCGTAACGCTGGCGGGCGCGGCTCCACTTGAGAACTACAGCGGACAGCGTGGAGTGCGTTCGTGCCCGACGGGTCAGGGCGGCGTTCCCGGGTGGCAGGAAAACGAGGTGGTCGAGGTCAGCGCAGGACAGGCAAAGGGCGCCGCGCTCCCCGGCCAGGGTGATCCACGCGTGGTGTCCGAGCTTCTGGCCACAGTCGTCGCAGCTGGATTCGCCGGTAGGAATGAATACCTTGAGGTCAGGCGTTTCATGCATGGTCGCACCGGGATGGCTTTGAACTTGGTTGCGGGCGGGCCCAGTCACCGCTGGGCCGGGGCAAGTGCGGTGAGCGCTGCCTGTTGCGCAGCGGTGGCGACACGCCAAGCTTGCGCCATGTGGTGGCGCCGATCATGGCCGGCGAAGTGCGTGATCGCTTGGTCGACAATCCGTGCGAACGCCTCGGCCGCGGCGGTCTCGGCCAGGCACCGAAAGTAGGCTGGGAACGCCGCACGCCAGTGCACGCCGACATCCCGGGCGCTGCCCTCGTCGGCGAAGAAGATCAGGTCGTCGTGTCCCTCGTCGATATGCCGCAGCAGACCGAAGAGGAGCTCGAATGCCTCCCGCACCGCAGGCTGCGGGCCGGTGTCTGCTTCGCTGATGCACTTGCTCACAAGCCGGTCAAACTCGGCGATAAATGCATCTGTCCCCTTGGACCTCTGCGTGCAGTTCCGGCCGTTGACGGCGAAACTCTCGTAGTAGGCGCCGCTCATGCTGTTCGCATGAAACTCGCGCACCTCATCAAGCAAGGAGGGCGCGTCTGTCGTCGCGTTCCCGGGGACCTCGATCTGCACGAAGTCACCCAGCAGCGCGGGCAAGGCGGCACTCGGCACCAACGCAGCTGCCCGCTCGGCAATGATGAGGGGCTCGCCGCGGCTCAGCTGGCGCAGCGAGAGGCGTATCTTCGCCAAATCCGAAGGGCTGCCAGTCATTCTCGGGACTTCCCTGGCCTGGGCAGGTGGAACGGGCCACCGCCCGGCCAGACGAAATGTGTCGCGTAGGCCTGCTCGAGCTTCGCCTCACCGGACTTGGTAAAGCGCAGGCGCTGCCTAGCACCCTTGCTGTGGTGCATGTCGTTTTCGAATTCCACTTCGAGGTGCAAGGCCACCAGCCACTCCCTTTACTGCTTTGTCAGTCTTGGCCTTCGTCTTCGTCTTCGGTCAGCGGCAGCCCCTGCATGGCGCGGCTCACCGCCATCTCGACGGCATCCAGCACATGATCCGGAACGCGCTCCGCGAACCGCTTGCGGCGTCTGTTCGACAACTTGCCGCCGTTCTGAAAGATGGTGACGATCAAGGTGGTGAGGTCGCTGCTTCTCAAATCGTAGCGATCGTTGATGAAGCGGGCGACACGGTCGAACAGGCCCAGGAAGTCGACTTCCTGTCGCAGGTGCGTGTCCAGCGCCGCCTCTGCCATGCGCAGCGCAAACTCGGCGCAACCGGTCAGATCCATGTATCGGAACCAGGCGTCGGCGCCCTCCGCCCACTCGTAGCTGTAATGCTCATCGCCTGCCCAGCTGACACCGCACAGCTGCCGGGCGGGCCTGCTGAATGAAGTCAGCGCCTGCAGGTACTGCGCCTCGTGCTTCTTCATCGCCACGGAAATGGGCAGCAGGAACTGCGGCGGCAAGCGCCCGGATTGCCCCAGGCAGTGGTGCATCAGGAAACGCGACAGGCGACCATTGCCGTCCATGAAGGGGTGGATGAGCACGAAGGCAAACGACACCACGGCCGCGTGCACCAGAGGGTCAAGGTGCTGGGGCCGATGGTTGCCCAGGGCCATCAGCTTGTCCATCAACTCCACAGCCAGGTCGGGCCAGGGCGGCACATAGGTCACACCCGCGGCATCCGGAGCGTCCTTTTGCAGGCGGTTCTGCTCGACACGAAACTGCACCGCCTTGTCAAAGGGGTTGGAAATGGCTGCGTTCTGCAGCTCGACCAACAGGCCTTCCGTCAAGGGCCGCCGCTCATGCGCCTGCTTGAGCAGACCTGCGAACAGCGCTGCCTTGTCCTGGCTGGGCGTTTCACCCTCGATGGCGAACGAGCCTTCGGTTTCGCTCAGGTAGGCCCAGGAGAGGGCGCGCTCCAGCATCGCTTCGCCAATGCCATCGGCAAATGCCTGCACCTGACCCAGGATGTCTTTCTGCAGCAGTCGCGTCAGCTCAGGCGTCTTGCGCACCATGGGGCAAAACGACAGATCGCCCAGCCCATTGAACTCGACGCGCCAGCGCGCATCGCGGTGCGGCGCACCGACGATATAGTCTCCCGGGTCAAACAAGGGCACATAGGCGGCGGCCACGCCCGGATCGCCCAGGCCAGGCAGACGCTGTCGATGCAAGCCCTCCCACAGGTGACAGAGCTTGCGTGTGTAGACCCCGTTCGGCGCCGCCCTAACCAGATCAACCAGCTGGTCAGGCGGGATACGGTGCAAGGCCGCAGCCAACAAATCCAGCCGGACCCCTTCATGCTTGATGGCAAACAGGGCCTGTGGCAGCAGACCTTGCGCCGGGGCCAGCTTGTGCGGGACGAGCAAGGCCCCCTCGGGCAGTCGTTCGATGCGGTTGACCGGTGCCAGGCGCGCCTGTTGGGTGCCCAGGAAATCCGGGGCTTCCACAGCGTTCTGGATCCAGGCGTAGCCCACGGTGCTCATGTCAAGCGAACTCCCATTTGCGGAAAAATCTTCAGCATTTAAGAATTATCCTCAGATATGCGCCGCATGAAGAATTTTTCTTCAGAGCCAGCTCAGGCGCTTGCCGACCCCAATCCGGGGCCTGCACAGAAGAAGAATCTTCAGCCGTCCGTCTTTTTCTTCATTTTCGCCACCTTCCGGTGTTTTTCCATCAGACCTGTTGGCGGCGGTTTGGATCCGCATCTATTCGGCGGCGAGGATGCGGTTTGCGCTGCCGGCGGATGTCGATGGGCAGCGATGAACGACAATGGCGGGCTTGTGCAGCTGGAACTGACCGATGTCCCGTAGCAACGCCCTGCAAATTTCGCCCGACAAGGCCGGGCCTTCGCTGACACCGCCGCAGAAGCGATTCAACACGCTCGACTTCACGCCGTTCTGAGGCTGTCCTTGCAGCGATCAGAACGGACCGTTGGGATCGAAGTCGGACATCGGCCGCTGCGGCAGCAGCTGCTCGCGCAGCGCGTGCAGGCACTCGAAGACGGCCAGCGCCTGTTCGGGCGACCCGTGCGTCGGCAGCGGTGGTGGTGGTGCGTCGCGCCGGGTCATGGCGTTTCCTTGCCGGCCTTGCCCGAGCGCCGCCTGGCACGCGCGGCCAGCCGCTCCTGCGCTTCCTTGGCGCGATAGGACTCGCGCCCTCGATGCGCACGACCTCGGCGCGGTGCATGAGGCGGAATTGATTGACTTTGGACGCCATCCTGGGGCGCAGGAAATGTGATTCACTTGACTTGGCGCACCTTGTTGTTGCCCGCCTCTGAACTGTGCTGGCAGTCGCTCTGGCAGGTATTTGTATATGTTAGTAATATACGGAAATGGTTGACTTGGATCAGATCTCGGGCTTCGACTGGGATGACGGGAATGCCCGCAAAAATGACAAGCACGGGGTCTCGACGGCCGAGGTGGAGCAAGTCTTTTTCAATGCACCGCTGCTGATGCTGGAGGATGCCGCGCACAGTCGGGTGGAGCCCCGCTTGCATGCGTTGGGCCGAACCGACGAGGGTCGGCGATTGCACATCACGTTCACCTTGCGCCAGGCAGGCACCTTGATCCGGGTGATCTCAGCCAGGGACATGCACCGAAAGGAGCGAGCCGTTTATGAACAAGCCGACTAAGACCGTTCCCAAGTTCGCGAACGAGGCCGAAGAGCGCGCCTTCTGGGAAAGTCACGATTCCACCGACTACGTGGACTGGTCGAAGGCCCGCAAGGTGGCCTTGCCGAACCTCAAGCCCACGACGAAGACCATTTCGCTGCGCCTGCCGCAGCACCTGCTCGCCTCGATCAAGGCGGCGGCCAATGCGCGCGACGTGCCTTACCAGTCGCTCATCAAGGTCTGGCTGCAGGAAAAGCTCCACGGCCACTGAGCGGGACGGCAGCGTCCTGTCATCCAGATGTACTGGCACGACCATGCGCCCCTGCTGTGCCTGGAGGAGAGCGCAACGGGCGACTTCGCGCTGACGCTCGCTGTCGAGCGCGGCGCTGCCGCGCTGGAGCGCCCCGTAGCCCTGTCGGCCGTGCTGGGCGAAGCACGGTGGGCCAAGGCGCGTTACGGCATCCTGCAGCAGGTGTCGGTGCTGGCGGAGTTCTTCCCGCCGCTCGCCGAGCATGTGCGCAGCGGTGCCGCCGCGCCGCTGGTCCTGGCGCCCGCCGAGCTGCCGGGGTTCCTGTTCGACACCTTGCCGGTGGTGCGCCTGCTGGGCATGCGCGCGCTCCTGCCCAAGGCGCTGGACCGATTGTTACGCCCCCGCTTGTCAATGCAAGTCAAGGGCAGCGTCGGCGGCGCGCCGAGCTTCCTCAAGGCCGGCGACATCTTCGCTTTCGATTGGAAGGTGGCCATCGGAGACCGGTTGGTCTCGCGTGCGGAGTTCGAGCGTCTGGTCAAGAAGGCCACCGGCATCGTGCGCTTCAAAGGCGAGTACGTCTACCTCGACCCGGCGCAGATCGAGCGTCTGCGCGCACAGTTGGACAAGCCGCCCAGGCTCGACGCCGCCGAGCTGATGCGCGTGGCCCTGGCCGGCGAGTATGGTGGCGCGGCGGTCCGGCTCGATGCCCGGGCGCAGCGCATCGTGCAGCAACTCGTCGAGGCCGGCGAGGTGCCCGCGCCGGCCGGCCTGCAGGCCACGCTGCGCCCCTACCACTGGTGCAATCGCACGCCTGATCTGTCCGTCTGGAAAGACACAGGCATTCCTCCGCGACGCGCGGGCACCAGGCCTGCGCGTGCGAGTCACCCCCGCCGGCTCCAAGTCGTTCATCTTCGAAGGCAAGCAGAACCGGGAGACCATTCGCAGAACCATCGGCGACGTACGAGTCTGGAACATCGATGATGCCCGCAAAGAAGCCCGCCGCCTCCAGACCATGCTGGACATGGGCAAGGACCCGCGTGCGGTTGAACGCCAGGAGCGAGCAGAACAGGAAGCCCGTCGCCAAAGTGAGCACGATGAGATCAACCGCCTGAACCTCTTGGGGCTTGATGCCTGGGCCGACTATGTCAGAGAGGGGCAGGAGATGGGGTTCACCAGCCGTGGTTCGTGGAGCGCCCGGCATGTCGCCGACCATGAAGCCATGAGCAATGCCGGCGGCCAGCCCTTCAAGCGGGGCAAAGGCACCGCTGCACCAGGGCCGCTGCATGCCCTGCTGGCCCGCCCCCTGGTGAAGATCGACGCGCGGACCGTGAGCGAATGGCTGAAAACGGAAACCCTGAAACGCCCAGCCCGAGCCGCCCTGGCCTTTCGCCTGCTGCGTGCCTTTCTGAACTGATGCGCCGAGCACCCGACCTATGGCGCCATTGCCCACTCCGAGGCCCACAAGCCCAAGGACGTGCGCCGACTGGTGCGGCGGCAAGCTCCCAAGCAGGACGCGCTGCAGCGAGAGCACCTACCGGCTTGGTTCGAGGCCGTCATGGCCGACATGAACGTGTACGCCAGCGTCTATCTCCAGGCTCTTCTGCTGACCGGGGCGCGCAAGGGAGAGATTGCCGGCATGCGCTGGGAGGACGTGAATTTTCCGTTCGGTGGAAGTCTGACTGTCCGCGATAAGGTGGAGGGCCAGCGAGTCATCCCGTGCCCGCCCTACCTTGGCCACCTGCTGGCAATGCTGCCACGTCGTGGCGACTGGGTTTTCGGCGCCACCGCGCCCACGATGGCACACAACGCCGCTTACAACCACCGCCGTGCCCTCGCCGCCGCAGGCTTGCCTCACATCAGCCTGCATGGCTTGCGCCGCTCGTTTGGCACCCTTGCCGAATGGGTGGAGTGCCCTGCCGGTGTGGTGGCCCAACTGATGGGGCACAAGCCAAGCGCCACCGCCGAGCGGCACTACCGCGCCCGCCCACTCGACCTGCTGCGGCTATGGCACACAAAGATCGAAACCTGGATGCTGGGTCAGGCCGGTGTGCAGTTCGCAGCCAACGCGGAGCCGGACAAGCCGGATGTGATGGCTGGCATGAACGCCAAATGATGCAACCGGCGCCGGTGGCTACATGGTGACTACATGGAGCCCTCGGGGCACAAACTGGAAGGCCCCGTGCTATTTGTACAATAGCATCGGGGCCTTATTCTTGGCGGAGAAGGAGGGATTCGAACCCTCGATACGGTGAAACCGTATACCGGATTTCGAGTCCGGCGCATTCGACCACTCTGCCACCTCTCCTGTGTGTCGAATCCGGGATTCTAGCAGAGGTCCGGAGAGCCTCAGCCGCCGAGCCGCTCCAGGCCACCCAGGTAGGGGCGCAGCACCTCGGGCACATCGACGCTGCCGTCCGCGCGCTGATAGTTTTCCAAGACCGCCACCAGCGCACGGCCCACGGCCAGGCCCGAGCCGTTGAGGGTGTGCACCAGCTCGTTCTTGCCCTGGGCATTCTTGAAGCGGGCCTGCAGGCGGCGCGCCTGGAAGGCCTCGCAGTTGGAAACCGAGCTGATCTCGCGGTAGGTGCCCTGCGCCGGCACCCAGACCTCGAGGTCGTAGGTCTTGGCCGCGCCGAAGCCCATGTCGCCGGTGCAGAGCGACACCACGCGGTAGGGCAGGCCCAGCTTTTGCAGGATGGCCTCGGCGTGGCGCGTCATGTCCTCCAGCGCCTCGTAGCTCTTGTCGGGGTGCACGATCTGCACCATCTCGACCTTGTCGAACTGGTGCTGGCGGATCATGCCGCGCGTGTCGCGCCCGGCGCTGCCGGCCTCGGAGCGGAAGCAGGGCGTGTGGGCGGTGAGCCTGATCGGCAGCTCGGCCTCGGCGACGATCTCGCCCCGCACCAGGTTGGTCAGCGTGACCTCGGAGGTGGGGATCAGGTACAGGGCCTGGGTGTCGGGCTGGGCCTCGCCTTCCTGGCCGCCCTTCTTGACCGCGAACAGGTCGGCCTCGAACTTGGGCAGCTGGCCGGTGCCGCGCAGCGTCTCGGCGTTGACGATGTAGGGCGTGTAGCACTCGGTGTAGCCATGCTCCTGGGTCTGCACGTCCAGCATGAACTGGGCCAGGGCGCGGTGCAGGCGCGCGATAGTGCCGCGCATGAAGCTGAAGCGCGAGCCGGCGAGCTTGACGCCGGTGTCGAAGTCCAGGCCCAGGCCCTCGCCGATCTCCACATGGTCGCGCAGCGCGAAGTCGAAGCTGCGCGGGCTGCCCCAGCGGCGCAGCTCGACATTGCCCGCCTCGTCGGCGCCGATGGGCACGCTCTCGTGCGGCAGGTTGGGCACGGCCAGCAGCAGGGCCTGCAGCTCGGACTGGATGGCCTCCAGCCGCTGGGCCGAGTTGTCGAGCTCGGTCTTGAGCGCGGCCACGGCCGCCATGATGTCGTCGGTGCTCTCGCCCTTGGCCTTGCGCTGACCGATCTGCTTGCTCAGGCTGTTGCGCTGGCTCTGCAGTTCCTCGGTGCGGGTCTGCAGGCTCTTGCGCTCGGCCTCCAGCGTGCGGAAGGCCGCCACGTCGAGGAAGGCCTGCGGCTTCTTGCGGGTCTCGAGCCGCGCGACGGCGGCGTCCAGGTCTTTGCGAAGGAGAAGGATGTCTAGCATCCGGCGATTTTAAGAGCCAGCCGGAACGCCCCTCCCCGACCGCTCAGCGCAGGTGCGCCAGCGGCGCCTCGTCGCCCCCTTCGAGCTTGAGGCCCTTGGGCAGCGGGAACTTCATGGTCTCGGCGATGCCGTCCATCCTGCGCACCGACACCGCACCCAGCGCCTTGATGCGCTCGACCACCTGGCGCACCAGGATCTCGGGCGCCGAGGCGCCGGCCGTCAGGCCCACGCGCAGCTTGCCCTCGAACCAGGCCGGCTGCAGCTCGTCGGCGCTGTCGACCATGTAGCTCTCGGTGCCCAGCTTGCGCGCGACCTCGCGCAGGCGGTTGCTGTTGGAGCTGGTGGGGCTGCCGACCACGATCACCAGGTCCACCTGCGGGCTCAGCAGCTTGACCGCGTCCTGGCGGTTCTGCGTGGCGTAGCAGATGTCCTGCTGCTTGGGCTCGCGCACCTTCGGGAAGCGCGCGCGCACGGCCGCCGCGATGTCGGCCGCGTCGTCCACGCTCAGCGTGGTCTGCGTGACCACGGCCAGCTTCTCGGTCTGCGCCGGCTGCACGCGCGCCACGTCGGCCACGTCCTCGACCAGGTGGATGCCGCTGTCGAGCTGGCCCATCGTGCCCTCGACCTCGGGATGGCCCTTGTGGCCGATCATGATGAACTCGTAGCCCTCGCGGTGCAGCTTGGCCACCTCGACATGGACCTTGGTCACCAGCGGGCAGGTGGCGTCGAAGATGCGAAAGCCGCGCGCCTGGGCCTCGGCCTGCACGGCCCGGCTCACGCCATGGGCGGAGAACACCAGCGTGGCGCCGGGCGGCACCTCGGCCAGATCCTCGATGAAGATCGCGCCCTTGGCCTTGAGGTCGTTCACCACGTAGGTGTTGTGCACGATCTCGTGGCGCACGTAGATCGGGCGGCCGAACTTGGCCAGCGCGCGCTCGACGATCTCGATCGCGCGGTCCACGCCGGCGCAGAAGCCGCGCGGTTCGGCCAGCAGAAGCTCCTGGGGCTTGATCATCACAGCACCCCGATGAGCCGCACTTCGAAGGTCACGGGCTGGCCCGCCAGCGGGTGGTTGAAGTCGAACAGCACCGCGCCGTCCTCGCGCACCTGCTGCACCGCGCCGGCGTAGGAGCCCAGGCCGTCGGGCGTGGGGAACTGCACCACGTCGCCGACCGTGTAGCGCTCGTCGGGGTCGCCCAGCTCGTCGAGCAGCTTGCGCGCCACCCATTGCTGCATGTCGGCGTTGCGCTCGCCGAAGGCCTCGCCGGCCGGGATCTCGAAGGTGGCGTGCTCGCCCTCCTCCAGGCCCAGCAGGCGCTGCTCGACGGCGGGCGAGAGCTCGCCCGTGCCCAGCGACAGCGTGGCCGGCTTGTCGGCAAAGGTGTTGATGATGTCGCCCTGCGGACCGGCGAGGCGGTAATGCAGGGTCAGAAAGGAACCCGGTTGGACAATGGCCATGACAATCCTGTGTGTGCCGCCCGGGCGGCACCGTAAACTGCCCTCCATTGTAAGAACCTGAGCAAATCCCCAGCTGGCAGCCCCCCATGGCGCTCAAAGACATTCCTATCGACGCGCGTCCGCGCGAGAAGCTGATCGCGCGCGGCCCCGGCGCCCTGAGCGACGCCGAGCTGCTGGCCCTGCTGCTGCGCACCGGCCTGGCCGGCAAGAGCGTGCTGCAGCTGGCGCAGGAGCTGCTGCAGCGCTTTGCGGGCCTGCGCGGCCTGCTCAATGCCAGGCTCGAGGACCTCAAGCAGGTCAAGGGCCTGGGCGGCACGGCCAAGCGCGCCGAGCTGGCCGCGGTGCTGGAGCTGGCGCGCCGCGCCCTGGCCGAGCAGCTGAGGGCGCGCGAGGTCTTCGAGTCGCCGGGCGCCGTCAAGGACTACCTGCAGCTGCACCTGGCGGACAAGGCGCACGAGGTGTTCGCCGTGCTGTTCCTGGACAGCCAGCACCGGCTGATCGCCATGGAGGAGCTGTTTCGCGGCACGCTGACCCAGACCAGCGTCTACCCGCGCGAGGTGGTGCTGCACGCGCTGCGCCACCAGGCCGCGGCCCTGGTGCTGGCGCACAACCACCCGAGCGGCGCGGTGCAGCCCAGCCGCGCCGACGAGGCGCTGACCCAGACGCTCAAGTCCGCGCTGGCCCTGGTCGACGTGCGCGTGCTCGACCATGTGATCGTGGGACCGGGCCAAGCCCTGTCCATGGCAGAGAAAGGACTGCTGTGAAGCTCAAATCGCTGCAGGACCTCAAGAAAATCCAGCAACACCTGGCCGAGCAGCAGGCGCGCGCCGCCGCCGAGGCCGCCGCCAGGCAGGCCGCCGAGCGCAAGGCCCAGGCCGAGAAGAACCTGTTCGCGCGCGCCGTCGGCGCCGTTCAGCCCCTGCCCGACCGGCGCCAGGCCCATCTGCCGGCCGCGCCCGCCGCCCCCATCCCGGTGCAGCGCCAGCGCGACGAGCAGGCGGTGCTGCGCGAGGCGCTGAGCGACGAGTTCGACGTGACCACCCTGCTCGACACCGACGAGGCCCTGAGCTTTCGCCGCCCCGGCATAGGCACGGACGTCACGCGCAAGCTGCGCCGCGGCGACTGGACGATACAGCGCGAGATCGACCTGCACGGCCTGCGCAGCGACGAGGCGCGCGAGGCCCTGGGCGCCTTCATCCGCGAGGCGCACAAGCTGGGCCTGCGCTGCGTGCGCGTGGTGCACGGCAAGGGCCTGGGCTCGCCCGGCAAGACGCCGGTGCTCAAGGCCAAGGTGCAGAGCTGGCTGATCCAGAAGAACCAGGTGCTGGCCTTCGTGCAGGCCCGGCCGGCCGATGGCGGGGCCGGGGCGCTGGTGGTGCTGCTCGGGCCCCTGCTCGGCCGCTCCTGAGCCCCGCGGCGCTCACCGCGCCGCGCCAGCCGCGGCCTGACGGCGCCCCTGGTACAGCAGCAGCGCGGCGCACAGCAGCGCCGGCAGGGCCAGAGCCGCATAGCCCGCGCGGTAGCTGCCGGCCGCGCCCGATAAGGCGCCGAACACCGCCGGCCCCAGCACCACGCCCAGGAAGGTGATGGCCAGCGTGCCGCCCGTGGCCATGCTCGCCATGCCCGCCGGCGCCTGGCGAGCCACCTCGGCCAGGTAGACGCCGTTCCAGCCGATGGCCGAGGCGCCGAACAGCGCCAGCACCGCCAGCAGCGCACCCGTGGGCAGGGCCGCGCTCAGGGCCGCCGTGGCCAGGCAGCCGAGCACCATCAGCAGGGCCAGCAGGATCAGGGTGCGCCGCGCGCCCAGGAAGCGGTCCGCCACCCAGCCCCAGGCAATGCGCCCGGCCACGCCGGCCAGCTGCGACGCCGACATGGCCAGGCCGGCGGCCACCAGGGCAAAGCCCAGGTCCTCGTGCAGGTAGGTCACGAGGTAGGTCGTCAGCGAGACCTGGATCGCCGAGAAAAAGAACGAGCACAGGGCCAGCAGGGACAGCGCACGCTGCGACAGCACCAGCCGAACCGGCTGCGCCAGCTGGCCCAGCGCCAGCGGTCGCCGCGGGTCGCGGTCGGCGTCGAGCCGGGCGCGCAGCGGCTGGGCCAGCCAGGCGCAGGCCAGGCTCAGCACGGCCACGCCCAGCAAGGCGCCTTGCCAGCCGACCAGCAGCAGGCTGCCTGGCACCAGGGCGCCGGCAAGCATGCCGCCCAGCGGCACCCCGGTCTGCTTGACCGAGAACACCAGCGACATGCGGTGCAGCGGCGTGGTGCGCGCCAGCAGATGCGAGCTGGCCGGCGTGACCGGGCCGTAGCCCAGGCCGATCAGCAGCGCACCAAGCGCCACCGCCGGCAGCGCGGGCACGGCGCACAGCACCAGGCCCAGGGCGCACAGCAGCAGGCCGATCTGGCTGATGCGGATGGCGCCCAGCCTGGCCACGGCCGCGCCCGAGGCCAGGCTGGCCAGCATCGCCGCGAGGTAAGTCAACGCCACGTAGACGCCGGTCAGCGTGGCGGACACGCCGAGCGCGCGCGCGACCGCCGGCGCCATCACGGGCAGGGTCAGCAGGGCCATGGAGACCATGGACTGCACGGCCAGCGTGATGGCCAGGCTCAGCCAGCCGCCGTCCGCGCCGTTTTCCGGCGCTGCCTCAGCCATGGCGGTTGCGCATCCAGTCCGCGGTCTGGAAGAAGCTCTCGCGCAGGCGCGTGCGCAGGGCCTCGGGCACGCCGGTCTCGCCCATGGCCTGGTCCATGCAGGCCAGCCACTGGTCGCGCTCCTTGATGCCGATGCCGAACGGCATGTGGCGCATCTTCAGGCGCGGATGACCGAACTGGTCGGTGTAGTAGGACGGGCCGCCCAGCCAGCCGCAGAGGAACCAGAACAGCTTGTCGCGCGCGTCCGCCAGGTGGCTGCCATGCGCGGCGCGCAGCTCGGCGTAACCGGGCTCCAGGTCCATCAGGTCGTAGAAGCGGTCGACCAGGGCGCGCACGCGCGCCTCGCCGCCTATCCATTCGTACGGCGTCGCCGCCGCAGGGGTCTTGTCTTCGTTGCTCATCCAGGGTCAC
This sequence comes from Comamonadaceae bacterium 2FH, assembly GCA_005503335.1. Classification (GTDB taxonomy): domain Bacteria; phylum Pseudomonadota; class Gammaproteobacteria; order Burkholderiales; family Burkholderiaceae_C; genus SCMQ01. The sequence goes on from SCMQ01000026.1 coordinate 50,866, forward strand.
CTCATTCGGCCGCGCGGCGCAGGGTCTCCACCACCGGGCGGCGCAGCACGTCGCGCAGGCCCCACCAGCCGGCCGCCAGGGCCAGCAAGGCGCCGGCCAGGGCGCCGGCCAGCGGCACCCAGGGCGAGGCGGTCCAGCTGAACTCGAAGGCATAGCGCGCCATGCCCCAGCCCACGGCCACCGCCACCACGCTGGCCAGCAGGCCCGCCAGCAGGCCCACGCCGGCCAGCTCGGCGCGCTGCACTTGGCGCAGCAGGCTGGCGCGCGCGCCCACGGCGCGCATGATGGCGTACTCGCGCGCGCGCTCCTCGCGCGTGGCCGTGACGGCGGCGAACAGCACGATCAGCCCGGCCGCCAGCGTGAAGCCGAACAGGAATTCCACCGCGCGTATCACCTGCTCCAGCACCCGCTGCACCTGGCCCAGGGTGCTGCTCATGTCCACGCTGGTGATGTTGGGAAAGCGCCGCACCAGGCCGTTGTCGAAGCCCGCCTGGGCCGGCGCCCGGAAGGCCGCCATGTAGGTCGCCGGCACGTCGGCCATGCGGCTGACCGGGTACATGACGAAGAAGTTGGCGCGCATCGAGCTCCAGTCCACCTTGCGCAGCGAGGTGATGCGGGCCTCGCTCTGGACTCCCGCGATGTCGAAGCGCAGCTGGTCGCCCAGCTTGAGGCCCAGGGTCTCGGCAATGCCCGACTCCACGCTGACGGCGCCGGCCTCCTCCTCGGTCCAGCGGCCCGCCACCACCTCGTTGTGCGCAGGGCGCACCGCGCTGTGCGAGAGGTTGAACTCGCGGTCCACCAGGCGCCGCGCCCGGTCCTCGATGTAGTCGTCGGGGCGCACCGCGCGCCCGTTGACCGCGACCAGGCGGCCGCGGAACATGGGATACCAGTCGTACTGCTGCACGCCGCCCTCGTGCAGGGCGCTGCGGAAGGCCTCGCCCTGCTCGGGCATGACGTTGATGACGAAGCGGTTGGGCGCATTGGCCGGCGTGGCCTGGCGCCAGCTGCTGATCAGGTCGGTGCGCAGCAGCACCAGCAGCACCAGGGCCAGCAGGCCCACGGCCAGGCTGCTGACCTGCACCACGGCGTAGGCCGGTCGCGCCGAGATCTGGCGCGTGGCCAGCACCAGCCAGCGCGGCGCCGTGGCCTCGCTGACCACGCGCCGCAGCAGCTTGACGGCCAGCCAGCTCAGGGCCGCGAACAGCGCCACGGCGACGGCAAAGCCGCCGACCGCGATCAGGCCCAGCATGAGATCCGAACTCACGGCCAGCAGCAGGGCCGCGAAGCCCGCCACGCCCAGGCCCAGCACGGCCAGCGAAGCCGGCCTGAGGTTGCCCAGCTCGCGCCGCATCACGCGCAGCGGCGGCACCTGGGCCAGCTGCAGCACCGGCGGCAGGCCGAAGGCCAGCAGCAGGGTCAGGCCCATGCCCAGGCCGAAGGCCGCGGGCCAGACGCTGGCCGCCGGCAGCGCCGCCTCGACCAGGCCGGCCAGCAGCTGCACGAACACATGGTGCACGGCCCAGCCGATCGACACGCCCAGGCTGCTGGCCGCCAGCCCCACCAGCGCGAATTCCATGCTGTAGCCCAGCGCGATGCTGCGCTGGCTCTGGCCCAGCACGCGCAGCATGGCGCAGTCGTCGAGGTGGCTGGCGGCGAAGCCGCGCGCCGCAAGCGCCACGGCCACGGCGCTCAGCAGCGCGGCCAGCAGGGCCACCAGGTTGAGGAATTTCTCGGCGCGGTCCAGGGTCTGGCGCATCTCGGGCCGGCCGCCCTCCAGCGACTCGACGCGCAGGCCGCGCACCTCGGGCTTGCCCACCTCTTCCTCGGCCCAGGCCACGAAACGGCGCACCGGCCGGTCCTCGCCGGCCACGGCCAGGCGCCAGGTCAGGCGGCTGGCGGGCTGGACCAGGCCCGTGGCGGGCAGGTCGGCCTCGTTCAGCATCACGCGCGGCGCAAAGCTCAGGAAGCCGGCGCCGCGGTCGGGCTCGACCACGATGACGCGGGCGATGCGCAGCGCGCTGTCGCCCAGCAGCAGCGCGTCGCCCGGCTTCAGGCCCAGGGCCTCGAGCAGGGGCGCGTCGACCCAGGCCTCGCCGCGCGCGGGAATCTCGCGCGTGGCCTGGCCCGGCGCGCCCGGCGCGTCGGCCACGCTGAGGCCGCCGCGCAGCGGGTAGCCGGGCGCCACGGCCTTGAGCGCCACCAGGCGGCTCGCGCCGCCCTGGGCCTCGCCGGCGCGCGCCATGGTCGGGAAGCTCAGCGTCCTGACCGTGCTCAGGCCCAGGGCCTGTGCGCGCTCGGCAAAGGCGGTGGGCGGGGCGTGGTCGGCAGCGACCACGGCGTCGCCGCCCAGCAGCTGGCGCGCATCGCGCTTGAGCCCGCCCTGCAGGCGGTCGGCGAAGAAGCCGACTGCGGTGAGCGCCGCGACGGCCAGCGTCACGGCCACCATCAAAAGGCGCAGCTCGCCCGAGCGCAGGTCGCGCCAGAGCGTACGCCAGCCCTGGCGCCAGAAGGCCGAGCCGGCGTGCGGAAACGAGGGGGCGGTGTTCATGGCGCCATTATTGGCGCTGGCCATCGACCTTACGCGGCCTGGGGCCGGGCGGCCCCGCCTCGGCCGCGATGCCGCGCGCGACCTCACGTAGGCGCTCGAATAGCTTGGGACCACGAGTCCAGACTTCGCGAGTCGTAACACCGGCCTTGCCAGAAAGAACAGCGCCGCTGTGCCCTGTGACGCTGCAATCAGGACGGCTGAGGCGCGCCACCCTGGCCGCCTTCCCACGGCGTCGAACTCGCAGGGAGTTCCGCTGGCGTGTTGCTGGTGGCAATCCGTGCGAGTTCTTCGACGGCGGAAAGCTCGCTGCGCGCCTCATCGACCAGCGGATGCGGCAGCTTCTTGGTCACCTTGACGCCCAGGTTGCGCAGCATTTCCGCCTGACGGATCACATTTCCCTTGCCGGTGGACAGCCGCTTGTGGGCGTCCGCGTAAGAGTCCTGGGCCTGCTTCAGGCGCGTGCCCACCTGCTCTAGGTCCTTCACAAAGTCGACCAGCTTATCGTAGAGCTCGGCGCCGCGCTTGGCGATGTCCTGCGCATTCTTGCTTTGGGCTTCCTGGCGCCAGAGGTGGGCCACGGTACGTACGACGAAGAGCAGGGTGGAGGGGCTCACCAGTAGGACGTTGCGCCCCCAGGCGTCCATGAAGAGGCGATCGTCATGGGAGATCGCCAGCATGAACGCCGGCTCGATCGGTATGAACATTAGCACGAAGTCCAGGCCGCCACCGTAGAGCTTTTCGTACTCCTTGCTCGACAGGCCCTGCACGTGCTTGCGCACCGAGTCCAGGTGCTTGCGGGCAGCCAGGGCTCGGATATCGTCGGATTCGGTGACGGTGTATTCTTCGTAGGCAATGAGGCTCACCTTGGAGTCGATCACCAGCTTGCGCTGCTCGGGCAGCATGATGACCACGTCGGGCTGGGCGCGACTGCCGTCCTCGCGCACTTGGCTGTCCTGCACGATGTACTCCTCACCCTTGCGCAGGCCAGAGGCCTCAAGCACGCGCTCGAGCACCAGTTCGCCCCAGTTGCCCTGGGCCTTGGTGTTGCCCTTGAGCGCGTTGGTGAGGTTCTTGGCTTCCTGGCTCACGACCTGGTTTAGGGCGACGAGCTGGCGCACCTGTTCGGCCATGGCCGAGCGGTCCTTACTCTCCTGGACGTAGACCTCCTCGACCTTGCCCTTGAACTCGTTGATCTGCAGGCGCAGTGGGTCAAGCAGCTGGCCGAGGTTGGCCTGGTTCTGTTCGGCAAAGCGCCTGGATTTTTCCTCCAGTAGGTCGTTGGCCACGTTCTTGAACTGCTCGGACAGGGTGTTCTTGGCGTCGTCGAGCAGGGCCAGCTTTTCCTGCGACGCCTTGAGCTCGGCCTGCAGCTGGGTGCTTAGCTGCGTGACTTCGGCGGTCAGCCGATTGACCGCGCCCTCGGCATCGGCGCGGGCCTGCTTCTCGGACGCGAGTTCACCGCGCACAGTCGCGAGGCTGTCGCGGTCAGCCGCCAGTTCTGCCCGCAGCGTGGAAGTCTCGGCGCCCGAGGCTTCCTTGAGGCTGGTCAGCAGGTCGGCTGTGTCCTGCAGGGACTTGCGGACCCCCGCCAGTTCGTCTTCGAGCGGCTTGATCCGCGAGACCTGCTCCTCGAGCGTCGCCTTGCGCTCGGTGACCGTGTTCAGCTGGTCGCCGAGCTCCTTGATTCGCTGGTTGGCCGCGGCTAGGCTGTCCTCCAGCGGCTTGATGCGGCCATTCTGTTCCTCCAGAGCGGCGCGCCGCTCGTTGCTGGCGCCCAGGTCGTCCTGGGCTCTCTTGAGCGCTTGCTCCTGGGCGGCGAGATCGTCCTGCAGGGGCTTGATTCGCGACACCTGTTCTTCCAGCGTTGCCTTCTGCGCCGTCACGGTGTAGAGGCTGTCGGTGGCCTGGCGCAGCTGGCTGCGCACCTCGGCCAGGTCCTTGTCCAGGGCCTCGGCCTGCTGGGCGTTGGACAGGGCTAGGGCCGCCTTCTGCGAGGCCTCGGCCGAGACCTGCCGCAGTTCCTCGGCCTGGATGCGCAGGTCCTCCCCGGCCTTGGCCAGGCTCTCCTCCAATCCCTGCACACGCCCGGCGCGCTCCGAGAGCCGGGATACATCGTCACGCGCCGTGTCCAGCTCCTCGCGGCGCTTGTCGTACTGCGCTTTCAGGTCGTTGTAGTTCCCCAGGTCCTGCTTACGCGCCTCCTCCAGGGCCCTTGCGCGTTCACGTAGTTGGGACAACTCGGCCTGGGTGTCGGTTTGCGCCTTGGCGACTGCTGTCTCGACCGCCGACAACTGGCCGCTGCGGGCAACGAACCAAGCCAATGCGGCCCCGAGCACAAGCCCGACAAAAGCGGCCACAAGAATGAAGATCGTTTGCAAATCCAAGGCCAAGCCCTCCAGGTCAATGGAACGATGATGCGTCAAAAATGGATCGGCGCAACCGAGCCATCCCAGAAAAGGAAGGCCAGGGTCAGGGCGTGCGCAGGCGCCAGAATGGCCTGGACGTTCATGGCGGTCGGCGTGGACGTGCTGCTCTACGCCAACGCGGCGCAGCTCCTCGGCCCGCAAGCGGCCGAGCTATAACACAAGCCCGGCGCCGCTTACTGCGCGGCCTGGGCTCGGACCGCGCGCGCCGCGGGCATGGGCTTCTCGCCCGCAAGCCCGCGCTGCAGCAGCAGCCTGTGCGGCGCCGTGTAGCAGAGGAAATGCCGGTTGGTCGCGCGGCCTATGGTGCACAGGCCCAGGCGCTCGGCCACCTCGTAGCCCATCTGCGTGATGCCGCTGCGCGAGACCACGATGGGCACGCCCATCTGGGCCGACTTGATGACCATCTCGCTGGTCAGGCGGCCGGTGGTGTAGAAGACCTTGTCGTCGCCAGGCATCTGCTCGGGATCATTCATCCACATCCAGCCCGCGATGGTGTCGATCGCGTTGTGGCGGCCCACGTCCTCGACGAAGATCAGCATGTCCTCGCCGCGGAACAGGGCGCAGCCGTGCACCGAGCCGGCCGACTTGTAGGTACTCTCCTGCAGCCGTATCGCGCTCAGGATGCCGTAGAGCTGGGCCTGGCTCAGCGTGGCCGGCGGCAGGGCCACGCGGTCGATCTCGGCCATCAGCTCGCCGAACACGCTGCCCTGGCCGCAGCCCGTGGTGACGACGCGCTTGGCGGTGCGCTGCGCTATCCGCGCGATGCCGCGCCGCGTCTTGACGGCCGCCACGCCGGGCTGGCCCAGCTCGCCCTCGCCCACCGCCCAGTCCACGGTGATCGATTCGATATCGGCCGCCGAGCGCACCAGGCGCTGGTTGCGCAAGAAACCGAGCACCAGCAGCTCGGGCTGCGCGCCCAGCGTCATCAGCGTCACGAGCTCGCGCTTGTCCACGTAGACGGTCAACGCGCGCTCGACCGGGATGGACACGGTGTCGCTGTCGCCGAACTCGTTGATGACGCGGATCTCGCGCGTGAGCGGAGCGCGCGCCTGGGTCAGGCAGGGCTTGAGGACGGCGTGGGCGGCTTCGGACATGGCGACAGCCTACAACAGGCGCAGGCCTGCTCGCGCGGGGCCGGGCCCAAGACCTTGCCGTCGGCAGGCGCGGTGGCTCAGGATTTCTTCGCCGCAGGGGCGGCCGGCGCGGCGGGAGCGGCCGGGGCCGCGGGCGTGGCGCCGTAGGGGCCGGGGTCGGCGCAGGGCGGCACGGGCAGCGGCGGCCGGGTCTGCTTGCCAGCCGCCTTGGCGCTCTTGTAGTAATGCGCGGCGGCCCGCTCGCGCGAGCGGCACAGCTGGTAGTCGGCCAGCTTGTTGCCGTGCGCAGCGCGCGCCGCGGCCTCGGCCGCCTGGGCCTTGGCCTCGTCGCTCTGCGCAGGCAGCCTGGCCGCGGCCGGGCCTGCGCCAGCCCAGGCGAGCAGCAGGATCAGGGCAGGCGTGATGGGTTTCATGGGGTCAAGCCTCCACGGTCTGCCCGCCGGCCGCGGGCGCGCTGCGCTCGGCCGGGATGCGGCCGGCCTGGATGTCCTCGTACCAGAGTTCGTGGTGCTCCCTGGCCCAGGTCTCGTCGACGTAGCCGCTGCGCATGGCCTGGTAGGCGCCCTGCATGCCCAGGGTGCCCATGTAGATGTGGCCCAGGAACAGGGCGATCATCAGCAGCGTGGCGACGGCGTGCACCATGTGGGCGACCTGCATGGTGGCGCGCGCGTAGACCAGGCCCGGCACCAGCCTGTCGAGCACCAGGCCCGAGGCCACGACGATGGCGCCCAGCAAGAACACGCCGCCCCAGAACACCAGCTTCTCGCCGGCGTTGAAGCGGTGCGAGGGCGGCTCGGCGCCCGACAGCAGGCCGCCGCCCTCGAGCAGCCAGCTCAGGTCCTCGCGGCGCGGCAGGTTGTCGCGCAGGAAGCTCAGGAACACGACCACCAGCGACACCGCAAACAGCGGCCCGGCGAAGTTGTGGATGTTCTTCAGCAGGTAGACCAGCCAGCCGTGCAGCGTGAGCCCCAGCACGGGCAGCAGGAAGAACTTGCCGAAGGCCATGACCAGGCCCGAGAGCGCGAGCAGCGAGAAGGCGATGGCATTGGTCCAGTGGGCCGCGCGCTCGAAGGGCGTGAAGCGCTCGATGCGGCGGCCGGTCTCGGCGCCGTGCAGCGCGATCGTGCCCTTGCGCCAGTGGAACAGCGCGATCGCGACGGCCACGATCAGCAGCAGGGCACCGCCGTAGGGCAGGATCCAGCGGTTGCGCACCTGGCGCCAGGCCTCGCCGGCCGTGGTCAGGCGCGAGCCGGGGTACTGCACGAAGGGCTGGACCAGGTTGCCGGCCTCGGGCGCCTGGGCCTTGGGCAGGCTGCTGTGGCCGCTCGCGCCGCGGCCGACCTCGCGCCACATCGGCGCGTTGTTGCCGGGCTGCACCCTGGCGCGCTCGGCGTTGCTCTGCTCGGCATAGCGCAGGTCGGCACTGGCGTCGGGGCGGATCTCGAAGATGTTGGCGTTCTGCACGCCGGGCATGGCGGCCGACGCCGCCGGAGCCGCTGGCGCGGCGGCGGCAACGGGCGGCTGGCCCTGGGCCCAGGCCAGGCCGGCCAGGCCCAGGCAGGACGCGATGAGTAGGTGGCGCAGCATGAGGTGGCCTCCTGGACGCTCAGGGCGCGCGGCTGTACTCGTTCTGGCCGTACTGGCCGCGCGCCTTGAGCGCCTGCTCCCAGCTGGTCTTGTCGCCGGCCCGCCAGTCCGGCGCCGTGAAGGCCGCCACGCCGGTGCCGGCATGGGGCGCAGCGTCCTGCTTGGCGCCGCCCAGGCCCTGGGGCTTCTCGCCGCAGGCCGCCAGCAGCAGGGCCACGCACAAGATCAATGGCTTCAATGGCTTCATGACTTGGTTCCTTCGGGCGGCTTGCTGCCGTAGGCCGTGCCCCAGCCCCAGACCTCGGCGCCCTTGCCGCGCCGGACCACGCGGGTGCGGAAGATCTCGGCCACCATGTCGCCGTCGCCGGCCAGCAGGGCCTTGGTCGAGCACATCTCGGCGCAGGCCGGCAGCTTGCCCTCGGCCAGGCGGTTGCGGCCGTATTTCTCGAACTCGGCCTGGCTGCCGTGGGCCTCGGGGCCGCCGGCGCAGAAAGTGCACTTGTCCATCTTGCCGCGCACGCCGAAGCTGCCCTGGGCCGGGAACTGCGGTGCGCCGAAGGGGCAGGCGTAAGAGCAGTAGCCGCAGCCTATGCAGACGTCCTTGTCGTGCAGCACCACACCCTCGTCGGTGCGGTAGAAGCAGTTGACCGGGCACACGGCCATGCAGGGCGCGTCCGAGCAGTGCATGCAGGCCACCGAGATCGACTTCTCGCCCGGCACGCCGTCATTGAGCGTGACCACGCGGCGCCGGTTCACGCCCCAGGGCACCTCGTGCTCGTTCTTGCAGGCCGTCACGCAGCTGTTGCACTCTATGCAGCGCTCGGCGTCGCAGATGAACTTCATTCGGGCCATCTCGCTCTCCTTGTGCTGCTAGGCCTTCTCGACGTTGCAGATCGTGGTCTTGGTTTCCTGCATCATGGTCACGCTGTCGTAGCCATAGGTGGTGGCGGTGTTCACGGCCTCGCCGCGCACCACCGGCGCGGCGCCCGCCGGGTAGTGGCCCAGCAGGTCCTGGCCCTGCCAGCGGCCCGAGAAGTGAAAGGGCATGAAGGCCGTGTCCGGTCCCACGCGCTCGGTCACCAGGGCCTGCACGTTCAGGCGCGCGCCGGTCGGCGTGCTGAGCCACACGCGGTCGCCGTTGCGTATGCCGCGGTCGGCCGCGGCGCGCGGGTTGATCTCGACGAAGGCCTCCTGCTGCAGCTCGGCCAGCCAGGGGTTGGAGCGGGTCTCCTCGCCCCCGCCCTCGTACTCGACCAGGCGGCCCGAGGTCAGGATCAGCGGGAACTTCTGGTACAGCTTGTCGGCGACATTCTTCTCCTGCACGCTCTTGTACAGGGTGGGCAGGCGCCAGAAGGCCTTCTTGTCGTCGTGCGTGGGGTACTTGGCGACCAGGTCGGGCCGCGTGCCGTAGAGCGGTTCGCGGTGCTGCGGGATGGCGTCGGGGAAGTTCCAGACCACGGCGCGCGCCTTGGCGTTGCCAAAGGGATGGCAGCCATGGTTCTTCATGGTCACGCGGATGATGCCGCCCGAGGGGTCAGTCTTCCAGTTCTTGCCCTCGGCCGCAGCCTTCTCGGCCTCGGTCAGCTCGTCCCACCAGCCCAGCTGCTTGAGCAGCAGGTGGTCGAACTCGGGGTAGCCGGTCGTGATGTCGGCGCCCAGCGAGTGCGAGCCGTCCTCGGCCAGCAGGCTCTGGCCGTCGCGCTCGACGCCGAAGTTGGCGCGGAAGTTGCCGCCGCCCTCCATGACATGCATGGAGGTGTCGTAGAGGTTGGGCGAGCCCGGGTGCTTGAGCTCGGGCGTGCCGTAGCAGGGCCAGGGCAGGCCGAAATAGTCGCCCGAGAGGTCGTAGCCGGTCTCCCTGTCCTTGCCGCCGCGCGACTTGAGCGTCTTGACGTCGAACACATGCATGTTGCGCATGTGGGCCTTCAGGCGCTCGGGGCTCTGGCCGGTGTAGCCTATGGTCCAGCAGGAGCGGTTGATCTCGCGCAGCATGTCCTCGGGCATGGGCTCGTCCATGCCCTTGACTTTCTGCATCTTGTAGTTCTTGACCAGCTCCTTGTCGAAGCCCAGCTTCTGCGCCAGCTGGTACATGATCATGTGGTCGCTGCGGCTTTCCCACAGCGGGTCGATCACCTTCTCGCGCCACTGCAGCGAGCGGTTGGAGGCGGTGCAGGTGCCGCTGGTCTCGAACTGCGTGGCCGCCGGCAGCAGGTAGACCGCGCGCTGGGGGTTCAGGTCCTCGGGCTTGCCGGGCATGGCGGCCATGGCGGCGGTGGCCGAAGGATAGGGGTCGACCACCACCAGCAGGTCCAGCTTGTCCATGGCGCGCTTCATCTCCAGGCCGCGCGTCTGCGAGTTCGGCGCATGGCCCCAGTAAAAGACGCCGCGCAGGTTGGCGTCCTGGTCGATCAGCTCGTTCTTCTCGAGCACGCCGTCGATCCAGCGCGAGACCGTGATGCCGGACTTGGTCATCATCGCGGGCGAGGCGTAGCGGCCCTTGATCCACTCGTAGTCCACGCCCCAGACCTTGGCGAAATGCCGCCACGCGCCCTCGGCGATGCCGTAGTAGCCGGGCAGCGAGTCGGGGTTGGGGCCCACGTCGGTCGCGCCCTGCACGTTGTCGTGGCCGCGGAAGATGTTGGTGCCGCCGCCGGACTTGCCCACGTTGCCCAGCGCCAGCTGCAGGATGCAGGAGGCGCGCACGATGGCGTTGCCTATGGTGTGCTGGGTCTGGCCCATGCACCAGACGATGGTGCCGGGGCGGTGCTCGTTGAGCAGGGTCGCGATCTTGAGCAGCTGGGCTTCCTTGACGCCGCAGACCTCCTCGACCTTGTCGGGCGTCCACTTGGCCAGCACCTCCTCGCGCACCTTGTCCATGCCCCAGACGCGGTCGTGCAGGTACTTCTTGTCCTCCCAGCCGTTCTTGAAGATGTGGTGCAGCAGTCCGAACAGGAAGGCGATGTCGGAGCCCGAGCGTATGCGCACGTACTCGTCGGCCTTGGCCGCGGTGCGCGTGAAGCGCGGATCGACCACGATCATCTTGCAGCCGCTTTCCTTGGCGTGCAGCATGTGCAGCATGCTCACGGGGTGGGCCTCGGCCGCGTTGGAGCCTATGTACAGAGCGAGCTTGCTGTTCTGCATGTCGTTGTACGAGTTGGTCATGGCGCCGTAGCCCCAGGTGTTGGCGACGCCGGCCACCGTGGTCGAGTGGCAGATGCGGGCCTGATGGTCGCAGTTGTTGCTGCCCCAGAAACTCACGAACTTGCGCAGCAGGTAGGACTGCTCGTTGCTGTGCTTGGACGATCCGATGAAGTAGACGCTGTCCGGGCCGCTGGCCTTGCGCAGCTCGAGCATCCTGGCGCTGATTTCGCTCAGCGCCTGGTCCCAGGAGATGCGCTGGTACTTGCCGTCCACCAGCTTCATCGGGTAGCGCAGCCGGTACTCGCCATGGCCGTGCTCGCGCACCGAGGCGCCCTTGGCGCAGTGCGCGCCCAGGTTGATCGGCGAGTCGAACACCGGCTCCTGGCGCACCCAGACGCCGTTCTCGACCACCGCGTCGATCGCGCAGCCGACCGAGCAATGGGTGCAGACCGTGCGCCGCACCTCGACCTTGCCACGGCCCACCGCGGCCTCGGCGCCGGCAGCCTGCGCCTTCTTCACCAGCGCGAGCTGCGAGGCGGCGAGGCCGACGCCGACACCCAGGCCCGAGCGGCGCAGGAAGGCGCGGCGGTCCAGCGTGGGCAGCGCCTGCGCCAGGCCGCGCTGCAGGCGCTGCACGAAGGGGGAGGAAGCGGCCTGGGAGGCGGCTTGGGACGTGGCCTGGGCAGTGCCCGGTTTCCTGGTCAGCAACATGGGGGCTCCTGAAACCGGGGGTCAGACGCGGGTGGTCCGGTAGTAGCGCAGAACGTGCTCGGTCAGGCGGTAGCCGCCGCCGCGCGCGGGCGCCGGGCGCGGCGGCTCGGGCTCGGCCGGCGCCGCGGGGGAAACCGGCATCAGTCGGGCGGCAGCGGCGAGGGCGCCGGCGCTGCCGGCTCCGGCAAAGAGGGTGCGACGCGATAGCTTGCTGGCAGGCTGGCTCATGCGGAGTCTCCTCGGTGCCCCACAGACTGGGGCTCGGCTAGATTACGCTCGAATGTAACCACGCGCCCGTCGCAGGGCAAGGCCCACTGCCCGCGCGCCTCATCGGCCATGACGCACCCAGACCGCCTCCTCCTGTTCCTGCTGCTCCAGGCGCGCCGCGATGGCGTGGATGGACTGGTCCAGCTCCGGCAGCAGCACATCGTGCAATGCGCGTGCCCGCCTGACCGTGCGGCGGTACTCGTGGCTGAGCCGCTCCAGGTTGCCGGCGGCTGCGGCCAGCGGCGCGGCCTGCGCCAGCAGCGCCGCGAAGCGCTCGCGCGCCCGCTCGGCTTCCGGCGACGGATTGACGGGTGTCGGCACGCTCGCCGGGGTGCCGCCGAGCTCGGCGTCCTGCAACGTGACGCCCAGCAGCGCGCGACGCGCGATCTGCAGCTGCGCCTCGTCGAAGGACGGCGCGGGCATGCATTCGACGCCCTGCAGGCCGTGGCGCAGCAGTGCGCCCCGCAGACCCGCACAGGCCTCGCCGTGCAGGCGACGGAACTCGTCCAGCAGCGCCGCATAGCGCCTGAGCTCGCGCAGGATCTCGGCGGCCAGCAGCAGGCATTTCTCGTCGAGGAAGCTGTAGCCCTCGCCCATCGCACGGCGCTCGTCCCTGAGCTCCAGCAAGCTGCTGCGCGTCGCGCCCGCGATGGTCATGCGGCAGCCCCCACGCTTGTCACTTCGTGTACTGCGCTGGGCTCGCGCAGCGTCCGTGCGCGCAGCTGTACAGCGCAGCGAGCCCATGCCGGGCCTGCGCTATGCACGTTCCGAGGCATCACGCTTCGGCCCGGCCCCGAGGGGGCCTTCGCGCTTTGGGGCGGCCCGGCGGCGCTCATACGTCAGCCCCCGCGCTTGTCACTTCGTGTACTGCGCTGCCCCCCAAGGGGGCCTTCGCGCCTTGGGGCGGCCCGGCGGCGCTCATGACGCAGCCCCCGCGATGTAGCGCGCGATCTGCGCATCGGAGAGGCGGCTGAGCTCGGCGACGGGCAGGGCGCGCAGGACCTGCCAGCCCAGCGCCATGCTCTGCTCCAGCGTGCGCGCGCCCTGCTGGTCGAGCAGGTCCTGCTCGAAGCGCGTACCGAACTCGAGGTAGCTCTTGTCCAGCTCCGTGATGCCCTCCTCTCCCACCACGCCCGCCAGCACCCGCGTCTGCACGGCGCGCGCATAGGCCGCGTAGAGCTGGCTGGCGAGCGCCGGGTGGTCGGGATGGGTGTACTCGCCGCCGGTGCCGTCCTTCATGAGACGCGACAGGCTGGGCAGCACCTGGATGGGCGGGTAGATGCCGCGCCTGTCCAGCGCCCGGTCGAGCACGATCTGCCCCTCGGTGATGTAGCCGGTGAGGTCCGGCACAGGATGGCCGATGTCGTCGGCCGGCATGGTGAGGATGGACAGCTGGGTCAGCGTGCCGGGCCTGCCTCGGATGCATCCGGCGCGCTCGTACAGCGCGGCCAGCGACGAGTACATGTAGCCCGGGAATCCCATGCGGCCGGGGATTTCGCCCAGGCTGCTCGAGACCTCGCGCAGCGCCTCGCAGTAGTTGGTCATGTCGGTGAGTATGGCCAGCACATGCTTGCCCTCCTCGAACGCCAGATACTCCGCCGCGGTGAGGGCGAAGCGCGGCGTCAGCAGCCGCTGGGTGCTGGAATCGCTCGCGAGGTTGAGGAACAGGGCGGTGCGCTCCAGCGCACCGCTGGCCTCGAGGCTGCGGCGGAAGTATTCCGCGCTCTCGTAGGGCACGCCTATGCCGGCGAACACGATCGCGAAGTCCTGCTCGCGGGCGCGCCGCAGCCGGGCGTTGCAGGCAATCTCGACCGCGATACGGTCGTGCGGCAGTCCGCCACCCGAGAACAGCGGCAGCTTCTGGCCGCGCACCAGGCTGTTCATGAGGTCCACCGCGGTGACGCCGGTCTCTATGAAATCGCGCGGCGTGGCGCGCGCCATGGGGCTGATCGGCAGGCCGTCGATGCGCAGGCTCTGGACCGCGGCCAGCGGCGGGCCACCGTCGATGACCCTGCCGACGCCGTCGAACACGCGTCCGAGAATGCCCGGACCGACCTCGAAATGCAGCGGCCGGCCGTGAAAACGCACACGGACGTCGGCCAGTCCCAGCCCGCTGGTGGACTCGAGGACTTCCAACGTGATGAAGTCCTCGTCCAGCGCCGCGACCCGGCCCAGGCGCGGCGGCCCCTGCTCGCTCTCGATCTCCACCGCCTCGTTCAATCCCGCGTCGAGCGTGCGGCGCAGGAACAAGAGCGGCCCCTCGAGCCGGGTGGCGGCGCCCTCGACGTAGATCCTAGGCCGCATGGTTTGCCTGCAGTTGGGCGAAGGCCTGCTCGAGCTCGTCGCCGAGCCGGCTGAAGCCTTGCGCCTGGCCCTCGGGAATGTCCTCTCCCATGCGCTGCAGCTTGCGGAAGACGTCGAGCTGCGTCAGGCGCTCGGGCGCCTGGCCCTGGGCCACGGCCTGCTCGGCCAGGTCGACGAAGCGTCCGAGCAGGCGCATCATCGCCGTCTGCCGCTGCGGGCTCGCGAAGTGGTCCGCCTCGGAGAACGCGGACTGGCGCAGGAAGGCCTCGTTGACCAGATCGGCGCACAGCAGCGTGAGCCGCTGGCGCACCGGCAGCGCGTCCTTGCCGATGATGCGCGCCATGCGCTCGAGCTTGGACTGCTCCTCGAGCAGCACCAGAAAACGCCGCCGCAGCTCGCTCCAGTGGGTGTTGCCCTGGGCGCGCCACCAGGGCGCGAGCTCGGCCGCGTCCTCGGAGTAGGAGGCCAGCGGATTGATCGCGGGATAGAAGCGGGCCTGGGCGCGCCGGGTGTCGAGCGCCCAGAAGCTGCGCACATAGCGCCGTGAGTGGCTGACCACCGGCTCGGAGAAGTCGCCCGCAGGCGGGCTCACGGCGGCCATGACGGTGACCGACCCTTCGGCCCCGGCCAGCGTGCGCACCCGCGCCGCGCGCTCGTAGAACTCGGCCAGGCGGCTCGAGAGGTAGGCCGGGAAGCCGCCCTCCCCGGGCAGCTCGCCGAGCCGCCCCGAGACCTCGCGCAGCGCCTCGGCCCAGCGGCTGATCGAATCGGCCATCAGCGCCACGTGCAGGCCCTGGTCGCGAAAATACTCGGCGACCGTGATGCCGGTGTAGATGCTGGCCTCGCGCGCAGACACCGGCATGTTGGAGGTGTTGGCGATGATCACGGTGCGCTCCATCAGCGATCGCCCCGTCTGCGGGTCGGTGAGCTGCGGAAACTCCTCGAGTGGACCAGCGATTTCGTTGCCGCGCTCGCCGCAGCCCACGTAGACGATCACGTCGGCATTGCACCAGCGCGCCAGGCTCTCGAGCAGGATGGTCTTGCCGGTGCCGAAGCCGCCCGGCATCGCGGCCTTGCCGCCGCGCGCCACGGGAAACAGCGCGTCGATGATGCGCTGCCCGGTGTGCAGGGGCTCCTGCGCGGGCAGCCGCGCCGCCACCGGCCTTGGCTGGCGCACCGGCCAGACCTGGCTCATGGCGACTTCGCGCGCGACGCCCCGCTCGTCGCGCAGCGCGCACAGCGGCGCGTCCTCGGCGTGGCGGCCGGCGGCGGCGATGCGCACGACTTCGCCGGCCACACCCGGCGGCACCAGGCAGAGCTGGCTGCGGCCCTGCTCCGGCGCCAGCTGGCCGAAGGTCGCGCCCGCGCCCAGCCGCATGCCGGGCTCGACCAGCGGCGTGAAGGGGAACACGCCCGGCGCCGCGCTTCGCAAGCCGGGCTGCACGTAGGGCGAGTCCGCGCGCGGCAGCGGCCGCAGCAGGCCGTCGAAGATGCCGCCCAGCACGCCCGGCCCGAGACGCACGTTGAGCGGCGCGCCCGTGCCCACCACCTGCGTCCCCAGGCGCAGCCCGCTCGTGTCCTCGTAGACCTGCACCAGGATCTCGTCGCCGTTCAGGCGTATCACCTCGCCCAGCAAGGCGTCTTCCCCGACCTGCACCGCCTCGCGCAGATGGAACGGCCCTTCGGCGCGCGCGCGCAGCACCGGACCGCTGAGCCAGCAGATGCGCGCGATGCTCATGCCTCAGCCCCCAGCGCGGCCAGCAGCTGGCCCTGCAGCCGCGTGCGCTCCGAGGCCAGGCCCTCCAGGCTGCCATCGAGGACCACGTGGTCCGAGCGTATGCACAGGCCCGCCGTCAGCTCGGCATCGGCCAGGCATTGCGGCGGCAGCGGGAGCCCCTCGCGCATGCGCTGCAGCTCGTCCTCGGGCAGATCGGGCGGATGGCGGATCTCCCAGGTGCCGCCCGGCAGCGTCGCTAGCGCCTCGCGCAGCAGTTTCGCGATCCAGGCGCGGCGCGCGGCGGGATCGCGCCAGCGCCGGCGCAGCGCGGCGCCCAGGCTCTCCCAGGCCGCCGCCAGCAGCGCGGCCTGCTGCGCCTGCTGGTGGCGGCGCCGCAGGGTCTGCCAGTGCGCCCTGGCCGCCGCCAGCTCGCCGTGCGCCCGCGCCCGCTCCTGCTGCACGGCCCGGTGCAGGTGCTGCCTGGCTTCGGCACGGCCCTGCGCCACGATGGCCTGGGCCTGGTCCTGGGCCTGGGCCAGCAGGCGCTCGCAGAGCTGTCGGCGGTGGTCCTCCACCAGGGCCAGCAGGGGCTCGGCAGCGCGCGCCTCGACGCCTGCTTCCGCCATGGCCTGCTGGCGGTCCGCCGTCATTCCGCGATCCCCAGCTGCGCCAGCAGGCGCGCCGCGAGGTCGGGCGGCTCGGCGCGCCCAAGCAGGTCGGGCACCACGAGCACCAGCGGCAGCGGCGCCGTGAGCGCCCGGCGCAGCAGCGGCGCGGGAATGCGCGCCGCGCACTCGGCGCTGAGCAGCACCAGCTCCGCCTCGCGCCGCGCCTGCTCGAGGAACGAGGCCTCCTCGCCGGGGGCCGGCACGCGCGCGCGCGCGCCGGCAAGGCGAAACCCCGCCGCACTGACTTCGTCCCCCAGGAAAATCGGCGCCGGCATGGTCGGAGGCGTCCCTACACCCGCGCGAGGATCATGATCGAAATGATCAGGCCGTAAATCGCGATGCCTTCGGCCAGCCCGATCACGATCAGCAGGCGCCCGAGCAGCTCGGGCTTTTCCGCCAGCGCGCCGACCGCCGCCGCGCCGACCGAGGCCACCGCGTAGGCGGCCCCCAGCGACGAAAGCCCGGTCGCCAGCGCCGCCGCGATGAAGGCAAGCCCCCGCCCCAGGCCCGGCTCCTGTCCCGTCGCTGCCGTGGCGGCCTGGGCGGCCAGCGGAGCCGGCCACCACAGCAGCACGGTGGCCATGACGGAGACCAGCAAGGCGGCCAGGGAGAGCACCATGATGGTCTTAAGACGCTGGCTCATGGAGTCCTCCTGACAGGTGGGTGGGCGGCGCAGGCAGCGGCCGGAACGGCCGGCCTTCGGCGCGCAGGAAACGGATGAAAAACTCGAACAGGACCAGGCGCGTGACCTGGACCGACACCACCAGGCCCTCCAGCACGACGGTCAGCAGGTTGCCGGCCACCAGGATCAGCCCCTTGACGACGGGCTGCTCGCTCGCCTGCATGAGGGCGACGATGGCCGTGGAGAGTCCGGCGTGCGCAAGGGCAAAGGCACCGACGCGGGTGAACGACAAGGTGTTGACGACGAGCTGCAGTCCTTTCTCGATCAGCTCGCCCGCCGCCGCCGGCAGCGCCCGGGGCCGCGGCTCGAGCCGCAGCTGGCCGAGCAGGAACCACAGGCCTCCCGCCGCCAGAAGCAGGTAGCCGCGCTCGAACACCCAGCTCGCCGCCAGGCCCAGGTAGAACGCGAGCAAGCCGCCCTCGCGCCAGCACCAGTCCGCCAGTTCGCCCCGCCAGTGGGCCTCGAGCGCGGCCAGCAGCTGGCCCAGCGTGAGCAGTCCCATGCCGCCGACCAGCGGCACCAGCAGGACAAGCAGCGGCTGCTCGAGCGGCCGGCTCCACAGCGGCGGCCACAGATGCTCGAGGGCGAACACGCTGCCATAGAGCAGCCCGAACAGCGCGGCGCTCGCCCCGCCAGCCATCAGCAGCCGGGCCATCGGCCAGCGCCGCAGCGCGATGCCCGCTGCGAGCAGCACCAGGCCCTGGCCGACGTCGCCGAACATATAGCCGAACATCAGCGGCACGACCAGGGCGAGCATCTGGCTAGGGTCGACCTCGTTGGCCGACGGCACGCCCAGCAGCCGACCGAAGGCCTCGAACGGCCTGGCCCAGCCGGGATTGCGCTGCACCAGCGGCGCGCAGGCGCCCGGCGGCGGCGGGCCCAGGCGCAGCAGCGCCCGCGCGCCCGAGCCCTGCAGCGCGCGCCGCAGGCCTTGGCCCTGCAGATCGTCGGTCCAGCCGCTGAGCCAGCTGAAGTTCTCGGTGGCGGGCAGCGCGTCCACCTGCTGCACGAACCAGCCCAGGCAGGCGACGTCGGCCAGCCGCTCGAGCAGCCGGTGGGACAGGCTCAACCGGTCCAGCAGGCCGCGCAGGCGCGCCAGCTCGGCATCCAGGGCCTGCAGGCGGGCCGCGGCAGCGGCCAGGCTTTGCCTGGCATTGCCGCGCGCCCAGTCGGGCACGGCCATGGCCCGCCCCTTGGCCGACGCGGCCTCGCGGGCCAGCGCAGCCAGGGCTGCGACAGGCCCCACGGCCAGCACGCCCTGCTCCTCTCCCAGGTCCACGCTCAGCAGCAGCGCGCCGCCCGCGGAGGGCCTGGGCGCTGTGCGCGGACGCAGCAACAGGCACGCCTGCAGCAGCGGGCCGGCACGGGCAGCGCGCCCGAAGTCGAGCGCGCCATCGCCGAGGCGGGCCCACAGATCGCGCCAGACCAGCGCGTCCAGGCGCTCCTTCTCCAGCCGCTCCAGCGCCTGTATCAGCGGATCGGCCTCGCGCCGCCAGGCTTCGAGCTGCTGCAGCACGTCCCGCAGCGTGAACGCAGGCGAAGCGTGCGGCGCGCCGGACGGGAGCTCCTGGCGCGGCCAGTAGCGCAGATAGCGGCGCGCCAGCACCTGGTATTGCGCGAGCGGCTCGCGCAGCCCGACCAGCGCGGCGCGGCTCGCGGCGGCGCGGATCTCGAGTTCCACCGCGCCGGTCCTGGCCAGGGCGGTCAGCACCCAGGCCACGTCGTCGTGCGCGACCAGCACCTCGAACCAGCGGGCCGGGCAGGGACGCAGGCTCATGACAGGAACCGTCCTTGCGGATAGAGCGCGCGCCCGACCAGGGCGGCGCGCAGCCGTTCCAGATCGAGCGCGACCAGCGCGAGATAGATGAAGGCCGCGGCCGCCTCGAACGCGGCGCCGCGGAACCAGCGCTGCAGGGTCTGCTGCAGGGCGCGGCGCAGCTCCCAGGCGCGCTCCGGCGCCATGCGCGCAAAACCCAGCAGGTGCGAGCGTATCAGCTGCGCCAGCCTCTCCAGCGAGCGCCTCTGCCCAGGGTCCATGAGGGGCCACAGGCCGCGCCACTCGGCCAGCCAAGCATCGGGCAACCAGCCCCCCTCTTGCCGCGCCGCCTGCCTCAGCCGCGCCATCGGGCCGGCGGGCCGGCCGTCCGGGCCTTCGGGGCTGGCCGACAACCAGGGCGCGAGGCTGTCGTCGCGGCGCATCCAGGGCCGAGGTTCCGCGCCACGCGCGAGTTGCTGCGCGACCGGCAGGCAGGCCAGTTGCGCGGTCCAGCGCACGGCCGGGCCCCACTCGCGCGGCAGCCAGCCGGCCACCTCGTCGATCAGCGCCCGCAGCACGGCGCGCAGCCGCGACTCCAGCTCGTGCACCGGGGTGGAGGGGGCGAGGCTGGCGACCCAGGGGCGCAGCGGCGTGCCGCGCGCCTGCTCCAGGTACAGAGCGAAATCCGCCACGCCGTCGAGTTGCTGCCAGACCTGAGGCTGCGGCCGTTCGCCGTAGCGCGCCTGGATGCGCGCCTGCGCATAGGCGAAATCGACCAGCGCGCTCACGCTGCGCTCCCGCTCAGGCGCGCGGCCAGGGCCTCGACCGCGGCCGCCATGCGCGCC
>SCMQ01000027.1 GCA_005503335.1 Comamonadaceae bacterium 2FH
GGGCTCAGGCCTTGGTGGAGGGGGCGGGGCTGCGGGTCCGGCTGCGCTGGGCGGCGCGCAGCTGCTCGAGCACCACGTCGCGCTTGTGGTCCAGGTGGGCGACCAGCACGGCGCGCATGCGGGGGGCGTCGCGCGCGGCCAGCGCCTCGATCATCTGCTCGTGCTCGCGCACGGCCTGCGTCCATTTCTCCCCGTCCTGGTTGGACTTGAAGCGCAGCGCCTGCAGGCGCGCGTTGACCTGGTTGTAGGTGCTGCTGAGCACCGGGTTCTTGGCCGCGGTGTTGATGGCGCGGTGGATCTCGGCGTTGAGGCGGTAGTAGCTGGGCAGGTCGCGCCGCGTGTAGGCGGCCATCATCTCGAAGTGCAGGGCGCGGACCTCGGCCAGCTCGGCGTCGGTGATGCGCTCGGCCGCGAGCTCGCCCGACTGCGCCTCCAGCCCGGCCATGACCTCGAAGGTGTGCAGCACGTCGGTCGCCGACAGCTGCAGGGCGATCGCGCCGCGATTCGGCACCAGCTCCACCAGGCCCTCGGCGGCCAGCATCTTGATGGCCTCGCGCAGTGGGGTGCGCGACACCTTGAGCACCTCGCAGAGCTCGCGCTCGTTGAGCTTGGCGCCGGGGGCGATGCGGTTCTCCACCAGCATCTTGCGCAGGCGCTCGGCCACCTGCTCGTGCAGCGCGGCGCGCGGTATGGAAATGATTTCTGCCGTCATGTTTGAATTTTGTATTCAAAAACACCGCATGTCAAAGCAGTGTTTCCTTTTTGTTTGCTAGCAATAAATGAATTTTGTATGCAAAAATGGCCGTCCTTTCAGGAGACCTCATGCTGAACCTCGATTTCCACCCCACCGGCCGCCATTTCCTGCAGATCCCCGGCCCCTCGCCGGTGCCCGACCGCATCCTGCGCGCCATGAGCCTGCCCACCATAGACCACCGCGGCCCGGAGTTCGGTGCCCTGGGTCGCAAGGTGCTGGCCGACATCCGCCAGATCTTCCAGACCCGCAACCCGGTGGCGATCTACCCGGCCTCGGGCACCGGCGCCTGGGAGGCCGCGCTGTCGAACCTGCTGAGCCCTGGCGACCATGTGCTGATGTACGAGACCGGCCATTTCGCCACGCTGTGGAACAAGATGGCCACGCGCCTGGGCCTGCAGACCGAGTTCCTGGCGCTGCCCGGCACCGAGCACGGCGTGCCGGCCGGCTGGCGGCGCGGCGTGCAGGCCGAGCAGATCGAGGCGCGCCTGAAGGCCGACAGCGGGCACGCCATCAAGGCGGTCTGCGTGGTGCACAACGAAACCTCGACCGGCGTGACCAGCGACATCGCCGCCGTGCGCCGCGCGATCGACGCAGCCCGCCACCCGGCCCTGCTGCTGGTCGACACCATCTCCGGCCTGGCCTCGGCCGACTACCGGCACGACGAATGGGGCGTGGACGTCACGGTGAGCGGCTCCCAGAAGGGCCTGATGCTGCCGCCGGGCATCAGCTTCAACGCGCTCTCGCCCAAGGCGCTGGAGGCCAGCAAGAGCGCCAGGCTGCCGAAGGCCTTCTGGGCCTGGGACGAGATCGTCGAGATGAACCAGAGCGGCTACTGGCCCTACACGCCCAACACCAACCTGCTGTACGGCCTCAGCGAGGCCTGCGACATGCTGCTCGAGCAGGGCCTGGAGGCGGTGTTCGCGCGCCACCAGCGCTGGGCGGCCGGCGTGCGCGCCGCGGTCAAGGCCTGGGGCCTGGAGATCCAGTGCGCCGACCCCGCGGTCTACTCGCCGGTGCTGACCGGCGTGATCATGCCCGAGGGCGTGGACGCCGATGCCGTGCGCAAGCTGATCTACGAGCGCTTCGACTGCTCGCTCGGTGCGGGCCTGGGCAAGCTCAAGGGCCGCATGTTCCGCATCGGCCACCTGGGCGACTGCAATGACCTCACGCTGGTCGGCGCGCTGGGCGGCTGCGAGATGGGCCTGCGCCTGGCCGGCGTGAGGCTGGCCGGCTCGGGCGTGCAGGCCGCGATGGAGTACTTCGCCGGCCATCCGCAGCCGGTGGCGCTGCGCAAGGCGGCCTGAATGTACGGTCTGTAGAGCGCTTCTCAGGCGTAGCGCTTCTCCAGCGCATCCCACGCCGGCTTGCCTACCAGCCGCTGGCGCTCGGCGAACGGCGCGACCAGCGCCGGATCCTCGTCCACGCGTTTCTGCTCGCGCAGCACCGTCAGCGCGCGCTGCATGCCCGCCACGGCGCCCTGCAGCGCGGCGTTGGCGTACAGCACGATGCCGTAGCCAAGCTCGGCCAGCTGCTCCGCGCCGAAGATCGGTGTCTTGCCGCCGATCACCATGTTCATGAGCTGGGGCTTGGCGAGCCGCCGCGGCAGTGCGCGGATCTCCTCGGCCGTGGTCACGGCCTCGACGAACAGGAGGTCGGCGCCGGCCTCGGCGAACTTCTGGGCGCGCTCGACCGCGGCCTCGAAGCCCTGCGTGGCCGCCGCATCGGTGCGGGCCATGATCATCAGGTCGGGGTCCTGGCGTGCGTCGACCGCCGCCTTGATCTTGCTCACCGCCTCCTCGGTAGCGATCACCTCCTTGCCCGAGAAATGGCCGCAGCGCTTGGGCGCGACCTGGTCCTCGAACTGGATGCAGTCGGCCCCGGCGCGCTCCAGCACGCGCACCGTGTGGCGCACATTGAGTGCGTTGCCGAAGCCGGTGTCGGCGTCGACGATCAGCGGCAGCTCCACCGCGTCGCGGATGCGCGCCGTGTGGTCCGCGATCTCGGCCAGGCCCATGAAGCCCTGGTCGGGCAGGCCGAACCACATGTTGGTCACGCCGGCGCCGGTGACGTAGATCGCCTCGAAGCCGAGGTCGGCGATGAGCTTGGCCGACAGCGCGTTGAAGGCGCCGGGCACGAGCACGCCACGGCGTGCCTCGGTCAGGGATTTGAGTTGCTTGCGGGTGGACATGTGAGAACGCTCCAATCAGAAACTGTCGCCGGGCACGCGCACCCAGCCTTCCATCAGCACGCGCGCGCTGCGGCTCATGAGGGCCTTGGTGACCTTCCATTCGCCGCCGACCTTGGCGGCCTGCGCGCCGACGCGGAGCAGGCCCGAGGGGTGGCCGAAGCGCACGGCGTTGCGCTCGCCGCCGCCGGCCGCGAGATTGACCAGGGTGCCGGGAATGGCCGCCGCCGTGGCGATGGCCACGGCCGCCGTGCCCATCATCGCGTGGTGCAGCTTGCCCATGGACAGGGCCCGCACCAGCAGGTCCACGTCGGCGGCCTTGACCGCCTTGCCGCCCGATGCGACATGGTCGGCCGGCGGGGCGACGAAGGCGATCTTGGGCGTGTGCTGGCGCTTGGCGGCCTCGGACAGGTCCTGGATCAGGCCCATCTTCACGGCGCCCCAGGCACGGATGGTCTCGAAGCGCGCCAGGGCCCGGGCATCGCCATTGATGGCCTCCTGCAGCTCGGTGCCGGTGTAGCCGAGCTCCTTCGCGTCGACGAAGATGGTCGGGATGCCGGCGTTGATCAGCGTGGCCCTGAGCGTGCCCACCCCGGGCACCTCGAGCTCGTCGACCAGCTTGCCCGTCGGGAACATCGCGCCGCCCCCGTCCTCCCCCTCGTCAGCTGGATCGAGGAACTCCAGTTGCACCTCGGCGGCGGGAAAGCTCACGCCGTCGAGCTCGAAGTCGCCGGTCTCCTGCACCTGACCGTTGGCGACGGGCACATGCGCGACGATGGTCTTGCCTATGTTGGCCTGCCAGATGCGCACGGTGCAGAGGCCGTCCGCGGGAATGCGCTCGGCCGGCACCAAGCCGTTGGCGATCGCGAACGGGCCGACGGCGGCCGAGAGGTTGCCGCAGTTGCCCGACCAGTCGACAAAAGCCTGGTCGATCGCGACCTGGCCGAACAGGTAGTCCACGTCGTGGCCGGGCCGGCCTGACTTCGACAGGATCACGGTCTTGGAGGTCGACGAACTGGCGCCGCCCATGCCGTCGATCTGCTTGCCGTAGGGGTCCGGGCTGCCGATCACGCGCAGCAGCAGCTTGTCGCGGGCCTCGCCCGGTATCTGGGCAGCTGCAGGCAAGTCCTGCAGACGGAAGAAGATGCCCTTGCTGGTGCCGCCGCGCATATAGGTGGCGGCAATCTTGATCTGGGGTGCGAAGGCCATGGTCATCTCGGCTTGTTTTCTGCCAGGAAGTCCTGCGCGAAGCGCTGCAGCACGCCGCCGGCCTCGTAGATCGAGACCTCCTCGGCGGTGTCCAGGCGACAGGTCACGGGCACCTGGACGGACTCGCCATTCCGGCGCTGGATGAGCAGGGTCAGGTCGGCGCGCGGGATGCGATCGCCGATCACGTCGAAGGTCTCGGTGCCGTCCAGGGCCAGGCTCAGGCGGTTGGTGCCGGACTTGAATTCCAGCGGCAGCACGCCCATGCCGATCAGGTTGGTGCGGTGGATGCGCTCGAAGCCCTCCGCGACCACGGCCTCGACGCCGGCCAGGCGCACGCCCTTGGCGGCCCAGTCGCGCGAGGAGCCCTGGCCGTAGTCGGCGCCGGCCACCACGATCAGCGGCTGCCCGCGGTTCAGGTAGGTCTCCATGGCCTCCCACATGCGCATCACCCGGCCTTCGGGCTCGACGCGGGCCAGCGAGCCGGGCTTCACCCTGCCGTCGGCGTCGCGCACCATCTCGTTCTGGAGCGTGGGGTTCGCAAAGGTCGCGCGCATCGCGCTCAGGTGGTCGCCGCGGTGGGTGGCGTAGGAGTTGAAGTCCTCCTCGGCCAGGCCCATGCTGGCGAGGTACTCGCCCGCGGCCGAGTCCGGCAGGATGGCGTTCGAGGGCGAGAGGTGGTCGGTCGTGATGTTGTCCGGCAGGATGGCCAGCGGGCGCATGCCCTTGAGCGTGCGCGGCTTGGCGGCCAGCGCCCCGACGCCCGACCGGTCCCAGTAGGGCGGGCGGCGGATGTAGGTGGACCGCGGGCGCCAGTCGTACTGCGGGCTGACCTGTTCGCCGCTGTCGGCCTGGATGGCGAACATGGGCTCGTAGACCGCGCGGAACATCGCGGGCTTCACGCTCGAGCGGACGATGGCGTCGATCTCCTCGTCGTCGGGCCAGATGTCCTTGAGGCGGATTTCCTGGCCGTCGACGACGCCCAGCAGGTCGCGCTCGATGTCGAAGCGCATGGTGCCGGCGATCGCATAGGCCACGACCAGCGGCGGCGAGGCCAGGAAAGCCTGCCTGGCATAGGGGTGGATGCGGCCGTCGAAGTTGCGGTTGCCCGAGAGCACGGCGGTTGCGTAGAGGTCGCGGGCCATGATCTCCTGCTGGATCCTGGGATCGAGCGCGCCCGACATGCCGTTGCAGGTCGTGCAGGCGAAGGCCACGATGCCGAAGCCGAGCTGTTCGAGCTCGGGCAGCAGGCCCGCTTCCCGCAGGTACAGCTCCACGGCCCTGGAGCCCGGGGCCAGGGACGACTTCACCCAGGGCTTGCGCGCAAGACCCCGCCGGTTGGCGTTGCGGGCCAGAAGGCCGGCCGCGATCACGTTGCGCGGGTTGGAGGTGTTGGTGCAGGAGGTGATGGCGGCAATGATCACGGCGCCGTCGGGCATGCTGCCCTCCGAAGCCTCGGGCATGGTCCATGAGCCGGCAATGCCCTTGGCACCCAGCTCGGTGGTGGCGACCCGGGCGTGCGGGTTGGACGGACCGGCCATGTTGCGCCCCACGGTCGAGAGATCGAACGCCAGCTGGCGCTCGTAGACGGCTTGCTTCAAGCTGTCGGACCACAGGCCCGCGGTCCTGGCGTAGGTCTCGACCAGCCTGAGCTGCTCGGCGCTGCGCCCGGTCAGGCTCAGGTAGTCCAGCGTCTGCTGGTCGATGCTGAACATGGCGGCGGTGGCGCCGTATTCGGGGGCCATGTTCGAAATGGTGGCGCGGTCACCCAGCGTCAGGCTGCTCGCGCCTTCGCCGTGGAACTCCAGGTAGGCGCCCACCACCTTGGACTGGCGCAGGAATTCGGTCAGCGCCAGCACGATGTCGGTGGCGGTGATGCCGCTTGGGCGCTTGCCGCTGAGCCTGACGCCCACGATCTCGGGCAGGCGCATCCACGAGGCGCGGCCCAGCATCACGTTCTCGGCCTCCAGGCCGCCCACGCCGATGGCGATCACGCCCAGCGCATCGACATGCGGGGTGTGGCTGTCGGTTCCCACGCAGGTGTCGGGGTAGGCCACGCCCTGGTCGGCGTGAATCACGGGCGACATCTTCTCCAGGTTGATCTGGTGCATGATGCCGTTGCCCGGCGCAATGACCTGCACGTTCCTGAAGGCCTTGCGGGTCCACTCGATGAAGTGGAAGCGGTCTTCGTTGCGGCGGTCCTCGATGTCGCGGTTCTTGCGCAGCGCGTCGGGGTCGAAGCCGCCGCACTCCACGGCCAGCGAGTGGTCCACGATCAGCTGCACGGGCACGACCGGGTTGACCTGGGCGGGATCGCCGCCTTCGGCCGCGATCGCGTCGCGCAGGCCGGCCAGGTCCACCAGGGCGGTCTGGCCCAGGATGTCGTGGCAGACCACGCGGGCCGGGTACCAGGGAAAGTCGCGGTCGCGCCGGCGCCCGATGATTTGCAGCAGGCATTCGTCCAGGATCGCGGGATCGCAGCGGCGCACCAGGTTCTCTGCATGCACGCGCGCGGTGTAGGGCAGCTGCGCCCAGGCGCCGGGGCGCAGCGCCTCGACCGCCTCGCGGGCGTCGAAGTAGTCCAGCGCCGTGCCGGGCAGGTTCTTTCGGTATCGTTGGTTCATGGGGAGAATGGAAATGGGTCTGGCCAGCCGCTGCGGTCAGGCACGATCCTCGATGGACACGAACTTCTGATCCTCGGGGCCGACGTAGTTCGCGCTGGGCCGGATGATCTTGTTGTCGATGCGCTGCTCGATCACGTGCGCGGCCCAGCCGCTGGTGCGTGCGATCACGAACAGCGGCGTGAACATCGCAGTGGGCACGCCCATCAGGTGGTAGCTCACGGCGCTGAACCAGTCGAGATTGGGGAACATCTTCTTGACGTCCCACATCATCGTTTCCAGCCGCTCGGCGATGTCGAACATCTTGGTGTTGCCCGCCTCCTCCGACAGACGCCTGGCCACGCGCTTGATCACCACGTTGCGCGGATCGCTCACCGTGTAGACCGGATGGCCGAAGCCGATCACGACCTCCTTGGCCTCGACGCGCCGGCGGATGTCGGCCTCGGCCTGGTCCGGGTTGTCGTAGCGCTTCTGGATCTCGAAGGCCACCTCGTTGGCGCCGCCGTGCTTGGGGCCGCGCAGCGCGCCGATGGCGCCGGCGATGGCCGAATACATGTCGCTGCCGGTGCCGGCGATCACGCGCGCGGTGAAGGTGGAGGCATTGAACTCATGCTCCGCGTAGAGGACCAGCGAGGTGTGCATCGCGCGCACCCAGGTGTCGGACGGCTTCTCGCCGTGCAGCAGGTGCAGGAAGTGGCCGCCGATGGAGTCGTCGTCGGTCTCGACCGCTATGCGCTTGCCCTGCGTGCTCCAGTGGTACCAGTACAGCAGCATGGAGCCGAGCGAGGCCATCAGCCGGTCGGCGATGTCGCGCGCGCCGGGCGCGCTGTGGTCGTCCTTCTCGGGCAGCACGCAGCCCAGCGCCGAGACGCCAGTGCGCATCACGTCCATCGGGTGCGCGCCGGCCGGCAGCCTCTCCAGCGCCTCCTTCACGCTCGCCGGCAGCCCACGCAGGGACTTGAGCTTGGCCTTGTAGGCCTTGAGCTCGGCGCGCGTCGGGAGCTTGCCATGCACCAGCAGATGGGCGATCTCCTCGAACTCGCAGACCTCGGCGATGTCGAGGATGTCGTAGCCCCGGTAGTGCAGGTCGTTGCCGCTGCGGCCGACGGTGCACAGCGCGGTGTTGCCGGCGGCAACGCCCGAGAGGGCGACGGATTTCTTGGGCTTGAAGGCGGCGGCGGCGCCGGCCTCGGTCGTGGTGGTCATGCGGTCTCCTTGTCCAGATGGGAACGGTTGATGGCAACGGGGCGTCCGGCGGCGTCTACGGCCACCATCTCGAAAACCCCCTTGAGCACCTCCTCGGGCGGCAGGCCCGGCGTCTCGGCCAGGCCCGCCACGCACACGGTCATCGAGCTGCGCCCGACGCGGCTGACCCAGGCGCGCAGCCTGAGCGCCTGGCCGACGGGGACCGGCGCGCGGAAATCGACACCGGTGACGCCAGCCATCACCACCTCGCGCTGCGCCAGGCTGCGGCCGGCGAGAAAGGCGGCCTTGGCCATCAGTTGCAGACCATGGCCCGCGAACAGCGTGCCATGGTGGTTGGCCTGCGCGGGCAGCACGAGCTCTTGCAGTTCGGCGGTACCAAAGGGGCTTGTCATGATTCGCAATTTACGCAAAATAGGCGCTTCGCAAAAGGACTGAAAGGGCGAATTCTTGCGAAACGAAAACACCAAGTTTGCAAATCTTGCGAATCATCAGATCGCGGGAGCGGCGCCGTGAAGAAGACCTTCGCGGGCGTACGCCTGCGCCGGCTGCGCGCGGAGCGCGGCATGTCGCAGATCGCGATGGCGCAGCAGCTGGGCGTGTCGCCCAGCTATCTCAACCAACTGGAGCAGAACCAGCGGCCGCTGACGGTGGCCGTGTTGCTCAAGATCCACCGCACATTGGGCGTGGACATCCAGCAGTTCTCCGAGGACGAGGAAGCGCGCCTGGTCGCCAGCCTGCGCGAAGCGCTGGCAGACGCTCCCGAGTCCGTCACCCTGCCCGAGCTGAAAGAGGTGGCCTCCCAGATGCCGGCCCTGGGGCGCGCGCTCGTTGCATTGCACCGTCGCAACGTCGAAGCGATGGAGCGGCTCGAAGCAATGGCGCTCAGGTTGGGCGACGACCGCTCCGACATGGCGGCGCCGCGCGCGACGCCGTTCGAGGTCGTCAGGGACTTTTTCTTCACCCACCAGAACCACTTCGATTCGATCGACCGCGCGGCGGAAGCGCTGGCGGCCGAGTCGCGCGCCGGTGGCGGCCCCCTGGTGGAGTGGCTGATCCAGCGGCTGACGAAGCGCCATGGCGTGCGTGTCGTCCTCACCGATGACGCCGAGCAAAGCAAGCGTCGCTACGATCCGGTGAGCCGCGCCTTGCACCTGTCGTCGGCCCTGGAGACGGGGCAGCAGGCTTTTCAGATCGGCACCCAACTGGCGCTGCTGGAGGCTGGCGAGTTGATCGACGCGCTGGTCGACGCGCCGCCATTCAGGGACGATCCTGCATCCCGCAGGCTGGCCCGGATCGGCTTGGCGAACTACTTTGCGGGCGCGTTGCTTCTGCCTTACGGCGCATTCCTGCAAGCAGCCGAGTCGCTACGCTACGACATTGACCTGCTGGGGCAGCGCTTCGGCGTCGGCTTCGAGACCGTGTGCCACCGCCTGAGCACCCTGCAGCGACCTGGTGCGCCGGGCGTGCCGTTCTTCTTCGTGCGCGTGGACCGCGCCGGCAACATCTCCAAGCGACAGTCCGCGACGCATTTTCATTTCAGCAGGACAGGGGGCACTTGTCCGCTCTGGAACGTGTACGAGGCCTTCGGCCAGCCTGAACGCGTTCTGCCGCAGCTTGCGTGCATGCCCGATGGCCGCACGTACCTCTGGATCGCGCGCACCGTGTCCCGGGGCCAGCGCGGCTGGGGCTCGCCACGCCAGACATTCTCGATTGGACTGGGCTGCGACATCCGTCACGCGCCACGGCTGGTGTACGCGAAAGGGCTCGATCTGAAAGACCCCGATGCGGCAACGCCGATTGGCATGGGCTGCAAGGTGTGCGAGCGCGAGCACTGCCCGCAACGGGCGTTCCCCTTCATCGGCAAGCCGCTGGAGGTCGACGAAAACCAGAGCCGGTTTGTACCTTATGGCTTTGCGCATGGCTAGACCGGCCCTCGATGGGCAGCGAGGGGCTCTCAGCGGCACCCCTTTCAAGGTCTTGCTTTCTGCACGCGTCGCACCTCGCGCCACGCCAGGCGGTGCCCGGCGGGGGCTCATACTGTGGCGGTCGGCTGACGCCGACTTCGCTGCGATGCTCGCACCGGGGTCGCGCCGCACCGTGCTCCAAGCTGTATTGCTGGGAGCAGTGGCTCAAGGAGGAGGTGCACATCCCGGGCACTCAGGGTCTGTCCTTGCAGCACCTGTATCGGGCGATGGACTTCCTGGAAGCCAACAAGGAGCCTATCGAGCGAGAGATCTTCCACCGCGTGGCCGATCTGTTGAACCTGGACGTGGAGGTGCTGTTCTACGACACCACGTCGCTGCACTTCGAAATCGACCAGCCGGACCGGGGCGGGGGGCAAGACGACATCGTGCATGGCAGCTTGGCCGCCGGGCACAAGCCGTACAGAGCGCCGCGCAAACACGGCCTGTCCAAGAACGGCCGCGGCGACGCGCCACAGCTCGTCGTGGGCCTGGCGGTCACGCGCGAGGGCTTCCCGGTGCGGCATCGGGTATTCCCTGGCAACACCGTGGACGTGAGCACGGTCGCACGGGTCAAGCGCGACCTGCGCGACTGGCAGCTCACGCGCTGCCTGTTCGTCGGCGATGCCGGCATGGTCTCGGCGGCAAACTTCAAGGCTTTGGCCGCCGGCGGCGGCAAGTACTTCATGTGCATGCCGCTGCGTCGTGGGGACGCGCTGACCGAACAGATACTCGCGCGCGCGGGTCGCTACCGCACCGTCAACCAGCGGCTGCAGATCAAGGAAGTCGTGATCGGTGAGGGCGAGCGCCGCCTGCGCTATGTGCTGTGCTTCAACCCCGAGGAGGCCGCGCGCCAACAGGCGCAGTGCTGTCGCTGCTGCTGGAGCGCACTGTTGAACACGCCTGCGGCGACACTTGGCGCAACGTCTCGGACCGCCTGCGGCGCATCCAGCTCGCGCAATTGTCTGGCCCACACGGAACCGTCTGGCAGATCACGGACCCGACGCCGGAAGCGGCTAAGTGCTTGAAATCCTTGCAGATCAAGCCGCCGCCACCCATCCTTCAGCTCGCCTGACGCGGGTAAACCCCATAGGTACACGGCCGTCGCGCCCACGGCAGAAAAGTCATTGCGCGACGCGAAGTTACGTGGGCGTGTCACTTGGAACTGTCAAAGTCGGGTCAGAGCGAGAGACCGGCGT
The DNA here is from genome assembly GCA_005503335.1 of Comamonadaceae bacterium 2FH. Taxonomy (GTDB): domain Bacteria; phylum Pseudomonadota; class Gammaproteobacteria; order Burkholderiales; family Burkholderiaceae_C; genus SCMQ01. The sequence continues at coordinate 11,133 of SCMQ01000027.1, forward strand.
AAGGCTCACGCGGGCTCCAATTTTCGGTCCACAGACATCGCAAAGTCCGCGCTCACGTGATCAGGTCCGCGTCACCGCCCCAATGGCCTCAAAGCGACTACGGCGTCGCCACAACGATGCGTTCAGCGAACTTCCGCACCGCCCATGACGCAGCTCTGCCCACCATCGACCGGCAGGCACACCCCGGTGATGAAGGCCGCTTCGTCGGATGCCAGGAACACCGCGGCGTGAGCTATGTCCCAGGCCGTTCCCATCTTTCCCGTCGGCACGGCGCGATTGCGTGCGGCCCTCATCTCCTCGTCCGAGGCATACTGCGACGAGATCTCTCTGTAGATGAGTGGCGTGTCGACGGCTCCCGGCAGGATGGCGTTGGCGCGAATACCGTGGCGGGCGTATTGCATGGCCAGTGCCACGGTCGCCTGGTTCACCGCCGCCTTGGCCGTGTAGTAGGCGAAATAGGGGTAGCCGGTCCAGCGGATCGCGGCCAGTGACGAGATGTTGATGATGGCGCCGCGACCCTGCTTGAGCATGTGCGGCAGCACCGCCTTGGACGTGCGGTAGACGCTGCCCAGGTTGATGTCCAGCGACCGGTTCCAGGCTTCCTCGCTTAACTCCACGGGGCCGCCCATGACGGTGGTTCCAACGTTGTTGTGCAGGATGTCGATACGACCGAAGGCCTGGATCGCCCGCTCCACCGCCGCCGCCACCGCCGCGGTGTCGGTCACGTCGGCCTGGACAGCAATTGCCTTGAAGTGTTCCGCTTCGATGCACTCGACGGTCTCACGCGCTGCCTGCTCAACTTGATCGATCGCGACCACGAGCGCGCCTTCGCGCGCGTAAGCCACGGCTGCGGCCTTGCCGTTGCTCCAGCCGGGCCCAGATGAGCCGGCACCGAACACGAGTGCGACCTTGTCCTTTAAGCGATTCATCGTTGCTCCTGTACGTTTGTTTTATGCGGCCGTCCCGTTCCGGGTACCGGCCGAGATGCGTGAGTGCGCATCAACATGCCTTGGCCTGAAGGGTCGCGATGGCGGCACCCCCGTCGTGGGGGCGCCGCCTGGCGATCATTTGTTGAGATATCTCTCGTCAGTTGCAGGCCCACTGCCGCGTGGCCCATCCTGACACACGAAGTTGCCCGCCTTGTTCGGATCGCCGCCCAGATACTTGGGTAGTTTCGGATACACGCAGATGGGTCTTTGCGTTGCGATCTGCCCACTGGCCGTAAAGCGGGTACCGATGATTTCTTCCGGAGCCTCCTGCTTCTCCACCCAATCCGTCATCTTGATCAGGATGTCTCCTTGCGGGTCCGTAGGCACATAGGCGGAATAAGGTTGTCCGAACTCGGTGCCTCCATCGCCGCCGTCCAGGCCACTGCAGTGGCCCATGCCGGGCACGAGGTAGTAGCGGAAGAAACTCTGCGTTGCCGTGAGGTCTCCACCCTGTGCTGTGACCACACGTTCATAGTATTTGATCGCCTCAGGGAAAACCACGGCTGGGTCTTGGGCTCCGGTGTACATGATCATCTTTCCACCGTTGGCCTTGAAGGCGCTCAGATCGGGATTGTTTGCATTGAGAATGGGTGCGAGCGCATCGTCGATCCTCTCGACGTCTTGATCGAAGTCGAAGGTGTTGTGGTCATAGGGTTTGCCGAAGATCCAGTAGAACGGGTAGAACTGCTGCGCCGGCCACCACGAAGCAGATTGGTCGGCCAGGCCATACAGCAAAGCCTCGGATCCAAACGGCACGCCGCTGAGAATCCTCTCGCCTGTCCTCGGGTTGGTGGGGCCCGCATACCACTTCTCCACCGCAGCCAGTTGGGGCGCCGTGAGGCAGTCATCGCCGTCAGCACCCGGGGCGCAAACGGGCAAGGTTTTGGGATCGAAGTTGCACTGTCGCGGGTCGGTCAGGAACGTATCGGTGGGACTGCCACCATCCTTGCCGACGCACGCCGCCACCGATTTGCTCTGCACCATTTTTGCCTTGCCAGGGGTCAGCGTGGCGCCTGGCGCTGTCAAGGCCTTGTGGTTCCAAATGAACGACATGTTCAGGTGTGTGCGGTTGTTGCCCGGCGCGCCAACGATGATGCCGTTGTAGTCGGTGGGGTATCGCTGCGCGTGGGTCAGAGCTTCTTGTCCGCCGGTCGAGCAACCTTGGAAGTACGAGTATCGCGGCGAGGTCTGGTAATACGCGTTGACGATCGACTTTCCCGCCAGGGTCATTTCGCGAGTTGCGCGGTATCCGAAATCTTTCCACTTCTCGGGGTGCCCCTCCCTTGTGGTGATGTCGCGCGCGGTCCCCAGGTCGCTGTTTGCCACCGCGAATCCCCGAATCAGGCCTTCCCGCAATCCGGTGTAGTAGGTGATAGCTCCGGCTGGCCCACCATTGCCGGTCCCAAGAAAGCGACCATTCCAATTGGCTTTCGGCAGCCACACTTCTACGTCGACGCTCGAGTCGGGGCTCGTCTGCTTGGTCACGGTAACGCGGCAGAACGCGGGTAGAGAAGTCAGGGGGGACGGTTCGTAGGGTGCCAGGTTGGGTGGTGTGTAGGAACCGGCGGGAATTTCCTCGGCAGTATTCACCACGCCGCCGCCGTCGAGTGTTTTCCCGATGAGCGATTCGCACGGAATTTGTGCCGAACTGACGGTTGAATCGGAACCGCCGTCACTGCCGCCGCAGGCAGCGAGGGTAGCCGCAACGGCTACGCCAAATATGCTTCGCCCGAAGGGCAGACTGCTTCGATCAATGTATTTCATTGTCATGTCTCCTACTTGATAAAGAGGCCAGCATCGGCCCGTGTCGCCGTCGGGGGCACGCTTGCGCGGGCCCCCAAACCCTGATTCCAAATCCCTGCCGGTTCGCTCAGCCGATGCGCTTGAGCCCGGCGCGGTAGCGGCGGCCACGTTCGACATAGTCGGTGGCGTTGCGCCGCAATCCCGCTATCTCGCCCTCAGTGAGTTCGCGCATCACCTTCGCAGGCGCGCCGACGATCAACGAGTTGTCCGGGAAGACCTTGCGTTCGGTGACCACTGCGCCGGCGCCAACCAGGCAGTTCTTTCCGATCGACGCGCCGTTGAGGATGACCGCCTGGACGCCGATCAGCGTCCCGCCGCCGATGGAGCAGCCATGCAGCATCGCCTGGTGACCTACGCTGACGTCCTCGCCGATGCTGAGCGTGTAGCCCGGGTCGGTGTGCAGGATGGCGCCGTCCTGGATGTTGCTGCGCTCGCCCACTTCGATCGTCTCGCCGTTGTCACCACGCAGCACGGCCTGCGGCCAGACGCTCGCGTCCTTGGCCAGGATCACCTTGCCGATGATCGTCGCACCTTCGGCCACGTAAGCACTGTCGTGAAGGGTGGGCGTGTCCTCGCCCAACGCAAAAATCGTCATGATTCGCTCCCGGCGCCGGGCGCCACTTCCTGAACTTCGATCACCAGCTCGAACGTGATGAGCACCGGGTTCTGCCCGCGCGCGAGCCGGCCTTCGGCGATCTCGCCGGTATGCGCCACGAGGCCAACGTCCAAGTCCGCCCGCAGCGCGCCGTCGGCACCGGGCTCGATCACGCCACGGCGAATGAAGACCTCGGTGACGAAGGGCTCGACCGTGCGCCCGTCGTCGAAGACCGTGCCGATCAGGCTTCCCACGCCGCCGCGGATCCGGCCCCGGCGGACGTTGCGCTCGGCGCAGAGCGCCTCCAGCGCCAGGCAAATGTCCTGGTTCGGACGCACCCGCACCACCAGGGCTTCAAGGCCGCCTGGCCGGGCCGCCGCTGTGGGCGTCACCTGGAGCAGGCCGAAGTTCGTCTCCGCGTCCGGCTGCACCTCGAAAGCCGCGCCATCGAGCATCCACGCATCGATCCGCGCCGGCCGCTCGACCAGGGATTCCGCCGCCAGCACGTGGCCGCTGCGGCGCTGTCCATCCGCCTCGGTCCAGGTCGCATGGCAATGCAACGAGGGTTGTCCATCGCGCAGGCCGTAGGTGATGCTGCCGGATTCGATGCGCGCCACGCCACTCGCCTCGTAGCGCTGGCTGAAATAGGCGACGTGCTTCGGGGAGTCCGACAGCGCGGGCATGACGAAGGCCAGGGGTGCCAGCGTCAGGTCCTGAAGGGAGAACACCGCGCTGGTCGTCCCCTGCTGCCGGACCGCATCGGCCAGGCCCTGCAGCAGCGTCACGCCACTGGGCAGCTCGACATCGACCGCGTGCACGCGTGCGGGAACGCATTGCACGCGCGTCGGATGAACCGGGCCGGGATGTTCAATGCTGCGCACAGAGTTCCCCGGAAGTCGTCAGCAGGCCCCGGCGCCTCAATTCGTCCTTCACCAGGTTCTTCGGGACCTTGCCGTAGCCGGACTTCGGCAACGCCTCCCAGAAGAACACCCGCTTGGGCAACTTGTAGCGCGCGACCCGGCTCGCCATCCATTCGAGCATGGCGGCCTCGTCCAGCTGCGCGCCCTCGCGCAGCACGCACACCGCCACGCCCACCTCGCCCCACTTGGGGTCGGGCACGCCGACGACAGCCACCTCGCCGACGGCTTCGTGCGTGAGCAGCTTTTCCTCGATCTCGCGGGGGTAGATGTTGGAGCCGCCGGAAATGTACATGTCCGAAGAGCGTCCGGTCAGGTAGATGTAGCCCTCCCGGTCGCGGTAGCCCAGGTCCCCCGTGCGGAACCAGCCATTGCGAAACGACTTGGCATTCGCCTCGGGGTTCTCGAAGTACCCGGCGAACACGGCAGGCCCGATGACGCAGATCTCTCCGGTCTGGCCGGGCTCCAGTTCGTTGCCGGCCTCGTCCTGGACCGACACCTGCATGCCCGTGCGTTCGAAGCCGCAGGTGCCGGGCCGCCGCTCTTGCTCGGCGGCATCGTGTTCACGGCCGGGCAATACCGTGATGTTTCCTGTTGCCTCGGCCAGGCCGTAGTACTGGACCAGCACCGGTCCCAGTTTCTGCAAGGCGAGCTTCTGGTCCTGGCGGTACATCGGCGCTCCCGCATAGACGACGAAGCGCAGGCTCGAGTGGTCGTAGCGGTCCACACTCGGGTCCTCGACCATCATCTTCAGGATCGTCGGCACGGTGAACAGGTTCGTCAGGCTGTGCTTCTCGATGAGCGAGAAGGCTGTCTGCGCGTCGAACTTGTCCGAGGGCATCAACACGGTCTTGCCACCGCGGGCGATCATGTTCAGCTGGTGAACGCCGGCCCCATGAGACAGGGGCGCCAGCACCAGCGAGCCGTCGAACTCGGTCGCACCCGGCATCAGGTCGCACAGGTGGTTGGTGATGACGAAACCCATTTGCCCGTGCGTCAGTACCGCGGCCTTTGGCCGGCCGGTCGTGCCGGACGTGAAGAACAGCCAGCAGGCGCTGTCCCATTGCACCTGGGCATTCGGCACCGCGCGCCCGGCCTGGGCGTCGATCAGCGCCGCGACGCTTGGCCCGTCGCCTTGCGCCCGCGCATCACCGGTGAGCCACACGCGCCGGATGCCCGGGATGGCGCGGCTCACCCGGTCGGCATATTCAGGGAAGTCGGTCTGGCACAGGAAGACGCGCGGCTGGGTGACTTCCGCCATGTAGGCCACTTCGTCCGACAGCAGCCGGAAGTTGGTCGGCACCCAGACGGCCCCGATGCGGAAGGTCGCCAGCATCGACTCCAGCATCTCGTTGCTGTTCTTGCTGTGCGCCAGCACCGCCTCGCCGGGCTGGATTCCCAGTTCGAGCAGCGCAGCGGCCAGGGCCGACACCCGCGCGTCGAGCTCGCGCCACGTCCAGGACATGTCACGCCAGACCAGTGCGGTACGCTCCGGGAAGCGCCGCGCATTCTGCGTGACCAGGTACGCAAGGTTCATCGCGGCCCGCGAGACCGGCGGCTGATGAATGATCTTCATTTTGCACGCTCCAGGATCGAGACGTAGTTGGTGACGGCGGCGCCTCCCATGTTGAAGACGCCGGCAAGTTCCACGGACGGCAACTGCATCTCGCCGGCCTCGCCGGCCAGCTGCATGGCCGCCATCACGTGCTGCGACACGCCGGTGGCGCCGAGCGGGTGGCCGCGGGCCTTCAGTCCGCCGGAAACATTGACCGGGAGCTTGCCGTTGCGCTGCGTGAGCCCTTCGCGGATCGCCCGCCAGCCTTCGCCGCGCGGGACCAGCCCCATGGCCTCGTACTCGATCATCTCGGCCACCGTGAAGCAGTCGTGCGTCTCGACCAGGCTCAGGTCATCGAGAGAGATGCCGGCCTGGGCCCGGGCCTTGTCCCAGGCTCGGTGCGCACCTTCGAAGGCAATCGGATCGCGCTGCGACAACGGCAGGAAATCGTTCACGTGCGTCCGCGCGCGAAAGCGGATGGCGCGCCGCCCCAGGGCCGCGGCCGTTTCTTCGTCCGCCACCACCAGCGCAGCGGCGCCGTCGGACACCATCGAGCAATCCGTTCGACGCAGCGGCCCCGCCACCAGCGGGTTGCGGTCCGACACCGTGTTGCAGAACTCCACGTCGAACGCCTTGCGCACATGCGCATAGGGGTTATGCACCGCGTTGGCGTGATTCTTCGCAGCGATCATCGCCAGTTCTTCCCGGTGGTCGCCGTGGCGCTCGAAATACGCTTCGGCGATCCGGCCGAAGATGCCGGCGAATCCTTGCGGATTGGCCTCTTCCTTGCGATAGCTGCCGCTCAGCAGGACGTCTCCCATTAGCCGCGAAGGCAAAGCCGTCATCTTTTCGGCGCCGACAACGAGCGCGATGCGGCCTCGACCGCTTTCGATGAAGTCCAAAGCCGTGTGCAGGGCTGCGGTGCCGGTGGCGCAAGCGTTCTCGACGTGCACGGCCGGCGTGAAGCGCAGGCCAGGCTCACCCAGGGACACCAGGCCCCCTTCGAAGCCTTGCGGCGTCAGGCCGTTGTTGAAGACGCCCACAGAAACGAAGTCGACGTCCTTCGGCGCGACGCCGGCGTGATCGAGTGCTGGGCGGGCCACACTGGTGATCAGACTTTCGACATCCGGCAGGTCCAGTTTGCCGAAGGGTGAGTGCGACCAGCCGATGATGCAAGCACGTTGGGTCATGGGGATTTCTCCTTAAATGGATGAGGATGTCGGGGCGCGGCCCCGACGCATTGAACGAACTGATGCGATGTCTGGCTACAAAGCCACTGTCGAAATCCATGGGACTGCGGCGATCACGATCACACCGCCAAGAAGGGCTATTAGGTACGGCCAGATCGCGACCATTACTTCGTCGGGCTTTTCGCCGCCGATCTTGCAGGCGATGTAGAACCCGACGCCCACGGGGGGGAGCATCAACCCGACATTCATGGCGCAGACGATCACCATCGAATACTGGATGTCATGTATGCCGAGCTGCTTCGCGATCGGGAACATGATCGGCGCGAGCAAAAGCACGGCAGGCAAGCCTTCGAGAAGGCAGCCCAGCACGACAAAGACCACGATGGTGACGGCCATGAAAGTGATCGACCCACCTGGCAATGTCGTGAGCAGCGACGACAGTTGCTGCACGACACCGCTTTGGGTGATCGACCAGGCCATTGCGGAGGCGGCGCCGAGAACGAGAAGCACGGCCCCGGAGAGCGCGGCGGTCTCGACGAGCATGGAGTACACCCTGCGCATACCAAGGCCGCCGTACATCAGGTGCCCGATCAGCATGGCGTAGGCCACAGCAACGGTCGACACTTCGGTGGCGGTGGCGACGCCTTCGCCCACCAGGCCGCGAATGAGGAACGGGAGCACCAGCGCCGGCCCGGCCAGAAGGAGCAACTTGCCGACGACTCGCACCGGCGCCCGACGGGTGCCACTCATGTCTTCATGGCGCGCCTTCCAACGGGCGAGGATCAACAGGGCAAGCAGCAGCACCATCGCAACGACGAAGCCACTCTGGAAAAGCCCAGCGATCGAGACGCCCGCGACCGCACCGAGAACGATCAGCACGATGCTCGGCGGGACCGTATCGGCCATCGCCGCGCCTGTCGCCAGCAGCGCCACCATGTCGGGGCCTTTGTGCCCACGCTGCTTCATCTCAGGGAACAGCGCTGGCGCCACCGTGGCCATGTCGGAAACTTTCGAGCCCGAAATGCCGGAGACGATGAAGAGCGCCCCCAGCAGGACATACGACATACCCGCCTTGACATGGCCCAGCAGAGAAGCCAGGAAATCGACGATGGCCTTGCCCATACCCGTCGCATCGAGCACGCAGCCAAGCAGAACGAAGATCGGCACCGACACCAGCACGAGGCTCGAAATGCCTTCGTCCATCCGGCCGACAACGACCAACAAGGGAACGTGGGTCGCGAACGCCAGGTAGCTCACGGCGCCAGCCGCGAAGCAGAAAGCGATCGGCACACCTGCTGCCAGGCACACCGCGACGAAGCCGACGAGAAAGACCACGATATTGATGCCGCCCAGCCGACTCAACTGGGGCGACAGCACCCAGCACAGCGCTGCCACTGCAGCGACCATCACCGCGCCGGTAACCAGAGGAGCCATGCGTACCGTGCGGCCCGCATACAGCACCACGAGCGCCAGCATCGCCAAGACACCAAAAGCAATGGCGGACACGCGGAATGCGTTGGGGATGTTCAGCGCCGGCGTCAGGATGGCCCACTCCTCCTCCACGTAGGTCACGGCGGGACCGATCAGTGCGATCAGGACTGCGGCCATTGCCGTCAGCGCAAAGGCATGGACGTACTCACGCAGCCACTCGGGCAGCATGTCGACGACCACGTTGAGCCGCAGGTGTTCGTTGCGGTAGACGGCAATGGTTGCGCCGATCATTACCGCCCAGATGAACTGCAGGGAAACAACCTCGTCCAGCCAGATGATCGAATTGCCGACAACGTAGCGGGACACGACGCCCAAGAGCAGCAGCACGGCAATCGACGCAACAAGCGCGGCGGCGATTGCTTCGAGCGGATGCATCCACCAGGGCGTATGCGCTGCTTGATCTCCCGAGGCATCTGGTGTCAAAGGCACGATAGGTTCATGCCCGGCGTTTTCCGCCAACGAGGTTGTGTGGTCCATGGCCGATCCTTCGCGTCAACCCAGCTTGCCGGTGTATTTTTCGAGTGTCGCCCAGGCCTCTTCACCGAATTTCGCCTTCCATTCCTGGTAATAACCGGCAGTCCGCAATTTGTTCCGGAACGAGTCGGGTTTCGTCGCGTTGAACACCATCCCCTTGGAGGTCAGTTCCTGCTGCAGGCCGCCATTGAGCGCGGCCATGTCGGCGCGCTGCAAGACGGCTGCCGCGTTGAGGTGCTTTGCCACAATTTCCCGCAGATTCGCCGGCAGACGCTCCCAGGCGCGGCGATTGGCGAGGAACCAGAATCCATCCCACATGTGATTCGTCAGTGAGCAGTATTTCTGCACTTCATTGAGCTTGAACAGCGAGACGACCGAGAGCGGGTTCTCCTGTGCGTCGACCACCTTCGTCTGGAGCGCCGTGTACATCTCGGACGCATTGATCGAAGCAGGGGAGGCTTCGAAAGCCTTGAACATGGATGTCCACATCGGAGACACAGGAACGCGGATCTTCAGGCCACGCAGGTCATCGGCCCCGTTGATGGGCTTGTTGGACGTCGTGGTCTGGCGGAAGCCGTTGTCCCAGATCTTGTCCATGGCCACGAGGTTGGACTTGGCGATCTGACCACGTACGTAGGCGCCCAGGTCGCCGTCCATGGCGCGCCAGACGGCGGCGTAGTCGGGGAAGGCGAAACCCATGCCATTGATGGCGGCCGCCGGGACCAGCGTCGAGAGAATCAGTCCCGAAAGAGAGAAGAACTCCACTCCACCGGAGCGCACCTGGCTCAGCGTGTCGGTGTCCGATCCCAACTGGTTGCTCGGGAAGATCTGGATGTCGAGGCGCCCGTTGGTTTCGTTGCGGATGGCGTCAGCGGCTGCCTTCGCACGCACGTTCAATGGGTGCGTCAAAGGAACGTTGTTGGCGAACTTGTAGCTGAATTCGGCCGTCTGTCCAAACACCACTTTCATTGGTGCGATGGAGGTTGCGGCGGCGATGGCGGTGCCTTGAATGAGCTTGCGACGGGTGAAGGTCATCATGTGTCTCCAGTTTGAGTCGATGTGGGAACTAACGCGCTGCGGGCACGGCTGCAGCAGGCGCCGCAGTCGAGGTCTTGGTGAACAGGTCGGACACCAGCACGCCTGCGGCAGTGAAACCGCCATCGATCGCAAGCGTCTGTCCGGTGATGTAGCTGGCCTGGTCCGACGCCAGGAACAGGATGCCGTTGGCGATCTCCTGGGCCGTGCCGTAGCGGTGCATGGGAACCATGTCGCCATAGGTGGAGCGGGTGGCAGCACTGTGGTTGGCCTGCACCAGCGGCGTGTCCACCGGGCCCGGGGCGATCGCGTTGACCGTGACGCCCCAATCGGCCACCTCCACGGCGAACTGAGCCGTCATCGCGATCAAGGCCGCCTTCGAAGTGCCGTAAGCCATGCGGCCGGTGCCGGCGCGCAGCCCGCTGATGGATGCGACGTTGACGATGCGGCCCCAGCCCGCCTGCCGCATGTGCGGCAGCGCGTGCTGCATCAGCAGCATTGGGGCCGTGACGTTGACGGCCATCGTGGTCTGCCAATGGTCCAGCGAGCAGTCCACCGCGGGAACCATGGCCGCTATGCCGGCGTTGTTGATGAGGATGTCGGGCGCGCCGAACTCAGCGGTCAATGACGGCAGAGCCTGGCGCAGCGCCGGGCCATCGGCGAGGTCCACAACACAGACCTTCGCCCGGCCGCCGGCTGCGGTGATCCCGCGCACCACCGCGGCCGCCGATTCGGCGTCCTTGTCGAGCACGTACACGCGCGCGCTGTGAACCAGCGCCAGGCTTTCGGCCACACAGCGGCCGATCCCGCTGCCGGCGCCGGTGACGAGTGCGACACGAGAGAGGGTTTGATGGGTCATTTGCGGCAGTTCGGCAAAGGGGTTGAGGGCGGGGCGCTGGGTTTGTCCGGTCGGTCCACTATGTGGATAACAGGCTTTGATTTTGTTGCACGCAAGGCCCACTTTCAAGTGATAACTGCGCTACAGTCGCAGGATTCGGTCCACATATTGGATCATTCATGCAGGGTTAACCCGATGCCAGAGAAGTCCGAAAACGATCGCGAAACGCCAGGCGCGCAAACCCTGAGGCGCGGCTTGAGCATCCTCAAACTGCTCGCGCGCTACCAGGTCAACGGCGGCCTTGGCGTGAGCGAGATCGCGCGCAAGCTGGAGCTGAGCAAGGCCACCACCGTCAGGCTCACGCGTACGCTGATGGACGAGCAATTCGTGGCGCAGGACACCGCAACGCGGCGCTACGAACTGGGCCCGGAATCGTTCGCGGTGGGCTTGGCGGCCGAGCCCAATTACGCGCTTCAGCGCATCGCGGCGCCGGCCCTGCGCGCGGTGGCCCTTGAGACCGGTGACTTCGTGTTTTTTTCGGTGCGGCATGGCCTGGAGGTCGTCTGCCTGTCTCGCGACAGCGGCGACCTCCCTTACCCGCAGGCATCTTTGCGTGTTGGTGATCGACACCCTCTGGGGCTGGGTGCGGGCGGGCTGGCAATCCTCGCCGCCATGCCAAAGGACGAAGCGGAGGCGGTGCTCGAGATCAATGCCCCTGCGATCGCCCAGAGGTATCCGCACATGACGTTGGACACGGTCCGGAAAATGCTGGAAGAGACGCGCGCGCAGGGATATGCCGTCATACCGGGCATCCTTGCTCCAGGCTTCTGGGGCATAGGCGTGGCCGTGCTGCGGCCAGACGGAAAACCCGTTGCAGCCGTCGTCCTGAACGCCCTGACCAGCAGATTGAGCGACGCGCGTCAGGCGGTCATTGCTGCCCGACTGCAGAGACTCAGTCGGGAGTTGATGTCGACGCCAAGCGAGGAATGAACCCACTGCCGCCGGCCAGCCTCAGAACGGGTCGGCCGCATACGCGAGCACGGCGGCCGCACCACTCACGACCGTTTCCGCTAGGCCGGGCGCTTGTGCCAGCACGTGGTCGGCATAGAACCGAGCCGTCAGCAGCTTCGCCCACAGGAACGCCGCGTCGCCTGCGCTTTGTGCCAGCCGCTCGCGCGCAATGAGTGCGGCCCGTGCCATCTGCCATCCGCCCGCAACGATCCCGAACAGCTCGAGGAGTGGCACGGCACCAGCCAACCTTGGCTTCGCCGGAATAGCGCTCCACGACGAATGTGACGCAGCGGCGCTGGGCGATGATGCCTGCGGAAGCGCCGCTTCGGCCCCTGGATGGGTATGGCGTTCCAGGTACTCGCGCGAATGACGGGCCTGCGTGGAACGGCGTTCGACGTCTTCGGACGCACGGAGGAACGCCGCACCGAACGTGCCCTGATTACGGAATACCGGGCGCGCATCCGGCACGAGCTGGTAACCCTGAGTGCCGATACCCTGGACCGCGCCTTGGCTGTGGCGCGGATTCCGGAAAAGATCCGAGGATTCGGCCATGTGAAGCACGCGAACATCGAGGCGGCGCGACGCGAGTGGTCGAAACTGCAGGGCGAAACGGCGGGAGCGCACGGTCACGACACCGGAGATGCCATGCCGCAGCGACACGCCGCGTAGCGTCGGCTGCCACTTGCTCCGCCTGGGCCGCGAAAGCGGCCTTTTTTTACACGTTCGGTGGGCGCCTCAGCGGCCTTCGGTGTCGACGAAGCGATAGGAGGCCAGGGTCTCGCGGTGCAGCTCGGTGACCAGGGCCTTACCGGCCGGCGGGAAGGCGCGCTGGGCGCAGTTGTCGCGCGGGCAGACGCGGCAGCCCGGGCCTATGGGCACGACCCGGCGTTCGGATGAGAGGTCTATGCCGTCGGCGTAGACCAGCTCGCGCGCATGGCGCAGCTCGCAGCCCAGGCCGATCGCGAACAGCTTGCGCTGCGCGAAGAAGGCGCCGCCGCCGCGCTCGACGGTGCGTGCCATGCCGAAGAAGCGCGTGCCGTCGGGCATTTCGGCGACCTGGGTGATGATGCGGCCCGGGCTCGAGAAGGCCATGTGCACATGCCAGAGCGGGCAGCCGCCGCCCTGGCTCGCGAAATGGAAGGCCGTCGCGCTCTGGCGCTTGGAGATGTTGCCGGCCTGGTCCACGCGCACCAGGTAGAAGGGCACGCCGCGCGCGCCGCTGCGCTGCAGCGTGCTGAGCCGGTGGCAGACCGACTCGAAGCCGACCTGGAAGCGCTGCTGCAAGGCTTCGATGTCGTAGCGCAGCTGCCGCGCCGCCTCCAGAAACGGGCCGTAGGGCATCAGCAGGGCGCCGGCGAAGTAATGCGCCAGGCCCTGGCGCGCGAGCTGGCGCGACTGCTGGTCGGCCAGGGCGCCGCCCTCGATCTCGCCGTCCACCAGTTCGCCGTAGGCCAGCAGGACGAGCTGGGTCGCGATCTGGAACGCCTGCTGGGCGTCTGACAGGTCGGGCGAGACGCGCAGCAGGCGCCGGCGCGCCTCGTAGTGGCGCAGTTCGAAGCCCTCGGGCCCTTCGGCCGAGGCGCTGTCGCTGACCACCTCGACCCCGTGCTGCTCCTTCATGAGCCGGCACAGGACCGGCGCGCGCTGGCCCGGCTGCAGCTGCCACTGCTGGGCCAGCGCCTCGGCGGCGCTGTCGAGCCGCTCGAAATGGTTGTTGCGGCGGTTGAAGAAATCGCGCACCGCCTCGTGCGGCAGCGGCGCCAGATGCGGGTGGTGCTGGTCGCCGTAGAAGCGCTCGATCAGCTGGCGGTATTCCTCATGCAGGTGCAGATGCTTGCGGTAGAGCGCGACCACCACGTCGGCCGCGGCCGGCACCTGCTGCACCAGGCGGTCGATCTCGGTCAGCGACACGTCGGTCTCGCTGACCGTGCGGTCGCGAAACAGGCTGCGCAGCTCCGACAGCAGGCGCTTGTTCTGCTCCTCCGAGAACTCCGCCAGATCGAAGTCGAAGGCCTCGTTCAGCTTGAGCAGGACCGCGGCCGTGACCGGGCGCTGGTTGTTCTCGAGCTGGCAGACATAGCTGAGCGACAGGCCCAGCCGCTCGGCCATCGCCGACTGATGAAGCCTGTGTTTCTCGCGCAGACGCCGCAGTTGGGCGCCGACGAACAGTTTGCCTGCCATGCTTTCTCCGGGTCTCGATGTTTCACAAGATTCACAAAATTGCGAATCGTGTTGTGAAGTTGTTTTCAGATATTCCTTTTCAAATCAATAGCTTATTGATGTTTGCGAAGTCTGTAAATAACATCGCTGCAAATTGATCGGGATTCTGCAGAGGAGCCCGGTTGCCGATCTCCATCATTCACACGAGGCATTCCATGAAACCTGTTCCCAATGTTCGTCTGCTCATAGCCGGCGAGTTTGTCGAATCACGCACGACCGAGTGGCGCGACGTGGTCAACCCGGCCACCCAGCAGCGGCTGGCCCGCGTGCCCATGGCCACGCGCGACGAGGTCGGCGCCGCCGTCGCCGCGGCGCAGAAGGCCTTCAAGACCTGGCGCCACACGCCGATCGGCGTGCGCGCGCGCATCTTCCTCAAGTACCAGCAGCTGATCCGCGAGCACATCAAGGAAGTGGCGGCCATCCTGACGGCCGAGCAGGGCAAGACCCTGGCCGACGCCGAAGGCGACATCTTCCGCGGCCTGGAGGTCGTCGAGCACGCGGCCAGCATCGGCAACCTGCAAATGGGCGAGCTGGCCAACAACGTGGCCAGCGGCGTCGACACCTACACGCTGCAGCAGCCGCTGGGCGTGTGCGCGGGCATCACGCCGTTCAACTTCCCGGCCATGATCCCGCTGTGGATGTTCCCGATGGCGATCGCCTGCGGCAACAGCTTCGTGCTCAAGCCCTCCGAGCAGGACCCGATGAGCACCATGCGCCTGGTCGAGCTGGCCATCGAGGCCGGCATCCCGCCTGGCGTGCTCAACGTGGTCCATGGCGGCGAGGAGGTCGTCAACGCGATCTGCGACCACCGGGACATCAAGGCCCTGTCTTTCGTGGGATCGACCCGGGTCGGCACCCATGTCTACAACCGCGCGAGCCTGGCCGGCAAGCGCGTGCAGTGCATGATGGGCGCCAAGAACCACGCCATCGTCCTGCCCGATGCGCACAAGGAGCAGACCCTCAATGCCCTGATCGGCGCGGCCTTCGGCGCCGCCGGCCAGCGCTGCATGGCGGTCTCGGTCGCCGTGCTGGTGGGCGAGGCGCAGCAGTGGATTCCCGAACTGGTCGAGCGCGCGCAGAAGCTGGTCGTGGGCGATGGGGCCGTGGCCGGCACCGACGTGGGGCCCGTGATCTCCTGCGCCGCCAAGGAACGCGTGGAAAGCCTGATCGCTAGAGGGCTGGCCGAAGGCGCGGTGCTGGAACTCGACGGCCGCCTGCCCCCGCTCGACGGCGGCTTGCGCGAAGGCAATTTCGTGGGCCCGACGATCTTCTCGGGCGTCAAGCCCGGCATGGCCATCTACGATCAGGAGATCTTCGGTCCGGTGCTGTGCATTGCGGGCGCCAGCAGCCTCGATGAAGCGATTGCGCTGATCAATGCGAACCCGAACGGCAACGGCACGACGATCTTCACCCAGTCGGGGGCGGCAGCGCGCCGCTTCCAGGAGGAGATCGACGTGGGCCAGGTCGGCATCAACGTGCCGATTCCGGTGCCCGTGCCGCTGTTCTCGTTCACCGGCTCGCGCGCCTCCAAGCTCGGAGACCTCGGCCCCTATGGCAAGCAGGTCGTGCTGTTCTACACCCAGACCAAGACCGTCACCGAGCGCTGGTTCGACGACAGCACCGTGTCGACGGGCGTCAACACCACCATCAGCCTGCGCTGACAGCGAAGCCTGCCATGGACTTCGAACTGTCCGACGAGCAGCGCGCGTTCCAGCACAGCGCGCGCGAGTTCGCCGCCGGCGAGTTCGCGCCGCACGCCGCGCGCTGGGATGCCGAGGGCATCTTCCCGCGCGAAGTCATCGCCGCAGCCGGCCAGCTGGGATTCTGCGGCCTGTATGCGGACGAGCGCTACGGCGGCCTGGGCCTGCCGCGGCTGGACGCCACCCTGGTGTTCGAGGAGCTGGCCGCGGCCTGCCCCTCGACCACGGCCTACCTGAGCATACACAACATGGCGACCTGGATGGTCGCGCGCTGGGCCCGGCCCGAGGTCGCGGCGCAATGGGCGCCGAAGCTGACCTCGGGCGAGCGGCTGGCCTCCTACTGCCTGACCGAGCCCGGCGCCGGCTCGGACGCCGCCTCGCTGCGCACCACGGCCAGCCTCGACGGCGACCACTATCTGCTGAGCGGCGCCAAGGCCTTCATCTCGGGTGCCGGCGCGACCGACGCCCTGGTCGTGATGGCGCGCACCGGCGGCGGCGGCTCGGCCGGCATTTCCGCGTTGCTGGTGCCGGCCGACAGCGCGGGCATTGCCTACGGCCGCAAGGAAGAGAAGATGGGCTGGAACAGCCAGCCCACCCGCGCGATCACCTTCGACCAGGTGCGCGTGCCGGCCAGCCATCTGCTCGGCGAGGAGGGCCAGGGCTTTCGCATCGCGATGAAGGGGCTGGACGGCGGGCGCATCAACATCGCGACCTGCTCGGTCGGCGCAGCCCAGGGCGCGCTCGATGCGGCGCGGCGCTACATGCATGAGCGCAGCCAGTTCGGCGCCAAGCTCAGCGCCTTCCAGGCCCTGCAATTCAAGATCGCCGACATGGCGACCGAGCTGGTCGCGGCGCGGCAGATGGTGAGGCTGGCCGCCGCCAAGCTCGACGCCGGCTCGCCCCAGGCCACGGTCTACTGCGCCATGGCCAAGCAGCTGGCCACCGACATCGGCTTTCGCGTCTGCAACGAAGCCTTGCAGATCCACGGCGGCTACGGCTACACGCGCGAATACCCGCTGGAGCGCTACCTGCGCGATGCGCGCGTGCACCAGATCCTGGAAGGCACGAACGAGATCATGCGCGTCATCGTCGCGCGCCGCATGCTTGAAACCGACACCACAGAGGACATCCGATGACAAGCGTTTACGAAGGCATCAGGCTCGAATTTCAGGGCCACGCAGCGATCGCCACGCTGGACAACCCGCCGGCCCATACCTGGACTGCGCAAAGCCTGGCCGCGCTCACGCGGCTGGTGCGCGACCTCAACACCAATGACGAGGTCTACAGCCTGGTCATCACCGGCCAGGGCGAGAAGTTCTTCTCGGCCGGCGCCGAGCTCAAGCTGTTCGCCGAGGGCGACAAGGCCGTGGCGCGGGAGATGGCGCGCCGGTTCGGCGAGGCCTTCGAGGCGCTGGCGGGCTTTCGCGGCGTCTCGATTGCCGCGATCAACGGCTATGCGATGGGCGGCGGGCTCGAATGCGCGCTGGCCTGCGACCTGCGCATCGCCGATGAGCATGCCGTCATGGCCCTGCCCGAGGCCGCCGTAGGCCTGCTGCCCTGTGCGGGCGGCACGCAGTGGCTGTCCTGGCTGGTGGGCGAGGGCTGGGCCAAGCGCATGATCCTGTGCGGTGAGCGGGTCGACGCTG
Organism: Comamonadaceae bacterium 2FH; assembly: GCA_005503335.1. Lineage (GTDB taxonomy): Bacteria > Pseudomonadota > Gammaproteobacteria > Burkholderiales > Burkholderiaceae_C > SCMQ01. The sequence continues at coordinate 28,597 of SCMQ01000027.1, forward strand.
CCACGGCGCTGCGCATCGGCCTGGTCGAGGAGCTCACGCCGCGCGGCGGCGCGCTGGCGCGCGCGCTAGCCCTGGCCCAGGGCGTGGCCCGCCAAAGCCCCGGCAGCGTCGCCGCCTGCAAGCGCCTGATCCATGGCGCGCGCAGCCAGTCGCCGATGGCCCAGCTGGTGGCCGAGCGCGAGGCCTTCGTCGACCTGTTCGACACGCAGGACCAGCGCGAAGGCGTCACGGCCTTCCTGGCCAAGCGCGCGCCGGTCTGGCGCAATGCCTGAGGGGGAAGCGATGTCCGACCTGATCCTGCTCGACGAACTTCCCACCGCCTGCGGCCGGCGCTTCGGCCTGGCCACGCTCAATGCAGAGGCCTCGCTCAACGCCCTGTCGCTGCCCATGGTCCAGGCGCTGACGCCGGCGCTGCGCCAATGGGCGGCGGACCCCGGCGTGGCCGGCGTGATCCTGCAGGCCGCGGGCGACAAGGCTTTCTGCGCCGGCGGCGACCTGCGCGAGCTCTACCAGTCCATGCGCCGCTGCGGCGCCGGGCCCAACTCCTATGCCCAGGGCTTCTTCGCGCAGGAATACCAGCTCGACCACCTGATCCACGGCTATCCCAAGCCCTTGCTGTGCTGGGGCCACGGCATCGTGATGGGCGGCGGCATCGGCCTGATGGCCGGCGCCTCGCACCGCGTCGTGACTGCCTCCAGCCGCCTGGCCATGCCCGAAATCGGCATAGGCCTGTACCCCGATGTCGGCGGCAGCTGGTTCCTGCGCCGCATGCCGGGGCGCCTGGGCCTGTTCCTCGCGCTGACCGGGGCCCCGCTCAACGCCGCCGATGCGCTGTTTTGCGGCCTGGCGGACTTCCACCTTGGCCACGAGCGCAAGGCCGAGCTGCTGGCGGCCATTGCCGCCGCGCAATGGAGCGACAAGGCGCAGCCCAACCGCATCGAGCTGTCCAAGCTGCTGCAGCGCCACGCCGGTGGCGACAAGCCGCTGGCATCGAAGCTGCGCATGCACTTCGACACCATCAACGAGCTGATGGCGGGCGAGGACCTGCTCGAGATCGCCGCGCGCCTGCGCGAACTGCGCAGCGACGATGCCTGGCTGTCGGCCGCGGCCGCGAACTTTGCCAAGGGCTCGCCGAGCTCGGCGGCGCTGGCCTTCGCGCTCTGGCAGCGCGTGGCCCGGCTGTCGCTGGCCGAGGTGTTCCGCCTCGAGTACCAGGTCTCGCTGGGCTGCTGCGCCCATCCCGACTTTGCCGAGGGCATCAGGGCGCTGCTGGTCGACAAGGACCGCAACCCGCAGTGGAGGCCTGCCGCACTGGAGCAGGTGACGCCCGAGTGGGTCGAAGACCATTTCCAGGCGCGCCACGCGGGACCGCACCCGCTGGCCGCGCTCGACTGACAAGCAAAGGAGAGAGACATGAAGATCGCATTTCTGGGCCTGGGCCACATGGGCGGGCCCATGGCGCTGAACCTGCACCGCGCCGGCCACCAGGTGTTGGCCTTCGACCTGTCGGATGCGGCCCGCGCCCGGCTGGCCGCCGAGGGCGTGGCGATGGCGGCTTCGGCCAGCGCCGCGGTCCAGGGCGCCGAGGCCGTGATCAGCATGCTGCCGGCCAGCCAGCATGTCGAGGCGCTGTACCTGGGCGAGGTCGGTGTGCTGGCGCAGTTGCCGGCCGGCACCCTGGTCATCGACTGCAGCACCATCGCCGCCACCAGCGCGCGCAAGGTCGCGCAGGCCGCCCAGGCCCGCCAGCTGCCGTGTCTCGATGCCCCGGTGTCCGGCGGCACGGCCGGGGCGGCGGCCGGCACCCTGACCTTCATGGTCGGCGGCGAGGCGGCCGATCTGGAACGGGCCAGGCCGCTGCTCCAGGCCATGGGGTCAAACATTTTTCATGCCGGCGCACATGGCGCAGGGCAGGCCGCCAAGATCTGCAACAACATGCTGCTGGGCATTCTGATGGTCGGCACCTCCGAAGCCTTGGCCCTGGGCACGGCCAACGGGCTCGACCCCAAGGTGCTGTCGGAGATCATGCGCCGCAGCTCGGGCGGCAACTGGGCGCTGGAGAAATACAACCCTATGCCCGGCGTGATGGACGGCGTCCCGGCGTCCAGGGACTATGCGGGCGGCTTCGGCACCGACCTGATGCTCAAGGACCTGGGCCTGGCGCAGGAAAACGCCAGCGCCGTGCGCGCCGCCACGCCGCTCGGCGGCCTGGCCCGCAGCCTGTACGCCGCGCACAGCCTGGGCGGCAGCGGCGCGCTGGATTTTTCCAGCGTGATCCGGCTGTTTCAGCCGGGTTCCTGAGTCTTGAGGGTTCCGGCCCTCGTGGGATGGTTGCTGGGCGCTATAAATTCAGTAGCGAACGCGTCGCGGCAGCCCCTGCGGGCTTGTTCTGCGGCGCCGCTGACCGTTCGTCCGATCGACTATTCTGAGAGCCTGTAGCTGGCGCAAGATGGCGTTTGCCGATCCGGCCGGTCAACCCTGGGACTGGAGGGGACATCATGCTAGTCAGAACCGAGGACAGAGTTACGCGCTTGTTCGATGACGTCGTGGCGCTCGCGCGCGAGCGTCTGCTCGATGCGGCGTTTGCGGCGTTCGAGCCGTTCCTGCGCCACTACTACGGACAGGCCGATGCGGAAGACGTGCTGAGCCGCAGCATCGCCGACCTGTATGGCGCAGCGATGGCGCACTGGCAGTTTGCGCGCAAGTTCTCACCGGGCAGCGTGCTCGTGCGCGTGTACAACCCGGGCCTGGAGCAGCACGGCTGGTATTCGGACCACACGGTGATCGAGATCGTGAACGACGACATGCCGTTCCTGGTCGATTCGGTGACGATGGAAGTCAACCGGCTCGGCCTCACGCTGCATGCGGCGATGCACCCGGTGTTCCGCGTCCGACGCGAGGTCGGCGGCCAGATCGCGAATGTACGGGCGGCCAGCGAGCAGCGCGATGAGGAGCCCGATGGTTCGCGGCTGGAGTCCTATATCCACCTCGAGGTGGACCGTCGTACCGAGGCAAAGAGCCTGGATGAGCTGACGGCCGGTCTGATCAAGGTGCTGGGCGACGTGCGGGCGGCGGTCGAGGACTGGCCTCAGATGCAGGAGACGACCCAGCGCACGATCGCCGACCTGGCCGCGCGCGAGCAGGCAGCCGGCGCGGCGCAGGCGGAAGTCGCGGAGGCTCGGGCCTTCCTCGAGTGGATGGCCGACGAGCATTTCACCTTCCTCGGCTGCCGCGACTATCAGTCGTTCGAGAAGGACGGCGCCTACTATCTGCAGGGCGTCGTGGGCTCGGGCAAGGGCATCCTGCGCGAGGCCTTGCGCGATCCTGCCACGCCCGACCTGACCCGGCTGCCGGCCGGCGTGCAGCACATCGTGGACTCCCCGTCGCCGATCTTCCTGACCAAGGCCAATTCGCGCGCGACCGTGCACCGGCCTGGCTACCTCGACTATGTCGGCGTCAAGCTGTTCGACGCCGAGGGCCAGCTGTTTGGCGAACGCCGCTTCATTGGCCTGTACACGTCGATCGTCTACAGGGTCGCGACCGGCGAGATCCCGCTGGTGCGGCGCAAGGTCGCCAATGTCATGAGCCGCGCCGGCTTCCTGTCCAAGGGCCATCTCGCCAAATCGCTGGCCACGATACTGGAGCAGTACCCGCGCGACGAGCTGTTCCAGATCGACGACAGCGAGCTCTACGAGATTGCGCTGGGCATTCTGCGCTTGCAGGAGAGGCAGCGCACCCGGCTGTTCGTGCGCCGCGACCGCTTCGACCGCTTCGTGTCATGCGTGGTGTTCGTGCCGCGCGAGAAGTTCAACACCGACCTGCGCCTGCGTATCCAGAAGCTGCTGCTCGATGCCTTTCGCGGCGTGAGCGCCGAGTTCACGCCGCAGCTGTCGGAATCCATGCTCGCGCGCATCTACATCATGGTGCGCACCCAGCCGGGCAATGTTCCCGAGGTCGATGTGCGTGAGCTGGAAGCGCGAATCGTCGAGACCACGCGCCGCTGGCAGGATGAGCTGGCCCAGGCGCTGCTCGAAGGCTGCGGCGAGGAGCGCGGCAACCGGCTGCTGCGCCGCTGGGGCGACTCGTTCCCGGCCGGCTTTCGCGAGGACTATGCGGCGCGCACCGCGATGCGCGACATCGAGCTGATGGAAAGCGTGCAGGGCGGCCTGTCCGATGACGGGCAGGCGGCGCTGGCGATGAATCTTTACCGGCCGATCGAGGCGGCACCGGGGTCGCTGCGCTTCAAGGTCTACCGTGCCGGGCGGCCGGTCGCGCTGTCGCAGAGCCTGCCCATGCTCGAGCACCTGGGCGTGCGGGTCAACGAGGAGCGCCCCTATTGCATCGAGCCGCAGGACGCGCAAGCCGTGTGGGTGCACGACTTCGGAATGGAGCTCACCGACGATGTCGAGGTCGAGATCGACCGCATCAAGGCCTTGTTCGAGGACGCGTTTGCGCGCGCCTGGTCGGGCGAGGTCGAGAACGACGACTTCAACCGGCTGGTGCTGCGGGCGCAACTGAACTGGCGCGAAGTCGCGATCCTGCGCGCCTATGCGCGCTACCTGCGCCAGGCCGGATCGACGTTCAGCGACGCCTATGTCGAGCGCGCGCTGACCGGCAACCCGGCGATCGCGCGCAAGCTGGTCGAGCTGTTTCTCGCGCGCTTCGATCCCGCGCAAGGCGAGGGGCGCGGCGCGCGCGTGCCGGCGCTGCGAAACGACATCGAGAACGCGCTGGACCAGGTACCCAACCTCGACGAGGACCGCATCCTGCGCCAGTTCCTCGGCGTGATCGAGGCGACCACGCGCACCAACTACTTCCAGCGTGCGGCCGACGGCGCTCCCAAACCCTATTTGTCGTTCAAGCTAGACCCGGCGCGCGTGCCCGGCCTGCCCGAGCCCAAGCCGATGTTCGAGATCTGGGTCTATGCGCCGCGCGTCGAGGGCGTGCATCTGCGCGGCGGTCGCGTCGCGCGCGGTGGGCTGCGCTGGTCCGATCGGCGCGAGGACTTCCGCACCGAGGTGCTGGGGCTGGTCAAGGCGCAGATGGTGAAGAACACGGTGATCGTGCCGGTCGGCTCCAAGGGCGGCTTCGTCGTGAAGAATCCGCCGCCCATGACCGATCGCGACGCGTACCTGAAGGAAGGCGTCGCCTGCTACCAGACCTTTCTGCGCGGGCTGCTCGACCTCACCGACAACCGGGTCGGCGCCCAGGTGGTGCCACCCGCGGACCTGGTGCGCCACGACCCGGACGATCCCTACCTGGTGGTCGCCGCTGACAAGGGCACGGCAAGCTTCTCCGACTACGCGAACGCGATCTCGGCCGACTACGGCTTCTGGCTGGGCGACGCGTTCGCCTCGGGCGGCTCGGTCGGCTACGACCACAAGAAAATGGCGATCACCGCGCGCGGCGCCTGGGAGTCGGTCAAGCGGCATTTCCGCGAAATGGGCGTCGACACCCAGACCACCGACTTCTCGGTGGTCGGCATCGGCGACATGTCGGGCGACGTGTTCGGCAACGGCATGCTGCTGTCGCGCCACATCCGGCTGCTCGCGGCGTTTGACCACCGCCACATCTTTCTCGACCCGAATCCCGATACGCAGACGAGCTTTCGCGAGCGCGAGCGCCTGTTCGCGCTGCCGCGCTCGAGCTGGGCCGATTACGACAGCGCGCTGATCTCGGCCGGCGGCGGCGTGTTCCCGCGCAGCGCCAAGGCGATTGCGCTCAGCTCGCAAGTACGCGCGGCGCTCGAGCTGGAAGGCGACGAGATCACGCCGAGCGACCTGATACGCGCGATCCTCAAGGCGCCGGTCGACCTGTTCTACAACGGAGGCATAGGCACCTATGTGAAGGCCGGCCGCGAGACCCAGCCCCAAGTCGGCGACCGCGCGAACGACGCGATCCGCGTCAACGGCGCCGAGCTGCGCTGCAAGGTGGTCGCCGAGGGCGGCAACCTCGGCTGCACCCAGCTCGGCCGCATCGAGTACGCGCAGCACGGCGGGCGCATCCATACCGACGCGATCGACAACTCGGGCGGCGTCGACTGCTCGGACCATGAGGTCAACATCAAGATCCTGCTGGGCCTGGTGGTCGCCGACGGCGAGATGACCGGGAAACAGCGCAACAAGCTGCTCGCCGATATGACCGACGAGGTCGGCCAACTGGTGCTGAGTGACAACTATTACCAGACCCAGGCGCTGTCGGTCGCCAACCGGCGCGCGGCCGCGCTGCTGGAGGCCGAGGCCAGGTTGATCCGCCATCTCGAGCGCGCCGGGCGGCTCAAGCGCAAGATCGAGTTCCTGCCTAGCGACGAGGAAATCGACGAGCGCAAGGCCGCGCAACAGGGGCTCACCTCGCCCGAGCGCGCGGTGTTGCTCGCCTATAGCAAGATGTGGCTGTACGACGGGCTGCTCGCGTCCGACCTGCCGGAAGACCCGTTTGTCGCCCATGTGCTGGCCGACTACTTCCCGCAGCCGCTGCGCGAGCGCTACGGCGACGCGATGCAGCGTCATCCGCTCAAGCGCGAGATCGTCGCGACCTATCTGGCCAACACGCTGACCAACCGCGTCGGTGCGACCTGGGTGCACCAGCTCGCGGAGAAAACCGATGCGGCCCCGGCCGAGATCGTGCGCGCCTTCATCATCGCGCGGGCGGTGTTCGGGCTGGAGGACATCTGGCGCGACATCGACGCGCTCGACAACCAGGTGCCGGATGCGCTGCAGGCGCAGATGCTGATCGACACCGGCCGCTTGATCGAGCGAGCGAGCCTGTGGTTCCTGCGCCATCGAACCGATCGCACAGCGATCGACCAGATGGTCGCGCGCTTTCGCGCGGCGGCCGATCAGGTCGGGCCGCAACTCGCATCCCTGCTCGCGCCCACCGACGCGGCGGCCCTGGGCGCCCGGCGCGATGAGCTGGTGCAGGCCGGGGTGCCGACCGAACTCGCACGGCGCGTCGCGAGCGCGGACAGCATCGCCGCCGTGCTTGACATCGCGGAAGTCGCAGCGGCCTGCGAGCGCAACCTCGAATTGGTCGCCAGCCTGTATTTCGCGCTCGACCTGCATCTGAACCACGGCTGGATACGCGAACGCGTGGGCGCGCTGCCGGCCGACACCCACTGGCAGATGCTGGCGCGCGCCGCGCTGCTCGACGACCTGGCCGCGCTCAAGCGGGCGCTGACGACCAGCGTGATCCGGCTCTCGCCGGCGCTGGAGACGTCCGAGGCGCTGATCGCCGCCTGGCAGGCGCACAACCAGGTAGCGCTGGAGCGCTACCGGCGCCTCCTGGCCGACCAGCAGGCGGCGAGCGCGGTGGACCTGGCGATGCTGTCGGTGGCGATGCGGGAGATGCGGATGGTCGAGGGGACCTGAGGCGCGGCGTAAGCGGGCTTCGGGAGCGGCTTCCTGTCAAAGAAGCTCGATCTCACTCAAGCTGAGAAAGCTGCTTTCGCGCGTGATCGCGACGAAGTCCGCCAGCCAGGGGCGGCTGGACGTGAGGCTGGTACAGGCGACATAGAGGTGGCCGGTCAGGCCCTTGCGCCCTACGGGCCGCGCCGTGACATAGCCGCGATCCAGGTAGTTTTGCACCGCCCAAACGGGCAGGGTGGCCACGCCCCGGCCGCTGGCCACGAGCTGCAGCATCGCCACCGTCAACTCGGTGGTGCGGCGCGCCGGCTTGATGCCGGCGGGCTCGAGCACCTGGCGCACCAGGTCCAGCATCTCATCGGGCACCGGGTAGGTGATCAAGGTTTGCTGGGCGAAGTCCTTCGCCGCCAGGTAGGGCTTGGCCACCAAGGGGTGATTGTTGGCCAGCAAGGCGACGATCTCGAAGCTGAACAGCGGGTGGAAGTCCACCGTCTCGCCTGCCTCCTGCTCGGACACGATGGCGATGTCGGCGCGGTCCTGCAGCACCAGGGCAATCGGGTCCGGGTGAAAGCCCGAGACGATGTCGAGCTCCACCTCGGGCCAGCGGGTGCGGAAGGCGTCCATCGCCGGCATCAGCCAGTCGAAGCAGGTGTGGCACTCCACCGCGATGCGCAGCTGGCCGGCGCGGCCCAGAGCCAGGCGTGCCACGTCGCGCTCGGCCTCCTCGAGCTGCGGCAACACCGCGTCGGCCAGGGCCAGCAGGCGCAGGCCGGTGGTACTGAATTGCGGCGGCACGGACTTGCGCTCGAACAGCGCCGCGCCGTAGCGGTCCTCCAGCAGCTTGACCTGGTGCGACAGCGCCGACTGCGTGAGGTTGAGCAACTGCGCCGCGCGCACCAGGCTGCCGCTGTCGCGCAGGGCGACGAGCGTGCGCAGATGGCGGATTTCAAGGACGGACTGAATCATTAATATTTTTCAACTTGAATAACAATATCTTTCGTTTGAATAATATTCCAAATCCCCCGACCATCGACGGCTTCAACCGCAAACATGAAAAGGATGGAGCATGGTCCGCACACACACCCTGGGTTTTCCGCGCATGGGCGCGCACCGGGAACTGAAATTCGCGCTGGAGCAGTACTGGCGCGGCGACATCGACGCCGCTGCGCTTGAGGCCGAGGGGGCTGACTTGCGCGCGCAGCACTGGGCCGTGCAGCAGGCCGCCGGCCTGGACTTCGTGACGGTGGGCGACTTCGCCTTCTACGATCATGTGGCCAACCACATCCAGCTGCTCGGCTGCGAGCCCGCACGCTTTGGCTTCACGGGCGAGGAGCCGGAGCTGGCGCGCTATTTCAGCATGGCGCGCGGCGCAGGCGCCGACCACTCGGGCCATGGTGCCGGTTGCGGCTGCGCCAAGGAGAACGCCGCAGGCGGCCGCTTCGCGCTGGAAATGACCAAGTGGTTCGACACCAACTACCACTACCTGGTGCCCGAGTTTCGCGCCGATACCGAGTTTCACCTGGCCTCGCAACGGCTGTTCGATGAGGTCGCCCAGGCCATGCTGGCGGGCCACAAGGTCAAGGCGGTGCTGCTCGGTCCCTTGAGCTTCCTGTGGCTGGGCAAGGAGAAGGAAGCGGGTTTCGACCGCTTCAGCCTGCTCGAGAAGCTGCTGCCGGTCTACGCGCAAATCCTGGACCGCCTGAAAGCCCTGGGGGTCGAGTGGGTTCAGGTCGACGAGCCCATCCTCGGCCTCGACCTGCCCGACCGCTGGCGCCATGCATTCGAGGCCGCCTACTGGCAACTCGCGAGAAGCGGCGTGAAGCTGATGCTCGCCACCTATTTCTCGCCGCTGTCGGACAAGCTGCGCCTGGCTTGCCAGCTGCCGGTGGCCGGCCTGCACGTGGACGCGGTGCGCGCGGCCGAGGACCTGACGGGCGTGCTCGACTGGCTGCCCAGCCACAAGGTGCTGTCGGTGGGTATCGTCGATGGCCGCAACATCTGGCGAACCGATGTCGACGCCGCGCTGGCCAGGCTTCGCCCGGTGGCCGACAAGCACCGGGGCGAACTGTGGCTGGCCCCTTCGTGCTCGCTGCTGCATGTGCCTTACAGCCTGCAGACCGAAAACGCGCTCGACGCCGAACTCAAGTCCTGGCTGGCTTTTGCGGTCGAGAAACTGTCCGAGTTGCGCGTCCTCAGGACTGTGCTGCGCGGCGAAGAAGCCTCGGTGCAGGCCGAGCTGTCCGCCTCCCGGGCCGCGATCGCCTCGCGCCGCAGCAGTCCGCGCGTGCATCGCGAGGCCGTGGCCGCGCGCATGGGCCAGGCTGCGCCGCATGCCGACCGGCGTGCCTCCGGTTTCGCCGTGCGCCAGCCCTTGCAGCGACGGCGCCTGGCCCTGCCGCCTTTGCCCACCACCACCATCGGCTCGTTCCCGCAGACGGCGGACATCCGCGCTGCCCGTGCGGCCTTCAAGCGCGGACAGCTCGATGAGGCGCAGTACCGCCGGAAGATGCAGGCCGAAATCGCGCTGGCCGTGCGCAAACAGGAGGCGCTGGGCCTGGACGTGCTGGTGCACGGCGAAGCCGAGCGCAACGACATGGTGGAGTACTTCGGCGAGCAGCTCGAGGGCTTCGCTTTCACGGCGAACGGCTGGGTCCAGTCCTACGGCTCGCGCTGCGTCAAACCTCCGCTCATCTATGGCGACGTGGCCCGGACCAAGCCCATGACGGTGGACTGGACGGTGTACGCACAGAGTCTCAGCCCCAAGCCCATGAAGGGCATGCTCACCGGGCCGATCACCATGCTGCAATGGTCGTTCGTGCGCGACGACCAGCCGCGCAGTACCACGGCCCGGCAAATCGCCTGGGCGATCCGCGACGAGGTGGTGGACCTGGAGCGCGCCGGCATAGCCATCATCCAGATCGATGAGCCCGCCATCCGCGAAGGCCTGCCGCTGCGGCGCTCGGGCTGGCAGCCTTACCTGGAGTGGGCCACCCAGGCGTTTCGCATCGCTGCCTGCGGCGTGCGCGACGAAACCCAGATCCACACCCATATGTGCTATTCGGAATTCAACGACATCCTCCCCGGGATCGCCGCGATGGATGCCGACGTGATCACCATCGAAACCAGCCGCTCCGACATGGCGCTGTTGCGCGACTTCGGCGACTTCCGCTATCCGGGCGAGATCGGCCCCGGCGTCTACGACATCCATTCACCGAGGGTGCCCTCGGTATCGGAAATGCTTGCCCAGTTGGAAAAAGCCGCCAGCGTGATCGCGCCTGGGCAGCTCTGGGTCAACCCGGACTGCGGGCTCAAGACCCGCGGCTGGCCCGAAACCGAGGCGGCCCTGAGCAACATGGTAGCCGCGGCGCGGGCGCTTCGGGCCAGGCTGGCGTAGCGCCTGCGGCGCAGCGGCTCAGGCGCTCAGGCCGCGCCAGAGCATGTAGCTCGCCAGCAGGTAGAGCACGCTGGCGAACACGCGCTTGAGCGGCTTGACCGGCAGGCCGTGCGCGGCCCGGGCGCCCTGCGGCGCCATCAGCACGCTGCACGAGGCGATCACCACCAGGGCGGGCAGCCAGATGTAGCCCAGCGAGTAGGGCGGCAGGTCCTGCAGGCCCTGGCCGCTGATCGCGTAGCCGGCCACGTTGGCCAGCGCGATCGGAAAGCCCAGGGCGGCGCTGGTGGCGACCGCGTTGTGGATGGCCACGTTGCACCAGGTCATGAAGGGCACGCTGACGAAGCCGCCGCCCGCGCCGACCAGGCCCGAGAGAAAGCCGATCACGCCGCCGGCGCCGAACAGGCCGCCCGTGCCCGGCACCTGGCGCGTGGGCTTGGGCTGCTTGTGGAGGAACATCTGCGTGGCCGAGAAGCCGACGAAGCCCGCGAAGAACAGCGCGAGCCAGGCGCCCTTGAGCAGCGCGAACACGCCCAGGCTGGCGATGGCGCCGCCGAGAGCTATGCCGGGGGCCAGGCCCTTGACCAGGTCCCAGCGCACGGCCCCGCGCCGATGGTGGGCGCGCACGCTGGACACCGAGGTGAACAGGATGGTCGCCATCGAGGTGGCGATCGCCATCTTGACCGCGAGGTCCGGCGCTACGCCGCGCTGGCCGAGGATGATCGTGATGAAGGGCACCATCAGCATGCCGCCGCCTATGCCCAGCAGGCCGGCTAGAAAACCGCTGCCCAGGCCCAGCACGGCGAGTTCGGCGATCAGCAGCGGTTCGAGCATCATGGCGTCAGTACAGGGCGTCAGAAAGACAATCGCCAGCCGCAGGGGCTGGCGATGGGAATAGGTGTCTGCGAATGCCACCGGACCGTCATCCTGAACGCGGGGGTTCAGGTGGGCGAGGGCAGACTGGCGTTGGGTTCATCTGACGCGAGACGATCACGCTCACCAGCCGATATACCAAGCCCGGGCTCGTATGAGCATTGGTTCAAGGAAATATAAAGCCCGGCGCGCACCGCAGACAAGGCTATTGTAGGCCCTGGGCAGGGCCTGTGCCTTGCCCGTTCGTCACAACAGACGGCCGTCCTCGGCCAGCACGCGGTCCAGCCGCGCCAGCACCGCGCCCAGGCGGGCGTCCTCGTCGGCATCGGTCTGCAAGGCCGTCGGCGCGGGCCGCGCCAAGGCCGGTGCCGGGCCGCGGTCGGCCAGCTCGAAAGCCAGGTTCAGTGCGGCCAGCACGGCGATGCGGTCGCGCGCCTTGATCTTGCCCGCGTCGCGGATCTTGCACATGGCCGTGTCCACGCGCTCGACGGCCTCCAGCAGGCGCGACTGGCCGCCCTCGGGGCAGCCCAGCAGATAGCCCTGGCCCATGATCTGGACTTCCAGCTGCTTCATGTGGGCTCCTTCTGCGCGGGGGCTTCGGCGGATGGGGGCAGACGCTCGAGCAGGGCGTCGACGCGGGCGCGCGCGGCGTTCAGGCGCGACTTCAGCGCATCGCGCTCCTGGGTCAGCGCCGCCACCTGCTGCGTCAGCAGCGCGTTGGTGCGCTGCAGCTCTTCGTGCCGCACGAGCAGGCGCTCGACGCGTTCGGCAATCTGGTCGATTTGGGTCGGGTTCGCCATGGCACCTCGGGTTGATCGGGGGGATTGTAGGGTTTCGCCCGGCACGGCATCTATAATTATTAATTGTTGGTGCTCGCGGTGTGGTTCGCATGCCGCGGTTCAACGGGAAGCAGGAGAGAGGGCCCGACCCGGGCCGTCCCAACCTGCGCTGCCCCCGCAACGGTAAGCGGACGAATCGCCAGATTCCGTTTCCATCACACAGCCACTGAATGCCCTGAAACAGGCGCTTGGGAAGGCGATGGAAGTCGTTCCGCCAGCCCGGATACCGGCCAACAAGGTGGCGGCGCCTGCCCGGGCGCTGCCGTGACGTCCATGCACTGGCGGGGAAGCCGGTGAGGACTTTTTGCTTGATTCATTCATCCGATGACCTACCGCATCCGCCGCGTGCGCCCCCTGGCGCTTACCCTGGCCCTGGCCGCCGCATTCCCCGCCCATTCACAAACCTCGCTGTCCGACACGGTGGTGACGGCCACCCGCTTCGAATCGCGCGCCTCTGCCGTGCTCAGCGACGTCACGGTGATCGACCGCGAGGCGATCGAGAACAGCACCGGCCGCACCGTCCCCGAGTTGCTGGCGCGCATAGCCGGGGTGCAGATGGCCGCCAACGGCGGCCTGGGCAAAAACTCCAGCGTCTTCATCCGCGGCACGGAAAGCCGCCATGTACTGCTGCTGGTTGACGGCGTGCGTGTGGGCTCGGCTACGACGGGGCAGGCCAACTTCGACAATATCCCGCTCGAAAGTATCGAGCGCATCGAGGTGCTCAAGGGCCCGGCGTCGGCGCTCTACGGCAGCGACGCCATCGGCGGCGTGATCCAGATCTTCACGCGCCAGGGCCGCGAGGGCCTGCACCCCCATGCCAGCGTCACGCTGGGCAGCGAAGGACGGCGCGAAGCGACGGCCGGCCTGAGCGGCGGTCGCGGCGAAGTCTCGTACAGCCTGGCCGCGCAGACTCTGCGCGAGAAGGGCATTTCCGCCACCAATCCCGCAGCCGGCTTCTTCTTCAACCCTGACCGCGACGGCTTCTCCCAGCAAAGTGTCAACGCCTCGCTGGCCTGGCGCTTCGCGCCGGGCTGGAAGGCCGATGCGCGCCTGCTCCATTCCGATGCCAAAAACCGCTACGACAGCGGATCGGGCAGCACCGACACCCGGACCGACCTGGTCTCCAGGGTCGGGGCGGTCGGCGTCGAGGGCCGCATTCTCGCGGACTGGAAGTCGCGCCTGAGCTACGCCTCGAGCGCCGACGATTCGACCAACTTTAACGGCGGTTCACCGGCTCGCTTCGATACGACCCAGGAGCAATGGGCCTGGACGAACGAGGTCGGCACGCGCGCGGGCAAGGTCCTGGCGGGCCTCGAGCGCCTGGTCCAGAAGGTGGACAGCACGACCGCCTATGCGGTGACCCGGCGCAGTACCGATTCGGCCTTCGTGGGCCTGGTCGGCGAAGCCGGCCCCCACGGCTGGCAGCTCAATGCGCGCCACGACGACGATTCGCAGTTCGGCGGCGCCAGCACTGGCCTGCTGGGCTACGGCTACCGCTTCACGCCCCGGCTGCGCCTGCACGGCGCCTACGGCACCTCGTTCAAGGCGCCCTCGTTCAATGCCCTTTACTTTCCGTTTGGCATCGGCAATCCGGACCTGAGGCCCGAGCGCGGCCGCAACACCGAGCTGGGCATGTCCTATGCGATGGGGCTGCACGAATTCAAGCTCGTGCGTTTCGACAACCGTGTACGCGACCTGATTGACTTCGTTCCCCCGACATATCGTGCAGTCAACATAGACCGTGCGCGCATCGAGGGCTGGACCCTGGGCTACGACGCCCAGCTCGGCGCCTGGGGCCTGCACGCCGCGCTCGACCTGCTTGACGCTCGCAACGCGCGGGATGGCAGCAAGCTGCGGCGCCGCGCCGACGAGCAGCTGACGGCCTCGCTCGACTATGCGACGGGGGCCTGGAAACTGGGCGGTACGCTGTTGGCCGTATCGAAGCGCTTTGACGTGGACTCGAACGGAAACACGGTAAGTTTGGGCGGCTTTGCCACGATGGACCTGCACGCCGATCGCGCCCTGTCGCGCGACTGGACCCTGCAGGCGCGCCTGAACAACCTGGCTGACAAGCAGTACGAGACGGCCAGGGGCTTCAACCAGCCCGGCCGCGCGGTCTATCTGACGCTGCGCTACCAGCCCAAGTAAGCTCGACGCGATGAGCACCGCCGCCCGCTGTCCCGCGGTCCTGATCGCCGCCCCCGCCTCGGGCCAGGGCAAGACCACGGTCACGGCCGCGCTGGCGCGCCTGCATGCGCGCCAGGGGCGGCGCGTGCGCGTGTTCAAGTGCGGGCCCGACTTCATCGACCCGGGCTGGCTGCAGCTTGCCAGCGGCGCGCCGGTGCACCAGATGGACCTCTGGATGACCGGCGAGGCCGACTGCCGCGCGCGCCTGCACCAGGCGGCGCAGCAGGCCGACCTGATCCTGGTCGAAGGCGTGATGGGCCTGTTCGACGGCGAGCCCAGCGCGGCCGACCTCGCGCAGCGCTTCGGCCTGCCGGTGCTGGCGGTGATCGACGCCTCGGCCATGGCCGGCACCTTCGGCGCGCTGGCCCATGGCCTGCAGCATTACCGCGCGGGCCTGCCCTGGGCCGGCGTGCTGGCCAACCGCGTCGCGGGCGAGCGCCATGCCCAGATGCTGCGTGAATCCCTGCGCGAGCCCGAGCATTGGCTAGGTGCGCTGCTGCGCAACCCGGCCCTCGCCCTGCCCGAGCGGCACCTGGGCCTCACGCTGGCCAGCGAGCTCGGCGACGCGATGCAGCGCCTGGATGCGGCGGCCGATGCGCTGGCCGGCACGCCGCTGGGGCAGATGGACGCGGCCGCGCTGCAGCGCTGGGCCGTGGACTTTCCCGTGCCGGACCCGGCGCGGGCCTGGCCCGCGCTGCTGGCCGGCCGCACCGTGGCCGTGGCGCGCGATGCGGCCTTCTGCTTCATCTACGAGGCCAATCTCGACACCTTGCGCGCGCTGGGCGCCGAGCTGGCCTTCTTCTCGCCGCTGGCCGACGCGGCCCTGCCGCGCTGCGACGCGCTCTGGCTGCCGGGCGGCTACCCCGAGCTGCATGCGGCCGCGATCGCGGCCAACCGCGCCATGGCTGAGAGCCTGGCCGCGCATGTGGCGGCGGGCCGGCCCATCTGGGCCGAATGCGGCGGCATGATGGCGCTGTTCGAAGAGCTCGTTTCGGCCGAGGGCGAGAGCACGCCGGCCTGGGGCCTGCTGCCGGGCCGCGTGAGCATGCAAAAGCGCCTGGCCGCGCTCGGGCCGCAGCAGCTCGCGCTGGGCGACCAAGTGCTGCGCGGCCACACCTTCCACTACTCGACCTGCGCCACGCCGCTCGCACCGGTGGCGCGCACCGCGCGCCCCGGCAGCGCGCCCGCGCCCGAGGCCGGCGAGGCGCTGTACCGGCAGGGCCCGGTGCGCGCGAGCTACTTCCATGCCTGGTTTGCCTCCAGCCCCGAGGCCACCGCGCGCCTGTTCCTGACCGGAGACCTGCCATGAGCGACTGGCGCGACCCCGATACCAGCGGCACCGCCCTGGGCCCGCAGCGCATCTGCTGCCTGACCGAGGAGACCACCGAATGGCTCTACCTGCTGGGCCAGGAGGCGCGCATCGTCGGCATCTCGGGCTACACGGTGCGGCCGCGCCGCGCGCGCGAGGAAAAACCCAAGGTCAGCGCCTTCCTCAGCGCCAAGATCGAGAAGATCCTCGAGTTGCAGCCCGACGCCGTGTTCGGCTTCTCCGACCTGCAGGCCGACATCGCGTCGGCGCTGGTGCGTCATGGCGTGCAGGTGACGGTGTTCAACCAGCGCAGCGTGGCCGAGATTTTCGCCATGCTCTACCAGGTCGCGGCCATGGTCGGCTGCGCGCAGCAGGGGCTGGAACTGCTGGCTCAGATGCGCGCGCAGCTGCTGGCCATCGAGCAGGCGGCCGCGGCGCTGCCGCGCCGCCCGCGCATCTTCTTCGAGGAATGGGACGAGCCGCACATCAGCGCCATCCGCTGGGTGTCCGAGCTCATGGGCATCGCCGGCGGCGACGACTGCTTCCCCGAGCTCGCGACCCAGCGCCTGGGCAAGCAGCGCATCATCGCCGACGGCGCCGAGATCGTGCGCCGCAACCCCGACATCGTCATCGGCTCCTGGTGCGGCAAGAAGTTCCGCCCCGAGAAGGTCGCCGCGCGCCCAGGCTGGGAGAACGTCAATGCCGTGCGCGACAGCCAGCTGTTCGAGATCAAGTCGGCCGACATCCTGCAGCCCGGCCCGGCCGCGCTGACCGACGGCGTGGCGCAGCTGCACCGCATCGTTCTCGACTGGGCGGCGCGCCATGGGTGAGCCGATGTCGATCCCGATTGCGCGCAGCGAGCTGGTCCTGGGTGGCCAGAAGAGCGGCAAGTCGCGCCGTGCCGAGCTGCTGGCGCGCCAGTGGCTGCAAGCCGCGCCCGCGCACCGCGCCGTGCTGGTCGCGACCGGCCAGGCCTTCGACGAGGAGATGCAGGGGCGCATCGCGCGCCACCAGCGCGACCGCGCCGAGCGCGTGCCGGGCCTGGCGACGGTCGAGGAGCCGCTGCAGCTGGCCCAGGCCCTCGCGCGCCTGAGCCGGCCCGACACCCTGGTCGTGGTCGATTGCCTCACGCTGTGGCTGACCAATCTGCTGATGCCGGCCGAGGGGAGGGCGCAGCCGTCCGAACCGCTGGTGGCCGAGCTGCTCGAGGCGCTGCGTGCAGCGCCCGGCCCCGTGGTGCTGGTCGGCAACGAGATCGGCCTCGGCGTGATCCCGCTCGGGCGCGAGCTGCGCGCCTTCGTCGATGCACTCGGCCGGCTGAACCAGGACCTGGCCCAGGCCTGCGCCCGGGTCACGCTGATGGCTGCCGGCCTGCCTCTGACCCTGAAGGAAGACGCATGAAGTTCTGGTCCCTGTTGTTCGTCGTGCTGAGCCTGTGCGGCAGCGCCTCGGCCGTGCAGCTCAGCGACGACCGCGGCGTGACGGTCACGCTGGACAAGCCGCCGCAGCGCATCGTGAGCCTGCTGCCCTCGCTGACCGAGACCGTCTGCCAGCTCGACCAGTGCCATCGCCTGGTCGGCGTGGACCGCTACTCGACCTGGCCCGAGAGCGTGCGCCGGCTGCCCCAGGTCGGCGGCGGGCTCGATCCCAACATCGAGGCCATCGTGGCCCTGCGGCCCGACCTGGTGCTCGCGGCCACCTCCTCGCGCGCCAGCGACCGGCTGCGCGCGCTGGGCATCAAGGTGGTGGCGCTGGAGCCCAAGACCCATGCCGACGTGCGGCGCGTGCTCGACAAGATCGGCCTGATGCTGGGCGTCGCCGACGCGCAGAAGGTCTGGCGCGCGATCGACGCCGGCGTGTCGGCGGCCGCGCAGTCGCTGCCGGCCGGCGTGCGCGGCACCCGGGTCTATTTCGAGGTCAACCGCGGCCCCTATGGCGCGGGCGAGGCCTCGTTCATCGGCGAGACCCTGGCGCGGCTGGGCGCGAAGAACATCCTGCCGGCCAGCCTCGGGCCCTTCCCCAAGCTCAACCCCGAATACATAGTGCGCGCCAACCCCGACCTGATCATGATCGGCGCGCGCAATGCCGAAGGCCTGGGCCAGCGCCCCGGCTGGCAGACCATCAGGGCCCTGCGCGAGCAGCGCATCTGCGTGTTCGAACCCGACGAGGCCGACGTGCTGGTGCGGCCCGGGCCGCGCATGGCCGACGCCGCGCGCCTGATGGCGCGCTGCCTGGCCGACAAGGCGCCCAGGGCGCAGGCGGCCGCGCTCGCCGGAGCGCGCCAGTGAACCTGCGCCATGCCTCGCTGCTGGCCTGGTCTCTGGGGCTTCTGAGCCTGGGGCTGGTCGCGCTCGGCTTCTGCATAGGCAGCGCCGGTTTCGAGAACCTGCTGGGCCCGCTGCTGAACCCGGAGCAGGACCCGGCCCAGGCCGCGATGGCGCGCCAGATCGTCTGGGAGATCCGCCTGCCGCGCACGCTCGGGGCCTGGATGGCCGGCGCCCTGCTGGGCTTGGCCGGGGCCGTGGCCCAGGGCCTGTTCCGCAACCCGCTGGCCGATCCCTACCTGCTCGGCAGCGCCTCCGGGGCCTCGCTGGGCGTGGCCCTGGCCCTGGTCGCGCTGGGCGGAGCGGCCGGCATGCTGGGCGGCAACATGATGAACGGCGCGGCCACGGTCAGCATGTTCTCCAGCAGCCTCTGGGTGCGGCTGGGCCTGACCGGGGCGGCCTTCTGCGGCGCGGTGCTGGCCGTGCTGCTGACCCTGGTGCTGGCGCGCGGCGTGCAGCACACGCTGCGCCTGCTGCTGGCCGGCGTGATCGTCGGCGTGGTGCTGGGCGCCATGACCTCGCTGGTGCTGCTGTTCTCGCCCGATTCGCTGCAGGCCATGCAGGCTTTCATGCTGGGTTCGACCGGCTTCGTCGGTTGGACCGCCTGCGGCCTGATGGCCGTGGTCTGGGCCCTGTGCCTGGTCGCGGCCTGGGTGCTCGCGCGCGTGCTCGATGGCTTGAGCCTGGGCGAGGCCACCGCGCAAAGCCTGGGCCTGCCGCTGGCGCCGCTGCGCGCGGCCCTGGTCGCGGTGCTGGCCTTGGCCACGGGCACGGCCGTGGCGCAGACCGGGCTGATCGCCTTCGTCGGCCTGGCCGCGCCGCACCTGGTGCGCGCCGCGGTCAAGGTGCCGCATGGCCGGCTCATGGGACTGGCCAGCCTGATGGGCGCGGTGCTGCTGGCTGCGGCCGACCTGCTGGCGCGCGGCCTGATCGCGCCGCAGGAGCTGCCGGTCGGCGTGCTGACGGCCGTGCTCGGTGGCGGCTACCTGCTGTGGCTGATGCACCGCCGCACGCGCGGCATGACGGCGGGGGCCATGCTGTGACGGCGGCTGCGATTTCGACCGCCCTGCAGGCGGTCTCGGTGCGTGCGGGCCTGGGCGACCAGCCCGTGCTCGACGGACTGAGTCTGACGCTGGCCGCGGGCCGCTGGACCAGCATCGTGGGCCCCAACGGCGCCGGCAAGTCCACGCTGCTCAGGGTGCTGGCCGGCCTGCTCAGGGCCGAGGGCCGCGTCGAGCTGCTGGGCCGGCCGCTTGCGGACTGGCCGCGCCGCGAGCGCGCGCGCAAGCTGTCCTGGCTGGGCCAGAACGAGGGCGCGGCCGAGGACCTGACGGCTTACGACGTGGCCATGCTGGGGCGCCTGCCGCACCAGGCCTGGATGGCGCCGGCCAGCGCGGCCGACCATGCGGCCGTCGAGCAGGCGCTGCGCGCCACCCAGGCCTGGGACTGGCGCGAGCGCCCGCTGGGCCAGCTCTCGGGCGGCGAGCGCCAGCGCGTGCTGCTGGCGCGCGCGCTCGCGGTGCAGGCCGAGGTGCTGCTGATGGACGAGCCGCTGGCCAACCTCGATCCGCCGCACCAGGCCGACTGGCTGGCCCTGGTGCGCGGGCTCGTCGCGGTCGGCAAGACCGTGGTCAGCGTGCTGCACGAAATCTCCATGGCCCTGCATGCCGACGACCTGGTCGTGATGCAGCAGGGCCGCATCCTGCACCACGGCGCCTGCGCCGAGCCGCGCTCGCACCGGGCGCTGGAGCAGGTGTTCGAACACCGCATCGCCATCCATGCCCTGGCCGGGCAATGGGTGGCGCTGCCCATGCCCTGAGAACCCCATGCAGATCGAAACCCCTCCGACCGACAAGCCCTACGAGAAACCCGAAGGCGAGCGCCGCGGCCTCGTCATCGTCAACACCGGCGACGGCAAGGGCAAGAGCACGGCCGCCTTCGGCCTGGCGCTGCGCGCCCATGGGCGCGGCAAGGCCGTCAAGATCTACCAGTTCATGAAGGTGCCGAGTGCGCGCTTCGGCGAGCACCGCGCGTTCGAGCAGCTTGAGGCATTCCGTCCGGCGCCGGGCCGCCCCAAGCCGGACGCGGCCCCCTCGGGGGGCAGCGAGGACACGCAGTGCCGAGCGTGGGGGCCCATGATCGAAGGCCTGGGCGACGGCTTTTCCTGGAAGAGCCAGGACCTCGAGCGCTCGGCCCAGCTCGCGCGCGAGGGCTGGGAAAGGGCCAAGGCCACGATCCTGGCCGGCGCGCATTTCCTGGTCGTGCTCGACGAGATCACCTACCCGCTGATCTACGGCTGGCTGCCGCTGGCGGATGTGCTGCAGACCCTGCGCGATCGCCCGAAGGGGGTCCATGTCTGCCTGACCGGACGGCGCTGCCCGCCCGAGCTCGTCGAGCTTGCCGACACCGTGACCGAGATGGTCAAGGTCAAGCATGCCTTCAACGCCGGCATCCCCGCGCAGCGCGGCATCGAGGACTGATGGAGCCGTCGCCCCATGCCTTCGAGCCCGAGGCGCAGCGGGCGGTCTACCGCGCGATCTTCGAGCGGCGCGACATGCGCCATTTCGCGGGTGGCCGGGTGCCGCCCGAGCAGCTGCGCCGCCTGCTCGAGGCGGCCCACCATGGGCCCAGCGTAGGCTTCATGCAGCCCTGGCGCTTCATCCGCGTGAGCGATCCGGCGCTGCGCCAGCGCCTGCACGAGCTGGTCGAGCGCGAGCGGGTGCAGACCGCGCGCGCCCTCGGCGAGCGCGAGCAGGAATTCATGCGGCTCAAGGTCCAGGGCCTGCTCGAGGCGGCCGAGGTGCTGGCCGTGGCCCTGGCCGACGGCCGCGAGAAGCACGTGTTCGGACGCCGTACCCTGCCGCAGATGGACCTGGCCTCGGCCGCCTGCGCGATCCAGAACCTCTGGCTCGCGGCGCGCGCCGAAGGCCTGGGCCTGGGCTGGGTCTCGCTGTTCGAGCCGGCCGAGCTCGCGGCCCTGCTGGGCCTGCCCGCGGGCGCCGAGGCTATCGCGTTGCTGTGCCTGGGGCCGGTGCAGGCCTTCTACGACCAGCCCATGCTCGAGCAGCAGCGCTGGGCGCGCCGCGCGCCGCTCGCTGACCTGGTGTTCGACGAGCGCTGGGGCCGGCCCTCGGCCTTGTTCGAGCCCGGCGGGGAGGGGGCCGCTCCATGCTGAGCGCCGAGGTCCTGAGCGCAGCCGTGCTGGTCGCGCTCGCGCTCGACCGCTGGCTCGGCGAGCCGCCGGCGCGCTGGCATCCCGTGGTCTGGATTGGACATTTCCTGGGCTGGGCCGGGCGTCGCGTCGCGCCGCCGGCCGGTGCGCAGGCGGCCGCGCTCGACGGTGCGAGCCTGCTGCGCGGCAGCCTGGCCTGGTGCGCAGGTGCGGCCTGCGTGCTCGCCCTGGCGGCAGGCCTGCAGCTGCTGCTGGTGCAGGCGCCGGCTTGGCTCGCCGCGCTCGTGCTCGGCCTGCTGCTCAAACCCCTGCTGGCCTGGCGCATGCTGCGCGGCGAGGTGCAGGCCGTGGAGGCCGCGCTCGCCCTGTCCTTGGAAGCCGGCCGCGAACGCCTGTCCTGGCTGGTCAGCCGCGACGTGACGGCGCTGAGCGAGAACGCGGTGCGCGAGAGCGCGATCGAGTCGCTGGCCGAGAACCTCAACGACTCGGTGATCGCGCCGCTGTTCTGGTTCGCCATCGCGGGCCTGCCCGGCGCAGCGCTGTACCGCTTCGCCAACACCGCGGACGCGATGTGGGGCTACCGCGGCGAGCGCGAGGGCCGGGTCTGGGAATGGGCCGGCAAATGGGCGGCGCGCGCCGACGACGCGCTGTCCTGGCTGCCGGCGCGCCTGACCGCGCTGCTGCTCGCGCTGCCCGCGGGCGGCCTGTCTTGGCGCGCGCTGCGCCGCGAGGCAGCACGCACGCCTTCACCCAATAGTGGCTGGCCCATGGCCGCGATGGCGCTGGCGCTGGGCCTGCGCCTGGCCAAGCCCGGTGTCTATGTGCTCAACGAAGCGGGGCGCCCGCCGCAGGGGCCGGACACGGCGCGCGCCTGCGCCCTGGCCGGCCACAGCCTGGCCCTGCTGGTGGGCTTGGCGGCGCTGGTGCTGCTCGTCTTGGCCGCCGGGGGCGCGCATGGCTGACACCCTGGCGAGCGGACCCGTGCACGGCGGCCCCGATGCGCTGGGCGTGCCGCGCCACGACTTCTCGACCAATGCCAACGCCTGCGGGCCCTGTCCCGAGGCGCTGGCCGCCGTGCAGTCGGCCGACGCCGCGCGCTACCCCGATCCCGGCTATGCCGTGCTGCGCGCGCAGCTGGCGGACCGGCATGGCGTCGCGCCCGCGCGCATCGTGCCCGCGGCGAGCGCCAGCGAATTCATCTTCCGCATCTCGGCCCTGGTGGCAGGGCAGGGCGGCAGCGTCTGGTTGCCGGCCCATGGCTACGGCGACTACGCGCGCGCGGCCCAGGGCTGGGGCCTGGCTGCAGTGGGCGATCCGGCCAAGGC
Source organism: Comamonadaceae bacterium 2FH (assembly GCA_005503335.1). Taxonomy (GTDB): domain Bacteria; phylum Pseudomonadota; class Gammaproteobacteria; order Burkholderiales; family Burkholderiaceae_C; genus SCMQ01. Next base: position 51,378 of record SCMQ01000027.1, read on the forward strand.
GCAGCTGCTCTGGGCCTGCGATCCGGCGAGCCCGTTGGCCACGCCGCACGAGGGCCTGGCCGAACTGGTGGACGGGCTGTCGAGCGGCCAGCTCTGCGTGCTCGACCTCGCCTACGAGCCGCTGCGCCTCGAAGGCGCGCTGGCGCTCGATGTGAGCCAGTGCGAGCGCGTCTGGCAGCTTTGGACGCCGAACAAGGCCCTGGGCCTGACGGGCGTGCGCGCGGCCTACGCGATCGCGCCGCGCGGCGCCGAGGCGCCGGCGGCGCGGCTGGCGGCGCTCGCACCTTCCTGGCCGCTCGGCGCGCACGGCGTGGCCCTGCTGCAGGCCTGGACGCGGCCGACCGTGCAGGACTGGCTGGCCCGGAGCCTGGAGCGGCTGCGCGAATGGAAGCTGCGCCAGGTCCACGTGTGCGAGTCGCTGGGCTGGCAGGTCCTGCCCGGCGTCGCCAATTTCTTCTGCGCCCGCCCGGACAGCGCCGATCTGGCCGCCGACCTGCGGCGCCTGCGCGCGCGGGGCGTCAAGCTGCGCGACACGGCCTCGTTCGGCCTGCCTGGCCAGGTGCGGCTGGGCGTGCTGGCGCCGCCCGCGCAGGACGCGCTGGTCGCGGCCTGGCAAGAGATCAAGGAGCAACCCCAATGACAGCCAAATGCGTGATGGTGCTGGGCACCACCAGCGGCGCCGGCAAGAGCTGGCTGACCACGGCCCTGTGCCGCTGGTACGCGCGCCAAGGCTTGAAGGTCGCGCCGTTCAAGGCGCAGAACATGAGCAACAACGCGCGCGTGGTCGCCACGCCGGCCGGCGGCTGGGGCGAGATCGGTTCGGCCCAGTATTTCCAGGCGCTGGCCGCGCGCGCCCTGCCCGAGGTGCGCATGAACCCGCTGCTGCTCAAGCCCGAGGCCGACACGCGCAGCCAGGTGGTGCTGCTCGGCGAGGTGCAGGCCGAGCTTTCGGCGCTGCCCTGGCGCGGCCGCAGCGAACGTGTCTGGCCGCAGATCGCCGCCGCCCTCGACGCGCTGCGCGCCGAGAACGACGTGGTGGTGATCGAGGGCGCGGGCTCGCCGGCCGAGATCAACCTGCACGCCAGCGACGTGGTCAACATGCGCGTGGCCCGGCATGCCGGCGCGCGCTGCCTGCTGGTCACCGACATCGACCGCGGCGGCGCCTTTGCCCACCTCTATGGCACCTGGGCCTTGCTGCCCGAGGACGAGCGCGCGCTGATCCGTGGCTTCGTGCTCAACAAGTTCCGCGGCGATGCGGCCCTGCTCGCGCCCGCGCCCGAGCAGCTCGAAGCCCTGACCGGCGTGCCCACGGTGGCCACGCTGCCGATGTGGTGGCATCACGGCCTGCCCGAGGAAGATGGGGTCTTCGATGACAGATCCACTGCGGCCGGCGCGGTGACGCGCACGGTCGCCGTGATCGCCTACCCGCGCATCAGCAACCTCGACGAATTCCAGCCCCTGAAGAACATTGCCGGCCTGCGCCTGGTCTGGGCGCGCAGCCCGGCCGAGCTGGCCGGTGCCGCCTGGGTCGTGCTGCCGGGCTCCAAGGCCACGGCGGCCGACCTGGCCTGGCTGCGCGCCCAGGGCCTGGACCGCGCCATTGCCGAGCATGCGGGCCGCGGCGGCATGGTGCTGGGTGTCTGCGGCGGCCTGCAGATGCTGGGCGAGGCCCTGGTCGATCCGCATGGCATAGACGGCAACGCGGCTGGCCTGGGCCTGCTGCCCCTGGTCACCCTGTTCGAGCCGGCCAAGACCGTGCAGCACACGCCCGCGCGTTTCGAGGCGCTGGCTGGGCCCTGGGCGCCGCTCTCCGGCGTGGGCGTGCAGGGCTACGAGATCCATCACGGCCAGACCGCGCAGCACCCGGCCATGGCCGCCCAGGGCGATGTCGCGCGCCTGGCGCTGAGCGATGCCCGGGGCCAGGCCCTGGGCTGGCAGAACCCGGCCGGCAACGTGCTTGGCCTGTACCTGCACGGCCTGTTCGAGGACCCGGCCGTGCTGCATGCCCTGTTCGGCGCGCAGGCGGCCACGCTGGACCAGGTGTTCGACGGCCTGGCCGACTACATTGACCGCCATTTCGCGCCCGGCGCATTGTCGGAGCTGATTTCCTGAACCTTTCGACACGACCATGAACTTCGCGCTTCCCGAGATTCCCGAACTGTCCCAGCCCGAGCTGGCGCTGGCCCTGCAGCACAAGATCGACCAGAAGACCAAGCCCCTGGGCTCGCTAGGGCGGCTGGAGGCCCTGGCCCTGCAGCTGGGCCTGATCCTGGGCACCGAGTCGCCCGCGCTCACGGCGCCGCAGCTCGTGGTGTTCGCCGGCGACCACGGCCTGGCCGCGCGCGGCGTCTCGGCCTACCCGAGCGATGTGACCTGGCAGATGGTGGAGAACTTCCTCGCCGGCGGCGCGGCCGTGAGCGTGCTGGCGCGCCAGCACGGCATCGCGCTCACGGTGGTCGACTGCGGCGTGCGGCACGACTTCGGCCCGCGGCCCGGGCTGCGCGACTGCAAGCTCGCGCCCGGCACGGCCGACGCGGCTGCCGGCCCGGCGATGAGCGCGGCGCAATGCGCCCAGGCCTTGGCCAACGGCGCGGCCTTGGTCAGGGAACTGCCCGGCAAGGTGCTGCTGCTCGGCGAGATGGGCATAGGCAATACCTCGGCGGCCTCGCTGTTGCTGGCGCGCCTCGCCGGTCTCGAGATCGCCGACTGCACCGGCGCCGGCACCGGTCTCGACGAGGCCGCGGTCGCGCGCAAGACCGAGGTGCTGCGCGAGGTGCTGCTGCGCCACGAGGGCGTGAGCGAACCACTGGCCGCGCTGGCGGCCCTGGGTGGCTTCGAGATCGCGACCATGGTCGGCGCCGTGCTGCAGGCCGCTAGCGAGCGCCGCGTGATCGTGGTCGACGGCTTCATCACCAGCGCGGCCGTGCTGGTGGCGCAGAAACTGCGGCCGCATGTGACCCAGCGCTGTGTGTTCGCCCACCGCTCGGGCGAGCGCGGCCACGCCCTGATGCTGGCGCAACTGCAGGCGCATCCGCTGCTGGACCTGGGCCTGCGCCTGGGCGAAGGCTCGGGCGCCGCGCTGGCCTGGCCGCTGCTGGCCTCGGCCTGCGCCATCCTGCGCGAGATGGCGAGCTTCGAGTCGGCGGGGGTGTCGCAGGCCGATGGCCGCTGAGTCTCGGCTTCAGGCCACCTGGGTGCAGTTGCGCCCGCCGCTCTTGGCCTGGTAGAGCGCCGCGTCGGCGCGCGCCAGCATGGCGGGCAGGGTGTCCGCTTCGCCTGTCCAGTCGGTCAGGCCTATGCTCACCGTCCAAGTCAGTGCGTCGTTCCGGCTGCTGGCCGCATGGATGCGCCGGGCGACCCGCTGGGCTGCGCCCCGGTCGGTGTCGGGCAGCAGAAGCATGAATTCCTCGCCGCCGTAGCGGCCCAGCCGGTCGCTGGGGCGCAGCTGCGCGGCCGTGCGCGTCGCAAAGTCGGCCAGAATCCTGTCGCCATGCTGGTGGCCATGCCTGTCGTTGACGGCCTTGAAGTTGTCCAGGTCCAGCATCAGCAGGGACAGCGGGCGGCCGTGCCGGCGGCTGCGCTCGATCTCCTCCTCGCCCGCCTGCATGACGGCGCGCCGCGTCAGGGCCCGCGTCAGCATGTCGTGGCGGCTCATCTGCTCGAGCTCCAGGTGCAGCTTGTCGCTGGCCACGAGCACGCAGGCTATGGTGATCAGGGGCACGGACACGGCGGCCGCGCCGACGAAGAACAGCTGCAGCGGCGAGGGGGCGAACAGGCTGCCGCTGGCGAAACCCAGCTGCACGCCCGCGAAGCGCAGGGCCCAGAGCAGCAGCTGCACGCCCAGCACCAGCAGGGTCAGCCAGACCGCGAAGCCGCGCCTCGGCTGGCGCAGCAGCAGGTGCAGGTGAGCCAGGATCACGGCGCTTATGGCCAGGGCCATGGTGCCCACGCGCGCGCCGAAGCTGGGCGCGACATGGGTGAACCAGCTCAGCGCCCCCATGACGGCCAGCACCAGGGCCGCCCAGACCGGCCAGGGCGCCAGCACCTCGACGCCGAAATGGCGCCGCGAGCCCAGGTAGAACAGCAGGGCCCCGGAAAGCAACAGGCCGTTGGCGGCGATGACGGTTAGCAGCTCGGGCAGCGTGCCGCGTCCCGTGAACAGCGCGATGGCCACGCACCAGAGCAGCGGCGCGGCCGACCATTCGGCCAGGCCGGCGATGGAGCGCGGGTAGCTGCGCCACATGGCGAACAGCACCACCGACATCACCAAGCTCATGAAACCGGCCATCACGACCAGATAACGCGGGTCGAACGACATCCTGCGTGCCCAACTCCATCCACAGACCACTTGCCGGGGGCGCCACGCGCAGCATCGCCCCGTCCCCCTGCCCAGGCCGTGGAGGCGCCGGACAATTGAAACTTTTGTTTCCTTGTGCCGCAGTATAGCCAGACGGCGCGGACCGCCGCCGCTCAGGGAGCCAGCGTCTTGGGCTGGTAGTCGCACCAGGGCGCGACGCGGCATTCCCAGCAGCGCGGCTTGCGCGCCTGGCAGACATAGCGGCCGAGCAGGATCAGCCAGTGGTGCGAGTCCACCAGGTAGGCCGGCGGCACACGCTTCATCAGCTGCATCTCGACCTCGTAAGGGTTTTTGCCCGGCGCCAGGCCGGTGCGGTTGCCGACGCGGAAGATATGCGTGTCCACCGCCATGGTGGGCTGGCCGAAGGCCACGTTGAGCACCACGTTGGCGGTCTTGCGGCCCACGCCGGGCAGCGCCTCCAGGGCCTCGCGCGTGCGCGGCACCTCGCCGCCATGCCGCTCGACCAGGATGCGGCAGGTCTCCATCAGATGCCTGGCCTTGCTGCGGTACAGACCTATGGTCTTGATGTAGCTCTCCAGGCCTTCTAGCCCTAAGTCCAGGATCTGCTGCGGCGTATGGGCCACGGGAAACAGCTTGCGCGTGGCCTTGTTCACCCCCACGTCGGTGGCCTGGGCCGACAGCAGCACGGCCGTGAGCAGCTCGAACACGCTCGTATACTCCAGCTCGGTATTGGGCTGGGGATTGGCCGCCTTGAGCGCGGCGAAAAACGGCTCGATGTGTTCCTTCTTCATCCGCGAATTCTCCCATGCCCCTGTCTTTCGCCGATCGCCTCAACAACGTCGAAACCTCGGCCATCCGCGAACTCTTCAAGCTGCTGGGCAAGCCCGGCATCATCAGCTTCGCCGGCGGCTTCCCAGACAGCGCCATGTTCGATGTGGACGGCATACGCGCCGCCGCCAACCAGGCCCTGGCCGAAGAGCCGGGCGGGGCGCTGCAGTACGGCGCCACCGAAGGCTACAACCCGCTGCGCGAACAGCTGGCCGCCTTCATGGCGGGCAAGGGCGTGCCGGGCCTGGCGCCCGAGGGCCTGATCGTCACCACCGGCAGCCAGCAGGCGCTGGACCTGATAGGCAAGACGCTGATCTCGCCCGGCGACAAGGTGATCGTCGAGGCGCCGACCTTCCTGGCCACTATCCAGTGCTTCCGCCTCTACGGCGCGCAGCTGATCGGCGCGCCGGTGGACGGCGAGGGCGTGCAGCCCGATGCGCTCGAGGCGCTGATTGCCGAGCACAAGCCCAAATTCGTCTACCTCATCCCCACCTTCGGCAACCCCACCGGCGCCCTGCTGAGCGCCGAGCGCCGCAGGCGCGTGCTCGAGGCGGCGGTGAAGCACCAGACCCTGATCGTCGAGGACGACCCTTACGGCGACCTCTACTTCGGCGCCGCGCCGCCGCCCTCGCTGCTGGCGCTCAGCCACCAGGTGCCCGGCAGCCGCGAGCTGCTGGTGCACTGCGGGTCGCTCTCCAAGGTGCTGAGCCCCGGCCTGCGCGTGGGCTGGATGATCGGCCCGGCCGAGCTGCTGGCCAAGGCCACCATGTGCAAGCAGTTCAGCGACGCCCACACCAGCACCTTCGCCCAGGCCACGGCCGCGCAATACCTCAAGGCCGGCCGCATGCCCGCCACCCTCGCCCATGTGCGCCAGGTTTACGCCGAGCGCGCCCAGGCCATGGGCAACGCGCTGCGCCAGCAGCTCGGCGACGCCATAGCCTTCGTCCAGCCCCAGGGCGGCCTGTTCGTCTGGGCCCGCCTCACCGGTGCCGGTGGCAAGGTCAAGGACGGCAACGAGCTCGCGAGGCGCGCGATCGAGAAGGGCGTGGCCTTCGTGCCCGGCGCGCCGTTCTACTGCGCCAACCCCGATCCCGCTACCCTGCGCCTGAGCTTCGCCACGGCGGACGTGGCGAAGATCGAGGAGGGGATTGGAAGGTTGGCGCAGGCGGTGTGAGCGTCGGTGGGTTCGCGCAGGGGCCGGTCAGGCTTCGGCCGCTTAGGCTGGATGTCCAAGATGGAGGACATGTGGGCGGCGGGTCGGTTGAGCGTTTGACGGGTTCGAACGGGCTGCGGACTTTCGAGACGTGACTGCAGGTCTCGCCATACGACCCGGCGCTGCCGTTTGCTGTCAAGAAGACCGGCTGTTCGTCTATGCACGGGAACGGCCACTTGCCGTCGCACAACTATTCCGAGGATGACTTCGCGAACGGCGGGTTTCAAGGTACAGCAGACGTAGCCACTTGACCGACCGTGGTGGCGCAACCTCCGAAGCGGTCATTCAGCGCCATGCTTATGACCAAGACCGCCGAAGAGCGCGACGCCTACTTCGGTGAGCCCTACGCCCGGATCACGGCTGACATCGGGCCGTTGATCACGACTGCGGGGCTTGAACTGCACGCGCTTGCGTGGGCGATCTCACAGCGGTGAACAAACGCCCTTTTTGGGGAGCCTCAGGTTGCCTCGAGGCTGGCGTCGATCGCGATCCTGGTGGCCACTGGAGTCACGATCTTCATCTGCCCGTGGCCCGGATTTGCCACGGTTTCAACCTTCACAAGCCCGAGCTTTTGCAGCTTGGCCACGTCCCTCGAAACCGCGCTCTGGTCGCGGTGGGAGGCCGTGGCCAGATCTCCGATGGAGCGACGGCGCTTGATCGCCAGACGCAGCAGTTCGAATCGCTTGGGCGTCAGCTCCGTCACAAACTCCTCGAACTCAATGCTCGTGAACGAGCGAGCGTGGGGCAGGACGTCGGCCTTCGCATCCAGCGCGCGAGCGACCTCCTTGCTCCTGCGCTTGTGCTCGCTCAGGGTCTTGTCCTTCGCGAAGTCTTCCAGGGAAATTTTGCGGGTCGTCACTTGTAGCTCCCATTCACGAATTCCATCGCGATCTCTTTCCACTCCACGTCGAAGCGATCGTACAACGCCTCATAGCCCGGAAAAGACTCGCGCGTCATCTCGCCCATGAAGTGCTTGTGCGAGAAGCCATGGGCGTTGTCGTACCCCAGCACGCGGCCATTGTCTCCGCTGAAGATCAGCGGGTTGATGTAGGCCAGCGCGTACTGAATGACCTTCTTTGAAGGCAACTCCCGAACCACCCGCTCCTTCAGCACACCGCCGCCGAATCTACGCGGAATCTGCACATCCGGCGGCGCGTAGATCTCCTGCCTTTTCGGGATCGTCTTTTTCTTAGCAGCCATGATCTATCAAATCCACCCTGTTGTCAATCGAACGGTCATTCTCGACGAGGCGAGGCCCTGGCTCAACTGTGTGTCCTTGCGAACGGCAGGACCGGGTCGCGCGCGCCAGATCCGCACCTGGAAAGCTGATGTTCGACTTTGAGCCCATCCCGGCCGACGCGAGGCCCTCGCAAACGACCGCTTCTATGGGGACTCTTTTGTCAAGCCGTTTTTGATGACGGCATCGATGGGGGTGGGTTCACGGTCCCCTGATAAGCGCACGCAGTGGGCATGAGGCACGCGGTGGCGGGGGGCTGGTCAAGGCTGGCCGAAGGCCACCCCAAGGTCTTGGCCTTGACGAGGCGATCGACACCGCCGATGCTGCCGCAGAGCTTGCTGGACGGGTGTTTTCGGCCAGCAAGCCTGACGACAGAAGACGACTCGCTCTTGTGATGCATCCTGATCCGAGGTCGGGGTGTGACGAGCGTTCGAGCCAGTGCTCGGACGAACTTCTATCCGTGCCGGGTGTGCTCACCCGGCACCCAATGCAGCATGCGCACAAAGTGCGCTGGCAAACCCCTGTTATCGGCGCGCCCCATCTGTTAAGACGGTCACGGTGCTGTGACCCGCGGTCGTTGCGGGCACGTCGACCTTTGATCATGATGATGCGTTCCATGTCAAGCCGAGTGTTGGATCCCGGCTGTCTGGCCTCAGGCGGTGGCCGGCTTGAGCGTGGCGCCGGCCGGGATCTCGCCGTGCTCGAGGTAGCGCCACAGCGCGATAGCCAGCCTTCGCGCCAATGCGACGATGCCTACGCGGCGCATGCGCTTACCCCCTGACGCGAAGCGCCGGTTGAACCACTGCGTCAAGGCGCTGTCGGGCTGCAGGCGCAGCCAGCTCCACGACAGCTCCACCAGTAAGGATCGCGCTCGCTTGTTGCCGGCCTTGCTGATGCCCTGCTCGATCTGGCTGTCGCCGCTGGCGTAGGGCGTGGGTGCCAGCCCCAGGCAGCCGGCGAGCTCGCGCCGGTTCGCAAAGCGCCGCCAGCCAAACAGCTCCTTGACCAGCACCCAGGCACCCTTCGGTCCGATCGCGCGCAACTGGGTCAGCTGCACCACCAGCAGCTGCTTGCCATCGGCCATCTCCTGGCGCCGCGCGGCCTCCAGCGCCCTGATCTGCTGCTTGACCAGCGCGAGGCGCGCGCTCTCGCGCTCGATCTCGGCGCGCAACGCAGGCGGTACCTGCTCGCCATGGCGCCCCCACCAGCGCGCCCAGTCGCGCCCGCCGATGATGATGCGCGGACGCAGGTTGTGCAGCACCAGCAGCGAGCCGATGCGGTTGGTGTGTGCGGTGCGCTCCTTCGCCAGCCGCGCCAGCTCGCGGTGCGTGCGCCGCGCGTCTTCGTCTTCGGGAGTCGGCTCATGCAGCACCGACCACACGCGTTCGCCCGCGCGGTGACGCAGCAGCATCGCCAGCAGCTTGTCGCCATCGAGCCGGTCGGTCTTCGCGCGCCTGGCGTGCCGGTTTACCTCGATGCTGGCGGAGTCGACCACGATGTTGTCGATGCCCTGCTCGGTCAGCCAGCGGTGCAGCCACCAGCCGTCGCGCCCGGCTTCGTAGCAGGAATGCACCTTGGCCTGCGGCTCGAGCTTGCAGCGCTCCTTGGCTTTGCAGATGCACGCTGCAACCGCGACTGTGTCACCGGCGTCAACGGTGTATCGGCTTGGGCCGCGGCGGCCATCGCTCAACGTCAACTGCCACTTCTTGTCACCAAGCTCGAAGCTCATGTACAGGTCGGCATGGATCGCCGTCTCCTGGCCTTGTAGGACGGTAGACATTTCAGTTCTCCTTTAACGAAGTTTGAAATCTACTTTTCTAGCTCAACCCGTCTCGATTGAGTGGTCCCACATAGCATCTGCTTACGAACATCGATTCCGCACAGCGTTGGCCGATCGGCAGCTTGCTGGGTGCTCCTGTCGGTCGGCCAGAATGCCGCGACAGGCGCCTTTGGGCACGCCTCGCCCATTAACGGTCCGGTCTTCACCGCAACGGCCGCTTCACTCTTCAATCCGGCAGTCCCCGCATTCGCACCGTGTGCTAGCAGCAGGCACCGCACAGATGGGTATTCGGAGTTTCTCAGGCGCAGCATTCAGAGACTGCCACCCCTCAGCGCCAGCGCATCGCGCAGCAAGCTGTTGACCCTCGTTTGCCAGCCCGGACCGCTGCTTTTGAGTGCGTCCATGACCTCGGCATCCACGCGCATGGTCAGTGCGACCTTGGGGCGGGCGAGCCGGGGGCGGCCGCGCATGGGCTGCATCCGGGCCAGTTGCTGATCGGTGAGCGGCGGATTGTCCGGGTCGCTCAGGGCCGCTGCCGTGATGGCGGCATCTTCTTCCGGGGTGGGCGGAATGAGCTTAGGGCGCTTGTTCATAACGGCGATACTCCCGTAAGTTGGCCTTGCGCAGGCTGATCACGCGGCGGCCCTCGGGCCGGTCCGTGAACACCACGACCCACAGCCGATCGTCCATGGGTGCCAAGGGCACCTGCCGCAGCTCACCGTAGTCCCGACGATCGTCTTGTGACACCAGTGCGTTGTCCCAGTCCAGCTGCGCCGCCGCTGCGAGGGAGACGCCATGCTTGGCCAGGTTCACGGCGTCTTTCGCGGCGTCGAACGTGATGTTCATTCTTATTTATTGTATGTGCATTTAATTGCCTGTGCCAGCTCGGCCAGCACGAACTGCACAGGGGCCAGCAGGGTGCTGGCGAGGTGGAAGTCCATGGCCATCGGGAGCATCAGCAGGCCGTGCCCAACCTCGGCACAGGCATTCTGGGAAAATCCTCCTCACCCGTTCCTGCAAAGCCCCACATGCCTCTGCCCGCACCCGCCCCCCGATCCCACCTGCACACCCGTGCCGTCGTCTTCCGCGGCTACCACCGCGAGGATGGCCTCTGGGACATCGAAGCCGAGATGTCCGACACCAAGACCTATGCCGTGGAACGCGAGCGCGGCACCATGCCACCCGGCACGCCGATCCACGGCATGGCGATCCGCGTGACGGTGGACGACGCCATGACGATCCGCGAGATCACCAGCGCCATGGACCACACGCCCTTCGGCGAATGCCAGCAGGGCAGGGACCCGATGCAGCAGATGGTGGGCGTCACCATGGGGCCGGGCTGGCGCCAGGCGATCGAGCGGGCGCTGGGCGGGATCAAGGGCTGCACCCACCTGCGCGAGCTGCTGTTCAACATGGCGACGGCGGCCTACCAGACCATTCCCTCCTACCGCGAGCGCCTGCGCCGCCAGGCCGGGCTGCCGCAGACCGAAAGCGAGCAGCCGCCCTACCACCTGGGCAAGTGCATTTCCTGGGACTTCGACGGGCCGGTGGTGCAGCGCCACTACCCCAGGTTTGCGGGCTGGCAGCCGCTCAAGCGCCAGGGCAAGCCGGACGTCCACCGTGGCTGAGGAGTCGCCGGTCCCTCAGGCACCCGAGCTTTCATTCCGTCGCCAGGCGTAGCCGCGCCTTCACGCCGCCTTCTTGGTCAACGCCAGGTGAATTTCCACAGACTCAAACGGCACAAACACGGTGTCATCGGGCGTGCGCTGCACCAGGCCGTGCTCTTCGAGCTTGGCCGTGTCGGTGTGCACATTGGAGTAGTTGCGCCCCACGGTCTTGGCCAGCGCGTAGACAGAGCAGGGGCCGCACTGGCGCAGTGCTTCCAGCAGGTCGATGCGCGCAGGCGTCAGCTCCGAGAACAGGGCGCGGGCGGACTCAAAGCTCAAATGGTAGTCGGTGGTGTAAGGGGTGTTGCCTCGCGCGCTGGCCTCGGCGGCCTTGAGTTGCTTGCGTGCCACGCTGAACACCGAGCCGCACGGGGCGATTTCAATGACGGCTTTCATGGCTTAGCTCCAGGTTTCCACATCGCGCTGGAAGTCGTCCAGCAACTGGGTTAACGATACGAAGCTGTAGGACTCTTCGGTGCCGTTCAGGTGCCGGTGGTCGCCCTTGCCGCGTTCGTTGTCATAGCGCACCCGGCAGTGGCCATCTGCTCCGAAGTACAGCCTGTACTTGTAGAAATGGGTGCAAGGGCGCAGCGGCTGCGGCAAACGCCAGATGACGATCTCTCCACCACCGAGCCGTCGTCCCGCACCTCCTTGGCCCTTGCAATTGGCTCTGCGCGCATTTGTATTGCATTTTAGCAATGTATTGCATAAATGCAATAATACGGCGAGCAAGCAATCCATGGTTCGGCCCTATGCTCGGAGCTTTGACTTGAATGCCCGCACCCCGATGGCCGAAAAGACGATCACCACCGACACCTACAAGCTTTTCCCCTCGCCGCGCAACCGGCACCGGGAGATCTTCGAGCACGAGGTCTTCGTGCCCCACCCCTACGCACTGATCGACCTGCCCAGCTTCCACCTGCAGGGCAAGTACAGCCTGTTCGCAGCTTGCCGTCTGGCCGACATGAAGATGGGGCAGCTCGTCACTTTCGAGCTGGCGGCGGACGAAGCGAAGTTCAAGGCGCGTTTCGTGCCCGACTGACGGCGCGGCCCGCCGCCACCTCAGGGCGAGCGGTGCAGGCGCGGCGCCGACAGCAGGGCGAGGTTGTCCGCTATGGACGCGTCGAGCTCGCGCCAGCGCCCGGCCAGCTGGGCGGCGGCCAGCGCGGTCTGCAAGGCCTTGAGGTCCTTCACGCTGGGCGCCACCTTGATCTGCGCGATGGCCGCCGCCTGGTTGCCGCCCTTGACCAGTGCCAGCACCTTGCCCGCCCATTCATTGCTTTTTGCCATGGCTTTCACCCGCTGCGAATCGAAGGCCTGAATGTACACAACAGGCTGTGCTCGGTGCGCGAGCGATACGGACGTGCGGGCACACCGCTGACGCACGGTACGATCGCGGCATTGCCCGGGAGGCCCTATGCTCAAGCGCGACAGCGAAGAAGAACAGTCCGTTGCTCTCTATTGGGACTTCGAGAACTTGCACGCAAGCCTTTGCGAGTCCAGGCAGGAGGGCTCCTATAGCAAGCAAGACAATCGATTCAAGGTTCAGGAGCCGCTGGTCGACGTTCAGGCCGTCGTTGAACTGGCCGCATCGTTCGGTCCGATTGCGATCAACCGCGCCTATTGCAACTGGCAGTATTTTGGCCGGTACCGCGACGCTCTGCTGCAAAGCGCGGTAGAGCTCATACAGCTGTTTCCACCCGGAGGCTCTGCCAAGAACGGGGCCGACATCAAGCTGTGTCTGGATGCGATGGAAGACATCGGCCGCTTCAGCCACATCGGCACCGTCATCATCGTGGGCGGTGACAGCGACTTCATGCCGGTGTCGCAAAAAGTCAAGGCCGCGGGCCGCACGCTGATCGGTGTTGGCGCGCGCAAGGCCACCAATCGCCACTGGGCCAAGAGTTGCCACGAGTTCCGCTACTACGAGAACCTGATTGAAAGCGAGGTTGAGGCAGCACTGGTGCCCGCACTGGCACCAGCCGACGCGGCACAGCCACCGTCGGCCGAACCTGCTGCCCGGCCCGATCCAGCGGCCGAAATCTTCAAGCGCGCGATTCGGCTGCTGGCGGAAACAAAGGGCGATGCCTGGGTGAACAAGGGTTCCATCTGGCACATGATCAAGCGGCTGGATTCCACCTTTGACCCCAAGGAACATGGCCACGCCAACTTCCGGGCCATGGTCAAGGCGTTTGATGCGATGGTGGAAGTCAAGGAGGGCGAGTCGGACCAGGTGGTCCGTCTGCGCTGATCCACGTCCGCCGCCGATGCCAGGATCAGCCTCAGGCCGCATAATCACCCCCCTCGCAGCACGTCCATCCTGGGCGCAAGCACCCATTGAAGGACAGGCATGAGAAAGACATTCAAACTCAACATCGAAGGCAAGCAGCGCGACCGCGTGCTGGACGCGGTCAAGCACGAGATCCGCAAATACCTCAAGCGCGAGCGCCGGCGCGAGCTGCCGGCGGGCGTGGACTACTGGGATTTCGACTGCCGCTTCGGCGCCACGCAGGAAGCCGCCGAGCCGGTTCACCTCGCCACGCTGATCAGCCTGATCGACGCGGTGGCCCGGGAGGGCGGCGAGCAGTTCTACGTCGAGATCCTGGCCAAGCACGGCCACCGTCAGGCGCGGCCCGAGCGGGCGGCCGGCGCTTCGGCCCAGGCGGCTTCCGCCGAATCGGCCGCCAGCTTCCTCGACGACGAGTCCTGAAGCTCCTCCCGGGCCGCTGGCATTCAGCGGCCCTGGGCCGCCGCCGCGGCGCGCAGCTTGTCCTTCTTGCTCGGGCGCTTGCCCTTGATGCCGCCCGGGCCGGGCGCTGCCGGCGCCGCCACCTCGGTGGGCTCGAAACCGGGCACCTGCTCGCGCGGCAGGGCGAGGTGCTGGCGCTTCTCGATCAGGCGGAAATGCGCCTCGGTGGCCGCGCTCACGAAGCTCACGGCCAGGCCGCTCTCGCCCGCGCGGCCGGTGCGGCCGATGCGGTGCACGTAGTCCACGGCCGAGCGGGGCAGATCGTAGTTCACCACCACCGCCAGCTGCGCGATGTCGATGCCGCGCGCCGCCAGGTCGGTCGTGACCAGCACGTCCCAGCGGCCCGCCTTGAAGTCGGCCAGCACCTGCTTGCGCGCGCCCTGGCTCAGGTCGCCGTGGAAGGCGGTGGCGTAGATGCCGGCCTTGTAGAGCTTGTCGGCCACCAGGCCGGCGGCGTACTTGGTGGCGACGAACACCAGCACGCGGTCCCAGTCGTTGTCCTGGATCAGGTGGCGCAGCAGCGGGCTGCGGCGGCCGGCATCGACCGCGATCACGCGCTGCTCGATGGTGGCCTCGCTGCCTTCGGGCGCGGCCACCTCCACCCGCACCGGCTCGCGCAGCAGGCCGGCGGCCAGCGCCTGCACGGCGGGCGGAAAGGTGGCCGAGAAGAACAGGTTCTGCCGCCGGGCCGGCAGTAGCGCCAGCACGCGGGCCAGCTCGTCGGCAAAGCCCAGGTCCAGCAGGCGGTCGGCCTCGTCCAGCACCAGGGTGTGGACGGCGGCGAGCTTGAGCGCGTTGTGCTCGACCAGATCGAGCAGGCGCCCGGGCGTGGCGACCACCAGGTCGGCCCCGCCGCGCAGGCCCATCATCTGCGGGTTGATCGAGACGCCGCCGAACACCACGGCCACCTTGGGCGGCTGGGCCAGGTGCTGGCCCAGGCTGCGCAGCACCTCGCCCACCTGCGCGGCCAGCTCGCGCGTGGGCACGAGCACCAGCGCGCGCACGCGCCGGGCGCCGCGCGGCGGCTGCTCGGGCGAAGCCGCTAGCAGCTGCTGCAGCAGGGGCAGGGCGAAGGCGGCAGTCTTGCCCGAGCCGGTCTGGGCCGAGCCCAGCAGGTCGGCGCCGCGCAGGATGGCGGGGATGGCTTCGGCCTGTATGGGCGTGGGCGCTGAAAAGCCCAGCTCGCCGGCGGCGCGCACGAGCTCGGGGGAGAGGCCTAGGGAGAGGAAGGGCATGTTCTTGGGCGCGGTGGGGCGGCCAGTGTAACGGCCGCGCCACTCAGCCCTGGCGCGCGGCGGCCGCGATGTCCAGCGAGCGCAGGCGCAGGGCCGGGTCGTAGACGTCGGACACCAGCATGAATTCGTCCGCCTGCGTGGCCTCGGCCAGGCGGGTGAGGCCCGCGCGCACGCTGGCGGGGCCGCCGATCACGGCCATGGCGAGGAAGTCGGCGATGGCGGCGCGCTCCTGCGGCGCAAGGCCCGCCATGAAGCCTTCCACCGGGGGCTGCAGCCGCCCGCGGCGGCCGGTCACGATGCCCAGCACGCGCTGGTAGGTGCTGCTGGCCAGGTAGTCGGCCTCCTCGTCGCTGGGGGCGGCGATCAGCGGCACGCCTATCACCACATGGGGCCGGGCCAGCTTTTCCGAGGGGCGGAACTGGCTGCGGTAGATCTCCAGCGCGGGCAGCAGCAGGCGCGGCGCGAAATGCGAGGCGAAGGCGTAGGGCAGGCCGCGTTCGGCCGCGAGCCGGGCGGAGAACAGGCTGGAGCCCAGCAGCCAGATCGGCACCTCGGTGCCGGCGCCGGGCATGGCGACCAGGCGCTGGCCCGGCCGGGCCGGGGCCAGCAGCTGCTGCAGCTCGGCCACGTCCCTGGGGAAATCGTCCTCGGTCTCGACGCGGTCGCGGCGCAGGGCGCGCATGGTCAGGGGGTCGGTGCCGGGCGCGCGGCCCAGGCCCAGGTCGATGCGGCCCGGGTAGAGCTCGGCCAGGGTGCCGAAGGCCTCGGCCACCACCAGCGGCGCGTGGTTGGGCAGCATGATGCCGCCCGAGCCCACGCGGATGCGTTGCGTGCCGCCTGCCACATGGCCGACCAGCACGGCCGTGGCCGAGCTCGCGATGCCGGGCATGTTGTGGTGTTCGGCCAGCCAGTAGCGGGTGAAGCCGAGCGACTCGGCGTGCCGGGCGGTGCGCAGCGCGATGGCCAGCGCGTCGGCCACCGTGCCGCCCTCGCGCACGGCGACCAGGTCGAGCATGGACAAGGCAATGTCTTGGAGAGCTTTCATGGGGGCCGATTGTGCGGCGCCGCGCCGATTTGCGCTGGCGTCGGGTTGTCTTTGGCTACTCAGCGCGGCGGGGTGGGCGCAGCAGGCGTCACAGGCGCCGGCGCGGGCGGCAGCACGACCGGGCCTTCGGCCGGCGGCGGGCTCTGGGGCGTGATCTCGAACGGCGTGAGCGGCTCCAGCGGCGCGGATGCCGGCGCGGCGGGCGGCAGGGCCGTTAGCTCCTCGGGCGCCGAGGCGGGGCTTTCGGGGGCGGGCTCGGCCTCGGGT
>SCMQ01000028.1 GCA_005503335.1 Comamonadaceae bacterium 2FH
CAGACCAGGAAGGGCAAATTCATGGTGCTGCGGCTGACCAGTGCCAAACGCCTGCGAACCAAGCTGCAGGCGGTCAAGATCGAGCTCAGACGGCGCATGCACCGACCCATCAAGGAGCAGGGGCAGTACCTGCGCGCGGTGGTGGCCGGGCATGGCCGTTACTTCGGCGTGCCCGACAACGGCGCGCGGCTGAGTGCATTCCGCTTCCAGGTCGCCAGGCTGTGGCACCGCACCTTGTGCCGGCGCAGCCAAACCCATCACCTGAGCTGGCGACGAATGCGCCGAGTGATCGCGCACTGGCTTCCCGTTCCGCGCATCTGCCACCCCTACCCAAACCAGCGTCTGATCGTCACGACCCAAGGCAGGAGCCGTATGCGGTAGTTCCGCACGTACGGATCTGTGGAGGGGGTGTTGGGTGACTGGCATTCCTACTCCGACTCAGAAGCGGCATTTTTAGCACGGTCGTTCGATCAGCTCTGTCCGCCCTGCGACATCCCGAGCTCGGCGCACAGCTTCTGCACGGTCTCGCGCAGCAGGCCGAGCTCGCGTTCCAGGGCCTCGACGCGGGCCTGGAGGTGCGCCACCTCGCCGGCGCCGGGCAGGGCGGCCTCGCACTCGGCCGCGGCCTGCGCCATGGCCACCGGCCCGCACAGCAGCTGCGCCCAGCGCTGCTCGCGCGCGCCCGGCGCACGCGCCAGCTGTACCACCAGCGGGCCTCCCTTTTCGGCGGAGCGCTCGTGCAGCTCGTCGAGGAAGGCCTCCACCGAGGAAATGTCGGCGAAGCGGTACCAGCGCTCGGCGTTGATGCGCAGTTCGCCCGCGGTCAGCGGGCCGCGCAGCATCAGCAGGCCCAGCAGCACGGCCGATTGCTCGGGCACGCCGTAGACGCGCTGGAAGTTGTGCTCGTAGCGCGCGGCGCGGCCGCCGCTGGACTCTATGACCAGCGACAGGCCTCTCAGCGCGTCCAGCGCCTCCTGGGCCTGGGCCTCGGCTATCTGCATGAGGGGCTCGCGGCTGGTCTTCTGGTTGCAGCCGGCCAGCACCGAGTTCAGCGTCAGCGGGTAGCTGTCGGGGACGGTGCGGGCCTTTTCCATCAGGGTGCCCAGCACGCGGGCTTCGACGGGGGAGAGGGGGCGGATGGGCATGACAGGGATAATCCGGGGGTGATGAAGAACATCGTGATTTTGATCTCCGGCACCGGCTCCAACATGGCGGCCATCGTGCGGACCGCGCGCCAGGAGGGCTGGCAGGACAAATTCGGCGCCCGCGTGGCGGCGGTGATCAGCAACAAGGCCGAGGCCGGCGGGCTGGCCTTCGCGCGCGAGCAGGGCCTGGCCACGGCGGTGGTGGACCACAAGGGCCACGCCTCGCGCGAGGCCTTCGACGCGGCGCTGGCGGCCGAGATCGACCGCCACCAGCCCGCGCTGGTGGTGCTGGCCGGTTTCATGCGCATCCTGAGCCACGGCTTCGTCGCGCGTTACGCGGGCCGGCTGCTGAACATCCACCCCTCTTTGCTGCCGGCCTTTCCCGGTCTGCACACGCACCAGCGCGCCATCGAGGCGGGTTGCCGCTTCGCTGGCGCCACGGTGCACCAGGTGACGGCGGAGCTGGACCATGGCCCCATCCTGGAGCAGGCCGTGGTGCCGGTGCTGCCGGACGATACGGCCGAGACCCTGGCCGCGCGCGTGCTCACGCAGGAGCACCTGATCTACCCGCGCGCGATCGCCGGGCTGCTCTCGAAAATGTAGCCTGGTCCTTGCATTCAGGTTCGGGTGAAGCGGGGCTGTTCCACGCCGTCCACGCTGACGGTTTCGCCGAACATGGCGGCCGGCCGCACCCACAGGCAGCCCTCGCCATAAAGCGCCCGGTACAGCGTCATCGGCTCCAGGGTTTCGCTGTGGCGGGCCGTGCCCAGCACTTCGTAGAGGCCGCCCCTGTAATGTCGGTAGGTGCCGGGCGGCGTGGCGATCAGCGGGGGCAGGGTCTCAGACATGGTGGCTCGAGGTGGGATGGGACAATACGGGCCATGCATCCTAAAGCCCTGCTGGACGCCTGCGCCGAACTGGTCAGGCTCTCACTGCAATTCGACCATCCCGCCGACGCCGTGGTCTCGCGTTACTTCCGCGAGCACCGGGCGCTGGGCCCGCGCGAGCGCGCCACCCTGGCCGAAACCGTCTACACCGTGCTGCGCAAGAAGCTGCTGTTCGAGCAACTGGCCCGCTCGGGCAGCGGCCCCAAGGAGCGTCGACTGGCCATCCTGGGTTTCCACGGCCCGCGCGACTTCCTCAAGAGCGCCCTGAGCGAGGCCGAAAAGGCCTGGCTCGACCAGTGCGACAGCCTCAAGCCCGAGGACCTCATGGAGCGCCACCGCCACAACCTGCCCGACTGGCTGGCGCAGGCGCTGAAAGACCAGCTGGGCGAGCAATTCTGGCCGCTGGTGGAGAGCCTGAACCAGCCCGCGCCGCTGGACCTGCGCGTCAACGCCCTGACCGACAAGCGCGACGATGTGAAGAAGGAGCTGGCGCAGGCTGGCATCAAGGCCGCGCCCACGCCTTATTCGCCCTGGGGCCTGCGCCTGACGGACAAGCCGGCCCTGACCAAGCTGGACGCCTTCGCGCGCGGCGCCATCGAGGTGCAGGACGAGGGCTCGCAGCTGCTGGCCCTGTTGCTGGATGCCAAGCGCGGCGAGATGGTGGTGGATTTCTGCGCCGGCGCGGGCGGCAAGACCCTGGCGATAGGCGCGGCCATGCGCAACACCGGGCGCCTCTATGCCTTCGATGTGTCGGCGCACCGGCTCGACGCGCTCAAGCCGCGCCTGGCGCGCAGCAAGCTCTCCAACGTGCACCCGGCGGCGATCGCGCACGAGCGCGACGAGCGCATCAAGCGCCTGGCCGGCAAGATCGACCGGGTGCTGGTCGACGCGCCCTGCTCGGGCCTGGGCACGCTGCGCCGCAACCCCGACCTCAAGTGGCGCCAGTCGCCGCAGGCCATAGCCGAGCTGACGGCCAAGCAGGCCGCCATCCTGCAAAGCGCGGCGCGCCTGCTCAAGCCCGGCGGCCGCCTGGTCTACGCGACCTGCAGCCTGCTGCCGCAGGAGAACGAGGCGATTGCCCTGGCCTTCAGTGGGGCGAATAAGGAGTTCACTCCACTGGCAACCGCCGACATCCTGTCCAATCTCAAGCTGGAGGGCGCGGCCAGGCTCTGCGCCGGGCCGGACAGCGGTGGCGAGTTCCTCCGGCTGTGGCCGCACCGGCATGGAACGGACGGTTTTTTTGCCGCCGTTTGGCAGAAAAAGTAATTATTTAGAACCAATTTCGTGGTGAGGCGTCAAATAAATGCCCATTTTTTCATCACGGAACTTAAAATAACGGGTTACCTGGACGGTCGCCCGTCCGACACAAATACTTCTTGAAAGAGACTCCCTGACTATGCTGTTACCCGATTGGGCCGTACTGAACGCGGCGATTGACTGGCTGGCCCACGGCCTGTGGGACCTGTCCTGGTGGCAGATCGTCCTGTATGCGCTGCTGACGACCCACATCACGATTGCCAGCGTCACCATCTTCCTGCACCGCCACCAGGCCCACCGCGCGCTGGACCTGCATCCCATCGCCTCGCATTTCTTCCGTCTCTGGCTGTGGCTGGGCACGGGCCAGGTGACCAAG
Organism: Comamonadaceae bacterium 2FH; assembly: GCA_005503335.1. GTDB lineage: Bacteria > Pseudomonadota > Gammaproteobacteria > Burkholderiales > Burkholderiaceae_C > SCMQ01. The sequence goes on from SCMQ01000028.1 coordinate 3,666, forward strand.
GAGTGGGCCGCCATCCACCGCAAGCACCACGCCAAGTGCGAGCAGGCCGAGGATCCGCACAGCCCTCATGTCCACGGCATCCGCAAGGTGCTGCTGCAAGGCGCCGAGCTGTACCGCGCCGAATCCAAGAACAAGGAAACCCTGGCCCGCTACGGCCATGGCACGCCCGACGACTGGATGGAGCGCAACGTCTACTCGCGCTACTCCTGGCAGGGCGTGGGGCTGATGATGATCATCGACCTGGCGCTGTTCGGCGCGGCCGGCCTGGCCGTGTGGGCCGTGCAGATGGCCTGGATCCCGGTCACCGCGGCCGGCATCATCAACGGCGGAGCCCACTACTGGGGCTACCGCAACTTCGAGGCGGCCGACGCCAGCACCAACATCTTCCCCTGGGGCATCCTGATCGGCGGCGAAGAGTTGCACAACAACCACCACACCTACCCGACCTCGGCCAAGCTGTCGGTCAAGCCCTACGAGTTCGACATCGGATGGCTCTATATCAGCCTGATGCAGAAGGTCGGCCTGGCCACCGTCAAGAAGACCCCGCCCAAGCTGGCCTATGGCGACATCCGCCCGGTGGCCGACGAGAAGACGCTGGAGGCCCTGATCGCCAACCGCTACGAGGTGATGGCCGGCTATGCGCGCCACATGCGCACCGTGTTCCAGCAGGAAGTGGCCTCGCTGAAGTCGCGCAAGCTGGATGCGAACGCGCTCAAGGTGGCCGGCCGCTGGCTGCACCGCGACGCCGAGAAGGTGCCGGCCGAGGCCCTGCCCCAGCTCAAGCAGGCGCGCGCCGCCTTGCCGGTGCTGGACAAGATGGTCGTGATGCGCGAGGAACTGCGCCAGATCTGGCTCAACACCTCGCATTCGCGCGAGCAGCTGGCTGCCGAGCTGCAGGCCTGGTGCCGCCGCGCCGAGGACAGCGGCATCGCCGCGCTGCGCGACTTCTCTATGAAGCTGCGCGCCGTGCGCGTGCAGCCGGCCTGAGGTCGGGCCCCGCCCTTGGCGGCGGGGCATGTCCCGCATCGTTTCGAGCGCTACCTGCCGCGTGCAAAGCGGCAGGCCATAAAAAAACCCGCTGGATGCCAGCGGGTTTTTTGTTGCCTGAATCAGGGCCGAATCACTTCAGCTTGATTTCCTTGTACTCGACATGCTTGCGAGCCTTGGGATCGAACTTCATGATCGCCATTTTCTCGGGCATGGTCTTCTTGTTCTTGGTCGTGGTGTAGAAGTGACCGGTACCCGCGGTGGATTCCAGCTTGATCTTTTCGCGTCCGCCTTTGGTGGCCATGGTGCTGCTCCTTCGTCAGGGGTTAGGCTTGACCGCGTGCGCGCAGGTCGGCGAGCACGGAATCGATGCCGTTCTTGTCAATCAGGCGCAGGGCGGCGCTGGATACGCGCAGGCGCACCCAACGGTTTTCGCTCTCGACCCAGAAACGACGGTATTGCAGGTTCGGCAGGAACCGGCGCTTGGTTTTGTTGTTGGCGTGGGAAACGTTGTTTCCGACCATCGGGCCTTTGCCCGTTACGTCGCAGACGCGTGCCATGAGGACACTCCGATACTTTTCAAACAGCTGGTGCCGATGGGTCTTCGCAAGGATCTAGGGCGATCTGCACGGACCTGGCGTTCCAGCCTCACCTCGCCATGAAAGGGTGGCGGTAACCCGGCTTCGCCGTCCGGGCCGGAAATGGAATATCCGGCCGTTTCAGCAAAGCCAAGGATTATAGCGAATTTTTCAGTCCTGTTCCAGGAAGCGCTGTGCGTCGAGCGCGGCCATGCAGCCGGTGCCGGCGCTGGTGATGGCCTGGCGGTAGACATGGTCCTGCACGTCGCCGGCGGCGAACACACCCGGCACCGAGGTCTGGGTGGCGAAGCCCTTGAACCCGCCCTGGGTGATGAGGTAGCCGTTTTCCATTTCCAGCTGGCCCTGGAAGATCTCGGTGTTCGGGGTGTGGCCGATGGCGATGAAGCAGCCCTGCAGCTGGATATCCTCGGTGCTGCCGTCCTGCACGTTCTTCAGGCGCACCCCGGTCACGCCGCTGTCGTTGCCCAGCACCTCGTCGAGCGTGCGGAAGGTCTTGAGCACGATCTTGCCGGCGGCCACCTTCTCCATCAGCTTGTCGACCAGGATGGGCTCGGACCTGAACTTGTCGCGGCGGTGCACCAGCGTGACCTTGCTCGCGATGTTGGAGAGGTACAGCGCCTCCTCGACGGCGGTATTGCCTCCGCCGATCACGCAGACCTCCTGCTCGCGGTAGAAGAAGCCGTCGCAGGTGGCGCAGCCACTCACGCCGCGGCCCATGAAGGCGCTTTCCGAAGGCAGGCCCAGGTACCGGGCCGAGGCGCCGGTGGCGATGATCAGCGTGTCGCAGGTGTAGCTGCCGCTGTCGCCCTTGAGCGTGAAGGGGCGCTTGGCGAGGTCGACCGCGTTGATGTGGTCGAACACGATCTGGGTCTTGAAGCGCTCGGCATGCTCGAGGAAGCGCTGCATCAGCTCGGGGCCCTGCACGCCATGCACGTCGGCTGGCCAGTTGTCCACGTCGGTGGTGGTCATGAGCTGGCCGCCCTGGGCGATGCCCGTGATCAGCACCGGGTCGAGGTTGGCGCGCGCCGCGTAGACGGCGGCGGTGTAGCCCGCCGGGCCGGAGCCGAGGATCAGGACTTTGGCGTGTAGGGTGTCGGACATGAAGGCTTCCTGTTGTAGGCAGAAGGGAAAATGCGGTGCCGCAGGCGGTAAAGTTCGGGGCAGGCCCTAGCCCTCCATCCTGCCGCGCGCCAGCGCGGACGGCGATCGATGCCGCGATTGTATGAAGCCGCAGGGCCGCTTGCTTCGGGGAGGTTTTTTGCGATGACGATGCTGTCCAGCCTGGAGTTGATCCGCAGGGTGCCGCTGTTCTCGGCGCTGACCGACGTGCAGGCGGCGGCGCTGGCGCAGGCCGTGGTCAAGCGGCGCCTGCGGCGCGGCGAGAAGCTGGTCGAACAGGGGCACCGCAGCGAGTCCATGTTCATCCTGCTGACGGGCCGGGCCCGCGTGGTGGCGGTGGACGGCCGTGGCCGCGAGGTGATCCTGGCCACGCTGCTGCCGGGCGACCCGATCGGCGAGATGAGCCTGATCGACCAGGAGCCGCATTCGGCCACGGTGCGCGCCGAGGTGCCCAGCGACGTGCTCGAGCTCGGGCGCGAGGAGCTGGAACGCTGGCTTCCGTCTCCGTCCTCGGCCGCGCACGCCCTGATGCAGGCCCTGGTGCGGCGGCTGCGCCAGGCCGACCGCAGGATAGAGTCGCTGGCCCTGATGGGCGTGCATGGCCGCGTGGCGCGCCTGCTGCTCGAGGCGGCCACCGAGGACGCGGCGGGCCGCCTGCTGGTGCGCGGGCGCATCTCGCGCCAGGACATGGCCAAGACCGTGGGCGCATCGCGCGAGCGGGTCAGCCGCGTCATGAAGGAGCTCGAGCAGCGCGGCTTTCTGGAGCCGCTTCATGACGGCACGCTCTGGGTGCGCGAGCCGCTGTCGGCACTCGGCTGAGGCGGCTTGCATGGGGTAAGCTCAGCTTCCTGCCTATGAGCTATTCGCTGAACACACTCAATTCGACGGCGCGCGACGCGGCGCCGCCGGGCCGCGCCGGCGTGGTGCGCTTTGCCCAGGAAATCGGCCTGCTGCTGGGCCTGCTGGCCCTGGTCTTCACCCTGCTGGCCCTGCTGTCGCATTCCGCCCAGGACCCGGCCTGGTCGACCTCGGGCCTGCGGGCCATGCCGCGCAACCTCGGCGGGCGCCTGGGGGCCTGGCTCTCGGACCTCGGTTACTTCGCCTTCGGCTTCTCGGTCTGGTGGTGCGTGGCGGCGGGCCTGCGCGCCTGGCTGGCGGCGCTGGCGCGCTGGATGCGCGGCGAGGAGGGGGGGCGGCCAGGGCCCGAGCCCAGCGGCTGGCTGGCCCGCTTCGGATCGCGCCGCCTGGGCTTCTGGTTGGGCCTGACGCTGCTGATGCTGGCCAGCACCGCGCTCGAGTGGACGCGCCTGTACCGGCTCGAGCCGCTGCTGCCCGGCCCCGGTGGCGGCGTGCTGGGCCACCTGGCCGGATCGGCCAGCCTGCAGTGGCTGGGCTTTACCGGCTCGGGCCTGGTGGGCATCGCCATGGGCGTGATAGGCGCCTCGCTGGTGTTCCGTTTTTCATGGAGCCAGGTCGCCGAGCGCCTGGGCGCGCGCATCGACGCGCTGATCGCCTCGCGCCGCGAAAAGCGCGAGATCGCCGAGGACCTGGAGGCGGGCAAGCGCGCCGCGCGCGAGCGCGAGGAGGTGGTGCAGGTCGAGCGCGTGGAAATCGGCGAGCAGCATCCGCGGCCGGTGCAGATCATCGAGCCGGTGCTGGTCGACGTGCCCAAGAGCGAGCGCGTGGTCAAGGAACGGCAAAAGCCGCTGTTCACCGAGATGCCCGACAGCAAGCTGCCGCAGGTCGACCTGCTGGACGGTGCGCTGGTGCGCCAGGAGACGGTCTCGCCCGACACGCTGGAGATGACCAGCCGCCTGATCGAGAAGAAGCTCAAGGATTTCGGCGTCGAGGTGCGCGTGGTCGCCGCCATGCCGGGCCCGGTCATCACGCGCTACGAGATAGAGCCCGCCACCGGCGTCAAGGGCTCGCAGGTGGTGAACCTGGCCAAGGACCTGGCGCGCTCGCTCTCGCTGGTGTCGATCCGCGTGATCGAGACCATTCCCGGCAAGAACTACATGGCGCTGGAGCTGCCCAACGCCAAGCGCCAGTCCATCCGCCTGTCCGAGATCCTGGGCTCGCAGGTCTACCACGAGGCCAGGTCCATGCTGACCATGGGCCTGGGCAAGGACATCGTCGGCAACCCGGTGGTGGCCGACCTGGCCAAGATGCCGCACGTGCTGGTGGCCGGCACCACCGGCTCGGGCAAGTCGGTCGGCATCAACGCCATGATCCTCTCGCTGCTCTACAAGGCCGAGGCCAAGGACGTGCGCCTGTTGATGATCGACCCCAAGATGCTGGAGATGTCGGTCTACGAAGGCATCCCGCACCTGCTGGCGCCGGTGGTCACCGACATGAAGCAGGCCGCCAACGGCCTGAACTGGTGCGTGGCCGAGATGGAGCGGCGCTACAAGCTCATGAGCAAGCTCGGCGTGCGCAACCTGGCCGGCTACAACGTCAAGATCGACGAGGCCAGGGCGCGCGAGGAGTTCATCTACAACCCCTTCAGCCTCACGCCCGACAGCCCCGAGCCGCTGGAGCGCCTGCCGCACATCGTGGTCGTCATCGACGAGCTGGCCGACCTCATGATGGTGGTCGGCAAGAAGATCGAGGAGCTGATCGCGCGCCTGGCGCAGAAGGCGCGCGCGGCCGGCATCCACCTGATCCTGGCCACGCAGCGGCCCAGCGTGGACGTGATCACGGGCCTGATCAAGGCCAACATCCCGACCCGCATCGCCTTCCAGGTCTCGAGCAAGATCGACAGCCGCACCATCCTCGACCAGATGGGCGCCGAGGCCCTGCTGGGCATGGGCGACATGCTCTACATGCCCTCGGGCACCGGCTTCCCGGTCCGCGTGCACGGCGCCTTCGTCAGCGACGAGGAGGTGCACCGCGTGGTCAGCTACCTCAAGTCCCAGGGCGAGCCCAACTACATCGAGGGCGTGCTCGAGGGCGGCACGGTCGACGGCGACGAGGGCCCGCTGGGCGAAGGTGGCGAGGGCGGCGAGAAGGACCCGATGTACGACCAGGCGGTCGAGGTCGTGCTCAAGCACCGCAAGGCCAGCATCTCGCTGGTGCAGCGCCACCTCAAGATTGGTTACAACCGCGCCGCACGCCTGGTGGAGGATATGGAGAACGCCGGCCTGGTCAGCGCCATGAACGGCGCCGGCCAGCGCGAGATCCTGGTGCCCTCGCGCGCCGAGTGAACCTCCGGGCACCGCCCGTATCTGATGTCCATGCGTTCTCTTTTGCTGTCTTCATTCCGCCTGCGCCGCGCCGGCGCGCTGCTGGCGCTGGCGCTGTGCCAGCCGGCCGCCTGGGCCGGCGCCCTGGAAAGCCTGGAGGCCTTCATCCAGGCCACGCGCTCGGGCCGCGCGGCCTTCACCCAGGTGGTGACCGCGCCCCCGAAGGACGGGCAGGCCGCGCGTGGCAAGCAGTCGAGCGGCAGCTTCGAGTTCCAGCGGCCGGGGCGCTTTCGCTTCGTCTACAGGAAGCCTTTCGAGCAGAGCATCGTCGCCGACGGCCAGACCCTGTGGATGTACGACGTGGACCTGAACCAGGTCACGGCGCGCAAGCAATCCCAGGTGCTGGACGCGAGTCCCGCAGCCCTGGTCGCCTCGGCGCCCGACCTCAAGACCCTGGAGCGCGACTTCAGCCTGCAGGCCGCACCCGACAAGGACGGTCTGCAGTGGGTGCTGGCCACGCCGCGCAACAAGGACGGCCAGTTGCAGCACATACGCGTGGGCCTGCGCACCGGCGACAAGGGCGTGGAGCTGGCCGCGCTCGAGATCCTCGACAGCTTCGGCCAGCGCTCGGAGCTGCGCTTCACGGCCTTCGAGCTCAACCCTCAGCTGCCGGCGCAGACCTTCCAGTTCAAGCCTCCGGCCGGCGCCGACCTGCTGCGCCAATAGGCGGGCTGCTGCCTCACTCGGCGGTCGTCAGCGGTACCGGGCCGCCGTGATGAACTGGCTGAAGGCCTCGCACCAGACGATCACGGTGTTGTAGCGCGACACGTCGATGGCCTCAGGCACGGGCACCACGAAATTCTCGAAGGTCTTGACCTCGCCCACCCGCACCATGCGCGACTTCAGGCGCGCGAAGTCGGCCTCGGTCTCGACGAACTCAGGCGACAGGTAGAGCTTGTAGTCCGGCCCGGGCGCGATCCGGCCGCGCAGCGCGATGCTGTTCCTGCCGACCGAGACCTGGCCCTCGCCCCAGTGCAGCAGGTCGCTGTCCCTGAGCTCGCGGCGGAACTGGCCGGTGTAGCTGGCCTGGCCGGCCAGGGCCGCGACATCGGCCGCCGAAGGCGCCGCCGGCGCCGTGAGTATGGGCAGCAGGTAGATGCCCAGCGCAAAGCCGGCGGCGGCGCACAGGCCGTGCGAGGTCAGCAGCAGCAGAGACTTCCTCATTCCGGCGCCATGGCTTGACTCACCTGGCCTTGCGCCGTACCACGACCGCGTGCGGGTCGCTGAGGTTCTTCGTGCCGTCGGTGCCCAGCACCGTCGTGGGCAGCACATGGCTGAGCTTGCCGCTCTTGAGGTCGCTTGACAGCGTGACGATGCCCAGGCCAGGGCAGCTGCCGTCGGCGGCATGGCTCACGGTGAGAGGGGCCGGGCCGCGCAGGGCAACGTAGATGCGCGGCACACGGCCCACCGAGAAGTCGCCCAGGTCCGGGGTCGGGTCGTCGCTGCGGGCAGCGCCGGCGGTGGCGCCGCAGGCGCCGCTGCCGCTCAGGCTGTAGCTGCCCGCGTGACTGCCGGCCAGGTCGTTCCAGGGCGGGGCGAGCCGGAACACCTCGACGTTGTTGCGGATCCGGTCCATCTGGTGCAGGTAGCGCGGCGCGCCCGACCTGGGGTCGCGCGCCAGCACCAGGCCGTGGGCGTCGCGGTTGCCGCCCGCCGGCAGGGCGGCGCCGGCCTGCTTGCCGTTGTCGGGGTCGGCCCAGACCGCGACGGGGGCCGGGCTGTTGGCCGGGTTGAACGAGGGCGCCGAGGGGTAGGCCAGCGGGAAGCGGTAGAGCGTGAATTCGGAGACGTTGGCTGCCGGCGTTCCGGTGTTCAGGTGCATGAAGCCCGCCGCCTCGACGCCGCCGCAGCCCGCCGCCCGGACCAGCCTGGTGTCGTATTCGGCCACGATGGTCATGGGCGTGCTGCGCATGTCGACCACGAACATGCCGCCGCCGCCCAGCGTCGCGAAGGCATGCTGGTCGCTGCTGGAGGGGATGGGGCAGATCAGGGTATTGGCGGGGCGCAGGCCCGCGGCCTGCTTGGGCGCGCCGGTCGGCGTGGTCGTGGGCTGGCCATCGGCCACGGTGCCGCTCACGGTGCAGGCGATGCCGTCGCCGCCGTCCATGTCCGCCGCCACCGGCTGCGCGACGATGCGTCCGGCGCCGCCCACCAGGTCCAGGCTGGCCGCCGCGTTGAAGTCGAAGCCCGTGACCGCGCCGTCGTCGCCGCGCTTGACGTCGACGCGCTCGAGCAGGCGGCCGTTCTGGTTGGCCACCAGCAGGCTGCGGCCGCTAGGCGCCCAGATGCTCATGTGGTTCTGCCGGCCGGTGCTGCTGCCGGTGGCGCGAAACAGGCACAGCGGCCGCTTGGTCCGGCCGTCCACGATGCCCAGGTGGCCCGAGGCGACGAAGTTGAGCGCCATGAAGCGGTGGTCCGGGCTCGGCATGATGCCGTGCAGGCGCGCGACATGAGCGCCCGTGCTGACATCGGCGGTGGGGAACAGGTCCTTGCTGGCATCCAGCGTCATGGGCTTGTCCACGGGCGGCGTCCGTTCGAGGTTGGCGCCGTCGTGGATCCAGAGCCTTCCGCCGTGGGTGCCGGTGGGCGCAGCGGCAGAGAAGCCCTGGGTGTTGGCCTGATCGCTGACCCAGACCTCGTAGTCTGTCGCCGCGAAGGCGGGCGGCGCCGAGACCAGCAGGGCCGCCAGCACCGCGCCGCCCAGTCCGGTGTCTATCCCCGCATGGCCCGCCGGCCGACGGGCGCGAGATGGCATTGCGAAGCGGCTCATATCGTTCTCCTTGTTGACCGGCCAGACGGATTCATAAGTCGCCTGGCGCTAAACGTCAAGCGCCCGTCCTGCGCCCTGCCTTCAATCCTCCGGCGTCCACTGCGGGTTCCAGGCAACCTCCCACAGGTGCTGGTCCGGGTCCTGGAAGTAGCCGGCGTAGCCGCCCCAGAAGGTCTCGCCCGCGGGTTTGACGATCACTGCACCGGCCCGCGCTGCCTGGGCCATGACCGAGTCGACCTCGGCCCTGGACGCCACGTTGTGGCCCAGGCTGAACTCGATGGCACTGGAGCCGCCGGGCGCCAGGCCGGTGTCGTGCGCCAGGCTGCGGCGCGGCCAGAGCGCGAGCTTGAGGCCGCCCTGCAGCTCGAAGAAGGCCACGGCGCCATGCTCGAATTCCTGGCCGACGATGCCCTCGGTCTGCAGGCCCAGGCCGTCGCGGTAGAAAAGCAGCGAACGCTCCAGGTCGGCTACGGCCAGGGTGACGAGCGAGATGCGGGCTTTCATGTGCGGGGCCTCCTAGCGCCGGCGCCGCCAGCGCGCCAGGACGAGGCCCAATGCTACGCCCAGCAGCAGGCCCGCGCCACCGGTCAGCAGGGGGCTGGCGGAGAGGCCCTGGGACGCGGGCGGCGCCGGCTGCGCCAGGGTGGGCAGCAGGCGGCCCCAGTCGGCCGGCGTGATCTGGGACATCGCGGCCGCCTGGTCCAGCCCATAGACGCAGATCTCGCCGCCCGGCAGCTGGCAGAAGCGGTCAGCGGGGCAGCGGCCCAGGATGGCCTGTGGCGCACCCTCGGCGCAGCGGGCGCCCGCGCTGCGCAGCACTTTCAGGGTCAGCTCGGGGTACTTGCTGAGTTGCTCGGGCATCGCGGGCTCCGTCCAACAGGGAACAGGACGCAGCATAAGGCCGGGCAGGTCACTGCGTCGACCGCATTGCATCCCTGGGTAGATGCTGCTCGAGGAAGTGCCCCAGGGTCTGGCCCCAGGCCTCGTGCGTGAACAGAAGGCCCTCGTTGTGGCCGCCCGCCATCTCCAGGAATACCTTCGGTTCGCTGGCGGCCGCGAACAGCCGCTGGCCGTGGCGAAACGGCACGATCTCGTCCTGGCGGCTGTGGGCGATGAACACCGGGCAGGCCAAGCGACTCACCGCTTCCAGGGTGTCGTAGTGGTAGCGCGCCAGCCAGCGCGCCGGCAGCCAGGGATAGAGTTCCGCCGCTAGCTCGGGCACCGAGACGAAGCTCGAGGCCAGCACCAGGGCCCCGGGCCGCTCGGCCGCGGCGAGCCGCGCGACCACCGCGCCGCCCAGCGACTCGCCCACCAGCACGATGCGCTCGGGCGCCACGCCGCGCTGCGCGACCAGGTGGTGCCAGGCGGCACGGGCGTCGGCGTAGGTGCCCGCCTCACTCGGTTGGCCCTCGCTGCGGCCGTAACCGCGGTATTCGAACAGCAGCAGCGCGTAGCCGAGCCGGTGGAACAGGGGTGCATAGCCGACCCGGTGCGAGAGGTTGCCGGCGTTGCCGTGGGCCAGCAGCGCCACCCCGCGCGCGCCCGGTGCGGGCACGTACCAGGCCTCGATGCGCACCCCGTCTTCCGTGGTCAGCCACAGGGTCTCGTAGTCGAGCCCCAGGTCCTTGGGCGTTTGCTGCACCTGCCGGCCCACCCCGGGAAAGTAGAGCAGGTGCGCCTGCAGCAGGAATACCAGGCCCAGCAGCGCCGCATAGGCCGCGCCGCCTGCGGTCAGCCATTTCAGCAGGATGTTCATGCAGCGCTAGAGAATCCGCCCCACCAGCGACAGCTTGTCGTCGACCCAGACATCCTCGGGGCTGACAAAGCCTTTGGGGTTGTAGGCAAACTCCTTGCCCGCGCGCGAAAAGCACTCGTAGACCAGTTCGGAGCAGATGTACTCGCGGTCCCGTTCCTTGCGGCCCAGGCCGAGCGTGATGCGCGCCAGGATCTTGGCCACCTCGTCCTTGTCGTAGGGCTGGGTCAGTTCGTCGATGCCAAAGGTGGACAGGCCGGTGACCGTGGCCGCGGTCACGTCCTTGCAGCGCGCCAGCACGGCCCGGCCCTTGTAGGGCCGGCCGTCTTCGTAGTCGTGCAGGTATTTCGACAAGGGGGCGAAGCGCACGCCCGAATCCTCGACGCTTTCCAGCAGCAGCACGCGATCGATGGTGGCTAGGCGAAACACGATGCCCACATGGCTCCAGGGACTGCCGGTGACCTTCTGTATGGCCTTGGACAACAGGTAATCGCCCGAGGCGAAGAACAGGTCGCCGGACTTCAGCTGGGCGCGGACCTCGGGGTAGGGGAGGACGGGCAGGGTCTTGACGTCCTTGCTTTCGATGTGCGCCGCCATGTTCGCCCCTCCCTGTCAGGTGATGTGCATCCTAGCTTTGCGAAGCGGGGCATGCAAGCCGTACGGCGTTCGCCGGGGCGCCGCGGCGCGCCGCCACCGGCCCGCCCCCCATCATTCCGGCTTGAAGTTGATCGAACGCAGCAGCTCGCCTTGCCTTGCGTGGGCGCCGCGCAGGTCCCTGGCGAGTTCCTCGCTGCTGAGCGCCTGGCCAACCTCCATACCCATGGCCTTGATCCGCTCCTGCACCTTGGGCTGTTGCAATTGCTGCAGCGTGGCCTGGCGGATTCTCGCCTGCACCGCGGCAGGCAGGTCCGGCGTGGACCACAGGCCCATCCAGCCGACCTCGCTGATCTCGGGAAAACCCAGCTCGGCGAAGGTAGGCACATCGGGCAGGTCCGAGATGCGGGTCGGGAAATTGACGGCGTAGGCCTTGATCTTGCCGGCCTTGATCAGGGGCAGCGAGGTCGCCGTGCCGTCGACCATCAGCGGCACGTGGCCGCCCATCACGTCCTGCAGGGCCGGGGGCGAGCCTTTGTAGCCGACGTGGGTCATGTCCAGGCCGGCGAGCTTGTTGAACTGCAGCCCGGTGGTGTGGCCGCGCATGCCGGCGGCGTAGGAGGCGTAGCTCACCTTGCCCGGATTGGCCTTGACATGCGCGATCAGCTCGCGGAGGTTCTTCGCCGGGAAACTCGTGTTCCCCACCAGCACCAGGCCCTGGCGCGTGACCTGGGCCAGCGGCTTGAGGTCCTTGAAGGGCTCGTAGGCGGTCTTGATCGCCAGCGGGGTTTCGGAAACGATGCCGCCCTGGATCAGCAGCAGGGTGTGCCCGTCATGGGGCGAGGACAGCAGGTCGTTGACGGCGATGGCCCCGGCAGCGCCGGGCTTGGCTTCGACGATCACCGGCTTTCCCAGCGCCGGTCCCAGCCCTTCGGCCAGCAGCCGGGCCAGGGCGTCGGCCGTGCCGCCGGCCGGGCCTCCCACGACGATGCGGACCGGCTTGCTCGGCCATTCCTGGGCCATGGCGGACGGTGAAAGCAGCGACAGGGCGGCCGATGCCAGCAAGCCGCTCATGCCACGGCGCGAAACATGCCAAAGGCGTTTCATGGTGTGTCTCCTGTAACTTGTAGGCTGCGTTCAGGCCGCTTGCACGGCGTGCAAGGTGAAGCCGCGCTGGCCCGGCTGGCGCGCGGGCGGGAAGCCGTTCCTGGCCAGCGTCTCTTCCACGCTGTCGTAGTGCTCGCCGATGCGGTAGATGGCGCGGGCCTCGTCGGCCGTGGCCACCTCGCGGTAGAGCTCGCGCGAGACGCGTACCACCTGCTCGACCTGCTTGACCGAGGAGATGCGCTCGCCCTTGCGGCCCCACAGCGTGTCCTCGATGCCCACGCGCACATGCAGGCCCATGGCGATGGCCATGGTGTTGAGCGGCAGCACGTGGCGATCCAGGCTTTCGATGGTCAGCACGGCGCCGTCGGGCACACGGTTGACGAACTCCATCATGTTGCGCGGATTCGGGCCGTCCATGCCGCCGGCAATGCCCACCCAGTTGAGGATCAGCGGGCCGGTGTACTTGCCACGGCGGATCATGCGCTCCACGGTCTCCAGCTGCCCCACGTCGCCCAGCATGAAGTGCGGCTGGATCTTCGCGGCCTGCAGGCGCTCGAGGTGCTCCTCCACGAAGCCGGGGCCAGAGGGGATGTACATCTCGCGGAAGGCCTCGTACAGCACCGGGTTGGCCCGGGAGGTGCCGGCCAGGTCCTCCGGGGTCTTGAGCTCCATCACGTTCATCTGATTGGTGTTGACGGCGATCGTCACCTGATCGGGCCTGGGGTTGAGCTCGGCCAGCATGTGGCGCGTGTCGTCGTTGAGCCACTTGGCTGCCGCGCCATCCGACTCCGGCGCGAACGAGATCGAGCCACCGACCTGCAGGATCATCTTGGGCACGGCGTCGCGCAGGCGGGCCAGCAGCTCGTCGAACATGGACAGGCGCTTGGAGCCCTTGCCGTTGGCTTCGCGCACGTGCACGTGCAGCACCGTGGCGCCGGCGTTGTAGCAGTCCATGGCCAGCTGGACCTGCTCGTCCATGGTCACGGCGATGTCGTCGGCGTCGCCGGGCAGGTATTGCGGACCGTACGGGGCGACCTGGATCACCAGTTTCTGCTGGTTCTCGGGCAGGAGGGAGTCGTCAAGGAAATGCATGATGGAGTCCTCGTGGAAAGTGTTCGGGGGGAGGGGAGGCGGCAGGGCTCAATAGGGCCTGTCGCCGACGATGGCGGCGCGCTCCATCTTGCGCGGGGCGGGCCAGTAATCCATCACGGCGTAGTGCTGGGTGCTGCGGTTGTCCCAGATCGCCACGCTGTTGGGGCGCCAGCGAAAGCGCACCTGGTACTCGGGAATGGCCGCCTGGCTGATCAGGTAGTTCAGCAGGTGGCTGGCGCCTGGGGTCTTGTCCTGTCCGTAGCGCACGTTCTCCGGCGTGTGGAAGTTGACGAAGTGCGTCGTGAAGCTGCAGACGTAGAGCAGCTTCTCGCCCGTTTCCGGATGGGTGCGCACCACCGGGTGCTCGACCATCGGGTACTGGGCCGCCAGCTTGGCGCGGTTCTCGGGGCTCATGACGGCCCCGAAGGAATGCTCGATGCCGCTCTTGGCGCGCAGGCCGGCGATGCGGGTCTTGATGTCCTCGGGCAGGTTCTTGTAGGCCAGGGCCATGTTGACCCAGATGGTGTCGCCGCCCACCGGCGGGCACTCGATGGAGCGCAGCACGCAACCCATGGACGGGGTCTCGCGCCACAGGCCATCGGTGTGGTAGTTGTTCTCGTAGTTCTCGCGCTTGTCGCTGCGGTAGATCCGCACCAGGCCCGGGTGCTCGGGGTCGCTGCCGGCCACCGGGTGGTCCTCGAGCTCGCCGAAGCGACGCGCGAAGGCCGCATGCTCGGCGCGGCTGATGTCCTGGTCGCGCAGGAACAGCACCTTGTGCTTGAGCAGCAGCGCCTTGATTTCCGCGAACAGCGCGTCGTCGCGCGCAGCGTCGCCCAGATGGACGCCGGAAAGTTCGGCACCTATGGAACAGGTCAGTTGTTCGACTCGCATGGGGGTCTCCTTCAGATCATGAAAATGGAGGAAGCTGTGGTCTTGCGAGCCTCCAGGTCCCGATGGGCCCGCGCCGCGGCGAGCGGTTCCCAGGTCGGCTCCTGCGGGCCGCCCGTGTGGTGAAAGCGAATGGCGTTGGCCAAGCTCGTCTCCTGTGGTTATCATTTCCCTGCAGCCATCCGGCTAGGGCCGTGTCGGAGGCATTCTGTGGCACCGCTTCGGCCCTTGCTTGACCCGGCGTGCCAGGAGTTGACGGCTTGCGACAGCGGCCGCAAAGACCGTCATCGAGGGCGGCCCAGGGCGGCCCCGGGACCGACTGGCGCCAGCAGGCGCCGAGGCGCAGGAAAATGGGATGTGGAGACGGCGTTGACCCGGGTCGCGCTGCATCGTTGATCGAAGGCCCGACTCTCTCGGCAAGCATATGACCACCCTGGTTCGCAGCGCGTCCCTGACCAAGTTTTCCGAGATCGCCCGGGCGGCCGGCATCGACCCGGTGCAGATGGTCCGCCATGTCGGACTGGACCGCACCTGCCTCTACACGCCGGACCTGCGCATCCCCGAGGTTCGCCTGGCCGAGGTGCTGGAGGTCGCGGCGAAATCCTCGGACTTTCACTCGCCGGGGCTGCTGGTGGCCGAGTCCTGGCGGCTGTCGGACTTTGGCGCGGTCAGCCTGCTGCTGCAGCACCAGCCCAGCCTGCGCCACGTGCTGTCGGACCTGGCGCATTACCGCCATTTGCTGAGCGACTCGGTGGCGGTGGATGTGGCCGACATTGCCGACGTCTGCGTGGCGCGCGTGATGCTGGTCACGGGCCGGCCCGATCCGGGCCGGCAGGTCGTAGAGCTCGCGGTGGGCGCTGCGCTCTGTCTGTTCCGGGTGGTCCTGGGCGCACAGTGGATGCCGCGCAGCGTGCATTTCTCCCATCCGGCGCCGGCCAGCGTCCAACTGCACCGGCGCGTGTTCGGGCCAAGGCTGGAATTCAACAGCGAGCTCGATGGCATCGTGCTCTCGCGCCAGGACATGGACCGGCCGAACCCCCTGGCCGATGTACGCCTGGCAGCCTATGCCAGGGACTACCTCGACATGCAGCCGCGCCCGCGGCAGGACGCGATTGCGGACGACGTGCGGCGTACGCTCCACGCCCTGCTGCCCAGCGGACGCCATGCGGTCGAACTGGTGGGCCAGAACCTGGGCCTGAGCGCGCGCTCGCTGCAGCGCCATCTGGAGCAGGCCGGCGAGAGCTACTCGTCCCTGGTCAACGAGGTGCGCGCCGAACTGGCGCTGCGACACCTGGGCAAGCCATCGTGCTCGGTCTCTCAGGTGGCGGGCTTGCTGGGCTTTTCCGAGGTGAGCGCGTTCTCGCGCTGGTTCAGCGCCCAGTTCGGCGTGTCGCCCACGCGCTGGCGGCGCGAGGCCCTGGAGCGTCGCGCAGGCTGAGGGGCAATCGTGCGAGGGGCAGTCCGAGGGACAATCGGGGGGCCATGAATGCCTCCCGTCAAGACTCCGCCGTCCCTGACTCGCTGCACCAGCCCCTGGCCGAGCGCCTGCGCCCGCGACGCTTGAGCGAGGTCATAGGCCAGCAGCACCTGCTGGGCGAGGGCATGGCGCTGCGCATCGCCTTCGAGTCGGGCCGACCGCACAGCTGCATCCTCTGGGGGCCGCCCGGCACGGGCAAGACCACCATCGCGCGCCTGATGGCCGACGCCTTCGACGCCCAGTTCATCGCCATCAGCGCGGTGCTGGGCGGCGTCAAGGACATCCGCGAGGCGGTGGAGCGCGCCGAGGCGGCGCGCAGCGGCCTGCACGCGCAGCGCACCATCGTCTTCGTCGACGAGGTGCACCGTTTCAACAAGAGCCAGCAGGACGCCTTCCTGCCGCATGTGGAAAGCGGCCTGTTCACCTTCATTGGCGCGACCACCGAGAACCCCTCGTTCGAGGTCAACTCGGCCCTGCTGTCGCGCGCTGCCGTCTACGTGCTGCAGCCGCTGTCGGAGGACGACCTGCGCCAGATCGTGGCGCGCGCCCAGGCCATAGGCGCGCTGCCGGCGCTGGAGGAGGCGGCGCTGGCGCGGCTGATCGCCTACGCCGACGGCGACGCGCGGCGCCTGCTCAACACGCTGGAGACCCTGGCCGTGGCGGCGGCGCGCGAGCGCATGGACCCGGTCACCGACGTCTGGCTGCTCAGGGTGCTGGGCGAGCGCATGCGCCGCTACGACAAGGGCGGCGAGCAGTTCTACGACACCATCAGCGCCCTGCACAAGTCGGTGCGCGGCTCCGACCCCGACGCCTCGCTCTACTGGTTCGTGCGCATGCTCGACGGCGGGGCCGATCCGCGCTACATGGCGCGGCGCCTGATCCGCATGGCCAGCGAGGACATCGGCCTGGCCGACCCGCGCGCCCTGCGCCTGGCGCTGGATGCGGCCGAGGTCTACGAGCGCCTGGGCTCGCCCGAGGGCGAGCTGGCGTTGGCCGAGTGCGTGGTCTACCTGGCCGTGGCGCCCAAGTCCAACGCCGTCTACAAGGCCTTCAACGAGGCCAAGGCCTTCGTCAAGAAGGATGGCACCCGTCCGGTGCCCATGCACCTGCGCAATGCGCCGACGAAACTGATGAAGGAGCTCGATTACGGCAAGGGCTACCGCTACGCGCACGACGAAGAAGGTGGTTTCGCCGCAGGCGAGCGCTACCTGCCCGAGGGCATGGCCGCGCCGGGCTTCTACCGGCCCGTGCCGCGCGGCCTGGAAATCCGCATAGCCGATAAGCTCGAGGAACTCAAGCGGCTGAACAATCAGAAATCCTAATGTAGTCCCAAGCCCGCTGATGCAGGTCCGGTTTCCAGGGTAAACCCCTGTCATTCCTTGGCTTTCAGGCGGCCGACCCTTGGCTACAATCGCCTGCTCAAACCCGCCCAAGTGTGTGCCCTGGCGGGTTTTTTGCTAGGTAGCTGTTCAGCTCACAAGGCCTGGATCGCTACAGCCATCGACCGATGGCGCGAAACAGGCACGAGCCGGTCACAAACACGGAGAACCAAGGTTATGGAAGTCTTGCTACAGCAGATCATCAACGGTCTGGTCCTGGGCAGCATGTACGCCCTCGTCGCGCTGGGCTACACGATGGTGTACGGCATCATCAACCTCATCAATTTTGCCCACGGAGAAGTCCTGATGGTCGGCGCGCTGACCAGCTGGAGCATCATCGGCCTGATGCAGGGGGCCATGCCGGGAGCGCCGGGCTGGGTCATCCTGATCCTGGCCATGGTCATCGCCTGCGCGGTGGCGGCGGCGCTCAATTTCGTGATCGAGAAGGTGGCCTACCGGCCGCTGCGCAACAGCCCCAAGCTGGCGCCGCTGATCACCGCCATCGGCATGAGCATCCTGCTGCAGACGCTGGCCATGATCGTCTGGAAGCCCAACTACAAGCCCTATCCCACGCTGCTGCCGAGCACGCCGTTCGACATCGCCGGCGCGGTGATCACGCCGACCCAGATCATGATCCTGGGCATGACCGCGGTCTCGCTGGCGGTGCTGATGTGGCTGGTCAACTACACCAAGCTGGGGCGCGCCATGCGCGCCACGGCCGAGAACCCGCGCGTGGCCGGCCTGATGGGCGTCAAGCCCGACATGGTGATCTCGGCCACCTTCATCATCGGCGCCATCCTGGCCACCATCGCCGGCATCATGTATGCGTCCAACTACGGCACGGTGCAGCACACCATGGGCTTCCTGCCCGGCCTCAAGGCCTTCACCGCCGCGGTGTTCGGCGGCATCGGCAACCTGGCCGGCGCGGTGGTCGGCGGCATCCTGCTGGGGCTGATCGAGTCGATCGGCTCGGGCTACATCGGCGCGCTCACGGGCGGCGTGCTGGGCAGCCACTACGCCGACATCTTCGCCTTCATCGTGCTGATCATCGTGCTCACGCTGCGGCCCTCGGGTCTGCTCGGCGAGCGCGTGGCGGACCGTGCCTGAGGCCGGCGGGAGAACACCATGAAACAGAACAAGACCTTCGTGCTGCTGGCCGCCGCCGGCCTGCTGATCCTGCCGCTGCTGCTGCAGGGCTTCGGCAACGCCTGGGTGCGCATCGCCGACGTGGCCCTGCTCTATGTGATGCTGGCCCTTGGCCTGAACATCGTGGTCGGCTACGCCGGCCTGCTGGACCTGGGCTACGTCGCCTTCTTCGCCGTCGGCGCCTACATGTTCGGACTGATGGCCTCGCCGCACCTGTCGGACACCTTCGCCGCCTTCGCAGCCATCTTCCCCAACGGCCTGCACACGCCGCTGTGGATCGTGATCCCGCTCGGCGCGGGCCTGGCCGGTTTCTTCGGCGTGTTGCTGGGCGCGCCCACGCTGAAGCTGCGCGGCGACTACCTGGCCATCGTGACGCTGGGCTTCGGCGAGATCATCCGCGTGTTCCTGAACAACCTGGACCACCCGGTCAACATCACCAACGGCCCCAAGGGCCTGAACCAGATCGACTCGATCAAGTTCTTCGGCTTCAACCTCGGCAAGCCGCTGAGCGTGGGCGGCTTTGAGCTGGCCTCGGTCACGCTCTACTACTACCTGTTCCTGGCCCTGGTGCTGCTCAGCGTGCTGATCTGCCACCGCCTGGAGGTCTCGCGCATCGGCCGCGCCTGGATGGCGATCCGCGAGGACGAGATCGCGGCCAAGGCCATGGGCATCAACACCCGCAACATGAAGCTGCTGGCCTTCGGCATGGGCGCCACCTTCGGCGGCGTCTCGGGCTCGATGTTCGGCGCCTTCCAGGGCTTCGTCTCGCCCGAGTCGTTCAGCCTGATGGAGTCGGTGATGATCGTCGCCATGGTGGTGCTGGGCGGCATCGGCCACCTGCCGGGCGTGATCCTGGGCGCCGTGCTGCTGGCGGCCCTGCCCGAGGTGCTGCGCTACGTGGCTGGCCCGCTGCAGGCCATGACCGACGGCCGGCTCGACGCCGCCATCCTGCGCCAGCTGCTGATCGCGCTGGCCATGATCGTCGTGATGCTGATGCGACCGCGCGGCCTGTGGCCCTCGCCCGAGCACGGCAAGGCCCTGCGCGCCGTCAAGTAAGGAGAGCACCATGGCAGACACCGTATTGAAAGTGGCCGGCATCTCCAAGCGCTTCGGCGGCCTGCAGGCCCTGAGCGACGTGGGCATCAGCATCGAGCGCGGCCAGGTCTATGGCCTGATCGGCCCCAACGGCGCGGGCAAGACCACGTTCTTCAACGTGATCACCGGCCTGTACACGCCCGACAGCGGCAGCTTCGAGCTGGCCGGCAAACCCTACCAGCCCACGGCCGTGCACGAGGTGGCCAAGGCCGGCATCGCGCGCACCTTCCAGAACATCCGCCTGTTCGCCGAGATGACGGCACTGGAGAACGTGATGGTGGGGCGCCACATCCGCACCGGCTCGGGCCTGCTGGGCGCGATCTTCCGCACTTCCGGCTTCAAGGCCGAGGAGGCCGCGATCGCCCAGCGCGCGCGCGAGCTGCTCGACTACGTGGGCATAGGCAAGTACGCCGACTACAAGGCGCGTACCCTGAGCTACGGCGACCAGCGCCGCCTGGAGATCGCGCGCGCCCTGGCCACCGACCCGCAGCTGATCGCACTGGACGAGCCGGCCGCCGGCATGAACGCCACCGAGAAGGTGTTGCTGCGCCAGCTGATCGACCAGATCCGCAAGGACAACCGCACCATTTTGCTGATCGAGCACGACGTCAAGCTGGTGATGGGCCTGTGCGACCGCGTCACCGTGCTCGACTACGGCAAGCAGATCGCCGAGGGCACGCCGGCGGACGTGCAGAAGAACGAAAAAGTGATCGAGGCCTACCTGGGCACGGGAGGACATTGAGATGGCAGACACACTCCTGAAAGTCAAGGGCCTGAAGGTCGCCTACGGCGGCATCCAGGCCGTCAAGGGCGTCGATTTCGAGGTGCGCGAGGGCGAGCTGGTCTCGCTGATCGGCTCCAACGGCGCCGGCAAGACCACCACCATGAAGGCCATCACCGGCACGCTGGCGATCCATGAGGGCGACATCGAGTACCTGGGCAAAAGCATCAAGGGCCAGGGCCCCTGGGACTTGGTCAAGCAGGGCCTGGCCATGGTGCCGGAAGGCCGCGGCGTGTTCACGCGCATGACCATTACCGAGAACCTGCAGATGGGCGCCTACATCCGCTCGGACCGGGCCGGCATCGCCAGCGACATCGAGAAGGTGTTCACCATCTTCCCGCGCCTGCGCGAGCGCAAGGACCAGCTGGCAGGCACGATGTCGGGCGGCGAGCAGCAGATGCTGGCCATGGGCCGCGCGCTGATGAGCCGGCCCAAGGTGCTGCTGCTGGACGAACCCTCGATGGGCCTGTCGCCGATCATGGTGGACAAGATCTTCGAGGTCGTGAAAGACGTCTACGCCCAGGGCGTGACCATCCTGCTGGTCGAGCAGAACGCCAGCCGCGCGCTGGCCATCGCCGACCGCGGCTACGTCATGGACTCGGGCCTGATCACCATGAACGGCGCGGGCAAGGAGATGCTGAGCGACCCCAAGGTGCGCGCCGCCTACCTCGGCGAGTGAAGAGCGTGGGGGCGATCAGGCCGGCGCCGGGCCGCCCCAAGCCGGTCTGGGCCCCCTCGGGGCCGGGCCGAAGCGTGATGCCTCGGAACGTGCATAGCGCAGGCCCAGCATGGGCTCGCTACGCTGTACAGCTTCGCGCACGGACGCTGCGCGAGCCCAGCGAGGACACGCAGTGCCGAGCGTGGGGGCGACTTCAGTTCCGCGCGTGCTCGAGCTGGTAGGTCTGCACCCCCTCGAGGACGCTCAGCTCCTGGCTCAGCTCGGTGAGCGAGGCGCCGCGGTTGCGGCCCAGGGCGACGGCGATGAAGCACCACTCCGGCTGGCCGTCCGCGTAGCGGATGGAGAACGAGCCGGAGGCGACCTCGTAGCCGCGCCCCAGGGCCATCTGCCGCAGCCGTCCGAGATCGGGCACGAAGCCGGGCATGAATTTCACGGTGACCGAGACGGCATGGCGTGAGGGCAGCAGCCGCTCCAGCCGCGACACGCCCGTCATGCAGCCGGCCGACAGCAAGGCCACGAGGATGGCCGCGAAGTAGAAGCCCAGCCCCACCAGCACGCCTATGCCCGAGGCTGCCCAGATCGAGGCGGCCGTGGTCAGGCCGCTGATGCTGAGCCCCACCCTCATGATGATGCCGGCCCCCAGGAAGCCTACGCCGGTCACGATGCCCTGGATCACGCGGGTCGGGTCGGCCGCCGACACCGCGGCGCTGCCGCCGAACCAGAAGTCCGGATAGCCGGCCGCCACGGTGAGCGCCGACGAGGTCATGCAGACCAGTCCGTAGGTGCGCATACCGGCTGCGCGTCCGTGGTAGAAGCGCTCGTAGCCGACCAGCAGCCCCAGCAGCAAGGCCCCCAGCACGTTGAAGAACACCACAAGATTGGTGCCGAGCTCGCTGTTCGACCAGTAGGCCATGAGCGCGGGGAGTGACAGCGGGTTCATTGCGGCGTCCATGGCGGCGTCCGATTCAGTCCACGCGGGCCCCGCTGGCCTTGACCAGCTTCTCGTACTTGGCGAGCTCGCTCTTCATGAAGGCGCCGAACTGCTCGGGCGTGGTCGGCACCGGCTCGGCCAGCAGGGCGGCGAAGCGGGTGCGGGTCTCGGGCGCCTGCAGGGCGGCGACGAAGGCCTGGTTCAGCCGCGCCAGCGTCTCCTTGGGCGTGGCGGCCGGCGCGACCAGGCCCCACCAGGTGTCGATGGCGAAGCCCTTGAGCGTCTCGGCCACGGCCGGCACCTCGGGCAGGGCCGGGCTGCGCTGTGCCGTGGTCACGGCCAGGGCCTTGAGCTTGCCGCTTCGGATGTTGGGCGCGGCGGTGGCCAGGTTGTCGAAGTTGAAGTCGACCTGGCCCGACAGCAGGGCCAGCTGGGCCGGGTTGCCGCCGTTGTAGGGGATGTGCAGCGCGAAGATGCCGGCGTCGCGCTTGAACATCTCGCCGGCCAGGTGGCCGGCGCTGCCGTTGCCGCCCGAGCCGTAATTGAGCTGCGCCGGGTGGGTCTTGGCGTAGGCGATCAGGTCGGCCAGGGTCTGGATCTTCAGGCGCTGCGCGGTCTCGGCGTTCATCACCAGCACGTTGGGCACGCGCAGCATCTGCGTGATGGGCGCGAAATCGCGCGCCGCGTCGTAGGGCATGCGGCCGAACAGCCAGGGGTTGATGGCGTGCGTGGCCACGGCCGCGATGCCTATGGTCAGCCCATCGGGCGCGGCCTTGGCGACCGCGTCGGCGCCGATGTTGCCGCCCGCGCCGGGGCGGTTCTCGATCACCACCGTGCCCAGCGTGTCCCTGACCCGCTCGGCCAGTGCACGCGCGGTCACGTCGATCGGCCCGCCGGCGGCATAAGGCACGATCAGGCGTATGGTCCGCGCCTGCGCGGCGACCAGGGGGCAGGCGAGGGCGGCCGAGGCCGCAGCGGCGGAGGCGATAAGGGTTCTGCGTTTCATGGCGCCTATTGTGTGCGCAAACCCTGGACAGCCGCGCAACGGACGCGCAGGGCAGGCCTGATCGGGGCGTTCCGTCGAACTTGTTTGCCTATATGTCATTGTTGGTGTTTAATTTGTCGGCGTCAGTTTTGTTTACAAAATTAAAGCTCTGTCACGAGCGGGAGGAGACGTGATGAAGGGGTGCAGTTTCCGGCGGCCCGGGCTGGGCGTTCTGGGGCGTCTGTCGGGCTGGGCGCTGGCATGGGGGATGTTCTGCGGCGCGGCCCAGGCCGAGCCGCTGCGCGTGGCGGGCAATTTCCCGGTCGACCATTCCAGCAGCGTGGCGATGGCGCAGTTCAAGCAGGATGTGGAGAAGGCGGGCGGCGGGGCGCTGCAGCTCGAGTTGTACCCGGCGATGAAGCTGGGCAGCGCCAAGGACAACGTCGACCAGGTGCGCGGCGGCGCCATCTTCATGACCTGGATTCCCCCGGCCTACCTGTCGGCCGGCATCCCGGAGCTCAGCGCGCTGAGCATTCCCTTCGCCTTTGCCGACCGCCAGGCGGCCTTCCGCGTGGTGGACGGCAAGGTCGGCCACCTGCTGGCCGACAAGCTTGCCGCCAAGGGGCTGGTGCTGCTGGGCTTCATGGAACTGGGGCCGCGCCAGCTGACCAGCGGCCCGCGGCCTATCCGTTCGCTGGCCGACCTGCAGGGGCTGAAGCTGCGCCTGCAGCCCGACGAGATCCACATGGCGACCTTCCGCGCGCTGGGCGCGCAGCCGGTGGCGATCGACGTCAAGGAGCTCTACGGCGCGCTGGAGAGCGGGGCCGTGGAGGCCCAGGAGAACCCGTTCTCGGTGATAAGGCAGCGCAACCTGGACAAGGTCCAGAAATACCTGGCCAACACCTCGCATTTCTTCGACTTCATCCTGCTGCTGGCCAACCGCAAGCAGTTCGATGCCCTGCGGCCCGAACAGCAGAAGATCGTGCGCGAGGCCGCGGCCAAGGCGGTCTATGCCCAGCGCATCGCGGCGGCGGCCGAGGACATAGGCGCCATCGTCGAGCTGGCGAACCGCGGCATGGTGCTCGAGCCGGTGCGCCCCTCCTTCCGCGCCGACCTGAGGCGCGCCACCCAGGGGGTGGTCGACAGCGTGCGCCAGAAAGCCGGCGCGCAGCTGGTCGACGCGGTGCTGAACCCGGGGTCCTGAGGCTGATGGGCGGTCTGCGCCATGGGTGCGGCGCTATGCGCCGTGCTTGTCTGCTTCCGAGGTGAAGGCGTCGGCGTAGAACTCCTCGGCCGGCAGGCCGGCCTGGGCCACGTAGTCGGCGTGGGCCGAGTCGACCACGATGGGGGCGCCGCAGGCGTAGACCTGGTGGCCCGAGAGGTCGGGGAAGTCCTGCAGCACCGCCTGGTGAACGAAACCGGTGCGGCCCTGCCAGCCGTCCTCCGGCAGCGCGTCCGAGACCACCGGCACGTAGCGCAGGTTGGGCATCTCGGCGAGCTTGGCCTGGACCCAGTCGTCCATGTACAGGTCGCCGGGGCGGCGGCCGCCCCAGTAGAGCCAGGCGGGTCGGGCGCTGCCCTGCTGCTGCAGGTGCTCGATGATGGCCTTGATCGGCGCGAAGCCGGTGCCCGAGGCCAGCAGGACGATGGGCTTGTCGGACTCCTCGCGCAGGTAGAAGCCGCCGTAGGGCCCCTCGACGCGCAGGATGTCCTTTTCCTTCATGGCGCCGAACACATGGTCGGTGAACTTGCCGCCGGGCATGTGGCGTATGTGCAGCTCCACGAAGGGCGCGGGCGTGGTGCCGCCGGCGGGCAGCTGCATCAGCAGGTGAGGCGCGTTGGCCATGCTGTAGCTGCGGCGCGCGCCGTCGCGCAGGATGAACTCGATGTACTGGCCGGCGTGGTAGCGCAGCACGTCGTTGGCCGGCAGCTGCAGCCGCAGCAGCATCACGTCGCCCGACTTCTTCTCCAGCGCCGCGACGCGGGCCGGCATCTTCTTGATCGGGTAGGCGCTCTCGTCGGTGACCTGGCGCGACTCCAGCACCACGTCGCTGGTCGGCACGGCGCAGCAGGTCAGCACATAGCCCTGGGCCTCCTCGTCGGCCGACAGGGCCTTGCTCTGGTGCGGGCCATGCACCACGCTGCCCTCGAGCTTCTTGCACTTGCAGGAGCCGCAGGCGCCGTCCTTGCAGCCATAGGGCAGGCCTATGCCCTGGCGTATGCCGGCGGCCAGGATGGCCTCGTCGGGGTCGGTGGTGAAGCTGCGGCCGCTGGGCTGTACGCTGATGTTGAAGCTCATGTTTTGGTTATCCTCGGGGGATCGCTGTCTGATGCCAATCCCCGATTTTGCCTTCAAACCAAAGCCCTCTAGGCGCTCTGCCTGCGCGCTTTCGCCGTGAGCGCGTGCTGATCGTCGGCTGCGGCGACGTGGGCCTGCGCGTGGCGCGCCAGCTGCTGCCGCGCGTGCGCCTGATCGCCCTCAGCTCCTCGCCCGAGCGCCTGCCGGCGCTGCGCGCCCAGGGCCTCACGCCGCTGCGCGGCGACCTCGACCGGCCCGCCAGCCTGGCCCGCCTGGCCGGCCTGGCCACGCGGGTGCTGCACCTGGCCCCGCCACCGGGCGAGCAGCCGGGCGGCTGGTGGCGCGATCCGCGCACGCTGGCGCTGGCGCGCACGCTGCGCCGGCGCACGCCGCCGCGGGCCCTGGTCTACGGCTCGACCAGCGGGGTCTATGGCGACTGCGGCGGCGCCTGGGTCGACGAGACGCGCCAGGTGGCGCCGCGCACGCCGCGCGCCCAGCGCCGGGTCGACGCCGAGCGCCTGGTGCGCC
This sequence comes from Comamonadaceae bacterium 2FH, assembly GCA_005503335.1. GTDB lineage: Bacteria > Pseudomonadota > Gammaproteobacteria > Burkholderiales > Burkholderiaceae_C > SCMQ01. The sequence continues at coordinate 29,117 of SCMQ01000028.1, forward strand.
ATCTGGGGCGCGGCGGCGTGCGCGCCAGCATCCTGCGCATTCCCGGCATCTACGCCGCCGATCGCGAAGGCGGCACGCCGCGCGAGCGCCTGCTCAAGGGCACGCCGGTGCTCGAGGCGGCCGACGACGTCTACACCAACCACATCCACGCCGACGACCTGGCGCGCGCCTGTATCGCCGCGCTCTGGCGCGGCCAGCCGCAACGCGTCTACAACGTGAACGACGACAGCCAGCTGCTGATGGGCGACTATTTCGACCTGGCGGCCGACCTGTACAGCCTGCCGCGTCCGCCGCGCCTGCCGCGCAGCACGGCCCAGGACGCGCTGCCCCTGGTGCTGCTGAGCTTCATGAGCGAGTCGCGCCGCATGGACAACCGGCGCCTGAAGCAGGCGCTGCGCGTGTCCCTGCATTACCCCACGGTGGCCAGCGGATTGCTGGCCGGGGGCTGAGCGCGCGTGCCGGGTGGCGGGCTGGGCCTCAGATGCCGGGCGCCTTGCTCAGGCTGTTCATGCGATCCACGGCCTTGAGCACCAGGGTGCGGATCTCGGCGCCCTGCAGCACCGTCAGCGTGACCTCGCCGGCGGGGTCCGGGCGGTCCCAGAGCTTCTTGTAGAAGGTCTCCAGCGTGGCCACGGTGACGCCGTCGACCGCCAGCACCACGTCGCCGGTCTTGAGGCCTGCCTGCTGGGCCGGGCTGCCCTGGCTGACGCGCAGCACCTGGACGCGGCCGCTCTGCTCGCTGGAACTCAGGCCCAGCCAGGGCCGGTGGCTGAGGTGGCTGCTGCCGGTCTGCTGCAGCTCGGCCAGGATGGGCTTGAGCAGGTCCACCGGCACGAACATGTTGCCGGGCAGGCGCCGGTTCTCGCCGGTCGCGTCCAGCAGCAGCAGGCTGCCTATGCCCAGCAGCTCGCCGCGGTCGTTGAACAGCGAGGCGCCGCTGTGGTTGTCGATCGGCGGGCTGGTGAACAGGGCCTGGTCGATGTGGTATTCCCAGTAGCCGGAAAAAGCGCGCTTGCCGATCAGCCGCGTCATGGTCACGTCGCCCTCGTCACCTCCGGTGGCGGTCATCAGCAGCTCGCCCGGCTTCACGCTGTGCAGGCTGCCCAGCGGCACGGGGCGGATGCCGCGCAGCGGCAGCAGCGGGCGCAGCAGGCCGAAGCCGGTGGCCAGGTCGTAGGCCACGGCGCGCGCCGGCAGGGTCTTCTGTTCCTGGGTGACGATCTCTATGGTCTCGGCCTCGAGCATCAGGTAGCCTATGGTCAGGATCAGGCCGTCCGGGCCGATCACCACGCCGGAGCCGGTACGCTGTCGGCCCAGGGTTTCGATGGAGGGCGCGTCCTCGGCGGCCATGACCTGTACGCCGACCACGGCGGCATTGGCCCGGCTCAGGGCATTGATCACGCTTTGCGGCTCCTGCTGCTGCGGAGGGCTGGCCGCCAGGGCCGGCATAAGCCCCATCCATGCCGCTGCGAGCAGCATCCGGAAGCAGTGCAGTGGGCGCATGGCGATCTCCCCACGTGGCGCAATGAGCCACAGCCACAGAATGCGCCTAAATCAATCCCGATGCAACAGCATGGGTACAAGGCGGGCAAGAAAAAACCCGCGTGAAGCGGGTTTGCGTCTGGTGCCCGGGGCCGGAATCGAACCGGCACGCCTTGCGGCGGGGGATTTTGAGTCCCCTGCGTCTACCAATTTCACCACCCGGGCAGGGAGGAAGGAGTAATCGGAAATTATGGCACAGTGCTGCCTATGAACTATCCGACGATTGAAGACGCGATTGGAAAGACGCCGCTGGTGGCCCTGCAGCGCATGGGCGCGGCCGACAATGCCGCGCGCGGCAACGTGATCCTGGGCAAGCTCGAAGGCAACAACCCGGCCGGCTCGGTCAAGGACCGGCCCGCGCTGTCCATGATCCAGCGCGCCCAGGAGCGCGGCGAGATCAAGCCCGGCGACACGCTGATCGAGGCGACCTCGGGCAACACCGGCATCGCGCTGGCCATGGCGGCGGCGATCAAGGGTTACCGCATGGTGCTGATCATGCCCGAGGACCTCTCGGTCGAGCGCGCCCAGACCATGAAGGCCTTCGGCGCCGAGCTCATCCTCACGCCCAAGAGCGGCGGCATGGAGTACGCGCGCGACCTGGCCGAGAACATGGCCAAGCAGGGCAAGGGCCGCGTGCTCGACCAGTTCGCCAATCCCGACAACCCGCGCGTGCACTACGAGACCACCGGCCCCGAGATCTGGGAGCAGACCGGCGGGAGCATCACGCATTTCGTCAGCGCCATGGGCACCACCGGCACCATCACCGGGGTCTCGCGCTTCCTGAAGGAGCGCAACCCGGCGATCCGTATCGTCGGCGCCCAGCCCAGCGAGGGCTCGCGCATCCCCGGCATACGCAAGTGGCCGGCCGAGTACATGCCCAGGATCTACGACGCGCGCGCGGTGGACGAGCTGGTGCTGGTGAGCCAGGACGACGCCGAGGAGACCTGCCGCCAGCTCGCGCGCGAGGAGGGCATCTTCGCCGGCATCTCGGCCGCGGGCGCCCTCTGGGTCGCGCAGCAGCTGGCCAAGACCTTGGAGAACGCCACCATCGTCTTCGTGGTCTGCGACCGCGGCGACCGCTATCTGTCGACCGGCGTGTTCCCGGCCTGAGCGCCACTATGTCGCACGAATTCCGGTTCTGCCCGAGCTGCACGGCGCCGCTGGCCTGGGTCACCCAGCTGGAGGACGGCGGCGAGCGCGAACGCCTGCGCTGCCCGGCCTGCGGCTACACGCACTGGAACAACCCGACGCCGGTGCTGGCCGCGGTCGTGGAGTACGAGGGGCGGGTGCTGCTGGCGCGCAACGCCGCCTGGTCCGGGCGCATGTTCGCGCTGATCACCGGCTTCATGGAGGCCGGCGAGACGCCCGAGGACGGCATCGCTCGCGAGGTCAAGGAAGAGACCAACCTCGAGGTGCATGCGCTCGAGCTGATCGGCGTCTACGATTTCCAGCGCATGAACCAGGTCATCATCGCCTACCATGCGCGGGCTTCGGGCGAGATCCGCCTCTCGCCCGAACTGGTGGAATACCGGCTTTACGCGCCCGAGGCCGTCAAATGCTGGCCTTCGGGCACCGGCCATGCGCTGGCCGACTGGCTGCGCAGGCGCGGCCACGAGCCGCAGTACATGGAGTGGCCGCGCGCCTGAGCGTGGCCCAAGGAATTGGGAATTTTCTGATGAACGTCGACAAGGAACTCGATGCGCGCGGCCTGAACTGCCCGCTGCCCATCCTCAAGGCCAAGAAGGCCCTGGCCGAGATGACGAGCGGCCAGCTGCTGCGCGTGCTGGCCACGGACGCGGGCTCGCTGCGCGACTTCCAGGCCTTTGCCAAGCAGACCGGCAACGAGCTGCTCGAGCAGCAGACCGTGGGCGCCGAGTTCATCCACATCCTGCGCCGCCGCTGAGGGGCGGAACGCCCCTCGTCGGTGACATTCAGAGCGCGAGCGTCTTCAGGTAGTCGCGAAAGCTCGCGCCGACCTGGGGGTGCTGCAGGGCCAGCTCCACCGTGGCTTCCAGGAAGCCTTCCTTGCTGCCGCAGTCGTAGCGCTTGCCCTCGTACTGGAAGGCATACACCGCCTCGTGGCCCATCAGGCGCGCGATCGCGTCGGTGAGCTGGATCTCGCCGCCCACGCCCGTGGGCTGGTTGCGGATCTCGTCGAACACCCCCGGCGTGAGGATGTAGCGGCCGGCCACGGCCATACGCGAGGGCGCCTGCTCGGGCGCGGGCTTCTCGACGATCTTTTCCAGGCGCATCAGCTGGCGGCCGGCCGGTTCGCCGGCGCAGATGCCGTAGCGGCGCACCTGGTCGGCCGGCACTTCCTGCACCGCCAGCACCGAGCGCCCCTGCTGGCGGAACGCGGCGGCCATCTGGGCCAGCACCGGCTGGCCGCCGCGGGGGCCGACCATGAGGTCGTCGGCCAGCAGCACGGCAAAGGGCTCGCGCCCGACCAGGGGCTCGGCGCAGAGCACGGCATGGCCCAGGCCCAGCGAACGCGGCTGGCGCACGTAGGCACAGACCATGTCGTCGGGCTGCACCGAGCGCACTAGCGCCAGCAGCTCGTCCTTGTGCGCGGCCTCGAGCTCGCTTTCCAGCTCGTAGGCGGTGTCGAAATGGTCCTCGATGGCGCGCTTGCTGCGCCCGGTGACGAAGATCATGTGGCGTATGCCGGCGGCGTAGGCCTCCTCGACCGCGTACTGGATCAGCGGCTTGTCGACCACCGGCAGCATCTCCTTGGGCGCGGCCTTGGTTGCCGGCAGGAAGCGCGTGCCTAGCCCGGCGACGGGGAAGACGGCCTTGCGGATCGGGGGCTGGGCGTTCATGAAAGGTTTCCTCCTCTGTGGTGCCTGCGATGGATTGTTTTCAGGTGATCTGCTCGAGGCGCGTGAGCTGGACCTGCACCGTGGTCAGGGTCGCGGTGAAGTCGTCCACGCGCTTTCGTTCCTGCGCGATCACGGCCGGCGGCGCCTTGGCCACGAAAGCCTGGTTGGCCAGCTTGCCCTCGGCCTTGGTGATCTCTGTCTGCAGGCGCGCGGCCTCCTTGGACAGGCGCGCTTTCTCGGCTGCGACGTCGATCGCGATGAACAGGCACAGGCGCGCCTCGCCGACCACGGCCACAGGCGCGGCTTGCGCCGCCGCGGCCCAGCTGGCCTCGTCGGCGAAGACCTTGACCTCGCTGAGCTTGGCCAGGGCCTGCAGCACCGGCGCGGCGGCCTGCATGAAGGCCTGGTCGCCCAGCACGTACATCGGCAGCCGCGTGGCGGGCGAGACGTTCATCTCGCCGCGCAGGTTGCGGCAGGCGTCGACCAGGGTCTTGAGCTTGGCCACATGGGCCTCGGCCGCGGGGTCTATGCGCTGGTCCTGGCTGACCGGGTAGGCAGCGATGCTGACCGATTCGCCGCTGCGCCCCGCGACGGGTGCGACCTTCTGCCAGAGCTCCTCGGTGATGAAGGGGATGACGGGGTGGGCCAGGCGCAGTATGGTCTCGAGCGTGCGGATCAGGGTGCGGCGGGTGGCGCGCTGCTGCGCGGCGTCGCCGGTGTTGATCTGCACCTTGGCGATCTCGAGGTACCAGTCGCAGAACTCGTTCCAGACGAAGTCGTAGATCGCGTTTGCCACGTTGTCCAGGCGGTACTCGGCGAAGCCCTTGGCCACCTCGGCCTCCACGCGCTGCAGCTGCGAGACGATCCAGCGGTCGGCCGGCGAGAAGTCGAGGTAGCCGCCCCCAGCGGCGCGGTCAGCGCCGCTGTCCGAGGACCCGCATTCCTCGGCGCCGTGTTCGGCCAGGCCGCAGTCCTGGCCCTCGCAGTTCATCAGCACGAAGCGCGTGGCGTTCCAGAGCTTGTTGCAGAAGTTGCGGTAGCCCTCGCTGCGCTTGCTGTCGAAGTTGATGCTGCGGCCCAGGCTGGCCAGGGCGGCGAAGGTGAAGCGCAGGGCGTCGGCGCCGTAGGCCGGGATGCCTTCGGGGAATTCCTTCTCGGTGGCCTTGCGCACCTGGGGCGCGGTCTCGGGCTTGCGCAGGCCGGTGGTGCGCTTGTCGAGCAGGGGCGCGAGCGCGATGCCGTCGATCAGGTCCACCGGGTCCAGCACGTTGCCCTCGGACTTGCTCATCTTCTTGCCCTGGGCGTCGCGCACCAGGCCGTGGATGTAGACATGGCGGAACGGCACGCGGCCCGTGAAGTGGGTGGTCATCATGATCATCCGGGCGACCCAGAAGAAGATGATGTCGTAGCCGGTGACCAGCACGCTGGAGGGCAGGTAGAGGTCGTAGTCCTTGGTCGCCGAGCCGTCTTCCAGGGCCTCGGGCCAGCCTAGTGTGGAGAAGGGAACCAGCGCCGAGGAGTACCAGGTGTCGAGCACGTCGGGGTCGCGCGTGAGCTGCTTGCCCGGCGACACCTTGTCCGCTTGCGCCTGGGCCTCGGCCTCGTTGCGCGCCACGTAGACCTGGCCCTGCTCGTCGTACCAGGCAGGGATCTGGTGGCCCCACCAGAGCTGGCGCGAGATGCACCAGTCCTGGATGTTGTTCATCCACTGGTTGTAGGTGTTGACCCAGTTCTCGGGCACGAAGCTGACCTGGCCCGAGGCCACGGCGTCGATGGCCTTCTGCGCGATGGAGCGGGTGTCGCTGACCTGGTCCCCGGCGCCGGCCCCCCCGGGGGGCAGCGAACCACGCGCAGCGGGGAGCGTGGGGGCCTTGTTCATGGCGACGAACCACTGGTCGGTCAGCATGGGCTCGACCACCTGGCCGGTGCGCGCGCAGCGCGGCACCATGAGCTTGTGCTTTTTGACCTCGACCATCAGGCCCACGGCCTCGAGGTCGGCCACCACCGCCTTGCGCGCCACGAAGCGGTCCAGGCCGCGGTATTTCTCGGGCGCGTTGTCGTTGACGGCCGCGTCCAGGGTCAGCACGCCGATGATGGGCAGCTGGTGGCGCTGGCCCACGGCGTAGTCGTTCACGTCGTGCGCCGGCGTGACCTTGACCACGCCGGTGCCGAAGGCCTTGTCCACGTAGGCGTCGGCGATCACCGGGATCTCGCGCCCGCACAGCGGCAGCTTCACGTACTGGCCGATCAGGTGTTTGTAGCGCTCGTCCTCGGGATGCACCATCACCGCCACGTCGCCCAGCATGGTCTCGGGGCGGGTGGTCGCCACCGTCAGGTGGCCCTGGCCGTTGACCAGCGGGTAGGCGATGTGCCAGAGGAAGCCTTCCTCCTCCTCGCTTTCCACCTCGAGGTCGGACACGGCGGTTTTCAGTACCGGGTCCCAGTTGACCAGGCGCTTGCCGCGGTAGATCAGGCCCTGCTGGTAGAGCTGCACGAAGGTCTCCGCCACCACCTTGGACAGCTTGTCGTCCATGGTGAAGTACTCGCGGCTCCAGTCCACGCTGTCGCCCATGCGGCGCATCTGGGTGGTGATGGTGTTGCCCGACTGCTCCTTCCACTCCCAGACCTTGGCGACGAAGTTCTTGCGCGCCTCGGCCGGGGTCGGCCCCATGTCGTGGCGGCTGATGCCCTGGGCCTGGAGCTGGCGCTCGACCACGATCTGGGTGGCGATGCCGGCGTGGTCGGTGCCGGGGATCCAGGCCGTGTTGAAGCCCATCATGCGGTGGTAGCGCGTGAGGCTGTCCATGATGGTCTGGTTGAAGGCGTGGCCCATGTGCAGGGTGCCGGTCACGTTGGGCGGCGGCAGCTGGATGGCGAACGCCGGTGCGCCGGCCTGGGGCGCCTGGCTGCCGCGGAAGCCCGCCACGCCGTAGCCGCGCCTTTCCCACTCGGGGCCCCAGTGGGCTTCGAGGGCGGCGGGTTCGAAGGACTTGGACAGGGACGCGAGGCCGGGTTGCTGGACGGTGTCGGACATGGGAAACCCAAAACGGAAAACGGAATGAAAAACGGCATCCCCGGGGGATGCCGTTGCAAGCAGGTTGCGGGATGCGCCGATTTTACTTGGGGCGGGTGGCCGCCCCGGGGGCGGCTCCCGCCTCAGGGCCAAGGCCGGTGCAGCTCGATGATGCGCCGCAAGGTGGTCTTGAGCTCGTCGGCGCGCTTGAGGCCGAACGGCTCCAGCACGCGATGCTCGTGCTGCTTGGCCTGCTCGATCAGGCTGGCCACGATCTTCTGGCCTTTGGGCGTGATGCGCACCAAGGTGATGCGCCGGTCCGTTTCATGGGGCACGCGCTCGACATAGCCCTTGAGCTCCATGCGGTCGAGCAGCCGCGTGACGGTGGGCTGCTTGGTGACGGACACCTGGGCCAGGCCGCCGATGCTCATGCCCTCGCTGCCGGTCAGGGTGGCCAGGATGCGCCACTCCGACACCGAGAAGCCGTTGGCCTGCACCACTCTGTGGAACTCGGTGGAGATCAGCAGGCTGGCCTGTGCCAGCAGGGCGGCCAGATAGTCGTCGACGAAGGGCAGTTTCTCGGTGCGGGGCATGTGGCCAATCATAGCGGTGGGCCTGCGGGCGCATGGCTGGCATGTCCGTTGCTTGGTCAGGGAAAACGATGATTTTGGATTGATTTACTTTTAAACGATGCGATCCTAGAATCCATCCAAAATCATATATATGCCCGATAACCGAAGTCGCTCAAAGGAAGTCCATGGCTGAACGCTCGTTCGTCGAAGAGGTCAAGAAACTGCGCCTGGGCGCGGGCGAGGTGTTCCGCGGCGAGGGCATCCTGGCCGTGACCAAGGCCCTGCTCGAGTCGGGCGTGAACTACGTCGCGGGCTACCAGGGCGCGCCGATCTCGCACCTGATGGACGTGCTGGCCGACGCGCAGGACATCCTGAGCGAGCATGGCATACGCTTCGAGAACAGCGCCAGCGAAGCCACGGCGGCTGCCACGCTGGCGGCCTCGGTCAACTACCCGCTGCGCGGCGCCGTCACCTTCAAGGCGACGGTGGGCACCAACGTGGCCTCCGACGCGCTGGCCAACCTGGCCTCGGGCGGCGTCACCGGCGGCGCGCTGGTGATCGTGGGCGAGGACTACGGCGAGGGCTCCTCGATCATGCAGGAGCGCAGCCATGCCTTCGCCATGAAGTCGCAGATCTGGCTGCTCGATCCGCGGCCCAACCTGCCCAGCATCGTGCAGGCCGTGAAGGACGGCTTCGAGCTGTCCGAAGCCAGCCGCACGCCCGTGATGCTGCAGCTGCGCATCCGCGCCTGCCATGTGCACGGCGAGTTCGTCGCGTCCGACAACCGCCGGCCCAGCTACACCATACAGCAGGCCATGGAGCAGCCGCAGCGCGACGTGAGCCGCATCGTGCTGCCGCCCGCGAGCTTCGTGCACGAGCAGGAGAAGATCAAAGAGCGCTGGCCCGCGGCCCTGAGCTTCATCGAGGAGCGCGGGCTCAACGAGTTCTTCCCGGCCGGCGCCGGCGGCATCGACGATCTGGGTATCGCGGTGCAGGGCGGCTGCTACAACACCCTGATCCGCGCGCTGCAGCAGCTCGGCCTGGCCGACGCCTACGGCAACACCCAGCTGCCGCTGTACGTGATGAACGTGGCCTACCCGCTGGTCGACGCCGAGCTGCTGCGCTTTTGCCAGGCCAAGCGTGCGCTGCTGGTGGTCGAGGAGGGGCAGCCCAATTTCGTCGAGCAGAACGTCGCGGCCATCCTGCGCCAGGCCGGCTCGGCCACCGCGCTGCATGGCAAGGATGTCCTGCCCGTGGCCGGCGAGTACACCACGGCGGCGGTGCTGCAGGGCTTGCGCGCCTTTCTCGCCGCGCATGGCCGGCTGCAGCCGGCCTCGCAGCCCGAGGCGGCTTCGCGCGAGCGCAAGCTCATCCCCATCGTGGCCGCACCCAAGAGCGCTATCGAAGCCAGCGTGCACGCCCGCCCGCCGGGCTTTTGCACCGGCTGCCCCGAGCGGCCGATCTTCACCGCGATGAAGCTGGTCGAGCGCGAGCTCGGCGAGCACCATGTGAGCGCCGACATCGGCTGCCACCTGTTCTCCATTCTGCCGCCGTTCAACCTGGGCAACACCACCATGGGCTATGGCCTGGGCGCGGCCGGCGCCGCGGCGCTCAACGTGCCCGCCGCCAAGCGCGCGATCTCGGTCATGGGCGACGGCGGCTTCTGGCACAACGGCCTGACCAGCGGCATCGCCAACGCGGTGTTCAACCGCAGCGACAACCTGACCATCGTGGTCGACAACAGCTACACCTCGGCCACCGGCGGCCAGGACATCCTCTCGTCCAAGGCACTCAACCCCACGCGCAGCACCAACCATGCGATCGAGCAGGCCGTGCGCGGCGTGGGCGTGAACTGGGTCAAGACCGTGCGGCGCACCTACGACCTCAAGACCATGATGGCCACGCTGCGCGAGGCCCTGACCACGACCGAGAAGGGGCCCAAGGTGCTGGTGGCCCAGAGCGAGTGCATGCTCAACAAGCAGCGCCGCGAAAAGCCCAGGCAGCGTGCCGCGGTGGCCAGCGGCCAGCGGGTGGTGCGCGAGCGTTTCGGCGTCGACCCGGACACCTGCACCGGCGACCACTCCTGCATACGCCTGTCGGGCTGCCCCTCGCTGTCGGTCAAGCCCAATCCCGACCCCTTGCGCACCGACCCGGTGGCGACCGTGCTGGACAGCTGCGTGGGCTGCGGCCTGTGCGGCGAGGTCTCGCACGCGGCTGTGCTCTGCCCCTCGTTCTACCGCGCGCAGATCGTGAGCAACCCCACGCGCTGGGACCGCCTGCGCGAGCGCCTGGGCCGCGCCGTGATCGGCTGGCTGCAGGCGCGCGACCAGCGCCGGCTCGCGCGCTACGCCTTTTGAGGAAATATGACAGCCCCCACGCTCATCACTACGTGTATCGCTGCCCCCCGAGGGGGCCCAGGCCTGCCTTGGGGCGGCCCTGCGCAGGCCTGATCATGAACTCACCACAACCCATCAAGATCGCGATCCTCGCCATGGGCGGGGAGGGCGGCGGCGTGCTGGCCGACTGGATCGTCGATCTGGGCGAGCACAACGGCTACATCGCACAGACCACCTCGGTGCCCGGCGTGGCCCAGCGCACCGGCGCCACCATCTACTACGTCGAGCTCTTCCCCGAGGCCCAGGCCCGCAGAGACGGCGGCCAGCCGGTGCTGGCGCTGATGCCCCTGCCGGGCGACGTGGACGTGGTGCTCGCCTCCGAGCTCATGGAGGCCGGGCGCGCGGTGCAGCGCGGCCTGGTCACCCAGGACCGCACCACGCTGGTGGCCTCGACCCATCGCGTCTACTCGATCGCCGAGAAGACCGCCATGGGCGACGGCCGCGTCGACGGCGACGAACTGATCGCCCATGCCAGCAAGGCCGCCAAGCGCTTCGTGCGCTTCGACATGGCCCAGGCGGCCGAGCAGTCGGGCAGCGTGATCAGCGCCGTGCTGTTCGGCGCACTCGCGGCCACCGGCGTGCTGCCGTTCAGCCGCGCCCAGTTCGAGGCCACGATAGAGCGCGGCGGCGTGGGCGTGAAGCCCAGCCTGAAGGCCTTTGGCCTGGGCCATGCGCAGGCCGACGAAGCGGCCGCGCCCCCCGTTGCGGTGCAGTCAGCGCAGCCGCCGCCGCAGCCGCGCGACCCCGAGGTGGCGGCCCTGCTGGAGCGCGCGCGCAGCGCCTTCCCCGACCCTGCGCAGCCGCTGATCACCGAGGGCATTCGCCGCCTGATCGACTACCAGGATCCCGCCTATGCCGGGCTCTACCTGGACCGCCTGGCCCGGGTCCATGCCTTGCCGGGCGACGGCAGCGGCGCGCTGCTGCGCGAGACCGCGCGGCACCTGGCGCTGTGGATGAGCTACGAGGACACCATACGCGTGGCCGACCTCAAGACCCGGGGGACCCGCTTCGAGCGGGTGCGCGGCGAGGTCCGGCTGCAGCCTGGCCAGCAGCTCGCGATCAACGAGTTCATGCACCCGCGCATCGAGGAGATCTGCGAAACCCTGCCGGTCGCCCTGGGCCGCTGGCTCGCCCGGCCGCATGCGCTGCATCGCCTGGTGGCGCGCCTGACGCAGCAGGGCCGGGTCGTGACCACCAGCTCGCTGCGCGGCTACCTGCTGCTGTGGGGCCTGGCGCGCCTGCGCGGCATGCGGCGCGCCACCCTGCGCTACCAGATCGAGAACGCGCGCATCGAGCAGTGGCTGGCGCAGATCACGCAGGCCGCGCAGCACAACCCTGCGCTGGCCGTAGAGGTGGCGCAATGCCAGCGCCTGGTCAAGGGCTACAGCGACACCCATGCGAGGGGCCTGAAAAACTACCAGTCCCTGATGGCCGCGGTGCAGCGGGCCGGCGCCAGCCTGGCGCCCGCCCTGCTGCGCGAGTTGCGCGATGCGGCGCTGGCCGACGAGCACGGCAAGCAGCTGCAAACGCTGCTGGTTCGACACGCCCTGGTCTGAAGGAGGTCCCATGGAAACGATCCAGGTTCAAGTCGCCCAGGTTCAGACGATCAACCCGCTGATCCGCTGCCTCACGCTGAGCGCCCGCGACGGCAGCGCCTTGCCGGGCTTCAGTGCAGGCGCCCATGTGCGGGTGCAGGTGGCCCTTGCCGATGGGGCGAGCGACTGGCGCCACTACTCACTGATCGACCTGGGCGGCGACCCCGCTGCTGCCGGCGCGCCCGCGCAGTACCGGATCGCCGTGCGCCGCGAGGACGAGGGCCGGGGCGGCTCGCGCTTCATGCATGCGCTGCAGGCGGGCGATTCGCTCACCATAGAGCCGCCCCGGAACGACTTCCCTCTCGGTCAGCACCCGGGCCGCACCGTGCTGGTGGCGGGCGGCATAGGCGTCACGCCCCTGATCGGCATGGCCGCGCAATGCCGGGCCCAGGGCCGGCCCGTGACCATGGTCTACGCCGGGCACAGCCGTGAGCTCATGGCCTTCCTGCCCGAGCTGCAGGGGCTGCTTGGCGACGGACTGGCCGTGCACGCCGACACGGAAGCGGGCGCGCCGCTCGACGTAGCAGCCCTCATCGAGGGTTGCGGCGCCAGCGACAGGCTCTACGTCTGCGGCCCGAAGCCCATGCTCGACGCCGTGCTGGGGCAGGCCCAGGCGCGCGGCTGGCCCAGCGAGCGCGTGCACTTCGAGCTGTTCTCCGCCCCGCCGGCACAGGCGGGCGACCATGCCTTCGAGCTGGTGCTGGCCCAGAGCGGCAAGAGCTGCACCGTGCCCGCCGACCAGACCATTCTGGACTGCCTGATCGACCAGGGCTGCGACCCGCTGTTCGACTGCAAGCGCGGCGAATGCGGGGTCTGCGCCGTGCCTGTGATCGAAGGCGAGGTCGACCACCGCGATTACGTGCTGAGCGCCGGAGAGAAGGCCGCCGGCAAGCTGATCCAGATCTGCATCTCGCGCGCCAAGGGACGGCGCCTGGTGCTGGACCTCTGAGCTCGTCCCCCTTCCTCTTTTCCTCACCCGGGAGAACCGCCATGATCTTGAGACTCTTGATGTGCATCGCGCTGGCCATGTTTCCGCTGGTGGTCATGGCCTCGCCGGGCGACGGCAAGCCCATCGAATGGGTGGTGGGCTACGCGCCCGGCGGCGGCTCGGATGCCGTGGCGCGCATGCTCGCCGAAGCCATGGGGCGCAGCCTGAACCGGCCGGTCTTCGTGAGCAACAAGCCCGGCGCGGGCGCCAACATCGCGGCCGACTACGTGGCCAAGGCCAGGGACGCCGAGCACCTGATGTTCACGGCCGACTCGGCCATCCTGGCGGCCAATCCCTTCCTCTACAGCCGGCTCAGCTACAGCGCGGACAAGGACTTCACGCCCGTGGGCATGATCGCCCGCTTTCCGCTGGTGCTGGTCGTGCACCCGAGTGCGCCGGTGAGGAACCTCGGGGAATTCCTGGCTTGGGCCAAGAGCGACCCCAAGGGAATGAGCTATGGCAGTCCCGGCGCGGGCAGCCCGCACCACCTGGTCACCGAGCTGTTTCGCGCCCAGACCGGCTTGACGCTGAGCCATGTGCCCTACCGCGGCGCGGCCCCGGCGATCGCCGACCTGGTGGGCGGGCAATTGCCGTTCATGTTCGTAGACACCTCCAGCGGCGGCGCCTTCATCAGCTCGGGCAAGGTGCGCGCCATCGGCGTGGCCAGCGCGCAGCGGCTCAAGACCATGGGCGAGGTGCCCACGCTGATCGAGCAGGGCCTGAGCGGCTTCGAGGCCTATGCCTGGCAGGCGCTGGTGGCGCCCGCCGGCGCCAAGCCGGCCACGGTGGCGCTGCTGAACAGGACGCTGAACGAGGCGCTCAACAGCACCGAGATCAAGGCGCGCATGCAGGTGCTGGGCATCGAGCCCCTGCCCACCACGCCGGCCGAATCGGCGCGCTATGCCGCACAGGAGCGCGAGCGCTGGAGCCGCGTGATCCGCACCGCGAACATCAAGCTCGATTGAGGCGTCATGGCCAAGTACCAGAACAATCCGAGGGCGGTGGCGGCCCTGGTGCGCGACACCGAGGTGCACAAGGACTGCTACATCGACGAGGAAGTCTTCGCCCTCGAGATGGCGCACCTGTTCGCCAACACCTGGGTCTACGTGGGCCATGCCAGCCAGGTGCCCAAGGCCGGCGACCACTTCGGCACCACGGTGGGCGACCAGCCCGTGGTGATGGTGCGCCACACCGACGGCAGCATCAAGGTGCTGTACAACCGCTGCCCGCACAAGGGCGTGCAAATCGCCCCCGAGGGCTGCGGCAACACCGGCAAGTTCTTCCGCTGCCCCTACCATGCCTGGACCTTCCGCACCGACGGCAAGCTGCTGTCCATTCCGCTGAAGAAGGGCTACGACAACACCGGCTTCGAGTCCTGCGAAGCCAGCCGTGGCATGGCGAGCGTCGGCGCCGTGCAGGTCTACCGCGACTTCGTCTTCTGCCGTCTCAACCCCGAGGGCCTGGGTTTCGAGGCGTTCTTCGGCGCCTCGCTCTCCACGCTGGACAACATGGTCGACCGCTCGCCCGAGGGACGGCTGGAGGTGGCCGGCGGCGTGATGCGCTACATGCACCACTGCAACTGGAAGATGCTGGTGGACAACCAGACCGACACCTGCCATCCCATGGTGGCGCACGAGTCCTCGGCCGGCACCGCGGTCAAGGTCTGGGAGCAGGCGCCCGAGGGCACGCCCAAGCCCATGGCGGTGGAGCTGTTTGCGCCCTTCGTCAGCCCCTACGAGTTCTTCGAGAACATGGGCATACGCGTGTGGGACAACGGGCATGGCCACACCGGCGTCAGCGATTCCATCCATGCGGCCTACTCGCCCGCCCCGGGCTACTGGGAAAGCATGGTCGCAGCCCATGGCGAGGAGAGGGCGCGCCGGATCCTGCAAGACATACGCCACAACACGGTGTATTTTCCCAACATCATGGTCAAGGGGCCGATACAGACCTTGCGCATCTTCAAGCCGCTGGCGGTGGACAAGACGCTGGTCGAGAGCTGGACCTTCCGGCTGGTAGGCGCGCCCGACCTGCTGCTGGAGCGCACCCTCATGTACAACCGCCTGGTCAACGCGCCCACCTCGGTGGTCGGCCACGACGACCTGGAAATGTACGAGCGCGCCCAGCAGGGCCTGCATTCGCGCGGCTCGCAGTGGATCAACGTGGGCCGCCTGTACGACCCCGCGGAGCGGGGCCAGGCCAACGTGGTGACCAACGGCACCAACGAATGGCAGATGCGCAGCCAGATGCGCGCCTGGGTCCGCTTCATGACCGCCAGCATGAGCGAAGGAGCGAAGGCATGAGCCAGCCCACGAACCAGCAGTTGATCGACTTCATCGTCGCCGAGGCCAGCCTGCTCGACGAGCTGCGCTTCGACGACTGGCTGGCGCTGTTCACGGACGACGGCCGCTACTGGATGCCGCTGGCCCATGGCCAGACCGACCCCAGGCTGCATGCCTCCCTGCTCTACGAGGACAAGCTGCTGCTGCAGGTGCGCATCGCCCGCCTGCACGGCGCGCGCACCTACTCGCAGCAGCCCACCAGCCGCTGCCACCACCTGCTGCAGCAGCCCGTGGTGAGCACGCGCGACGACGAGAGCGGCGTCTACACCTGCCGCACCGCCTTCCATTACTTCGAAGCCCGGCGCGACGAGCAGACGCTTTACGCGGGCTGGGCCACCCATACCCTGGTGCGCCAGGAAGGCGGCTTGCGCATGCGGCTCAAGCGCGTCGACCTGGTCAACTGCGATGCGGCCTTCGGCAACATCCAGCTCTTCATGTGAGGCTTCGTTCCCGCCAAACCGCCCCCTGTCAGGATTACCCATGGACATGTTGACCGCGCTTGCCGATGCCTTCGCCCCGCAGGATCGCAGCCTGCCTCTGATGCTGGAGCGGCAGGCCCGGCGCTTCGGTGACCGCCTGCTGTTCGCCGCCGGCGAAGTGCGCTGGAGCTACGCCGAGGCCCTGCGACAGGCGCAAGCCTACGGTGCGGCGCTGCGCGCGGCGGGGGTGGGTGCTGGCGACCGCGTCGCCCTGCTGTGCTCCAACCGGGCCGAGTTCATGCAGATCTTCCTGGGCTGCGCCTGGATAGGCGCTGTCACCGTGCCGATCAACACCGCGTCGCGCGGGGCGCAGCTGCGCCACATCCTGACGAACTCCGGCGCCCGCCTGCTGGTGACCGAGGGCGAGGGGCTTCAGGCGGTGCAGGCCCTGGAGGGGCTGGACGCGGGGCGCCTGCCGCTGGAGGCCATCTGGCTGGTCGGCGCCGAGCCGGCCGCGGGCGCCGACCCGCGCTGCACGGCCTTCCCGACGGCGCAGCCCGAGGCCTGCACGCCTGCGGCGCCGGTGCGCCCCGGCGACACGCTGGCCATTCTCTACACCTCGGGCACCACGGGCCTGTCCAAGGGCGTGTGCTGTCCGCACGCGCAGTTCTTCTGGTGGGGCGCGCACAGCGGCATGCTGCTGGGCCTGGGCGAAGGCGAGGTGCTGCTGACCACGCTGCCGCTGTTCCACACCAACGCCATGAACGCCTTCTTCCAGGCGCTGCTCAGCGGCTCGACCCTGGTGGTCGAGAAGCGCTTCTCGGCCTCGGCGTTCTGGGCCTCGCTGGCCCGGCACCAGGCCACGGTCACCTATGTGCTCGGCGCCATGGTGCCCATCCTGCTGTCCAAGCCCGCCACGCCGCAGGACCGGGCGCACCGCGTGCGCATCGCCCTGGCCCCAGGCGTGCCGCCGCAGTTCCACTCTGAATTCAGCGAGCGCTTCGGCTTGCAGCTGCTCGACGGCTACGGCTCGACCGAGACCAACTTCGTCATCGGCGCCGAACTGCCCGAGCAGCGGCCGGGCACCATGGGCAAGCTGCGCCCGGGCTTCGAGGCGCGCGTGGTCGACGGGGAGGACAACGAAGTCCCGCGCGGCCAGCCGGGCGAGCTGCTGCTGCGCGCCAGCGAGCCCTTCGCCTTTGCCTCCGGCTATTTCGGCATGGCCGACAAGACCGTGGAGGCCTGGCGCAACCTGTGGTTCCACACCGGCGACCGGGTGGTGTGCGACCAGGACGGCTACTTCAGCTTCATGGACCGGCTCAAGGACGCGATCCGCCGGCGCGGCGAGAACATCTCGTCCTACGAGGTCGAGCAGGTGCTGCTCAGCCATCCGGCGATCGAGGTCGCGGCGGTGTTCCCGGTCAAGAGTGAGATGGCCGAGGACGAGGCCATGGCCGCCATCGTGCTGCGCGAGGGCGCCCAGCTGGACGAGACCGAGCTGATGCGTTTTTGCGAAACCCGCATGGCCTATTTCGCCGTGCCGCGCTATGTCGAATACCTGGCCCAGCTGCCGGCCACGGAGAACGGCAAGGTGCAGAAGTTCAAGCTGCGCGAGCGCGGCGTGACCGAGCGCACCTGGGACCGTGAAGCCGCCGGCTACAAGCTGGCGCGCTGAGGCTGCTCACCCTTTTCTTATCCGTACAGGAGATGTCCGCATGAACCCGATCCGAACCCTCGTCGTGCTGCTGTGGGCCGCCTTGCTGTCCCTGACAGCCTGGGCCCAGGACAACTACCCGAGTCGGGCCATACGCATCATCGTGCCGTTTCCGCCGGGCGGCGGCAGCGACCTGGTGGCGCGCACCGTCGCCGCCCGCCTGGGCGAGAGCTGGAAGGTGCCGGTGCTGGTGGACAACCGTCCCGGCGGCAATACCGTGATCGGCGCCGAGGCCGCGGCCAAGGCCGCGCCCGACGGCTACACCCTGTTCGTGGCCATCGATTCGACGCTGGCGATGAACCAGGCCCTCTATGCCAAGCTGCCCTACGATCCGGTGAGCAGCTTCGCGCCGGTGACCCTGGCCATCACCATGCCCATGGTGCTGGCGGTGCACCCCGCCGTGCCGGCGCACAGCGTCAAGGACCTGCTGGCCCTGGCCAAGACGCGCGCCGGCCAGCTGGCCTACGCCCATGGCGCGCTGCCGGCCCAGGTGGCCGGCGAGGTCTTCAAGGCCAGCACCGGTGCCGACCTGCTGGCCGTGCCCTACAAGGGCGGCGCCCCGGCCATGACCGACGCGGTCGGCGGCACCGTGCCGGTGATCTTCGACGCGCTCGGCCCGGCCATGCCCCACCTCAAGGCTGGCAAGGTGCGGCCGCTGGCGGTCACCAGCCGCCAGCGCAGCCCGCTGCTGCCCGAGGTGCCGACGCTGGCCGAGGCCGGCGCGCCGGGCGTGGACCTGGTGACCTGGATAGGCTTCGTGACCCCCGCCGGCGTGGACCGGGCCATCCTGGCCAAGCTCAACCAGGAGCTGGTGCGCATCCTGCAGCTGCGCGAAACCCGCGAGCTGTTGACGGGCGTGGGCATGACGGTGGTGGCCGGCACGCCCGAGCAGTTCGCCCAGACCATCAGGGACGACCAGGTCAAGTTCGCGCGCATCATCAAGAGCGCGGGCATCCGGGTCGAGTGAACGGAAGCGCCGGCGATGGCCCCTCTTCAAGGACGCAAAGGCTATGACGGCGTGGCCGTGGCCGTGCCCGTCACCGTGCCCTACGAGCGCTACAGCACGCGCGGCGCGCACTGGTTCATCGGCCGCGCGGTGCAGGCGCTGCTGCAGCAGTCGGGCCTGGCCAAGGCGCAGATCGACGGCCTCACGGTCAGCAGCTTCTCGCTCGCGCCCGACACGGCCGTGGGCGTGACCCAGCACCTGGGGCTGTCGCCGCGCTGGCTGGACCATCTCCCCACCGGCGGCGCCTCGGGCGTGATGGCCCTGCGCCGCGCCGCGCGCGCGGTGCAGGCGGGCGACGCCGACATCGTGGCCTGCATCGGCGCCGACACCAACCATGTCGACTCCTTCCGCCAGACGCTGGGCAGCTTCAGCGACTTCGCGCGCGACGCCACCTACCCCTACGGCGCGGGCGGCCCGAATTCGATGTTCGCCTTCATCACCGACCACTACATGCGCCGCTGCGGCGCCACGCGCGAGGACTTCGGCCGCATCGCCGTGGCCCAGCGCAGCAACGCGCTGAAGAACCCGAACGCGCTGTTCAAGAAGGCCTTGTCGCTGGACGACTACCTGGCGGCCAAGCCCATCTCGGCCCCTATCCATCTGTTCGACTGCGTGATGCCCTGCGCGGGCGCCGAAGCCTTCCTGGTGATGAGCGAGGCGCGCGCGCGCGCGCTGGCCCTGCCGCACGCCCTGCTGCGCGGCGCCATCGAGCGCCACAACGCCTACGCCGACGACCCGGTGATGCTGCGCGGCGGCTGGCGGGTGGACCGCAACGAGCTCTACGCCATGGCCGGCGTGCAGCCGGCCGACATCGACTTCGTGCAGACCTACGACGACTACCCCGTGATCGTGATGATGCAGTTCGAGGACCTGGGTTTCTGCGACAAGGGCGAGGGCCCGGCCTTCGTGCGTGCGCACCGCCTGACGCGCGACGGCGATTTCCCCAACAACACCAGCGGCGGCCAGCTCTCGGCCGGCCAGGCCGGCGCGGCCGGCGGCTTCCTCGGCTTGACCGAAACCCTGCGCCAGCTCACCGATCAGGCCGGCGCGCGCGCCGTGCCCGAGGCCCGGCTGGGCCTGGTGGGCGGCTTCGGCATGGTGACCTACGACCGCTGCCTGTGCACCGGCGCCGTGATCCTGGGGAGGCCGGAATGAGCATCCCCATGCCCCGTCCCCCGCGCAAGAACCCGGTTCTGCGCACGCCCCAGATCAACCTGCCACCCGGCGCGCGCGGCCGCGTGGCCCTGGGCCTCACGGCGGCGGCCGCGGAAGGCCGCTTCGAGTTGCAGGTCTGCGAGGACTGCGGCGCCGTGCAGTACCCCCCGCGCGAGGCCTGCCACTGCTGCGTCTCGGAGTGGCTGCGCTGGCGGCCGCAGTCGGGCGCCGGCGAGCTGCTGGCCGAAACCCGGCTGGACCACAGCAACGACCTTTATTTCCGCGAGCGCCTGCCCTGGCGGCTGGGCATGGTGCGGCTGGACGCCGGACCGAGCGTGATGGTGCACCTGCACAGCGAGGTCGGCCCGGCGCCGCAGCGCGTGCGCGTGGGCGCGCGGCTGGACCGCGCGGGCAGCGCGGTGCTGATCGGATTTCCCGAGAAGGAGACACCCCATATGGCTGACGACAAGATGCTGCGCGAGATGGGCAGCGACCCCAAGTTCCGCAAGGCGCTGGTCACCGACGGCAAGACCGCCGTGGGCCAGGCCGTGGCGCGTGCCCTGGTCAAGGCCGGGGCCGACATCGTCTGGGTCGGCCACGCCGAGCCCTGGAAGAAGCTGCCGGGCCTGGCCGAGCTGGCGGCGCTGCCCCAGGTCACGCTGGTGCCGCTGGATGTGAGCGACGAGCGCTCGGTGGGCGAGCTCGCCGGCGAGATCGGCGGCAAGGTCGACATCCTGGTCAACACGGCCGAGCTGCACCGCGGCTTCGGCATCGCCGCGCGCCGCGGCACCGACGTCGCCAAGGCCGAGATGGAGGTCAACTACTTCGGCCTGCTGCGCCTGGCCCAGGCCTTCGGGCCGGCGCTCAGGGGCAGGGCGGCCGACGGCGTGGCCCATGCCACGGCCTGGGTCAACCTGCTGTCGGTCTATGCGCTGGCCAACTTTCCGCCGCACGGCACCTTCTCGGCCTCCAAGGCCGCGGCGCTGTCGCTGGCCCAGTGCCTGCGCGCCGAGATGCGGCCCGCCGGCATACGCGTGCTCAACGTCTTCCCCGGGCCGGTGGACGACGAGTGGAACCAGAGCCTGCCGCCGCCTAAGCTCGCGCCTTCCGCACTGGCGTCGAGCATCGTGCGCGCGCTGCAGGACGGCATCGAAGACGTCTACCCGGGCGACGTGGCCCAGGAATGGCTGAGCCGCTGGCGCGACAACCCCAAGGTGCTCGAGCGCGAGCTCGCGGCAGGAGGTTCTTGAAATGAGCGACAACACCATCCTCAGCGGCCTGGTGGCCGCGCTGGCCAGCGGCAGCGTCCGCGTGGTCGACCTCACGCAGACCCTAGCGCCCGAGTTCCCCGCCATCGCCCTGCCGCCCGAGATGGGGCAGTGCCAGCCGTTTCGTGTCGAGCAGATCTCGGCCTACGACGAACGCGGCCCCGGCTGGTACTGGAACAACTTCTCCTGCGGCGAGCACACCGGCACCCATTTCGACGCGCCCATCCACTGGATCTCGGGCCGCGACCTGCCCCACAACGCGGTGGACACCATACCGGTGCAGCATTTCGTCGCGCCGGCCTGCGTGATCGACTGCTCCAAGCAGGCCGAGGCCGACCCCGACTACCTGATGACGGTGGCCGACATAGCGGCTTTCGAGCAGGCCCATGGCCGCATACCGTCAGGCGCCTGGGTGCTGATGCGCACCGACTGGTCGCACCGCTGGTCCCGGCAGCGGGACGCCGAGGCCTTCCAGAATTTCGACGCCACGGGCCAGCACACGCCCGGGCCCAGCACCGAGGCCGTGCGCTTCCTGGTCGAGCAGCGCGATGTGCTGGGTTTCGGCTCGGAGGCCATAGGCACGGACGCCGGCCAGGGCTATCACCTGCGCCCGCCCTATCCCTGCCATTCGCTGATGCACGGCGCCGGCAAGTACGGCCTGCAATGCCTGACCAACCTGGACCAGCTGCCGCCCACCGGCGCGGTCGTCCTCAGCGCGCCGCTCAAGATCCAGCAGGGCAGCGGCAGCCCGCTGCGCGTGCTGGCCCTGGTCGGAGCTCCGGCATGAGCGCGGCGCATCCCCCCAAGGTCGCGGCCGTCACCGGCGGCAGCGCAGGCATAGGCAAGGTGATCTGCGAGCAGTTGCTGGCCCAGGGCTACGAGGTGGTCTCGCTCGCGCGCCGGCGCACCGAGATCGACCACCCCAGGCTGCACAGCATCGAAGTCGACCTGAGCGACCGCGCCGCCACCGGCGAGGCGGTGCGCGAGATGGTGGCGCGCCACGAGGTGAGCACGCTGGTGCACAACGCGGGCGTGATCCGGGCGGCCCTGCTGCCGGACGTGAAGCTCGACGATCTGGACGCCTTGGTCGACCTGCACCTGGGCTGCGCGATCCAGCTGCTGCAGGCCGCGCTGCCGCGCATGCGGCAGCAGCGCTTCGGCCGCGTGGTGCTGCTGTCCTCGCGCGCGGCGCTGGGCCTGGCCACGCGCACCAGCTATTCGGCCACCAAGGCCGGCATGCTGGGCATGGCGCGCACCTGGGCGCTGGAGCTCGCGCCCGAGGGCATCACGGTCAACGTGGTGGCGCCCGGCCCGATCCGCACCGACATGTTCTACGACGTGGTCGAGCAGGGCAGCGACAAGGAGCGCCAGCTGGCCCAGTCCGTGCCCGTGCGCCGCCTCGGCGAGTCGGCCGACGTGGCGCGCGCCGTGGGCTTCTTCGCCGACCCGGCCAACAGCTTCGTCACCGGCCAGGTGCTCTACGTCTGCGGCGGCACCAGCGTCGGCAGCCTCGCGCTCTGAATGCGCGGCCCTCTCAACCCCTAGGAAGGAAGCAACATGAAATCCTCTGTCCTGCGAACGATGCGCCGCTGCCTGCTGCTGGCCGCGCTGGGCCTGGCGGCGGCCGGGGCGCTGGCACAGACGGCGCCCTGGCCAGCCAAGCCGGTGCGCCTGGTGGTGGCCTTCCCGCCCGGCGGCCTGGCCGACGTCATGGCGCGCATGCTGGCGCCGCAGCTCGGCGAGGCGCTGGGCCAGCCTGTGGTGATCGACAACCGCGGCGGCGCCAGCGGCAACCTGGCGGCGATGGAGCTGCTGCGCAGCGGCGGCGACGGGCACACCTTCATGGTCAACGTGACCACCGTCGAATCGGTCAACCCGCTGATGTTCGACCGCATGCCCTTTGACCCCGCCAAGGACCTGCAGCATGTGGCGCTGCTGGCCAACACCCAGCTGTTCCTGATCACGCGACCGACCCTGCCGGCCGGCAGCCTGAAGGAGCTCGTGGCCTACGCCAGGGCCCACCCGGGCAAGCTGAGCTACGGCTCGGCCGGCAACGGCACCACGCCCCACATCGCGGGTGAATTGTTCAAGCAGAACACCGGCCTGTTCGCCACCCACATTCCCTACCGCGGCGCAGCCCCGGCGATCCAGGACGTGATGGCCGGCCAGATCGACTTCGCGTTCGCGCCGGGCACGGTGTTCCAGAGCGTCAAGGCAGGCAAGCTCAAGCTGTTGGGCGTGGCCAGCCGCCAGCGCACGGCCAACTACCCCAGCGCGCCCACGCTCGAGGAGGAGGGTTCGGGCAAGGTCTACGTCAACGCGCCCTTCGCCGTCTATGCGCCGGCCGCCATGCCCGCGGCGCACGTGAGCCGCATGAACCGCGAGATCAACCGCCTGCTGGTCCAGCCGGCGATCAAGGCGCGCTTCGCCGAGGTCGGGGCCGACGCCGTGGCCATGAGCCCGGCCGAGGTCAAGGCCCTGGTGCAGGAGGAGGTGGCGCTGTTTGGCCCGGTGGTCAGGGCGCGCCGGATTCGGGTCGATTGAGGAGGCGACATGGAGCTGGCAGAGCGCGGACCGGAGGACGAGGCCATGGATCACACAGCGTCGCGCGAGCTTCCACGCAAGGCCCAGGCCCTGGGCCTGGAGACCCGCGTGCGCGACAGCGACCACGCCACGCTCAAGCTCTGGCTGCGCCTGCTGGCCTGCACGACCGAGATCCAGGACGAGATCCGCCGCCGCCTGCGCGCCGAGTTTTCGATCTCGCTGGGGCGCTTCGACTACCTGGCCCAGCTCTACCGCTATCCCGAAGGCCTGAGGATGCGCGACCTTTCGCGCCAGCTCATGGTGACGGGCGGCAACGTCACGGGCCTGACCGTGGAGCTCGAGCGCGAGGGCCTGGTGGCGCGCCGCAGCAGCGCGAGCGACCGTCGCGCCTGGATCGTCAGCCTCACGGCCAGGGGGCGTGCGTCCTTTTTCGTGATGGCGGGCCAGCATGCGCGCTGGCTGCAGCAGATGTTCGGCGGCCTCGACCAGGACACGCTCGAGCGCCTGCATGCGCACCTGGGCGAGCTGCGCGTGCAGCTCGCGCCCGCCATGGGCGAGGCCAAGGGGGCCTGAGCGCGACCCCCGCCTCGCGCGGGCTCATACGGTCTTGCATTCATTGAGATAGCCTCATCGCGCTGCGACGCGGTGCCGTGTTCCGTTCATGTCCCCCGGCGCCGGCCTTTGGCCGTCGCCTCCTCCTTGACTTCACTGCACACGACACCGCGCCGCAGCGCTCCAGCCGACGTCGTGGTGTGCGAAGCGATGGCGCGGGAGCGGTGGTGGACCCGAAGGGGAGGGCGGGTGAACGGCGCAGTGAAGTCAAGGAGGAGACGAGGGCGGCACGCCCTCGTCGGGGGACATGAACGGAGCCGTTCGCCCGCCCTCCCCGCCTTACTCGACGCAGCGAGGGACTTCTGACTTCTTCTTGTACTTCTGATCGCAAGTCGGTATGAGTGCCGGCTCAGGCGCTCGCGGTGTCGAACTGCCGCGCCGCCTCTATGCATTCCTTGAGCACGCGGGCGTCGCCGACCTGGTTGGCCAGCAGCAGGATCAGGCGGGCGTTGAACAGCTCGGAATCCTGCGGCGACAGGCCTGCATGGGCGTCGAGCAGCTGCTCGTAGAAACCGTCGGCATCCTGGAAATGGGGGGTGATTTTCATCGCGTCTTCCTTCTCGCGTCTCATGCCAGGCCGAGCGACTTTTCCACGGCCGCGACCAGATCGCTGTCCACGGCCTCGCCGGTGGCGGCCAGATAGCCGTCGGGCCGCACCAGGGCCCAGGCATGGCCGAACACATGGCAGGCCGCCTGCAGGTGGCCCTGCGGGTCGCGCACATGCTCGCGCGCTTGGGGCCGGTCCTCGGTGCCCAGCACCTGCACGGTTTTGAGCGGGGCGTGGGCGGCGAGCTGGCGCAGGCGCTGCAGCGCTGCCCCGCCGAGGTCGCTGAAGGCCAGCAGCAGCAGGTCGCCGTCGGCCCAGCGCAGCAGGTCGTTGACCCGGCCCTTGCCACCGTCGGCCCAGTCGAAGGCCACGTTCTGCACCGACTGTCCGCCCGTGGCCTCGCAGATGCGCGAGCGCGTGTAGCGGTTGGCCACCGCCATGCGGCCGGTGTTGATGAGCTGGCGCGCGAACGGGAACTGCCTGGCCAGACCGATGGCAGCGCAGCGGAACCTACGCTCGATGCCGTCGGCCGGGCGCAGGAAGCGCGCCGTGCGGTTGGTCACGCAGACGTTTTCCTGCGCGGCCTCCAGGCGCTCGTCGTTGTAGCTGTCCAGCAGGGCCGGGGCGGCGCGGCCGCGCAGCACGGCGGCGAGCTTCCAGGCCAGGTTGTCGGCGTCAGCCACGCCGGTGTTGCCGCCGCGCGCGCCGAAGGGGCTGACCACCTTGGCCGTGTCGCCCATGAAGAAAACGCGGCCGATGCGCAAGGCGTCCAGGCACTGGCTGCGGTAGGCGTAGGGGCCGACCCAGACGATCTCGATCTCGCAGTCGGGGCCGAACTGGCGCTGCAGGCGCTCGCGCACCACGTCCTCGCGGCTCACGTAGGCCGGGTCGGCATTGGGCGGCATCTGGTAGTCGATGCGCCAGACATCGTCGGCCATCAGGTGCTGCCAGACCGCGCGGTCGTCGTTGAACGGCGCCTCGATCCAGGTGTGGCGCTCCACCGGCGGGTGCTTGGTGAAGCGCACGTCGGCGATGCACCAGCGGTCGTCGCCGCGCTTGGTCTGCATGGTGGCGCCGGCCCAGGCGTGGAAGGGCGTGTGCGAGCCGCTGGCGTCGATCACATGCTCGGCCTCGAGGCGGTAGCTGCCGGCCGGGGTCTCCACAGTCAGCGTGGCGCAGGCCTCGTTCTGCTCGAAGCCGGTGACGCGCGATTGCCAGCGCAGGTCCACCCCGCCGAGCTCGTAGATGCGCTCGACCAGGTAGCCCTCGATGTAGAACTGCTGGATGTTGATGAACGGCGGCTGGCTCGAGAGGTGGAAGCTGTCCTGCTGGCGCAGGTCGAAGGAGTAGACCTCGTCCTGTCCTGCGAAGGTGCGGCCCACGCTCCACTGCACGCCCTTCTTTGCGATGCGCTCGTAGATGCCGAGCTTGTCGAAGATCTCGAGCGATTTCTGCGTGTAGCAGATGCCGCGCGAGGAGGCGCCCTTGACACCCACGCTGTTGTCCTCGTCCAGCAGCACGGCAGGCTGGCCCAGGCGCGCCAGCGAGCAGGCCAGGGTCAGGCCGGTGATGCCGGCGCCCACGATCACGATGGGGTGGCGGCGCAGCTCGCCCGAGCTCAACTCGGGCGGCGGGGAGAAGGGGTACTCGGGCAGCTGGTAGCCCGATCCGGCGGTGAATTCGTAGCCGTTGGTGAAGCTCACCGCGGCGTAGGCCGGGGCGGCGGCGGGGGTCTCCTGCATGATGGGCGGTCTCCTGCGTGGCTTAGGGCCTGCTCACACTGTTTTTGCCAGTGCGAACGTGGTTAAAAGCGCGCCAATCTAGGCGCGCGACGACGCCCAGGCTGGCCGCCTGGGCTAGGAGTGCAACAACGAGTGGC
Source organism: Comamonadaceae bacterium 2FH (assembly GCA_005503335.1). Taxonomy (GTDB): domain Bacteria; phylum Pseudomonadota; class Gammaproteobacteria; order Burkholderiales; family Burkholderiaceae_C; genus SCMQ01. Next base: position 55,528 of record SCMQ01000028.1, read on the forward strand.
GCGCTTTTAACCACGTGCCCTTCGGGTTGCGGCCAAAAAGGCCATGCGCCGCGTTGCGAAACATCGCCGGGGCCCGACCCCGGCTGCGTTTCGCGCCTTGCGCATGGCCTTTTTGATCCGCAACGCATCTGGCAAAAACAGTGTGAGCAGGCCCTACTCCTGGGCTTTTTTCGCGTACTTTGGCCGGTCATTTTGCTGTGGTTTCAGCACCTCGGGGGCCTTGCCGGCGGCGTGCTCCTGACGCCATTGTTGCTTGCGCGCCGTCCATTCGGCCAGGCGCGCGTGGGCGGTCCGGCTTTCCTGCAGCATCTGGAACTCGTCGGCGCGCTGGGCGGTCAGCTCCAGCCGCACACCATTGGGGTCGAAGAAGTAGATGCTGTCGAAGACATGGTGGTCGGTGATGCCCAGCACCTCGATGCCATGGGCCTCGAGCCGCGCCTTCATGTCCTCGAGCGCCTGCAGCGAGTCGACGCGGAACGAGATGTGGTTGACCCACAGGGGCGTGTTGGGCGAGGGCAGGGCGGCCTCGTCGTTGCCCAGGTCGAAGAAGGCGATGAAGGAGCCGTCCTGCAGGCGGAAGAAGAAATGCGTGTAGGGGCAGTACTCGCCGGTGCTGGGCACGTGGTCGCTCTGGATGATGTGGTAGAGCGGCAGGCCCAGGATGTCCTCGTAGAAATGGCGCGTCTCCTCGGCGTCCCTGGCGCGGTAGGCGTAGTGGTGCAGTTGCCGGATGGGGGCTGGCGCGGGCAGGTCTTGGCGGGCGATGGCCATGGACTTCTCCTGAAAGGCTTGATGATTTACTAATTCGTAATTGGTTTACTATAACGTAATCATTGATTCCGAGCAAAGCCTGGCGATGCTTTTTGTGCTTGCATAAAAAAGCCTTACCGACCTGGTGTGTCCGATAGCCATGGGCAATGAACTGGATTGACGCAGCCAATTAGACGGCCCATGCTGTAGTGGCTACTCTTGAAATTCCCCCGGCCCGGGGCCGGGGTTCAGTGGCAGCTTGTTCAACCCTTCTAGGAGAACCCCATGGCAGCACTCAAAGGCTCGCGCACCGAGCAGTGCCTGAAAGACGCCTTCGCCGGCGAATCGCAGGCCAATCGCCGCTATCTCTATTTCGCCAACAAGGCCGACGTGGAAGGCCAGAACGATGTGGCGGCGCTGTTCCGCTCCACGGCAGAAGGCGAGACCGGCCATGCCCACGGCCACCTGGAATTCCTCGAGCAGTCGGGCGATCCCGCGACCGGCCTGCCGATAGGCCCGACCCGCCAGAACCTGGCCTCGGCCATCGCGGGCGAGACCCACGAGTACACCGACATGTACCCTGGCATGGCCAAGACCGCGCGCGAGGAAGGCTTCGACGAGATCGCCGACTGGTTCGAGACCCTGGCCAAGGCCGAGCGCTCGCACGCCAACCGCTACACCAAGGCGCTGGGCGAGCTCGTCGACTGACGGCGGGCCCTGCGTGTTGGGCGCTCGAACGAGCGCCCAATGCACAGCGCCCGTCCGATGCGCGGTTGACAGAGGAGAAACGCCATGTCGCGAGAAGGCAACCTGGAAGCGCCCACCCGGCATCCGCTCGACTGGAAGAACCCCGAGTTTCATGACGAAGCCTCCTGTCTCAAGGAGTTGGAGCGCATCTTCGAGATCTGCCACGGCTGCCGCCGCTGCGTCAGCCTGTGCGGCGCCTTCCCCACCCTGTTCGACCTGGTCGACGAGAGCCAGACCATGGAGGTCGACGGCGTGGCCAAGCAGGACTACTGGAAGGTGGTCGACCAGTGCTACCTGTGCGACCTGTGCTTCATGACCAAGTGTCCCTACGTGCCGCCGCACCCCTGGAACCTGGACTTCCCGCACACCATGCTGCGCGCCAAGGCCATCAAGTTCGAGAAGGGCGAGGTCAAGGCGGCCGAGCGCTTCCTGGCCTCCACCGACGTGCACGGCCAGTTCGCCGGCATCCCGGTCGTGGTGCAGGTGGCCAACGCGGTCAACAAGACCAAGGCCATGCGCAGCGTGCTCGAGAGCCTGGCGGGCGTGGACCGCAATGCCTGGCTGCCAGCCCTGGCCACGCGCAAGTTCCGCAGCAGTGCGCCCAAGGCCGCTGCCGGCGAGGTGCGCAACGGCGAGCGCACGCCGGGCAAGGTGGTGATCTTCTCCACCTGCTTCATCAACTACAACGAGCCCGGCATAGGCCACGACCTGCTCAAGATCCTGGACCACAACGCCATTCCCTACGAGCTGGTGAGCAAGGAGAAATGCTGCGGCATGCCCAAGCTCGAGCTCGGCGACCTGGCCTCGGTGAGCGCCAGCAAGGAGGCCAACGTCCCGGTGCTCGTCAAGTACGCCCGGCAGGGCTACGCGATTCTGGCCGCCGTGCCCAGCTGCGCGCTGATGTTCAAGCAGGAGATCCCGCTGATGTACCCCGACGACGCCGAGGTGCAGCTGGTCAAGGAGGCCATGTGGGACCCCTTCGAGTACTTCATGGCGCGCAAGCGGGACGGCCTGCTCAAGACCGAGTTCGCCATGCCGCTGGGCCAGGTGAGCTACCACATCCCCTGCCACGGCCGGGTGCAGAACATAGGCAAGAAGACCGAGGAGATGCTCAAGATGATCCCGGGCACCACGGTGAACACCGTCGAGCGCTGCTCGGGCCACGCCGGCACCTTCGGCGTCAAGAAGGCACACCACCAGACCGCGATGAAGATCGGCAAGCCGGTGTTCAAGGCCATGGCCCAGATGAAGGACGGCGCCAAGCCCGACTACATCAGCTCCGATTGCCCGCTGGGCGGCCACCACATCGCCCAGGGCTTCGAGGTCAACCAGCTGGGCGCGCCCGAGCTCAACCACCCGCTCACCCTGGTGCGCAAGGCCTATGGATTGAAATGAAGGCAAGCATGCAGATCACCGGAAAAATCACCCGCGACAGCCTCATGACCCTGGAGGCCTACAGCAAGTGGCGCAAGCAGCACAAGCCCGAGGTCATGGCCCACCGCCAGCTGCGCAGCGTGCACCTGGGCGAGCACATGAGGGTGCAGTTCGAGAGCGAGCTGTCCATGCGCTACCAGATCCAGGAGATGCTGCGCGTGGAGAAGATCTTCGAGGACGAGGGCATAGACCAGGAGATCGAGGCCTACGCCCCACTGGTGCCCAACGGCGGCAACTGGAAGGCCACGCTGATGATCGAGTATGTCGACGTCAACGAGCGCCAGCGCGAGCTCGCGCGCCTGGTCGGCGTGGAGCACCGCATGTTCGTCGAGGTCGAGGGCCAGGAGCGGGTCTACGCCATCGCCGACGAGGACTTGGAGCGCTCGACCCCCGAAAAGACCTCGGCCGTGCATTTCCTGCGCTTCGAGCTCGGTCCGGCCATGCGCGCCTCGGTCAAGGCCGGCGCCGCCGTCAAGCTTGGCTGCGACCATTCGCATTACCCGGCCCATGTCAGCATCCCGGCCGAGGCGCTGGCCTCGCTGGCTGGCGACCTCAGCTGAGCGGAGGCTCGGGCGCGCCGACCCCGTAGCGGTCCCAGAGCGCCCATTCCGGTCCGGGCTTGGCCGTGATCGTGAGTGCCGCGCCGCTGTGCGGATGGACGAGCTCCAGCCGCAGCGCGTGCAGCCACAGGCGCTGCAGGCCCAGCAGCCCTGCCACGGCGCGGTTGAGCGCCCCCTTGCCGTGCGTGGCGTCGCCTATCAGGGGGTGGGCGATGTGCTTGAGGTGGCGGCGCAGCTGGTGGCGCCGGCCCGTCAGTGGTTCGAGCTCGACCAGGGCGCAGCGCGTGCCCGGGAAGGCGCCCTGCGCCAGCGGCAGCTCGTGGCGGGCCAGGCGGCGGTAGCGCGTGCGGGCCTCCTGCAGCTCCTCGCGCCCGGCACGCGCGTCATCGGCCAGGCGCCTGAGCGGGTGGTCGATCAGGCCTTCGGCAGCCGGCCAGCCGCGCACCACGGCCCGGTAGGTCTTGCGCAGTGCCGCACCGGCCTCGAAGGCGGCCCCCAGCCGGCGCGCCGTTTCGGCGTCAAGCGCGAACAGCAGCACGCCGCTGGTGCCCTTGTCGAGCCGGTGCACCGGCCAGACCGGCCGGCCGAGCTGGTCGCGCAGCAGCTGCAGGGCAAAGCGGGTCTCGCCCGCGTCCAGGCCGCTGCGGTGCACCAGCAGGCCCGGCGGCTTGTCCACCGCTGCAAGATAATCGTCCTGGTACAGGATGTTCAGCATGTTGTTTCTATTGTCCCCCGCCAAATCGCTCGATTACGACACCCCCGCCGGCGAGCTGCCGCACAGCCAGCCCCTGTTCACCCGCCAGTCGGCCGAGCTCATTGAGCTGCTCAGGCAGTACTCGCCGCAGCAGGTCGCCGAGCTCATGAGCCTGAGTGACAAGCTCGCGGCGCTCAACGTGGCGCGCTACCAAGCCTGGAGCCCGAAATTCACGGCGAAGAACGCCAAGCAGGCCGTGCTGGCCTTCAATGGCGACGTCTACGAGGGTCTGGACGCCAGGAGCCTCAAGCCGCGCGAGCTCGAATGGGCGCAGGACCATGTCTGCATCCTCAGCGGCCTCTATGGCGTGCTGCGGCCGCTCGACTTGATGCAGCCCTACCGGCTCGAGATGGGCACCCGCCTGGCAAACGACAAGGGTACCGACCTCTACCGCTTCTGGGGCCCGCAGATCGCCGAGCACCTCAACGCCAGGCGGGCCGAGGACCGTTCGCCGGTGGTCGTCAACCTGGCTTCGCAGGAGTACTTCAAGTCGGTGGACCGCAAGCGGCTGCGGGCACGCGTGATCGAATGCGTGTTCGAGGACTGGAAGGGCGGGAAGTACAAGATCATCAGCTTCCACGCCAAGCGCGCGCGCGGCCTGATGGCGCGCTACGCCATCCAGCACCGCGTGACCACGCCCAGCAAGCTGGAGGGCTTCGACCTGGAAGGCTATGCCTTCGACACGGCCGCCTCCGAGCCCGACCGGCTGGTGTTTCGCCGCCGGCAGGCGGCCTGAGGCCGGTGCAGGAGGCCGCCATGACCCAACAGATCACCCCCGAGCTGCGCCAGTGGATCGTGGCGCAGGCCGAGGCCGGGCACAGCGCCGAAGCGGTGCTGCAATCCATGCGCGCCTCGGGTTGGGACGAGGACGTGGCCGTGCAGGCCATGGAGGACAGCTTGCGCGACCACCTGGAGGCCCGGGCCCAGGCCCAGGGCCTGCCGCCGGCCGTGGCGGTGCCCGAGCCCGACCTCGACGACGAGCCGCTGTGCCTGGACGCGGGCGACCGGCGCGTGGCGGTGCTGGCCAGCCTGGCGCAGCCGCGCATCGTGGTGTTCGGCGGCCTGCTCGACGACGCCGAGTGCGAGGCCCTGATCGCGGCGGCGCGGCCGCGCCTGAGCCGCTCGCTGACGGTGGCCATGGCCAGCGACGGCGAGGAGGTCAACGAGGACCGCACCAGCGAAGGCATGTTCTTCACCCGCGCCGAGAGCCCGCTGGTGGCGCGCATCGAGGCGCGCATCGCCCGGCTGCTGCGCTGGCCGCAGGAGAACGGCGAGGGCCTGCAGGTGCTGTGCTACCGGCCCGGCGCCGAGTACAAGCCGCACCACGACTACTTCGACCCGCAGCAGCCCGGCACGCCGACCATTCTGCGCCGCGGCGGCCAGCGCGTGGCCACCCTGGTGATCTACCTGGGCGAGCCCGACAAGGGCGGGGCCACGGTGTTCCCCGAGTTGCAGCTTGCGGTCGCGCCGCGGCGCGGCAACGCCGTGTTCTTCAGCTACGAGCGGCCGCACCCGTCCACGCGCACCCTGCACGGCGGCGCGCCGGTGCTGGCCGGAGAGAAATGGATCGCCACCAAGTGGCTGCGCGAGCGCGAATTTGTCTGAGCGCAAGCGCGAACCTCATGAGGTCCCCATGAACCTGCCCGAACACTCCCAGCTTGGCAAGGCCTCGCCCTATGTCGACCAGTACGACGCGGGCCTGCTGTTCCCCATCCCCCGTGCCCCCAAGCGTGCCGAGATCGGCATCGGCGGCACGCCGCTGTTCTTCGGCGCCGACCTCTGGACCGCCTTCGAGCTCAGCTGGCTGAACCCGCGCGGCAAGCCCCAGGTGGCGCTGGCCCACATCACCGTGCCCTGCGAGAGCAGCCATCTGGTGGAGAGCAAGTCGTTCAAGCTCTACCTCAACAGCTTCAACAACACCAGGTTCGCGAGCGCCGACGAGGTCCGCCAGCGCATCCGCGCCGACATCAGCGCCGCCGCCTGGCAGGGCGGGCCGGTACGCTCGCAGGTCGGCGTGAACCTGGTGCTGCCCGAGCTGTTCGACCGCGAGCCCATCCACGAGCTCGACGGCCTGAACCTGGACCGGCTGGACGTGGAGTGCACGCGCTACCAGCCCGCGCCCGAGCTGCTGAGCGCGGCGTTCGCCGAGCAGCCGGTCAGCGAGGTGCTGGTCAGCAACCTGCTCAAGAGCAACTGCCTGGTGACCGGCCAGCCCGACTGGGGCAGCGTGCAGATCCGCTACAGCGGCCCGCAGATCGACCAGGCGGGCCTGCTGCAGTACATCGTGAGTTTCCGCAACCACAACGAGTTCCACGAGCAATGCGTGGAGCGCATCTTCATGGACCTGTGGACGCGCTGCAAGCCGGCCCAGCTCACGGTCTACGCGCGCTACACCCGCCGCGGCGGCCTGGACATCAGCCCTTTTCGCACCAGCCACCCCGGACCCATGCCGCTGCCGGTGCGCACCGCCCGCCAGTAGCCCGGGGCCAGCTCACCGGCCCTGGCCGGGGCCGCTCAGCCAGTCGCAGCGAACGCGCCGCATCATGTGGGCACGAGCGCGCCAGGCCACGTAGAGGGCCGGGCTCAGGATGGCTATCGGGCACAGGGGCAGGGCCCAGGCCTCGTCCAGCACCAGGGCGGGCAGCCAGCCCGTCCATCCCAGCAGCCACACGGTCAGGACCGCGTCCCAGAGGTGGTACTCGAGCGGGTGCTGCGCTCGGTGGTCCACATGCCATTGCTTGATGCGTTGCAGCTCGGCCAGGGTGAGACGGGGTGTCATGGCGGTCTCCGGTACGAGGCTTCAATGTAAGCTTTGGGTAAGTTTCCGTCAACGCGGGCCCCGGGCTGAAGTCCTGCGCAACCAGCGAGATGCGAGGGACTGCGTGGATTGATACAAAACGTATCGCCGGCGCAGCGGGCCGTCCATCCCTTGGCACCGATGAGGGCCCGATGCGGCTTTGCCGGAGACGAAGTTACGTCCAGTAACTTTCTGCCCGGGCCGCCCGCCTAGCATCGCCCCATCTTTCACCTTATGCAAAAAATGGAGGCGGTATGAACGAAAAGACCGGAATGCGTGGCTTGGTAGGTATGGCGCCGTGGCGCTGGCTCGCGGCTGGGTTGACCGCGGCCACCCTGGCCGCCTGCGGCGGCGGCGGGTCGGGGGGCACGGGCACCCTGCGTGTCGCGCTGACCGATGCGCCGTCCTGCGGCTACGACCATGTCTACGTCACGGTCGAGAGGGTCCGCGTGCACCAGAGCAGCAGCGCCGGCGACGCCGAAGCGGGGTGGAGCGAGATCGTGCTTTCGCCGGCGCGCCGTATCGATCTGCTCGATCTGACCAATGGCGTGCTGGAGGAACTGGGCAACACCGATCTGCCCGCGGGTGACTACCAGCAGATCCGCCTCGTGCTGTCCGAGAACACGGGCAGCGCGCCGCTGGCCAATGCCGTGCAGCCCACCGGGGGCAGCACCGTGGCGCTCGACACGCCCAGCGGTACGCAAAGCGGCCTGAAGCTGCAGGCGCATTTCAATGTTCCCGCGGGCCAGACCGCCGATGTGGCGCTCGATTTCGACGCCTGCAAGTCGGTGGTGGCCACGGGCAGTCCGGGCAAATACAACCTCAAGCCGGTGATCTCGGTGATCCCGATCCTGACGGCCATCGAGGGCTATGTCGCCACGAACATCGCCAACAGCGGCACGCTCGTGACGGCTCAGCTGACCGACGGCACGCGGGTGCGCGGAACCACGCCTGGGACGACCGACGGCAAGTTCCGTCTCGTGGTGCTGCCCAACAGCAATTATTCGGTGGTCGTGGCCGCAGCCGCGCGCGAGACGGCCGCGGTCACGGGCGTGCCTGTGACCACGGGCACCACGGCGCTCAATCCGGTGGCGGCGCCGATCGCCCCCGCCTCGTCCGCCGTGGCCAGCGTGAGCGGCACGGTGACCACGGGCAGCAGCGTGCCGGTGGCCGGTGCGACGGTGCGTGCGACCCAGGCGCTGACGGGAGGTCCGACCATCCAGGTGGCCTCGCAGATCACGGGCGCCACGGGGGGCTACGCGCTGAGCCTGCCGCTCGCGGCGCCGATCAGGGCACCCTACGCCGGTGGCGCGGCGCTGGCGTTCGCGGCAGACGGCGCTGTGGCCGGAAAGTACAGCTTCGAGGCCAAGGCCCAGGGCTACCTGACACAGACCACCGGTGTGATCGCGCTGTCTGGCGACATCGCGCAGGACTTCGTCCTGTCCCCGTCGCCCTGAGGCTGGCAGGGCCGGCCTAGAAGAGTTCCCGCGTTTGCGCCGCCTGCTGGGCGGGGGCCTCCGACCGATGAACTCGGTCGGGGGCCTTTTTTTCTGCGGAGGGCGGCCGCGCGGCCACCTCCGCGGCCTTGGCCAGCGAGCCCACGCGCACGCCGAGCAGGCGCAGCCGGCGCGTCAGGTCCACGCGCTTGAGGCACAGGCCCGCCACGCGGCGCAGGGTGGCGGCGTCGGCCGTGAACTGGGAGATGGTCTGGTCGCGCGTGACGATCTGGAAGTTGTCGTAGCGCAGCTTGATGCCTATGGTCCGCCCCACGTAGCCCTTGCGCTGAAGGTCGGCCGCGACCTGCTCGCACAGCTGGGTGAAGACCGCGCCGAGCTCGGCCCGGTCATGCACCGCGTGCAGGTCGCGCTCGAAGGTGGTCTCGCGGCTCATGCTCACGGGTTCGCTCTCGGTCACCACCGGCCGCTCGTCGCGCCCCCAGGCCGCCTCATGCAGCCAGGCGCCGTAGCTGGGGCCGAACTCGGCTACCAGCCAGGCGCGCTCGCGCGCGGCCAGCTCGCCAATGGTCTGTATGCCCAGGGCCTGCAGCCTGGCATCGGTCTTGGGGCCCACGCCGTTGATCTTGCGGCAGGGCAGGGGCCAGATCAGGGTCTGCAGGTCCTCGGGCAGGACGATGGAGATGCCGTTCGGTTTGTTGAACTCGCTGGCCATCTTGGCCAGCAGCTTGTTCGGCGCGACGCCGATCGAGCAGCTCAGGCCGGTGGCCTCGTGGATGCTTTTCTGGATCAGGCGCGCCAGCACCCGGCCGCCCTCGCGCTGGCCGCCCGGCACCTTGGTGAAGTCGATGTAGACCTCGTCCACGCCGCGGTCTTCCATCAGCGGCGCGATCTCGGTGATGACCTGCTTGAAGCGGCGCGAGTAGCGGCGGTACTCGTCGAAGTCCACCGGCAGCAGAATGGCCTGGGGGCACAGCCGCGCCGCCTTCATCAGGCCCATGGCCGAGCCCACGCCGAAGGGCCGTGCCGCGTAGGTCGCGGTGGTGATGACGCCGCGGCCCGTGTAGTCCTTGAGCAGCGGGAAATCCGCCACCGGGATCTGGTCCAGCGGCAGCCCGGCGTGGCGTGCCAGCAGCGCGTCGTCTACCCGGCGCCGGCCCCCGCCGATCACCACCGGCAGCCCCTTGAGCTGTGGATAGCGCAGCAGCTCGACCGACGCGTAGAACGCGTCCATGTCGAGGTGGGCGATGCGGCGAATGGCGCCGTCGGCGGACGGGGGCGAGGTGCTCACGCGGCAAGCATAGCGCGCAGAGGCGGGCCCCGCCGCCTCGCGCCTGCAGGCACAATGGGGCGGCGGCTGAGGGCCACCGCCCAGGCCGTACCCAGGGAGATGTGATGAACAAACACAAGCGCCATTTCCTCGTCGCCGCTGCCGGCGGCGCCGCGCTGCCGGGCGCCGCGCGCGCCGCCCCCGGCGGCCCCCGCGGCACCGGTCCCGGACTGCTGACCGTGACCGGTGCCATAGGCCGGGGCAACCGCGGGCCGATCGACGAGGCGCTGGACCAGATGATGGCCAAGCAGAAGATCCGGTTCGACCGGGCGCATGTGTTCGATTTTGCCGCCCTGGCCGCCTTGCCTGCGGTCAGCATCCGCCCCACGCTGGAGTACGACGCCAAGGTCCACTTGCTGCGGGGGCCGCTGCTGACCGACGTGCTCCAGGCCGCCGGCGCGGCCCAGGCCGATCGCAGCACGCTGCTGCTGCGTGCCGTGGACGGCTACGTGGCCAGCATGAGCATGGCCGATGCGCGCAAGTACCGCTTCATCGTGGCCACGCATTTCGATGGGCGGGCCATGACCCTGGGCAGCCTGGGCCCGCTGTGGGCGGTGTACGAGGCGGACCGCTTTGCCGAGATGGCGGCCAAGCCGGTCAACGAACGCTTCGCGCTGTGCCCCTGGGGCCTCTACCACCTCGACGTGCAGAGGGCGGGGTAGGTGGCCGGCCCGCTTCAGTAGCTGCCCGGTAGCAGGATGTCCTTGCCGACCTGGTCGATCTGGGTGCGGCCGCAGAAGGCCATGGTCAGGTCGAGCTCGCGCTGGATGATCTCCAGCGCCTTGCTCACGCCGGCCTCGCCCATGGCGCCCAGGCCGTAGGCCATGGCACGGCCGATGTAGGTGCCACGGGCGCCGAGGGCGCGCGCCTTGAGCACGTCCTGGCCGCTGCGTATGCCGCCGTCCATGTGCACCTCGATCTGCGACCCGACCGCGGCGACGATGGCCGGCAGGGCGCGGATGCTGCTCTCGGCGCCGTCGAGCTGGCGCCCGCCGTGGTTGCTGACGATCAGCGCGTCGGCGCCGCTGTCCACCGCCAGCTTGGCGTCCTCCACGTCCTGTATGCCCTTGAGGATGATCTTGCCGCCCCAGCGCTTCTTGATCCACTCCACGTCGCCCCAGTTCAGGCGCGGGTCGAACTGCTGCGCGGTCCAGGCCGAGAGCGAGCCCATGTTCTCCACGCCCTTCACATGGCCCACGATGTTGCCGAACTGCCGGCGCGGCGTACCCAGCATGCCCAGGGCCCAGCGCGGCTTGCCCGCGATGTTGAGCATGTTGGGCAGGGTCAGCTTAGGGGGGGCAGACAGGCCGTTCTTGAGGTCCTTGTGACGCTGGCCCAGGATCTGCAGGTCCAGCGTGATGACCAGGGCCGAACAGTTGGCGGCCTTGGCTCTATCGATCAGGCGCTCGATGAAGTCGCGGTCGCGCATCACGTAGAGCTGGAACCAGAACGGGTGGCGGTCGGTGGCCTTGGCCACGTCCTCGATCGAGCAGATGCTCATGGTCGAGAGCGTGAACGGGATGCCGAACTTCTTGGCCGCGCGCGCCGCGAGGATTTCGCCGTCGGCATGCTGCATGCCGGTCAGGCCCACCGGCGCAATGGCCACCGGCATGGCGACCTCCTGGCCGATCATGGTGCTGCGCGTGCTGCGGCCCTCCATGTTGACGGCCACGCGCTGGCGCAGCTTGATGCCCTGGAAGTCGGCCTCGTTGGCGCGATAGGTGCTCTCGGTCCAGCTGCCGGAGTCGGCGTAGTCGTAGAACATGCGCGGCACGCGCTTTTGCGCGAGCAGGCGCAGGTCTTCGATGTGGGTGATGACGGGCATGGTGGTTGTCTCCTGCGGATGCCGCATCCTACCCAGGGCCCGGTGGCGGGCAATTGAAATCCGCCGGTCGGGCTTTGAAATTTATTTGGCTGGCGCTGCTTCAGAGGGTGTAGACGAAATGATCTACGTCGCCAGTCTAGTCGCGAGCATACGCGCTTCGGCCAACCAGACCCATGCGAGCGGCGCCCAGTCCGATCGATCGTGGTGTGCCAT
>SCMQ01000029.1 GCA_005503335.1 Comamonadaceae bacterium 2FH
GCCGTGGGGGCGGCCTGGCGCGCGGGGGGCGGGTCCAGCAGCAGGGTGTAGTCGCGCACCAGCCGGCCCGAGGACCATTGGGTGCTGATCACCACGTCGAGGAAGGGCTCGAGCATGGGCCGGCTGCTGGTCAGGCGCAGGTAGTGGCGCCCGTCGGGGTGGCGCTGCAGGCTGATCTGCACGCCGGCCAGTGCCGGGTTGTAGTCCAGCCCGGCGGATTGGAAGGCCTCGGGCGAACCCAGGCCCACCTGCAGGCTGGCCGATTCCTCGGCGCTGATCTGCGGAATCTCGATCTCTGCCCGCAGCGGGTCGCCCAGGGCCGAGTGCACGATGACTCGCCCCAGGGCCAGGGCCTGGGCGTCGGGAGGGCAGGCCAGGCCGGCAAGGACCGCGGCAGTGACCAGGCCCATGGCCCGGGGTGCTCGTTTATTCCTCAATTCATGCCCCTTCCCTGCGGTGTTGGCCAGCCATTTTCTTTTCATCGTGCGCCCGTGTGCCTCGGCATAGAAAAACTGAAAATTGAAGGTAGCAGCAATGGCTTAGGCTGACAAGCTGAGACGATGCTTAACCTTCGGCCACGGCCGCGCAGGGGCCTTGCAGCCGTTCTGCATGTTGTCCGGCGACAACGGGTTGTAACTGTGTGTCACAACCCGTGTGCGTGGGGATCAGGCCTCCAGCAGGATGCGCAGCATGCGGCGCAGCGGCTCGGCCGCGCCCCACAGCAGCTGGTCGCCGATGGTGAAGGCGCCCAGGTACTCGGGGCCCATGGCCATCTTGCGGATGCGGCCGACCGGGATGGTCAGCGTGCCGGTCACGGCCACCGGGGTCAGGTCCTGCATGGTGGCCTCGCGGTTGTTGGGGACGACCTTCACCCATTGGTTGTCGGCTGCGATCATGGCCTCGATGTCGGCCACGGGCACGTCCTTCTTGAGCTTGAAGGTCAGGGCCTGGCTGTGGCAGCGCATGGCGCCGATGCGCACGCAGTAGCCGTCCACCGGCACGGCGGCGTTGGCCAAGCCCTCGCCCTGGCCAAGGATCTTGTTGGTCTCGGCCATGCCCTTCCATTCTTCGCGGCTCATGCCGTTGCCCAGGTCCTTGTCGATCCAGGGGATCAGCGAGCCGCCCAGCGGCACGCCGAAATTGGCCTTCTCGGCATCTTCCAGCGTGCGCTGCTTTTCGATGACCTTGCGGTCGATGTCGAGGATGGCGCTCATGGGGTCGGCCAGCAGGTCGCGCACCTCGTGGTTCAGCGTGCCGAACTGGGCCAGCAGCTCGCGCATGTGCTGGGCGCCGCCGCCGGAGGCGGCCTGGTAGGTCTGGGTGCTCATCCACTCGACCAGACCGGCCTTGTAGAGCGCGCCCACGCCCATCAGCATGCAGCTGACCGTGCAGTTGCCGCCGATCCAGTTCCTGCCGCCCTTGGCCAGGGCGTTCTTGATCACGGGCAGGTTGACCGGGTCGAGCACGATGACCGCGTCGTCCTTCATGCGCAGCGTGGAGGCGGCGTCGATCCAGTGGCCGTTCCAGCCGGCGGCGCGCAGCTTGGGGAACACCTCGGTGGTGTAGTCGCCGCCCTGGGCGGTGAGGATGACGTCGCAGCGCTTGAGCGCCTCGATGCTGAACGCGTCCTGCAGCCGGGATTCGTTCCTGGCCATGGACGGCGCCTGGCCGCCGGCGTTGGAGGTGGAGAAGAACACCGGCTCGATGAGGCCGAAGTCGCCTTCCGCCTGCATGCGGTGCATCAGCACGGAGCCGACCATGCCGCGCCAGCCCACCAGTCCTACGAGTTTCGTCATGTCAATGCCCTTTCAAAGTTAGAAACAGTGCCAGACCAAGCTGTTTCCCGGCTCGTCTGGCCGGGGAGGGCGCACGACGAACCAGGCTGGATCAGCCCTTAATGGTCGTGGTTTTGATGGTGATCGCGCGCACGGCCACGCCTGCCGGGGTGGCAGGCGTCATGTTCAGGGTGAACGGGCGGGCGGCAAACATGGGCTGGAATTGTAGCGGAAGTGGCCCCGCGTACTGTCTCTGGCTGCCTTCGCGTTCTTGGCAAGGGCCGGCGGCCGATCAGTCACCTTCTGCACGGTAGCCTCGATGCGGCAGGTGGCCGCTAGCGGTCCACCCTCCTCTAGAATCGCGCTTCTCCACAAGACGAGTTCCCCTCTCATGAGAGTCACCTTCGCTTCCCTCCTGCTCGCCATGGCCCTGAGCGGCTGCGCCGTGTACACGCCCTCCGGGTCGGTTGTCATCGATCCCGTGCGCGTGGGCGTACCCGGCGGGCACGGACAGTTCTGCCCCCCTGGACAAGCGAAGAAGGGCAACTGCTGAGGCGTTGGTTGGGACAGGTTCAAACAAGAAGGCAGCCCTTCGGGCTGCCTTCTTGTCTTGGGCAAGGGCCTGAGCCGGGTCAGCCCAGCGCCTTGACCACGGCATCGCCCATTTCGCGGGTGCCGACCCGGGTAGCGCCTTCCGACCAGATGTCCGCCGTGCGCAGGCCCGAGGCGAGCACCTGCTTGACCGCGGTTTCAATGCGGTCGGCGGCTTCGGGCTGGTTGAGGGAGAAGCGGAGCATCATGGCGGCGGACAGTATCGTCGCCAGCGGGTTGGCCACTCCCTTGCCCGCGATGTCGGGCGCGCTGCCGTGGCTGGGCTCGTACAGGCCCTGGCTGGCCGAATTGAGCGAGGCCGAGGGCAGCATGCCGATCGATCCCGTGAGCATGGCGGCCTCGTCCGAGAGGATGTCGCCGAACATGTTGCCGGTGACCACCACGTCGAACTTCTTGGGCGCCTTGACCAGTTGCATGGCCGCGTTGTCCACGTACATGTGCTCGAGCGCTACGTCGGGGTAGTCCTTGTGCACCTCGGTCACCACGTCCTTCCAGAACTGGAAGGTCTCGAGCACGTTGGCCTTGTCCACGCTGGTGAGCTTCTTGCCGCGCTTGCGCGCGGCCTGGAAGGCGACATGGGCGATGCGCTCGATCTCGGGCCGGCTGTAGCGCATGGTGTCGAAGGCTTCCTCGGCGCCGGGGAAATGGCCGTCCACCGCGGTGCGGCGGCCGCGCGGCTGGCCGAAGTAGATGTCGCCGGTGAGCTCGCGGATGATCAGGATGTCCAGGCCGGCGATCAGCTCGGGCTTGAGGCTGGAGGCGCCGACCAGCTGCTCGTAGCAGATGGCCGGGCGGAAGTTGGCGAACAGGCCCAGGTTCTTGCGCAGGCCCAGGATGGCCTGTTCGGGGCGCAGCGGACGGTCGAGCTTGTCGTACTTCCAGTCGCCGACGGCGCCGAACAGCACGGCGTCGGCCTCCTTGGCGAGCTTGAGCGTGGAATCGGGCAGGGGGTGGCCATGCGCCTCGTAGGCGGCTCCGCCGACCAGGGCCTGCTCCATTTCGAACTGGAGGTCCAGCACCTGGAGGACCTTGACCGCTTCGGCGACGATCTCGGTGCCTATGCCGTCACCGGGGAGAACTGCGATTTTCATGAGGGGTTCCGTTGTAGAGGGGCGGCTCAGGGCGCCATGGTGTGGGCCAGCCAGGGCTTGGTGGCCAGGCGCTCGGCTTCATAGGCCTTGATCTTGTCGGCCTGGCGCAGGGTCAGGCCGATGTCGTCGAAGCCGTTGAGCAGGCAGTACTTGCGGAAGGGCTGGACCTCGAAGGGGATCTCCTGGCCCTGGGGCTCGATGACCACCTGGCGCTCCAGGTCGACGGTCAGCTGGAAGCCGGGGAAGGCCGCCACCTCGTTGAACAGCCGGTCCACCTGGGACTCGGGCAGAACGATGGGCAGCAGGCCGTTCTTGAAGCAGTTGTTGAAGAAGATGTCGGCGAAGCTGGGCGCGATGATGGCGCGAAAGCCGTACTGGTCGATGGCCCAGGGCGCATGCTCGCGCGAGGAGCCGCAGCCGAAGTTCTTGCGCGCCAGCAGGACGGAGGCGCCGGCGTAGCGCGGCTGGTTGAGCACGAAGTCGGGGTTGGGCTTGCGGCCGGCCGGGTCCTGGCCCGGTTCGCCATGGTCGAGGTAGCGCCACTCGTCGAACAGGTTGGGGCCGAAGCCGGTCTTCTTGATCGACTTGAGGAATTGCTTGGGGATGATGGCGTCGGTGTCGACGTTCTCGCGGTCCATCGGGGCCACCAGGCCCTTGTGCACGGTGAACTTGTTCATGGCTTTATTTCTTGGCGGCGTTTTCAATGGCCGAGCCGGCGCTGCCGATGTCCTGGCCGATGCCGCGCACCGTGTTGCAGCCGGTCAGCGCGAGCAGGAAGGTGAGGGTGATCAGCGTGATGACTTTCTTCATGGTGCTTGCTTTCAGGCGAATTGACGGACATCGACGAAATGGCCGTGCACGGCGGCCGCGGCGGCCATGGCCGGGCTCACCAGGTGGGTGCGGCCACCCGCGCCCTGACGGCCCTCGAAGTTGCGGTTGCTGGTCGAGGCGCAGCGTTCGCCCGGCTCCAGCCGGTCGGCGTTCATGGCCAGGCACATCGAGCAGCCGGGCTCGCGCCACTCGAAGCCGGCGGCCTTGAAGATCTGGTCCAGGCCCTCGCGCTCGGCCTGCTCCTTGACCACGCCCGAACCGGGCACGACCATGGCCAGCTTGACGTTCCTGGCCACCTTCTGGCCCAGCTTCTTGACCACGGCGGCGGCCTCGCGCATGTCCTCGATGCGGCTGTTGGTGCAGGAGCCGATGAAGACCTTGTCGACATGGATGTCGGCGAGCGGCTTGCCGGGCGTCAGGCCCATGTAGCTCAGGGCGCGCTCCATGGCGCCGCGCTTGTTGGCGTCCTTTTCCTTGTCGGGATCGGGCACGCGCGCGTCTATGCCCAGCACCATCTCGGGCGAGGTGCCCCAGGTGACCTGAGGGAGGATCTGCGCCGCGTCCAGCTCGACCACGGTGTCGAATTTCGCATCGGTATCCGAGTGCAGGCCGCGCCAGTAGGCCACGGCCTGCTCCCACTCCACGCCGGTGGGCGAGAGCGGGCGGCCCTTGACGTACTCGATGGTCTTGTCGTCGACCGCGACCAGGCCGGCGCGCGCACCGGCCTCGATGGCCATGTTGCAGACCGTCATGCGGCCTTCCACGCTGAGGGCGCGGATCGCCGAGCCGGCGAACTCGATGGTGTAGCCGGTGCCGCCGGCCGTGCCTATCTTGCCGATGATGGCCAGCACGATGTCCTTGGCGGTCACGCCGCGGGCCAGCTGGCCTTCCACCTTGACGAGCATGTTCCTGGCCTTCTTGGCCAGCAGGGTCTGGGTGGCCAGCACATGCTCGACCTCGCTGGTGCCTATGCCGTGCGCCAGCGCGCCGAAGGCGCCGTGGGTCGAGGTGTGCGAGTCGCCGCAGACCACGGTCATGCCGGGCAGGGTTGCGCCGCTCTCGGGGCCGATCACGTGCACGATGCCCTGGCGCTTGGACAGGAAGGGGAAGTAGGCGGCCGAGCCGAACTCGCCGATGTTCTTGTCCAGCGTCGTGACCTGCTCCTTGCTGATCGGGTCGGCGATGCCGTCGTAGCCGCGTTCCCAGCCGGTGGTCGGGGTGTTGTGGTCGGCCGTGGCGACCACCGAGCTCACGCGCCAGACCTTGCGGTGCGCCTGGCGCAGGCCCTCGAAGGCCTGCGGGCTGGTGACCTCGTGCACCAGGTGGCGGTCGATGTAGAGGATGGCCGTGCCGTCCTCCTCGGTGTGGACGACATGCTCGTCCCAGATCTTGTCGTAGAGGGTGCGTCCCATGGTCTTTCCTTGGCAGATCGATGATTTTATGCGGGGGTGGTATTGGTGGCGAGGTGGTCGACCAGCAGGCGCGCCGTCACGGGCAGGCTGGAGAAGTCGCGTGCCACCAGCTGCAGCTGGCGCCGGGCCCAGTCGTCGGTCAGCGTCACGGCCTCCAGGTCGCCGACGCCGTGCATGAGCTCGAAGGCGCGCTGGGGCATGACGCCCAGGCCCAGGCCGTTGTGGATCATGCGGCACATGGCGTCCAGGCCGGTGACGTGGATGCGCAGCCTGATCGTGCGCCCTTGCTGGGCGGCGGCCTGGCGCATGGCCAGGTAGATCGAGCTGTTGGCGTGCAGGCCGACCTGGTCGTAGTCCAGGCTGGCCTCGAAGGGGATGGGGCCCTGGGCCGCCAGCGCGTGGCCGCGCGGCACGATCAGTACCAGGCGGTCCTGGCGGTAGGGGCGGGCCTGCAGATTGCCCGAGGCCGGCGTGGCTTGCGCGCTGGCGTTGCAGATGCCCAGATCGGCCGCGCCTTCCTGTACGGCGCGCACCACCTCGCTGCTCAGGTGCTCCTCGAGGTCGATCTTGACCTCGCCGTGCTGGCGGATGAAGGCGCCCAGGTCCTCGGGCAGGAACTGCACGATGGCCGAGATGCTGGCGTGCACGCGCACATGGCCGCGCACGCCGTCGGCGTACTCGCTGAGCTCGCCCTGCATCTTCTCCAGGCTGAACAGCACGCTGCGGGCGTGGTGCAGCAGGCTCTCGCCGGCCGGCGTGAGGTCCACGCCGCGCGTGTGGCGGTACAGCAACGGCGCGCCCAGCGTGGCCTCGAGGTCCGACAGCCGCTTGCTCACGGCCGAGGCGGCGATGAACTCGCGCTCGGCCGCGCGGCCTATGCTGCCGAGCTCGCAGACGGCCACGAACAGCTGCAGCGAGGTCAGGTCGATACGGCGGGCGAAGTTGCGCTCGGAGGGCTTCATCTGCATAAAAAGTCTTCTCGAATGGAGAAGACTTCGTATTTTGAGCCTTAATTCATAACTTCGCCATCGTGAAGCAAGATGGCTGTCTTCGCGCCGACCGATCAAAAAAAGCCCGCCGGCGCAGGGCGCGGGCGGGCTGGGAGGGGCGGGGTGCCGTCAGGCCTTGGCCATGGTCGGCACGTCGCGGCGCGGCGAGCCGGTGAACAGCTGGCGCGGGCGGCCGATCTTGTACTCGGGGTCGCTGATCATCTCGTTGAGCTGGGCGATCCAGCCCACGGTGCGGGCCAGCGCGAAGATGCCGGTGAACAGGTTGACCGGGATGCCGATGGCGCGCTGCACGATGCCGGAGTAGAAGTCCACGTTCGGGTAGAGCTTGCGCTGCACGAAGTAGTCGTCCTCCAGGGCGATCTTCTCGAGCTGCTTGGCCAGCGCGAACAGCGGGTCCTTCTCCAGGCCCAGCTCGGCCAGCACCTCGTTGCAGGTCTCCTGCATCAGCTTGGCGCGCGGGTCGTAGTTCTTGTACACGCGGTGGCCGAAGCCCATCAGCTTGACGCCGGAGTTCTTGTCCTTGACCTGGTTCATGAACTCGCCGACCTTGGCCACGCCGCCCATCTTCTGGATGTCTTCCAGCATGTTCAGGCAGGCCTCGTTGGCGCCGCCGTGGGCCGGGCCCCAGAGGCAGGCCACGCCGGCCGCGATGGCCGCGAACGGGTTGGTGCCAGAGGAGCCGCACAGGCGCACGGTGGAGGTGGAGGCGTTCTGCTCGTGGTCGGCGTGCAGGATGAAGATGCGGTCCAGCGCGCGCTCGAGCACCGGGTTGACCTTGTAGTCCTCGCAGGGCACGCCGAACATCATGCGCAGGAAGTTGCCGGAGTAGGACAGGTCGTTGCGCGGGTACATGTAGGGCTGGCCGATGCCGTACTTGTAGGCCATGGCGACCAGCGTGGGCATCTTGGCGATCAGGCGGATGGCCGAGATGTCGCGGTGCTGCGGGTTGTTGATGTCGGTGCTGTCGTGGTAGAAGGCCGACATCGCGCCGACCAGGCCGGTCAGCACGGCCATGGGGTGGGCGTCGCGGCGGAAGCCGCGCAGGAAGAACTGCAGCTGCTCGTTGACCATGGTATGGTTGATCACGAGCTTGTGGAAGTCGGCGCGCTGGGTCGCGTCGGGCAGGTCGCCCTTGAGCAGCAGGTAGCAGGTGTCGAGGTAGTCGCACTGCGAGGCGATCTGCTCGATCGGGTAGCCGCGGTACAGCAGCTCGCCCTTGTCGCCGTCGATGTAGGTGATGGACGACTGGCAGGAGGCCGTGGACAGGAAGCCCGGGTCGTAGGTGAACATGCCGGTCTGGGCGTAGAGCTTGCGGATGTCGATCACATCCGGGCCGATGCTGCCGTGATAGACCGGCAGGTCGACGCTGGGGCTGCCGTTGCTGAACGACAGGGTGGCTTTATTGTCAGCAAGTTTCATTTCGCGATTTCCTGAAAAGTTGACCCAACAATTCCGGCGGGATGCTGCGGAGGGCGCCCGAAGGCGTCAATTCCTGAGCATTGCCAGCACTTCACGTACTTCTTCTGTGTCGATCTCCGCCGCTGGCTCCTTGCGCCTGAGCAGCAGGTCCAGCAGGTCGTTGTCCGCCAGGTCCATCAGCACGGTGAGGCCCTGGGCATGGCCCACGGTCAGACCGCTCTCGTGGCGGGCAAAGAAGCGCTCGATGAACAGGTCGTTCTCGAGCAGGCCGCGGCGGCAGCGCCACCTGAGCTTGCTCAAGCTGCGTTCATCGAGGCGTTCTTGGTTCATGCGAGCGTCCTCAGACGGCGCGACGCACCATCAGTTCCTTGATCTTGCCGATGGCCTTGGTCGGATTCAAGCCCTTGGGGCACACGTCCACGCAGTTCATGATGGTGTGGCAGCGGAACAGGCGGTACGGGTCCTCGAGGTTGTCCAGGCGCTCGCCGGTGGCCTCGTCGCGGCTGTCGGCGATGAAGCGGTAGGCCTGCAGCAGACCGGCCGGACCGACGAACTTGTCGGGGTTCCACCAGAAGCTGGGGCAGCTGGTCGAGCAGCTGGCGCACAGGATGCACTCGTACAGGCCGTCGAGCTCCTCGCGCTCCTCGGGGGACTGCAGGCGCTCCTTCTCGGGCGGAATGTTGTCGTTGATCAGGTAGGGCTTGATCGAGTGGTACTGCTTGAAGAACTGCGTCATGTCCACGATCAGGTCGCGAATCACGGGCAGGCCGGGCAGCGGCTTGAGCACGATGGTGCCCTTGAGCGTGTTCATGTTGGTGAGGCACGCCAGGCCGTTCTTGCCGTTGATGTTCATCGCGTCGGAGCCGCACACGCCTTCGCGGCAAGAGCGGCGGAACGAGATGCTGGGGTCCTGCTCCTTGAGCTTGATCAGCGCGTCCAGCAGCATGCGCTCGTGGCCGTCGAGCTCGATCTCGATGGTCTGCATGTAGGGCTTGGCGTCCTTGTCGGGATCGTAGCGGTAGATCTGGAAAGTGCGTTTTTGCATGATGGGTTCTCTTGCGTGACGGCTCAGAAGGTGCGGACCTTGGGCGGCACCGACTCGACGGTCAGCGGCTTGAGGTTGACGGGCTTGTAGGTCAGGCTGTTGCTGGCGCTGTGCCACAGCGTGTGCTTCATCCAGTTGGCGTCGTCGCGGCCCAGCGGCGCCACCGGATCGTCGGCCGGACGCTCGTAGTCGTACACCGTGTGGGCGCCGCGGCATTCCCTGCGCGCGGCAGCCGAGACCATGGTGGCCTGCGCCACCTCGATCAGGTTCTCGACTTCCAGCGCCTCGATGCGGGCCGTGTTGAACACCTTGGAGGTGTCCTTGAGGCCGATGCCGTCCACGCGCGCGCGGATGGCGTTGATCTTGGCCACGCCCTCGTCCATGCCGGCCTGGGTGCGGAACACGCCGGCGTGCATTTGCATCGCGGCGCGGATGTCGCCCGCCACGTCCTGGGCGTATTCGCCGCTGCGCGCGGACTCCAGGCGGTTCAGGCGCTCCAGGGTGCGGTCGGCGGCGTCGGCCGGCAGCGGCTTGTGCTCCTTGTTCTTGTTGTGGAACTCGACGATGTGGTTGCCGGCCGACTTGCCGAACACCAGCAGGTCGAGCAGCGAGTTGGTGCCCAGGCGGTTGGCGCCGTGCACGCTGACGCAGGAGCATTCGCCGACGGCATAGAGGCCGTTCACCACCTCGGCGTGGCTGCCGGCGGTCTGCACCACCACCTGGCCGTTGATGTTGGTCGGGATGCCGCCCATCTGGTAGTGGATGGTTGGCACCACGGGGATGGGTTCCTTGGTGATGTCGACGTTGGCGAAGTTGACGCCGATCTCGTACACCGAGGGCAGGCGCTTGTGGATGGTCTCGGCGCCCAGGTGGTCGAGCTTGAGCAGCACGTAGTCCTTGTTCGGGCCGCAGCCGCGGCCTTCCTTGATCTCCTGGTCCATGGAGCGCGAGACGAAGTCGCGCGGCGCCAGGTCCTTGAGCGTGGGCGCGTAGCGCTCCATGAAGCGCTCGCCGTTGCTGTTGAGCAGGATCGCGCCCTCGCCGCGGCAGCCTTCGGTCAGCAGCACGCCGGCGCCGGCCACGCCGGTGGGGTGGAACTGCCAGAACTCCATGTCCTGCAGCGGGATGTCGGCGCGTGCCGCCATGCCCAGGCCGTCGCCGGTGTTGATGAAGGCGTTGGTCGAGGCGGCGAAGATGCGGCCCGCGCCGCCGGTGGCCAGCAGCACGGTCTTGGCCTGCAGGATGTGCAGGTCGCCGGTCTCCATCTCGAGCGCGGTCACGCCGACCACGTCGCCTTCGGCGTCGCGGATCAGGTCCAGCGCCATCCACTCGACGAAGAAGCTGGTCTTGGCTTCCACGTTCTTCTGGTAGAGCGTGTGCAGCATGGCGTGGCCGGTGCGGTCGGCCGCGGCGCAGGCGCGCTGCACGGGCTTCTCGCCGTAGTTGGCGGTGTGGCCGCCGAACGGGCGCTGGTAGATCGTGCCGTCCGGGTTGCGGTCGAACGGCATGCCGAAATGCTCGAGCTCGTAGACCACCTTGGGCGCTTCGCGGCACATGAATTCGATCGCGTCCTGGTCGCCGAGCCAGTCGGAGCCCTTGACGGTGTCGTAGAAATGGAAGTGCCAGTTGTCTTCCGACATATTGCCGAGCGAGGCGCCAATGCCGCCCTGGGCCGCGACGGTGTGCGAGCGGGTGGGGAACACTTTGGAGAGCACGGCCACGTTCAGGCCGGCGCGCGCCAGTTGCAGGGAGGCGCGCATGCCGGAGCCGCCGGCGCCGATGATCACGACGTCGAACTTGCGCTGGCTGATCTTGTCTTTGGTGTAGGTCATGGTGTTGTCAGTCTTGCGAAGGGAGGTGGCCTTCAGTTCACAGGCGCCACAGGACTTGAATGGCCCAACCCGCGCAGCCGACGAGCCAGACGATGGTGAAGATGTCGAGCGCCAGGCGCAGGCCCACGGGCTTGACGTAGTCCATCCAGATGTCGCGCACGCCGACCCAGGCGTGCCAGAGCAGGGCCACGATCATCGAGAAGGTCAGCACCTTCATCCACTGGGCGGCGAAGATGCCGGCCCATTTGTCGTAGCCGATCGGGCCCGCGGTGAAGATCACCTGGGCCAGCACGACCAGGGTGAACAGGGCCATCAGGCCGCCGGTCACGCGCTGGCTCAGCCAGTCGCGCAGGCCATAGTGCGCGCCCACGACGGTGCGCTTGGAGCCGTAATTCACGGACATTTGCTTTGCTCCTGCTTGAAATTAGTAGAGACCGAACAGCTTGGCGCCCAGCACCACCGTGAGGCCCAGGCTCAGGGCCAGGGTCACGACCGCGGACGACTTGCCGAATTCCTTGCTCACCGCGTGGTTCACGTCCATCCAGAGGTGGCGCAGGCCGGCGATGAAGTGCTGCAGGTAGGCCCAGATCAGGGCCAGGGCCACCAGCTTGACGAACCAGCCGGGCACGAAGCCCAGGCCGACGTTGAAGGCCGCGCTGAAGCGGGCGAACGAGATTTCCGAGGACACCGAAGTGTCGAACATCCAGATGATGAAGGGCATCAGCAGGAACATGAGCGCGCCGCTCACGCGGTGCAGGATCGACACCCAGCCGGCCGCCGGCAGGCGGTAGGTGGGCAGATCCTTCAGGGCGTTGATGTTGCGGAATTCGGGCCGCTTCCTGGCGAGATCGGTCATGTTGGAGGTCTTTCGTGGATGTAACTGCTTGGTAATTTTCGGATGAGGGCGGGGCAAATTCTATTGCAATGCAGCAAAGGGACGCCTGTTCGGCGGGCCGCAGGCGCTGCGGGGCACGACGAGGTCAGCTGAGCGCATTGCGGTAGTGGTGGCTGTCGGTGCGGTACAGGCCGCGGCGCAGTTCCATCGGCACGTCGTTGTAGGTGTAGGCGACGCGCTCCACGCTCAAAAGGGGCGTGGTGGGCGTCACCGCCAGCAGGCGGCTTTGCGTGGCGTCGGGCAGCACGGCGCGGATCTTCTCCTCGGCACGCACCATGCGCACGCCGAACTCGGTCTCGAACAGCGCGTACATGGGGCCGTGGTAGTCGGCCAGGCGCTCGGCCGTGAGGCCCTTGAACGGGCCGCCGGGCAGCCACATGTCGTCCAGGATGGTCGGCACGCCGGCGAAGGACAGCACGCGCCGCACCTGGAGCACCGGGTCGCCGGTACGCAGCGCCAGCGCGCGCGCCACATCGGCCGAGGCGCGCAGGCGCTTGCAGTCGACGATGTCGCGCTGGGCCGGGCCTTCGCTGTTGACGTCGCCGTTGTCCGGCACCAGCTTGAGGAAGCGGTACTGCACATGGTGCTCGGCATGGGTGGCGACGAAGGTGCCCTTGCCCTGGCGGCGCACCAGCAGGTTCTCTGCGGCCAGCTCGTCGATCGCCTTGCGCACCGTGCCCTGGCTGACGCGAAAGCGCGCCGCCAGCTCGATCTCGCTAGGGATGGTCTCGCCGGGCTTCCACTCGCCGGCCTCCAGGCTCTGCAGGATCAGCCCCTTGATCTGCTGGTACAGCGGGCTGAAGGCCGGCGTGGGCACCGTGGGATCGGTGCCGCCGGGCAGGTTTTCAGCGGCGGAGGGCGGGGTCTGGGACATGGTGGGGCAGTCCGGCGTAAAAACCGGAAACAAAGCGAATCATATCTTATATAAGACATAAGACAAATTGACGGTTCAGGGTTTTCGCGAGTAAACTTCTGCGCTGTCTTTCAGGCGCGAGCGTCTGTGCGCGCAGGGCCTGCCCGCGACACCCGTTTTCCCAACTTCTGGAGTTCTCACCATGAGCAAAAAGCCCGTCCGTGTTGCCGTCACCGGCGCCGCTGGCCAAATCGGTTACGCCTTGCTGTTCCGCATCGCCTCCGGCGAGATGCTGGGCAAGGACCAGCCCGTCATCCTGCAGTTGCTCGAAATCCCCGACGAGAAGGCCCAGAAGGCGCTCAAGGGCGTGATCATGGAGCTCGAGGACTGCGCCTTCCCGCTGCTGGCCGGCGTGATTCCCGCCGGCGACCCCATGGTGGCCTTCAAGGACGCCGACTATGCCCTGCTCGTGGGTGCCCGTCCGCGCGGCCCCGGCATGGAGCGCGCCGACCTGCTGGCCGCCAACGCCCAGATCTTCACGGCCCAGGGCAAGGCGCTGAACGCCGTCGCCAGCCGCAACGTCAAGGTGCTGGTGGTCGGCAACCCCGCCAACACCAACGCCTACATCGCCATGAAGAGCGCGCCGGACCTGCCGCGCAAGAACTTCACCGCCATGCTGCGCCTGGACCACAACCGCGCGCTGTCGCAGATCGCCGCCAAGACCGGCACCGCCGTGGGCGACATCGAGAAGCTGACCGTGTGGGGCAACCACTCGCCGACCATGTACGCCGACTACCGCTTCGCCACCGTAAACGGCAAGAACGTCAAGGACCTGATCAACGACCAGGTCTGGAACGCCGACGTGTTCCTGCCCACCGTGGGCAAGCGCGGCGCCGCCATCATCGACGCGCGCGGCCTGTCCTCGGCCGCCTCGGCCGCCAACGCCGCGATCGACCACATGCGCGACTGGGCGCTCGGCACCCAGGGCAAGTGGGTCACCATGGGCATCCCGTCGGACGGACACTACGGCATCCCCAAGGACGTGATGTTCGGCTTCCCCGTCACCACCGAGAACGGCGAGTACAAGCTCGTCGAGGGCCTGCCGATCGACGCGTTCAGCCAGCAGTGCATCGACAAGACCCTGGCCGAGCTGCAGGGCGAGCAGGACGGCGTCAAGCACCTGCTGTAACCGCCTGGTAACCGCCGCATGACGCATCCGCGCGAGATCCTGCTGGGGGCCCAAGCCAGCGCGGGCCTGATCCCGGTCTGCGACCACTACAGCGGGGTCGAGGCGCGCATGCGCAAGAGCCTGCAGCTGCAGGCCGAGATGACCGAGGAGTTCGGCGCCTGCATGTTCGACGTCACGCTGGACTGCGAGGACGGCGCGCCGGTCGGCGGCGAGGCCGAGCACGCGGCGCTGGTGGTGGCGCTGGCCACGCTGGCGCCCGACAAGGCCCGCGTCGCGGTGCGCGTGCACCCGGTCGACCATCCGGCCTTCGAGCAGGACATCGCGACCATCGCCGGCAACGTCGGGCACAAGCTCAGCCACATCATGGTGCCCAAGGTGGAGTCGGTCGACGACGTGCTGCGCGCCGAGAACGCGCTCAAGGCCGCCGCTGCCGACCATCTGCCGCTGCACGTGCTGATCGAGTCGCCCGCCGCGGTGCACCGCGCCTTCGAGATCGCGGCCCACCCGCGCGTGCAGTCGCTGAGCTTCGGCCTGATGGACTTCGTCTCGGCCCATGGCGGCGCCATCCCGTCGGACGGCATGTCCTCGGCCGGGCAGTTCAGCCATCCGCTGGTGGTGCGCGCCAAGCTCGAGATCGCCTCGGCCTGCCACGCCCACGGCAAGGTGCCCTCGCACTGCGTGGTGACCGAGTTCAACGACACCGCCGCCATGCAGGCCGCGGCCTCGCGCGCCGCGCGCGAGTTCGGCTACACGCGCATGTGGAGCATCCACCCGGCGCAGATCCGCCCCATCCTCGAAGCCATGGCGCCCAGCGCCAAGGAAGTCGAAACGGCGTCGAAGATCATCGTCGCCGCCGAGCGCGCCGACTGGGCGCCGATCTCGTTCCAGGGCCAGCTGCACGACCGCGCCAGCTACCGCTATTTCTGGCAGGTGCTGGAGCGCGCCCACCAGACCGGCCGCGCCCTGCCCGACGAGGCGCAGGCGTATTTCCAGCCCCCACCCTTTCCCGCCGAACGGAGTCCCTCATGAAGACCCTGATCGTCTCAGCCCTGCTGCTGGTGCTGCCGGCGCTGTCGCTGGCCCAGACCGCCGACAAGCCCGCCGGCAAGGCCGCGGCAGCCCCCAAGGCCAAGTCCGCCGCGCCGGCCAAGCAGACATCGAGCCGCCAGCAGCTCAAGACCGCCACCAACCAGGTCGCCGCCGGCATCGTGGCGGCCGAGGCCGCGCTGACCCCGGCCGAACTCGAGATCGCCGAGCGCGTGCATGTCGGCCAGCTGCCCTGCGAGCTCGGCGCCTCCGTCACCGTGGAGGGCGACGCCAAGTCGCCCGGCTACTTCAACCTGCACGGCAAGGGCTTCCGCTACCGCATGCACCCGGTGGCCACCAGCACCGGCGCGATCCGCCTCGAGGACCCGAAGGCCGGCGCCGTCTGGCTGCAGTTGGCCAACAAGTCCATGCTGATGGACCAGAAGCAGGGCCGGCGCCTGGCCGACGAATGCCAGAGCCCGGCCCAGGTGACCGTGGCCGAGGCCCTCAAGAAGAACCCGGCGCCCAGCCTGATCGACACCCCGGCCGGCGCGCGCCCCTGAGCCGGCAGACACCATCCCCCACGATTACCGATTGACAGGAGAAGAAGACATGTTGCAAGCCTACCGGGCCCATGTGGCCGAACGCGCCGCGCTCGGCATTCCCCCGCTGCCGCTGTCGGCCCAGCAGACCGCCGAGCTGATCGAGCTGATCAAGGCCCCGCCCGCCGGCGAGGACGCCTTCCTGCTGGACCTGCTGACGCACCGCGTGCCCCCGGGCGTGGACGATGCGGCCAAGGTCAAGGCCAGCTTCCTGGCCGCCGTGGCCCACGGTGATTTCGCCGTCGGCCTGATCTCCCGCTCCAAGGCCACCGAGCTGCTGGGCACCATGGTGGGCGGCTACAACGTCAAGCCGCTGATCGACCTGCTGGACGACCAGGAAGTGGCCGCCGTGGCCGCCGCGGGCCTGAAGAAGACCCTGCTGATGTTCGACTTCTTCCACGACGTGGCCGAGAAGGCCAAGGCCGGCAACGCCCACGCCAAGGAAGTCGTCCAGAGCTGGGCCGACGCCGAGTGGTTCACCTCACGCCCCGAGGTCGCGCAGTCGACCACCGTCACCGTGTTCAAGGTGCCCGGTGAAACCAACACCGACGACCTCTCGCCCGCACCCGACGCCTGGAGCCGCCCGGACATCCCGCTGCACTACCTGGCGATGCTGAAGAACACCCGCGAAGGCGCGGCCTTCAAGCCCGAGGAAGATGGCAAGCGCGGCCCCATGCAGTTCATCGAAGAGCTGAAGAACAAGGGCCACCTGGTGGCCTACGTGGGCGACGTGGTGGGCACCGGCTCCAGCCGCAAGAGCGCCACCAACAGCATCATCTGGGGCTTCGGCGAAGACATCCCCTTCGTGCCCAACAAGCGCTTCGGCGGCATCACCCTGGGCGGCAAGATCGCACCGATCTTCTTCAACACCCAGGAAGACTCCGGCGCGCTGCCGATCGAAGTCGACGTGTCCAAGCTCGAGATGGGCGACGTGGTCGAGGTGCGCCCCTACGAGGGCAAGATTGTCAAGAACGGCGCGACCGTGGCCGAGTTCCAGCTCAAGAGCGAGGTGCTGTTCGATGAAGTGCGCGCCGGCGGCCGCATCAACCTGATCATCGGCCGCAGCCTGACGGCCAAGGCGCGCGAGTTCCTGGGCCTGCCCGCCAGCACCGTGTTCCGCCTGCCCACGGCTCCCGTCGCCACGAAGGCCGGCTTCACCCTGGCGCAGAAGATGGTCGGCCGCGCCTGCGGCCTGCCGGTCGTCGACGGCAACCAGCAGGGCATCCGCCCGGGCACCTACTGCGAGCCCAAGATGACCACCGTGGGCAGCCAGGACACCACCGGCCCCATGACCCGCGACGAGCTCAAGGACCTGGCCTGCCTGGGCTTCTCGGCCGACATGGTGATGCAGTCCTTCTGCCACACCGCCGCCTACCCCAAGCCGGTGGACGTGAAGACCCACCGCGAGCTGCCCGCCTTCATCAGCAACCGCGGCGGCGTGGCCCTGCGCCCCGGCGATGGCGTGATCCACAGCTGGCTGAACCGCCTGCTGCTGCCCGACACCGTGGGCACCGGCGGCGACAGCCACACGCGCTTCCCGATCGGCATCAGCTTCCCGGCGGGTTCCGGCCTGGTGGCCTTTGGCGCCGCCACCGGCGTCATGCCGCTGGACATGCCCGAGTCGATCCTGGTGCGCTTCAAGGGCCAGATGCAGCCCGGCATCACGCTGCGCGACCTGGTGCACGCGATCCCGCTGTACGCCATCAAGCAAGGCCTGTTGACCGTGGCCAAGCAGGGCAAGAAGAACGAGTTCTCCGGCCGCATCCTGGAGATCGAGGGCCTGCCCGACCTCAAGGTCGAGCAAGCCTTCGAGCTCAGCGATGCCTCCGCCGAGCGCTCGGCCGCCGGCTGCACGGTCAAGCTCAACCCCGAGCCGATCAAGGAATACCTCACCAGCAACATCGTGCTGATGAAGAACATGATCGCCGACGGCTACGCCGACAAGCGCGCGCTGGAGCGCCGCATCAAGGCCGTCGAGGCCTGGCTGGCCAAGCCCGAGCTGCTGGAAGCCGACCAGGACGCCGAATACGCCGCCGTGATCGAGATCGACCTGGCCGACATCAAGGAGCCCATCCTCTGCTGCCCGAACGACCCCGATGACGCCAAGCCGCTGTCGGCCGTGCAGAACACCAAGATCGACGAGGTCTTCATCGGCTCGTGCATGACCAACATCGGCCACTTCCGTGCAGCCTCCAAGCTGCTCGAAGGCAAGCGCGACATCCCGGTCAAGCTCTGGGTGGCCCCACCCACCAAGATGGACGCCGCCGAGCTGACCAAGGAAGGCCACTACGGCGTGTTCGGCGCCGCCGGCGCCCGCACCGAGATGCCCGGCTGCAGCCTGTGCATGGGCAACCAGGCCCAGGTGCGCGAAGGCGCCACCGTGGTGTCCACCAGCACCCGCAACTTCCCCAACCGCCTGGGAAAGAACACCAACGTGTTCCTGGCCTCGGCCGAACTGGCGTCCATCGCCTCCAAGCTCGGCCGCATCCCGACGGTGGAGGAGTACCACGCGGACATGGGCGTCATCAACAAGGACGCCGACAAGGTCTACCGCTACATGAACTTCGACCAGATCGAGGAGTACGCGCAGACGGCCAAGGAAGTGGTGGTCTGAGCGGGGGGCTTGCTCAACTGGAAAAGCGGCCTTCGGGCAAGACCCTCTGAAAACGTGTTGAGAAAATTGGGCTAACCTGATTGCTTGCAGACCCCTCTTCGTAGGGGTTTGTCAATTCTGGGGTAAGCGTCCGGTCATCCCATCCTTCAGCTTGCTGGGCCCCAGGCACCCGAGCGGCCTATTGGGTGGATAGCCACCATCCTTGCCCGACGTACCAGGCAGAGCCATCTGGAACAGAGTCCCTGTGCAGGGATCGAATCTGCCTGAACGCATCACTCCCCATCGCGGCGGCCAGCGACTCCGAGGCTGCGTCATCTCGGGCGCCGATGCATGGTATGAACGCCACTCGCGTGATTCCACTAGCTGCATACGAGCCAGTCCCTGTGCGGGTGACCTTGAGCATCACCCCGAAGCCCTCGTTTGGCGTTAGCGGGAAGATCAGCCGACCGCCGACGTTTAGTGCATCCAGCCACGCCGCGGGCGGATGCGTTGCGCCTTCGTTCACGTAGATCACGTCACACATCGGCAAGTGAACGCCGTTTGCCGAGGCAGCCCGTACCTGCACATTCGGCAGATGTCGCAGGTTGCTTTCGGCACGCTCGGCGATGTCCGGCTCCACCTCATAAGCCAACACCTGGCCCGCGGCGCCGACAAGTGTTGCGAGTACAGCTGTGTAGTACCCGTGCCCGCGCCAACGTGGACCGCGGTCTCGCCCTCCTGAGGCGCTGCTGCGGCGATGCACTTGGCGTGCAGGGTCGGCTGACCATTGTTGATGCCCCGTTCGGTGTCCAAGCCGACGAGAATGTCGTGATAGATCGTGCGAGGATCGTCGTCCACCGTTGAGATGTATCCAGACCCCACGAATATGGGCCACGGGCCTGGCCCTACGTAGGCCTCACGATGGACCGAAGCAAAAGCTGCGATCAGGCGCTCGTCGGTAGAGCCGGCGCTACGGACGATGAAGTCGGCGTAAAACCTTCGAGCGGATTCGATGGGCGCCATAGTCTTCGAGTCTCTTCCGGTAGAACCGAGCGCTATGGTGCCATGCCATAGCCGCAAGGCCGCTTCGATGTCAGGCACAGCGAGAATTCCTGCGTTTTTGCGCAGTCCGACTCACCGACGAGAGCGCCGATGACGTAGCTCCAGCCCCAGCACCCTGGACAGGCGTTAAGGGTCGTCCTTCGCGTAGCTGTGCTCGGCCGGATCACGAGGCGCCTGCGGGGCGTGCCGGTTGCTGCGGGTCTGCTGGTTCGGCAGGCGCACGTGCTCGTCCGTGTGGTCGCCTGCAGCTGGACTTGGGATCGCTGTGAGCGCTCGCCGCTGCAGGAGGTAGAGCCGGCCGCCGGCGAACGCCCACTCGAGGTCGTGGCTCCCGCCGAACACCTCGTCGCAGCGGAGCGCGAGCGCATGAAGCGCGGCGAGCTGTGCATCGTCGAGGCAGAGCACGCGGGAGAGCCCCTCGGGAACGTGTGTGCGGCTTGTGCCGCCTTCCGGGTCGGTGCGTATGGCGACGTCCTTCAGTCCCGCGATTCGCTCGACGACGGCACCGTCACGCCTCAAGCGGAACCGATCTGGGATGACGAGACCCGCAACGACCGACTCCCCGAGCCCCCAGGCCGCCTCGACCACGAGCTCGTCCGACCCGTTGACGGGGTTACGGCTGAAGAGCACGCCGGCGGAGTCCGCGTCGACGAGCTCCTGTACGACGACGGCCATTCTCGGCTCGCGGGGCAGCCGGAGGCGCTCGCGGTACGCGAACGCTGAAGGCGAGCGCGCCGAGAGCCAGATGGCGGACACGGCATCAACGAGCTCGGGCTCGGAGCGCAGGTTCAGCTGCGTCAGGTGCTGTCCTGCGAAGCTCGCCTGCTCGGAGTCCTCACCCACTGCGGACGAGCGCGCCACGAGCGGGGCGGCGAGCGTGCGAAAGACTGCAGCCAGCCGCTGCCTTGCGTCGCGTTCGTCAGCAACGACTGCATCCACGAACCCGTACGGAAGCGCGACACCCGCGGGAACGGGCAGGCCCGCACGCGTGGCGGCGGCTAGCTGCGCGGCCTTGCCGCCGAACAGGCTGTCCTCGAGCTCCTCGGTAAGCGCTGCCGGTTTCATC
This sequence comes from Comamonadaceae bacterium 2FH, assembly GCA_005503335.1. GTDB lineage: Bacteria > Pseudomonadota > Gammaproteobacteria > Burkholderiales > Burkholderiaceae_C > SCMQ01. The sequence continues at coordinate 20,314 of SCMQ01000029.1, forward strand.
GTCGCCTGCCCGTAATCAGGGTGAACGGATACGGGCCCGGGAGGTTGTGACGGCGGGTGTCCTCGAAGCCTCCTTCGCCGAGCCAGTGTCGGAAGGTCGAGTAGGGGTAGATCCGTCCGCTGCCGGTGCGCAGCACGAGCCCGAGGGCGTAGAGGACGGCCGGCCGCGGTCCGTCGCCGCGCTCGGTGGGGAGGATGTCGACGATCGCGACCCTGCCGCCCGGTCGCAGGGCCTCGGCGACGCGCCGCACGAGCCGGAGGTTCGCTTCACCGTCGAAGAGGTGGCAGAGGTTCGCGACGAGCGCGAGGTCGTAGCTTGCGGGCTCGCCCCAGTCGACGTCGAAGGCGTTTCCCTCGACAAACTCGTACTGATCGTCGAGTCCGGCTCGCCGAACAGCGGCGCGCGTGCTCGCGATCACGCCCGGCAGCTCCACGGCCGTGATCCTGCAGCTCGGATCGCGGCCTGCGAGGGCAAGGCTCCAGGGAGCGGCCCCCGCGCCGACGTCGAGCACCTGAAGCCTGGGCTGCACGAGAAGGCCGGCTGCGTGCACGGCGCTCTGGCGGAAGAGCGCCCCGAGCTGCGCCACGAGTCTCGGATAGAGAGACTCCGCTCCCGCGGTCGTCGCTGCGTCCGCCGGCCGACTTTCGCCACGCAGTACCGGCTGGAGGGACGCCCACGGCCTGAATAGCTCGGCGAGCTCGGCGAGATTCGAAGACGCAGGCCGAAAGCGGTCGTCATCGCCGAGCTCGAGGAGATCTAGACCGGCGAGCGCCGAGAAGAGCGCCTGGGCGCCCTGCTGCGTCAAGCCGCAGTCGGCGGCCACGGCTGCGGGTTCTGCCGGCGCCTCGGTGACGCGCGCGACCACGCCGAGGTCGAGCGCCGAGTGGATGGCGGCGGCTACCGCGCATGCCTCTTGAAGGACGGCCGCCCGCGCAGGAGTGATGGGCAGCGCCTGATCCGGCCGTACCCGTTCGGTCGGTGCGGCTGCTTCGGTCATGCGACGACCTCGGCCTCGCCCGCGGTGCCATCGACGATCACCCTCGCACCGTCCAGGAGCACGGAGGTCGCATCGGTGCACCCGACGACTGCTGGCAGCCCGTACTCGCGCGCGACGATCGCGGCGTGCGAGAGCAGCCCGCCCCGGTCGGTCACGATCGCGCCGAGGAGAGGCAGCACGATGTTGAATGCCGTCGTCGTGGAGTTCGTGACGAGGACGTCGCCCCGCTCGATGCGACCAAACTCCTCGGTGCCGCGAATCACCCGTGCGGTGCCCTCGTACACGCCCGGGCTGACGCCGAGACCGTGAACCTTTCGCTCCTCGGTGCGTGGCTTCGGCGCGGCGAAGATCGCCTGCACGGCTGCACCGATCGCGCGCTCCAGCCTTGCCGCCGCGGGCGGCAGCCACTCGGGCGGCAGCGGATCGCCCGGCTCGCCGCCGAGAAACGCCGGCGCATCCGCGTAGCGCGCCTTGAGCCGGTAGCGCGCACGCTCGGCCAGTTCCTCGCCCGATGGGCCGTCGCCGGACTCGACGAGGCTTCGCAGCTCCGCGTAGCCAGCCTCGACGAGATGGCGCGGATCGGCGAGCCGCCCCGCCGCCGTAAGCCGGCGGCCGGCCGCCAGGATCGCGCGCCGCATAATCCCGATCGCCCAGAGGTCGGCGTAGGTGCCCCGCTCGTCGCGTAGCCGGTAGGTCGCCCGAGCCTCCTCGAGCAGCGCGTCGAAGGCATCGCGATGCCGAGCGGGCACTGCGTCGCGCAACTCAGAGGTCTTCCGGTCCAGGTCCTTCGCCGGTGGAGTCTCGAGGCGATCGAATGCTGTGCGGATCGCTCCGACGATCAGCTCGGGAAGCTCGTGCACCGACGGGTCGCCCACGTCCTCGCCGTTTACCGGCCGGTGGGCGACACGATCGACGTATGCCGAAGCGAGCCGGCCCGTGTCGCCGGACAGCGAGCGAAGCGCGGCGACCACCTCGCCCGGCTCTCCGGCCGACGTGAGCAAGGCCGTCGCCGCCGTATCCAGTCGGAGAGCGCCGACCAGTCGCTCGAGCTCCTCGTCTGCACCGAGCGGGTCGGGGTTCGCGCCCTGGAGGAGACCGAGTAACTGGGCCGGCGAGCGGCCTGTCCACTCTTGCGCGTGCACGAGGAAGTCGCCCACAGGCAGGAGCGCCGGCACGTTGAAGAGGTGATGGATGTACGCGCCATGGATCTGGTTCTCGCGGCAGCGATCGATGTATGCGAGGAGCGCAGGCGTGTCGAGCGCCGCCGGGTCAACCGCGAGCAGCGCGAGGTGAGCTCGGATCGCCGCGGGCTTCACCTCCCGGTCCCAGCGCTCGAGGTCCTCACGCCAGAGCTTGCGCTCGAACACGGTCGCGCTCGTCTCGAGCCGGCGCCGAATCATTGGGTGACTGCGCGCGAGCTCGTCCCACACCTCTTTCGGAGGGTGACCGACCGCCTCCCTCGGCGCGCCGACGGGACGTGCGCAGTAGTACGGAAACCCGTTGACGAAGCCCGCCTCCAGGTACTCGAGCAACGATCCGTAGCGGCGGAGGCTCTCGCCGAAGCCGCGCTGGAACGCGTCGGGAAAGATCTCCACGTGGAAGCGGGTCACCGGCCGCGTCCAGTGAGTCGGGTCGAGGAACCACGATCCCGGACCGGGTGGGGTGAAGGTCTGCTCAGCGACGAGTGTCATCGTTACCAACCTCCTTCATGCTTGCCGGATTGCGGCGAAGTTCGTCCGTCAGAACGCGTACGGCCCAGGCGGCGGCCTTGCCGGCCTCCTGGCCCTCGAGGTCCCACTGGTCGCGCATCGCCTGCCAAGCGGGCGCGCTCACGAGCAGGTAGATCACCGCAAGGGCGCGTCGGCGCTCGGCCGGGCCGAGCCCGCCGGTGACCTCCCGCATCGCCTTCTCGAACGTCGCCAGTCGCCGGCGCCGCGTGCGGGCCCGGATCTCCTGTCCGCGCTTCGATAGGAGGGCGCGCATCAGCGGCGCTCGCTCGTCGTACATGCGATAGAGCGCAGGCGCCATCTCGCGGACGCCCTCGAGCGTGTCCGGGTAGGAAAGGAGGACGACCCGGAGGTGCTCCTCCGCCCACTCACCGAACTCGTCGAAGAGCGCCTCCTTGGTCGGGAAGTGCCGGTAGACGGTACGGACCGACACGCGGGCGCGCATGGCGACAAGCGGAACCGTGACCTCGTTGACCTCCTCGTCCGCCAGCACATCTGCCGTCGCCTCCAGTATCCGAAGGCGGGTCTGCTCCATCTGTTCTGCGCGGAGCGGGCTCTCGTACGTGGTCGTGCTCATGACACGATTAGGATAATCCGCGTCATGGAATCGTGTCAAGAAGGCATGACGGCATGTCGACTTTCGAGGTGATTGTTGTCGATCGGCGCCTCGCCGTCGAGCAGGAATCGCGACAGCGCCTCCCAGTGGTTCAAGCTGTAGTCGATGGTTTTGGCGATGGCGCTGCCGTCGGGCACACGCTTGCGCTCGTGCTGCAGCCACACATGCAACTCCTCCCACAGAGGCTTGGATCGCTCGTGTCGCACGAGCAGCCGTTGCTCGGCACTCAATGGCCTGGCGTCGCTCTCGATCCTATACAGCCAGGCAAGGCGCTGGATGAGCTGGGCACGGTCAGTTTCATGTCCACCACGATCTCCGACCAAGGTACGTGCACGCGGCCGTCGTCCATGCGCTCGACGGCCATCCATTCGATGAGCTGGGTTACGTCGGTATGCACGTTCTTGTAGTCGCGTCCGAGCCGGCGCGCGAGTTCGGCCACAGACAGCGGGCCGGCTTGGCGCAGGGCGGCGATCAGTTCCCAGCGTTTGGGCGTGAAGGCGGCCAGCATCTGGCCGATTTGTTCGAAGTTCACGCCGAAGCGGGGTTGCACCTTTTCGCCGCGCGCAATCGCGCGCATGGTGGCGGCCGCGCGGGCGCCAGCGGCGCGCAAGGGCTCGCCAACGGTCACATTCAAAACTTGACTCCTGATCGTCATCACGCCGCCTGCTTCAACTCATACCCCGCAATCAGAAGATCGGCTGGCAAAGCCAGTCCGGTGGACAGGCGCCGGATCATTTCCAGCGACAAGGGGCGCATGCGGTTGAGTATCTCGGCCACACGGGCGCGCGAGCCGATGTAAGGCTCCAGGTCCTTGCGGGTCAGTTGCCGCGCTTCCATGACGTGCAGCAGCAGGTTTACCGGGTCCACCTCGGGCACGGCGATGTGGGTCTTCTCGTACTCCTCCACCAGCAGGCTGAGCACTTCCAGTTCGTCGGCTTCGGGCGACTTGGCCGGCGCGTCCCATAGCGCCTCGATACGTTGCAGTGCGGCGCGGTGGTCGGCCTTGGTGCGGATGGGTTTGATGTTCATGGCGGCCTCACACGGTTGTGGCATCAATCTGGTCATATTGGCGATGCGTTCCAACGAAGCGGATGTACGCGATCTGCCGGTTGTAGTGCATCGCCACCACTAGCCGGTAATCGTTGCCCTTGATGTTGAACACGACCCGATTGCCCGCCACAAAGCTGGCATTGCGGTAGGCGGCTTTCACGTTCGCGGGTGCCGCCCAGCGGGCCCGGCTGGCGATCGCATACCAGGCGCTCAGCGGCTCCAGCGCGTCGGGGTGCCTGACCCAGAAATCCCGCAGAGTGCCCAGGGCGACGATTCGCATGCCTGCACTCTAGCATGCTCCCATTTTGGGATCAACTCTCTCTCGCGGGCAATACGCTATCAGGTTGATAGCTGACTGCAAAATAAAGGCAAAGGGTTGAAGTAGATTTTCCTTGAGAAAATTTACAAATCCTGCTTCAGGTAGCCGTCAACTGCACCGCCACGCCGCTCAGCACCGCGTTGCCCGACAGCGGGTCGCGCGCGTTCTCGTCCAGCAGGGCGTTGAGGTTGGCGCCCGGACGCTGGGCGGCAACGCCCAGGCGCGTGCCCTCGAGGTCGTGCCCCCAGCCATGCGGCAGGCTCACCACGCCGGGCATCATCTCGTCGCTTACTTGCACCTGGGCTTCGATGCTGCGGCCCTGGCTGCTGATGCGCGCGAGCGCGCCGTCGGCCAGGCCCAGGCGCTGCGCGTCCTCTGGGTTCACCAGCGCGGTGCAGCGCATCGGGCCCTTGGCCAGCAGCGGCAGGTTGTGCATCCAGCTGTTGTTGGAGCGCGGGTCACGCCGCCCGACGATCACCATCTCGGGCACCGGCTGGCCCAGGTCGGCGACGGCGCGCTGCAGGTCCTGCAGTAGGGCAGGGGGCGCGAGCTCGATGCGTCCGGACGGCGTGCGCAGCAGCTCGGGGATGCGCGGCGCCAGCGGGCCGAGGTCTATGCCGCCTTCGGCCGCTTTCACTTTCGCGAGCGTGAGCCCTTGGGGCCGGCGGCCGAACTGGTCGCCGTAAGGCCCGCTGCGCAGCGCCACCTCGAGCAGGCGGTCGGGGCCGCGCAGGCCTTCGGTGGCGGCCAGCACCGCGCCCACATCGTCGCCGAACAGCCTGCGCGCATCCTGCGCGAACTGGGCGTCGTCGAGGGCCTGCGGGTCCGCCTGCGCGCCCAGGCCGGACGCGATGGCCGCCAGCCTGAGCAGCGTCTCCCATTCCTGCGGCTGGCCCTCGGCGCGTGGCAGCACGGGCGCGCTGTAGCGCGCGTGGTTGCGCCAGGAGAGCTGGGGGAAGGCCACGTCGTAATGCATGTCCTCTAGCGGCGAGGGGGCGGGCAGGATCACGTCGGCATGGCGCGTGGTTTCGTTGAGGTAGATGTCCAGGCTGAGCATGAAGTCCAGCCCATCGAGCGCGCGCGCCAGCCGTTCGCCGTTGGGCGAAGACAGCACCGGGTTGGTGGCGACGGTGACCAGGGCCCTAATCTGGCCCTCGCCTGCGGTCTCTATCTCTTCGGCCAGGCAGGTGATGGGCAGCTCGCCCATGATTTCCGGCGCGCCGCCCACGCGGCTGGCATGGCGGCCGGTGACCACGCCGCGCCCCGAGCCGGGCTGGCCGCTGGTGTTGGCGGCAAACGCAGCGGCCTTGGGGAACATGGCGCCGCCGGGTTCGTCGAGGTGGCCGGTCAGGATGTTGAGCAGGTCGATCAGCCAGGTGGCTAGGCTGCCGTAGGCCTGGGTGCAGGTGCCGATGCGGCCGTAGACCGCGGCGCGTTCGGTGCCGGCCAGCTGGCGCGCCAGGCGCCGGATGGCGTCCGCGTGCAGGCCGCAGCGCGCGGCCACCGCATCGGCGCTGAAGGACTGCACCGCGGCGCGCACCTGGTCCACGCCGTTCACGAAAGGCCCGAGGCGGCCGAGCTTGACCAACTGCTCGTCGAACAGCGTGTGCAGCATGCCCAGCAGCAGGAAGGCGTCGGCGCCGGGGCGGATGAAGTGGTGCTCGTCGGCCAGCGCTGCGGTTTCGGTGCGGCGCGGGTCGATCACCACCAGCCGGCCGCCGCGTGCGCGCAGCGCCTTGGCCTTGCCGCGAAAATCGGGCACGGTCCACATGCTGCCGTTGCTCGCGACCGGGTTGGCGCCCAGCATGAGCAGGAAGTCGCAGCGCGCTATGTCGGGCACCGGCACGCTCATCCAGTGGCCGAACAGCAGGCCGCTGGCCAGGTGGCGCGGCATCTGGTCCAGCGTGGCCGCGGTGAAGACGTTGCGCGTGCCCAGCGCCTTGACCAGCCGCGTGAAGTACAGCAGCAGGCCGATCTTGTGCGCCGAGGGGTTGCCTACGACCAGCCCCGTCGACTGGGGCCCGCGCGCGGCCAGCAGCGGCGGCAGGCGGCGTTCGATCTCGGCGAAGGCATCGTCCCAGCTCGCCGGCTCGAACCGGCCCTGGCGCTTGATCAGCGGCTGGCGCAGGCGGTCGGGGTCTTCGTGCAGGTCTTTCAGCGCCACGCCCTTGGGGCAGATGTAGCCGGCGCTGAAGACGTCGGCCTCATGGCCGCGGATGCCGATGACCCGCCCGTCGCTGAGCTTGAGCTCGAGGCCGCAGCAGGCCTCGCACAGCGGGCAGATGCGGTGGTGTACGGTGTGCGGTGCATCGGTGTTCATGCGGGACTCCTGTGCTGCGCTGCATTGAAGCGGCAGCGCGTGGCGCTGTCGGTCACACGGGCGACAGCCACCGACCCGCTCCGCCCCTCACATCCCGATGTGCACCTGGTACTTGGCGCCGTCCGAGAGCGTGCAGCTGCCCGCGCCCTGGCGCGGCGACTGCATCTGGTATTCGCAGCTCATGAAGGCGCCGCTGCTGCCGTAGGCGCTGGCCATGCCGCGCCGGCTGTCGCCGTCGACGCGGGTGGCCTCGCCGGTCAGCGTCTCGCCGCGGTAGCTGAGCTGAAAGCGCCCCTTGCCGGCGGCCGTGCTGGTCAGCGTGCCGCTCAGCACGCCGGATTGGGTCGCCTTGTCGTTGGCCGGATACAGGCGCACGGCGAGCACCTGTGCCGCGGGGGGCGCAGGCGGTGCGACCGGGGGCGGCACGGCGCCAGGGTAGGGCGGCAAGGGGTAGCCCTCGGAGCCGAGCGGCATCACGTAGCAGCCGGACAGCGCGGCGGCCGCCAGCAGGGCGGGGACGAGGATTTTCAGGCGTGCTTTCGCTTTCATGGCGATCTCCTGTGGTTGAACCTGGGCCACTTCGGGTGGTGCAACCATGTTCCTGCCGGCCCGCTTGCAGGCGACTCACGGGCTGGCGACAGATGGCTTACGGCGGGCCGCGGGCCCGGCCCGGCCATGGTTTTTCGGCGTTGATGGCCTTATCATTCTTCGCAGCCGCAGGCCGAACGAGGGTCGGCTGGAGGGCCCAGGCGCAGCGCGCCAGTCCACCCGGAGCCAAAATGAACGACTCGTCTTTTCCGGAGGCGCTTCCCGCGCAGTACCAGCTGCACTGGTACGTGCTGGAGCGTGTGCTGGGGCAGGGCGGTTTCGGCATCACCTACCAGGCACGCGACAGCAACCTGGACAAGCTGGTCGCGATCAAGGAATACCTGCCGACCGACACGGCCACGCGCAGGGCCGACGCCACCGTCAGTCCGCGCGCCCAGACGCAGAGCGAGCGCTACAACGCCGGGCTGGAAAGCTTCATTCGCGAGGCCCGCACCCTGGCCCGCTTCAACCACCCCAACATCGTGCGCGTGCACTCCGTGTTCCAGCACAACAACACGGCCTACATGGTGATGGAGTTCGAGGAGGGCGAGACGCTGGCGGCCCTGCTGGAGCGGCGCCAGACGCTGTCCGAGCGCGAGTTGCTGAACGTGGTGCTGCCGGTGCTGGACGGGCTGGCGCTGGTGCACGCGGCCGGCTTCATCCACCGCGACATCAAGCCCGAGAACATCCTGGTGCGCAAGGACGGCAGCCCGGTGCTGCTGGACTTCGGCTCGGCGCGCGCCGCCATGGGCCCCTCGCGCACGCTCACCATCCTGGTGGCGCCCGGCTATGCGCCCTACGAGCAGTACTACGCCAGCGCCGACAGCCAGGGGCCCTGGACCGACATCTACAGCCTGGGCGCCACCTGCTACCGCGCCATCACCGGCGAGCCGCCGATGGACGCCATCACGCGCAGCAAGGGCGTGCTGGGCAGCACGCGCGAAATGCTGGCGCCGGCGATCGAGCGCGGCGCGCGCCGCTATTCGCCGCAGTTCCTGCAAGCCGTCGACCATGCCCTGGCCTTTGCCGAGCGCGACCGACCGCAGACGCTGGACCAGTGGCGAGGCGAGCTCACGGGGGGTGGTGATACGGCGGGCGCCGTCGCGGGCAGGGCGTCCGCTGCCGCCGCCGGGGCGCCCGTCGCGCGACAAGGGCCCAGCAGCCGGGAGCTGTTTGCCTGGGCCGGCCTGGGGGCGGCGCTGACGGGGCTGGCCTTCCTGCTGTGGCCGCGCTCGCCGACGCCCGAGGCCGAGCGCCTGGCGCAGATCGAGCGCCAGCTGAGCGCGGTGAGCGAAAAGGGCGGCCCAGGCGCCGCGGGCAGCGCGGGCGGCGGGCTGGTGCTGCCGGCGTCGGTGGAAGCGGCGCCCCCAGCGGCGGTGCCGTCCGCCCTGCTCGCGGCTCCCCAGCCTCCGGCGGCGTTGCCGGCGGCGCGCGAGCCCGCGCCGGCCGAGCCGCTCAAGCCCGTGGCGCCCAAGGCGGTGCCACGCACGCCGCCCAAACCCGTGGTGGCGACGGCGGCGGCGCCGGCCGCCTTGACCAGGCCTGCGCCAGCGCCGGTCGCGGCGCCGATGCCTGCGCCGGCGGTTGCGGCCGCTCCCCAGGCTGCGCCGCCAGCCGCCCCCGCGGCGCCCGCCCCCGCAGCGCGGGAGGAGGCCAGGGTGGCCGCCGCGCCGAGGGCGCCCGAGCCGCCGGTCCCGAGCGACGAGAAGGAGGCATTTGCCTTCTACCGCGCCCGCGCGCTCAAGGGCGACGCCGACGCCCGATTCCGCCTGGGAGAGATGTACGCCCAGGGCCGGGGCGTGACGCAGAACCTGAACCAGGCCTACCTCTGGTATGGGCTGGCCGGGCTGTCCGGTCACGGCGGGGCGCGGGTGCGGCAGGCCCAGGTCGCCGAACGCCTGCAGCCGGCCGAGCGGCGGCAGGCGGACCGCCAGATCGAACAGCTGGGCAAAGATTTCGGCAAGCGCGCGGAGTAGCCCGACATGAGCACAACAAGACTTTCCCCTGGCCGGCGGCGCTGGGTCTGCGCGCTGTCCATCGCCCTGGCCGCTTGCGCCAGCGACCAGGACAAGAGTGCGGCGGTAGCTGCGGTCAACCGGGCCTTCCAGGCGGATTACGAAAGCATGCTGGCCGACAAGGGCGTGCGGACCTACAAGGTGCGGCGCACGGACGCCTTCGTCGCGCTGCATGCGGCCTTGGGCAAGCTCGGCATGCGCATCGCGGACCAGGATCCGGACATCGGCACCCTTGCTGCCGAGGCCCCGGCGCCGCGCCCGCTGAATGCGCAGGAATGGCGGCAGACCGCCGACGCGGACCTGCCGCGCATGCGCGAGATCGCGCGTCCCCATGTCGGCATGCTGGCCGAGCTGATCCGCTTCGAGCCCGAGGGGCTGGAGATCGTCATTTACGCCACCGTGCTCGACGCCGGCGGCGGCAGCAGCGAGGTATCGCTGACCACGCGCATGCGCGAGACCGCGCCGCCCAGGACCAACATGCCGCGCCGCGAATACCCGCCGCCCACGGCAGTCCGCCTCGCGCTGGACAAGATCTGGCGCCAGTTCGAGCAGGAGCTGCGCGCCGCGCGCAAGCTGCCCTGAAGCGATCGCGCACTATCGACTCGGCGGCGCCGCGCCGTCCAGCGCGGCGTAGACCGCCTGGGTCTGCGCCGAGGGCATGGTCTTGAGGCGCATGGCCAAGGTGGTGCGCAGCCGCTCGTAGGTCTCGCGCGCGGCATGCAGGTCGCCCTGGCGCTGGTAGCACAGCATGAGGTTGCGGTAGGGCGCTTCGAACAGGCTGTCGGCTCGCAGCAGCTGCAGGTAGAAGTCGGCCGCGGTGTCGACATCGCCCGCCTCCTCGCTGTGCCGGGCCACGCGCGCCACGCAGCGCAGCAGCCGGGCGCGCAGCTGCTCGCGAAACGCGATGTAGCCCGGCTGCTCGGATTCGTCGGGCAGGAACGGGCCCCGGTACAGGTCCAGCGCTTCCTGCAGGCAGGCCTGCAAGCCGGGTTCGGGCCGCTGCGGGGAGGCCAGCGTCGACGGCAGCCGGGCCGCGCCCTCGATGTGCGACAGCACTTGGTCCAGCGCGGCGGTGTCGGTCCAGACGGTGGCCGGGTTCAGCGACAGGCGGCCGTCGCGCAGCACCAGGGCCTCGTCGTCGTCCAGCAGGCGGCGCAGCCGGTGCAGTGCGGCGGTGAAGGACTTGTGCGCGTAGTCGGCATCCGCCTGCGGCCACAGGGCGTCGGACAGCTGGTAGATGCGGACCGCATCGCCGCCCAGCGAGATCAGCAGCTTGAGCAACTCCGCCGGCCGTCCGGGCCCCTTGCCGGAAAAAGTCACCGGTGCCGCGTTCGCGGCGATCTCGAAGCGTCCCAGGGTCTGGATTCGGATCGGCCAGGGCCAGGCCTTCACGCGCAGCGGCGGCAGCGCAGGGCTGAGCCTGCGCTCGCGCACCAGCCGGCGCGCGTGCTCGGTCTCTATGCCTTGCTGCAAGGCCAGCGCGCACAGCTGCGCCGCATCGCGCGCACACCATCCCGGCATCAAGGCAATGCCGTGCTCCCGGCCCGCGCGCAAGGCCTTTTCCAGGGCCTGCGGCACGGGCTGGTCCTGCTGCTGGCAGGCCACGCCCGCCGTCGCCAGCTGCAGCGCATAGTCGGGCAGCGGGCTCGACGCGTCTGCCAGCAGCGGCTCGGCGCTGCGCAGCTGCGCCTCGCTGCCGCGCAGGTCATGGGCGCCCGCCAGCAGCAGCGCCTGCGTGCAGCGCGCCAGGCCTTCGAGCCAGCCCAGGCCCAGCTCGGAGGCCAGGGCGGCCGCCGTCCTGGCCTCGCGCTGGGCCATCACCGCGTCGTCGTCGAGCCGCGCGAGCCAGCAGCGCAGGAAATGCAGCACGGCGCGGTCGCCGCGGCGCAGGCGCGCCTGATCCGACTCGAACCATTGCAGCAGCGCGCGCGCGCCGTCGGCGTCCTCCTCGCCCAGCGCGGCGGCGGCCGCCAGCCCGCGCAGCCAGGCGTCGTAGCCGGCGATGCCTTCCTGCTCGGTGAGTCTCAGGCCGCTCTCGGCCCGCGCGCGCGCCAGCGCGAACTGCCCCGACAGCAGGGCCGCCAGCCCAGACACCAGGTGGGCCTGCGGCGCGGCGGGGCCCGCTGCCGGCTCCGCGCCGGGCGCTTCGGGCAGCGCCGCGGCGAGGCTGGTGTCGCCGCGCCACAGTGCGAGCGCGGCGCGCAACCAGTCGGGCAGGGGCCATGCGCTGGGCTCGGGTGCGGGCAGTCCCTGCGCCGGTCTCAGCAGCCAGGCCAGGGCCAGGGCCTGCTGGGCCGCAGCGCGCTGCTCCCTGTCCAGCGCCGGACCGGCTTGCGGCAGCAGTTCGGCCAGGCGCCGGCCCCAGGGGTCGAGTGCGGCCAGGTCGTCGAACTCGCTGACCAGGGCGCGCACCACGCCGACCGCGCAACGCAGCTGGGCCGCGACATCGTCGTGAACGGCGTAGCCCTCGTGGGCGCGCTCGAAATGGCGCCGGGCGGCGCGCGGGCTGGCCGCGAGGCAGCTGGCGCCCCAGGCCTGCAGCAGGCTGGGCCGGGCGTCGAGTTCGGCGGCCGGCAGCGCTTCCAGCCAACGGGCCAGGGTGTCGCCGCGGCCCTGGGCGACCATGGTCAGGGCCTCGGCCTCGGCGATCTCGGCCAGCGCCGCCCAGTCCCGGCACGGCATCAGCAGCGACACCGCGTCCTCCACATGGCCGGCCTCGCGCAGCAGGCCGGCCGCCATGCGCAGGTGGGGCTGCTCGAGCACCTGGGGCAGGTCCAGCGCGGCGCGGCTCAGCAGGAAGTCGCGCATCAGCGGATGCAGCTGAAAGCCGTGGCCGTCGCGCCAACGGGTTTCGCTGACGAAATAGTTGTTGAGCGCGAGGTTGAGCAGCAGGCGGGCGGCCTTGTCCTCGCCGGTGAGCCGCTGCGCGATCTCGGCCGTGACCCGCGGCAGGCAGGCCAGCTTCAGCAGGAAGCGCTGCATCTTGCGGTCGAAGCGGTCGAAGATCTCGCCCGCGAGGAAGTCGAACACGACCCTGGGCGTGGATTCCAGCGGCCAGTTCGGCAGCTCGCCGGACAGCTTGGCATGCTCGAGCATCAGCACCAGGCCTGCGGCCCAGCCGCCGGTGCGCTGGTGCAGCTGCAGCAAGGTTTCCTGCGACAGGGGCTGCCCGCGCAGCTGGGCCATCTGGGCCAGTTCGTCGGGCTCCATGGTCAGCATGGCGGCGTTGATGCAGCTCATCTCGCCGGTGGCCTGCAGCCGCGCGAAGGCCGGCGGCGCGTCGAAGCGGCTGGTCACCACCACGCAGCCGCCGGCCGGCACCTGCGTGACCGCGGCCTCCAGCACCGCCAGCAGCGGGCTCTCCGGCGACAGGGGGCCGACGCCGTCGAGCACCACGGTCAGCGGCGCCTTCACGCGCGTGAGCGCCTGGCGGAAGAACTTGCGCGCGAAGGAGGGCAGCCGGCTGCCGAACTCAGGGCCGAAGCTGGGCAGGCTGCCGATGCGCGCCGCGTCCAGCCTCAGGGCCGCATGGCCGAAATAGTGGAAGAAGTTGGCGACGTCGACGTCGTCGGCGTCCATCTCGTACCAGAGGCAGCGATGCTCGCGCGCCTGCACATAGCTGGCGGCCAGCGAGGTCTTGCCGGCGCCGGGGGGGCCCGAGATCCAGACCAGGCTGCGCCCCGGCGCGCCGTCCATGCGCTGGAACAGGCGCTCGCGCGCAAGAACCGCGCCCAGTTGCGGGCGCGTGGTCTTGGCGAAGGCGACGCTGCGGCTGTCAGCCGGCTCCGGCGCGGGATGCGGCGCGAGCGGGCCGGCAGCCTGCGTGCTGGCGTGGGTCTCAGCCATGGTCGTCCTCCTCGATGAATGCTGCCACGCCTGGCTCGGGGTGCCAAGTCCCTCTCAGAAGGAAGGCGGGACCGGCTCAGAGTCCGATGTGCAGCTTGTACTGCGCCCCGTTGGAAAAGCTGCAGTTGCCGGCGCCCTGGCGCGGCGTGTTCAGCTGGTACTCGCAGCTCATGAAGCCGCCGTTGCTTCCGTAGGCGCTGGCCACGCCGCGTTTGGCGTTGCCGTCGACCGAAGTCGCCTCGCCGACCAGGGTCTCGCCAGCGTATTGAAGCTGGAAGCGGCCCTTGCCGTTCATCATGTTGGTGACCGTCCCGCTGACCACGCCGGTCTGGGCGGCCATCTCGTTGGACGGGTACAGGCGCGCCTGCAGTACGGCTGGCCACTGGGTCCGGGCCGCCGGCGGCGCCGTGACCTCGCCGGCCGAGGGGCCGGCGGGCCCCAGCGGGGGCAGCGGGTAGTAGACGTAGGACCCGTTCGGTCCCGCAGGGACGGCCACGCAGCCGGCGAGCGCGGCGCTCGCGCCGGCCAGCACCAGTGTGAGGATTTTCCGGGTGTTCATGAGTTTCTCCAGTCGATGCGACACAGGCGGGATTGCCTGTACCGCATCGTGGCGCCGGGCCGCTGAGAGAGCGGTGACGCTTGGCTTACAGATGGCTTATCGATGCGCCCGCTTGGGCGCGCCATCGCCCTGCCCGCCGCCTGGACCACGCTTTGCCGCGGCAGCGCCTATATTGAATTGAAGCCAAGGCGTGGCGGGGCGTAGGTTGCGCCATGGCCGATGCGATGTGGCGAGGAGGAAGCAAGCATGTTTGACAAGGACCGTTTCATCCAGGACTGCATCAAGGGTGTGGCCGAGGGGCAGGGCGCCATTCGCGAGCTGGTGAAGCAGGCGGTCTCCGATCCCGCGGGGATGATGTCGGAGCTGGGCGAGCCCGAGCATGCAGGCATCCGGCCTTTGCACAGCTCGCCCGAGCTGACCATCATCCATTTCGTCTGGGCGCCCTGCATGAGCCTGATGCCGCACAACCACCAGATGTTCTCGGTGGTCGGCATCTATGCCGGCCGGGAAGACAATGTGTTCTGGCGCAGGACGGAATCCAGCATAGAGGCGGCCGGTGCCCAGTCGCTGGGCGTAGGCGATGTCGCCACGCTGGGGCGCGACATCATCCATTCCGTCCTCAATCCGATAGCCAAGATGACTTGCGCCATCCATGTCTATGGCGGCGACTTCTTCCAGCCGCCGCGGCCCCGCAGCCAGTGGGACCACGAGACCTTGACCGAGGAGCCCTGGAACGTGGACAAGGTCAAGACCCTGTTCCGGCAGGCCGAGGAACGGTTCAATGCCGTCAGGCCAGGGGGCTGAGCGTCCTCAGCCGCGCCGCAGCGGCAGCGGCACCTCGGGCGGGATGGGGCAGACATAGGGCTTGCCGCCACGCCGCTGGTTCAGTTCCTGGCGCGCCGCGTCCAGCAGCTGCGGCTGCTCGAACAGCCGGATCGCGGTGGCGGCCAGGGCCTTGGCGGCCTGCACCATGCCGACATGGGCCAGGGCGGACTTGCCCTGCGACACCATCTGCCAGGAGTGAAATGGCGTGCCGAAGGCGTAGCAGGCCATCCAGCACTGCGCCGTGGGCGTGATCCAGCTGACGTCGGCCACGTCGGTCGAACCGTACAACAGCCCGGTGCGCGCGGGATCGTAGTCGCTCACGCCGTCGAACAGGGCCGGCACCTGGCCGCGCAGGGCGCTGCCCAGCGAGCGGCTGGCCTCGGCCACGTCGTTCTCGCTCAGCGTGGCGTGGTGCCGGCTGGCCTGCGTGCGCTCGCCCTCGCCCACGGGCAACGGGCCGAGCCGGCGCATCTCCTCGTACAGCACCTGGTTCAGCGTGCCGTTGAGCAGCAGGTTGGAGCAGGCCTTGTCGAAGCGGACCTCGAGCTCGCAGCCGGTCATCAGCGCGGCGCCGCGCGCCACGTTCTGCACGCGCTCGTAGAGTTCGGCCGCCTCGTGGTTGCGCGCGGCGCGGATCAGGTACAGCACCTCGGCGCGCGCCTGCACCACGTTGGGCGAGAGGCCGCCGCTGTCGGTGATGGCGTAGTGCACGCGCGCGTCGGGCGGCATGTGCTCGCGCAGGTAGTTGACGCCCACGTTCATCAGCTCCACCGCGTCGAGCGCGCTGCGCCCCAGGTGCGGGGCATTGGCAGCGTGCGCGGCGCGGCCGTGGAACCGGAAGCTGGCCTGGATGTTGGCCAGCGTGGACTGGTCGAACACGCCGCTGTGGCTGGCCGGGTGCCACGTCAGCGCCGCGGCCAGGTCGTCGAAGGCGCCGGCGCGCGCCATGAAGGTCTTGCCCGAGCCGCCTTCCTCGGCCGGGCAGCCGTAGAAGCGGATGCGCCCGGGCAGGCCGCGCGCGCGCAGGTGCTGCTGCACCGCCAGCGCCGCCAGGTGCGCCGCCGCGCCCAGCAGGTGGTGGCCGCAGCCGTGGCCGTTGAGGCCCGGGCTGTCGACCGAGGGCCGGCATTGCAGTGCGCCGCTTTCCTGGTTCAGGCCCGACAGCGCGTCGTACTCGCCGAGCAGGGCGATCACCGGCCCGCCTTCGCCGTACTCGGCGGCGAAGGCGGTCGGGATGCCGGCCAGCGCCTGCTGCACGCGGAAACCCGCCTCGTCCAGGCCTTCGGCGTGCAGCCGGGCCGACTCCTGCTCGGCATAGCGCAGCTCGGCCAGCGACCAGATGCGGTCGCTCAACGCGATCAGGCGCGGCGCCTGCTGTTCGAAAAAGGGCTGCAGTTGTTCGATGGCATGCATGGGTGGTGCCTCACTCGACCTTGATGTCGGCCTTCTGGACGATGGCGCGGTTGCGCCTGAGCTGGGTGTCTATCAGGGCCTGGAAGCTGCCCCCGTCGCTGCTGCCGGCGTCGACGCTGGCGCCCATCTGCTGCAGGCGGGCCTGGGCCTCGGGCGACTGCACGGCCTTGAGCGCGGCCGCGCGCAGCCGCTCGGCGACGGCGGGCGGCGTCTTGGCCGGAACCACCAGGCCGAACCAGGTGATGCCCAGCTCGTTGAGCTCGGCGTAGCCCAGTTCCTTGAGGGTGGGCACCTGGGGCAGCTCGGGCAGGCGCTTGGGAGCGGCCACCGCCACCGGCACCAGCTTGCCGGCCCTGATCTGCGGCAGCGCCGAGGGCAGCTGGTCGGGCAGCAGCTGGATGGTGCCGGCCAGGGCGTCGCTCAGGGCCGCGCCCATGCCGCGGTAGGGCACGTTGACCACCTTGACGCCCAGGGTGTCGTTGAAGGCCTCCAGCATCAGATGGCCTATGCTGCCGACGCCGGGCACGCCGGCGCTGTAGCCGCCGGGTTTGCGCCTGAGTTCGGCGACGAAGCCGGCGAAGTCCTTGGCCGGCAGGCTGGGGTGGACCGAGTACACCGAGGGCATGCTGACCAGCTTGGCCAGGGGCAGCAGCTGGCGGTTGGTGGCCGCGGCCTTGTCGTAGAAGATGGGGTTCACCGCCAGCGTGCTGACGGTCGCCATGCCGATGGTGTAGCCGTCGGGGGCGGCCTGGGCCACGGCCTCGGTGCCCATCATGCCGCCGGCGCCGCTGCGGTTGTCGACCACCACGGCCTGGCCCAGTTCCTGGCGCATGCGCTCGGCCAACACGCGCGCCACCAGGTCGGTCGAGCCGCCCGCGGCAAACGGCACGATCAGCTTGATCGGCTTGCTCGGGAAGGCCGGCTGGGCCAGCGTGGGCAGCGACAGCAGGCACAGGGTCAGCAGCGAGAGCCGGCGGGTGAGGCGGCGCGGGAGCAGGGACATGGACGGACTCCAAAGGGCAGGGGGTTGAACCGGTGCACCGGGCGGGCCGGGGCACCACAATACGGGTCTCACTGTAGAAACTGACTGCGGCGACCACCAGTCGTTTTCGACCCCCAGCTATCGGCGGCATCAATGGCTCGTTCCGTTCCGACGAATTCCTCTCCGGCCATGGAGGCCGACATCTCGGGCCTGGCCAAGGTCCTGCACGCGCGCCTGGCTGCGCACGGCCGCCTGCGCCAGCTGCAGCTGCTGGTGGCGCTGGAGGACTGCGGCAGCATCGCCCGTGCGGCCGAGCAGATTCCCATGAGCCAGTCGGCCGCCACGCAGGCGCTGGCCGAGCTCGAGCGCGTCGTGGGCATGACGCTGTTCGAGCGCCATGCGCGCGGCGTGCGCGCCACGCCGGCTGGGCGAGCCCTGATGTCGGCCGCGCGCGGGGCGATGGCGGGGCTGCTCGACGCGGCGGAATCCCTGGCTGCGCTGCGTCAGGGGGCCACGGCCACGCTGCGCCTGGGCGCCATACCGGCCGCCGCCTGCGCCCTGATTTCGCCCCTGCTCGGCGCCTTCTACGGCGCGCACCCCGAGGTGCACCTGGAGTTGCTCGAGGACAGCGGCGCGCGCCTGCTGCCCATGCTGACCGCCGGCAGCCTCGACGCCGTGTTCTGCCGCGCCCCGCAGCGCTTGCCGGCCGGTTTCGGGTTCGAGCCGCTGCTGGCGGACGAGGGCGTGGTGGTGGCCGCGGCCGGCCATGCGCTGGCGGGCCGGTCCGCGTTGCCCATGGCCGCGCTGGCCGGCGCGCGCTGGGTGCTGCCCACCGCCAGCATCCAGTTGCGCGAGGTGTTCGAGACCGTGGTGCTGGCTGCGCTGCCCCAGGCCTCCTGGTTTCCCGTGTCCACATTGTCGCTGCCGGTGCTCGAGGGCCTGCTGCATCAGCCGGGCGCCGTGACCCTGCTGCCGCGCAGCATGTGCGCCAACCTGCTGGCCGGCGGCCGGGTGTGCCGGCTCGACGTGGCGTTCTCGGCCCCGCTGGCGCCGCTGGGCGTGGCCTATCCGCAGGCCGGCGGGAGCGCCCTGCTGCAGGACTTGCTGGCGCTGGCGCGCCGCCCCGACGCCGCGGCGCGCGCGGCCGCCTGAGGGCCTGAACGTGGTCTGAGCGTCAAGGCGCGGGATCACCTGCCCGCACCGAACCCCTGTCTTGTCGCGCCGTTTCTCGCTAGGATTGGCTTTGCGCGGTGGCCGCGCGGGCCGCCACCCTCCAGGCAGCCAACCCAGTCAAGGAGTCCTCCATGGCCAAAGACAAGGGCAACCCCGCCCACGCCTTCGCTTCGACCCTCAAGACCTTCGAGACCGCCTCGGGCAAGAGCGGGCGCCTGTACTCGCTGCCGGCGCTGGCCAAGCGGTTCCCCAATGTCGGGCGCCTGCCGGTGTCGCTGCGCATCGTGCTCGAGTCGGTGCTGCGCCATTGCGACGGCAAGAAGGTCACGGCCGAGCATGTGGAACAGCTGGCCAACTGGCGGCCCGAAGCGCCGCGCAGCGAGGAGATCCCGTTCACCGTGGCGCGCGTGGTGCTGCAGGACTTCACCGGCGTGCCGCTGCTGGCCGACCTGGCCGCCATGCGCAGCGTGGCGCAGCGCCTGGGCCGCGACCCGCGCCAGGTCGAGCCGCTGGTGCCGGTGGACCTGGTGGTCGACCACTCGGTGATGGTCGACCACTACGGCACCAGGGACGCGCTGGACCTCAACATGAAACTCGAGTTCCAGCGCAACCGCGAGCGCTACGAGTTCATGAAATGGGGCATGCAGGCCTTCGAGACCTTCGGCGTGGTGCCGCCGGGCTTCGGCATCGTTCACCAGGTGAACCTGGAGTACCTGGCGCGTGGCGTGCACAAACAGGGCGGGCTCTACTACCCCGACACCCTGGTCGGCACCGACAGCCACACCACCATGATCAACGGCATAGGCGTGGTCGGCTGGGGCGTGGGCGGCATCGAGGCCGAGGCCGCCATGCTGGGCCAGCCGGTCTACTTCCTCACGCCCGACGTGGTCGGTTTCGAGCTCAGCGGCCGCCTGCGCGAGGGCGTGACGGCGACCGACCTGGTGCTCACCGTGACCGAGATCCTGCGCCGCCACAAGGTGGTGGGCAAGTTCGTCGAGTTCTTCGGCGAGGGCACGCGCACGCTGAGCGTGCCGGACCGCGCGACCATCGCCAACATGGCGCCCGAATACGGCGCGACCATGGGCTTCTTCCCGGTCGACGAGAAGACCCTGGACTACTTCAAGGGCACGGGGCGCACGCGCAGCGAGATCGAGGCCTTCGAGGCCTATTTCCGGGCCCAGGGCCTGTTCGGCGTGCCGGACGCCGGGGCGATCGACTACTCGCAGGTGGTGAAGCTGGACCTGGGCCAGGTCGCGCCCAGCCTGGCCGGCCCCAAGCGCCCGCAGGACCGCATCGAGATCGGCCAGGTGGCGCAGCGCTTCGCCGAGCTGTTCAGCAAGCCGAACGCCGAGAACGGCTTCAACCAGCCGGCCGAGCGCCTGGGCCAGCGCCACCGCGTGGCCTGCGGCAGCGGCACGGGGGCGGCCGACGCGCCCTCGCCGCAGCCCGGCGCGGCGCGCGACCTGGTCGAGATGGTGGGCAACCGTCCCACCCTGGCCGCGGCCCAGGCCGCGGCGGGCCAGCCGGCCTCGGTGTGCGAGATCGGCGGCCCCGAGCTGATGGTGGGCCATGGCGACGTGCTGATCGCCGCCATCACCAGCTGCACCAACACCTCCAACCCCAGTGTGCTGCTGGCCGCCGGCCTGCTGGCCAAGAAGGCGGTCAAGGCCGGGCTCAGGGTGCAGCCGCACATCAAGACCTCGCTGGCGCCCGGCTCGCGCATCGTCACCGAGTACCTGACCGAGACCGGCCTGCTGCCCTACCTGGAAAAGCTGGGCTTCGCGCTGGCCGGCTACGGCTGCACCACCTGCATCGGCAACTCGGGCGACCTCACGCCCGAGCTCAACGAGGTGATCACGCAGAACGACCTGGTCTGCGCCGCCGTGCTGTCTGGCAACCGCAATTTCGAGGCGCGCATCCATCCCAACCTCAAGGCCAACTTCCTGGCCAGCCCGCCGCTGGTGGTGGCCTACGCGATCGCCGGCAACGTGATGCGCGACCTGATGACCGAGCCGGTGGGCCAGGGCAAGGGCAAGAACGGCAAGCCCAAGGACGTCTACCTCGGCGACATCTGGCCCAGCAGCGAGGAGATCTACCAGCTGATGAAGTTCGCGATGAAGGGTAAGGCCTTCCGCGAGAACTACGCCAAGGTCAAGACCAAGCCCGGCAAGCTCTGGGGCAAGATCCAGGGCGTGGCCGGCGACACCTACACCTGGCCCAAGAGCACCTACATCGCCGAGCCGCCGTTCTTCGGCGACTTCAGGCTGGACGGCCCGGCGACGGGGGCCGATCCGGCCGTGCGGCAGGCGCGCATCATGGCGCTGTTCGGCGACTCCATCACCACCGACCACATCTCGCCGGCCGGCTCGATCAAGGAGAGCTCGCCGGCCGGCCAGTGGCTGCTGCAGCATGGCGTGCAAAAGGCCGACTTCAACAGCTACGGCGCGCGGCGCGGCAACCACGACGTGATGATGCGCGGCACCTTCGCCAACGTGCGCATCAAGAACCTGATGATCCCGCCCAAGGCCGACGGCTCGCGCGAGGAGGGCGGCCTGACGCTGCACCAGCCCTCGGGCGAGAAGCAGTCCATCTACGACGCGGCCATGCGCTACCAGGCCGAGGGCGTGGCTACGGTCATCTTTGCCGGCGAGGAGTACGGCACCGGCTCCTCGCGCGACTGGGCTGCCAAGGGCACGCAGCTGCTGGGCATCAAGGCCGTGGTGGCGCGCAGCTTCGAGCGCATACACCGCTCCAACCTGGTCGGCATGGGCGTGCTGCCGCTGCAGTTCGCCGCCGGCACCTCCTGGGAGACGCTGGGTCTGAAGGGCGACGAGCGGGTCGATGTGCTGCCCCATCCCGAGCTCAAGCCGCAGAGCGAGGCGCGACTCGTGATCACGCGTGCCGACGGTTCGACGCAGGAAGTCGCCGTCACCCTGCGCATAGACACGCCGATCGAGGTCGACTACTACCGCGCGGGCGGCATCCTGCCTTTCGTGCTGCGGCATCTGCTGGCAGCGTGAGCCAAGCCGGCGCGGGGCCTTGTCCTGCGTCAACGACCGGTGCCTGGAACGCCGGTCGTTTGGCGGCAAAATCGGTCGCATGACGAAGCAGCTATTGGTGGCGGGGGGCGGCATCGGTGGCCTGGCCGCGGCGCTGGCCGGCGCGCGCGTGGGCTGGGAGGTGCGGCTGTTCGAGCGCGCACCCGTGTTCAGCGAGGTTGGCGCCGGCATACAGATCGGGCCCAATGTGGTGAAGATCCTGCACGCCTGGGGCCTGGAGGCGGCGCTGGCGCGCGTGGCGGCTTTTCCGCAGCGCCTCTCGGTGCGCAATGCCATGACCGCGCGCGAGCTCGGCGTGCTGCCGCTGGGCGAGCGCGCCCTGCTCAAGTACGGCGCGCCCTATGCCACGGTGCACCGGGCCGACCTGCACGGGCTGCTGCTCGAGGCGCTGCAGGCCCAGGCCGGCGTCTGGCTGAACCCGGGCAGCGGCCTGGCCAGCTTCCGCGAGAGCGAGCACGCTGTGAGCCTGCGCACCGCGGCCGGCCTGGAGGTCGAGGGCGACGCCCTGGTCGGCGCCGACGGCCTGTGGAGCCGGGTGCGCGAGCTGCTGCTGGCCGATGGCCCGCCGCGCGTGACCGGCCACCTGGCCTACCGCGCCCTGCTGCCTCAGGCCGAGCTGCCCGAGCGCCTGCGCAGCCAGCAGGTGACGGTCTGGCTGGGCCCGCAGCTGCACGTGGTCCATTACCCGGTGCGCGGTGGCGAGGGGCTCAACGTGGTGGCCATCGTCCACGGGCGCGCCGTGACGGACCTGCAGGGCTGGGACCACAGCACCAACGCGGCCGAGCTGCGCGCGGCCCTGGCCGGCACCTGCCTGCCGCTGCAGGACATGATCCATGCCGTGCCCGAGTGGCGGCTGTGGGCGCTGTGCGACCGCGCGCCCATGACCGGGGCCGACCAGCAGGCGCGCGGCCGGGTGGCCCTGCTTGGCGACGCGGCCCACCCGATGCGGCCCTACCTGGCCCAGGGCGCCTGCATGGCGATCGAGGACGCCGACGAGCTGGGCCGTGCCTTGGGCCTGGACGAGCTGGAGGTGCCGCTGCGGCTGCGCCGCTACGCGCTCAACCGCTGGCAGCGCTGTGCCCGGGTGCAGGCGCATTCGATCCGCAACGGCCTGATCTTCCATTCCACGGGCCTGGTCCGCTGGGGCCGCGACGCCTCGCTGCGCCTGCTCGGCGAGCGCCTGCTGGACCTGCCCTGGCTGTACCGGGGCGCCTGAGCCGGCGGCCGGGCGCCGGCCCAATTGCAAACATTTGTCAAGCGCTGTCAGCCGAATCGGTTTCGGCTGCGTTAAGAAACGCAAAAGTACCCAAGGTCCGCAGGCCGGCGGTGCCCGATTCCTGACCGAAAGACGACAGCGATGAGCGATCGATTCGATACCGACGACAAAGCCAAGAAGGACTTGCTGGACCGCGGCTGCTGGCGGGAAACCGCCCGGCGCGACGGCCGCAAGGCCGCGCCGCGCTCGGCCGACGAGCTGGAAGTGAGCCATTTGCAGCTGTGGATGAACCGTCCGCGCCGCGAAATGTTCGCCCAGGAGCGCAACGAGCGCAGCCGCTGAGGCTGGCCGCAGGATCAGACCGGCGCCGGGCCGCCCCAAGCCGGACTGGGCCCCCTCGGGGGGCAGCGAGGACACGCAGTGCCGAGCGTGGGGGCTTAAAGGTCGGTGCGCAGCTTCCAGATCTCCGGGAACAGCACCACGTCCAGCATCTGGCGCAGGTAGCCCACGCCGCTGGTGCCGCCCGTGCCGCGCTTGAAGCCGATCACGCGCTCCACCGTGGTCACGTGGCGGAAGCGCCAGAGGCGGAAGGCGTCCTCCAGATCCGTCAATTCCTCGCCCAGCTGGTACAGGTCCCAATGCGCTTTGGGATTGCGGTACACGGTCAGCCAGGCCTGCTCGACCGCGTCGCTGGCCGCGTAGGCCTGGGTCCAGTCGCGCTCGGTGTGCGAGGCCGGCACCGGCAGGCCGCGCCGCGCCAGCAGGCGCAGCGCCTCGTCGTACAGCGAGGGCGCCTCGTAGGCGGCCTGGACCAGGGCCAGCAGGTCCGGCCTATGTTCGTGCGGCTTGAGCATGGCGGCGTTCTTGTTGCCCAGCGCGAACTCGATGCAGCGGTACTGGTAGCTCTGGAAGCCGCTCGAATGGCCGAGGTAGGGCCGCATGGCGCTGTACTCGGGCGGCGTCATGGTGGCCAGCACGTCCCAGGCGTGGACCAGTTGCTCCATGATGCGCGAGACGCGCGCCAGCATCTTGAAGGCGCTGGGCAGCTCGTCGCGCGCCACGCAGGCGATGGCGGCGCGCAGCTCGTGCAGCATCAGCTTCATCCACAGCTCGCTGGTCTGGTGCTGCACGATGAACAGCATCTCGTCGTGCGCGGGCGAGCGCGGGTGCTGCGCGTTCAGGATGGCGTCGAGCTGCAGGTAGTCGCCGTAGCTCATGTCCCGGCTGAAGTCGAGCTGGGCCTTTTCCTCGCTGACGATGCGTTCGCCTTCGCTGGGGTTGGGGTGGTGGGGGCACATGGTCGGGTCTTGGTCGGCGGTTGATGGGTCAGGCCAGCGCGCGCAGCACCGCGCGCACCGGGCTCGCGTCGGCCGTCACCAGCTTGAGCGGCAGCGCGATCAGTTCGTAGTCGCCCTCGGGCACGGCGTCGAGCACCAGGTTCTCGAGCACGCGCAGGTCCAGGCGGCGGATCTGCTGGTGGCTGGGCAGCTGCTTGCTGGCGGCCGGGTCGATGCTGGCAGTGTCTATGCCGATCAGGCGCACGCCTAAAGCGGCCAGGCGCTCCACCGTCTCGGGCGCGAAGGCGGCCAGCCCGGGGTCCCAATGCTCCGGCGCGCGTTGGTAGGTGCGCACCAGCACGCGCGGCGGCAGGTCGGCCGCGGCATGGGCCAGGTGGCGCCACTCGATCAGCGGCCCGCAGGCGATGGCGTGGATCACGCGGCAGAGGCCGAGGTAGGGCGACAGGTCGAGTGCGCCTATCGCCTGGCCGCTGGGGTCGTAGTGCAGGGGCGCGTCGGCGTGCGCGCCCACATGGGGCGACAGGGTCAGCGCGCTGACGTTGACCGGGCAGCCGGGCGCTATGCGGGCGCTCCACTGCTGCTGGTAGGGCGTGTCGCCGGGAAACACCGGGCTGCCGGCATGGACCGGCGGCGAGATGTCCCAGAGTTGGCGGGCTTGGCTTGGCATGGCGGGCCTGTGCCTCCAGCGCTAAACAGCGTTACGGGATCATCGCATAGGCGACGATCTCGAGCTTCATGCCCGGCACGACCAGGGCCGCCACGCCCATGCTCGAGCGGTTGGGGTAGGGCGCTTCGAAGAACTCGCGGTAGACGGCGTCGATGGCGGCCATGTCCTGCACGTCTGTCATGTAGATCAGCACCTGGGTCACGTCCGCCATGCCGCCGCCGGCGGCCTCGACCGCGCGCCGCAGGTTGGCGAAGGTCAGACGCGCCTGCTCCTCGATGGGGCCGGTGTCTATGCTGCCGTCCGCGCGCACCGGGCCTTGGGCCGTGAACAGCATGCCGGCCGATTTCACGGCCCAGGAAAAGGGCTGCTTGAGCGGCGGCAAGCCGCAATCGATGACCTGCTTCATCGCGCTCGCCTCACGCCAGCACGGCCGCCACGGCCTGGGCCACGCGGTCCACGTTCTGCGGTGCCAGGCCCGTCATGCACATGCGGCCCGAGCGCACCAGGTAGACGCCATGCTCCTCGCGCAGGCGCCCGACCTGCGCTTCGGTGAGGCCGGTGTAGCTGAACATGCCGCGCTGGGTCAGAAAGAAGTCGAAGTTGCGCGCCCCCTGGAAGCGCTCGTTCAGCGCCGCATGCAGGCGCTCGCGCATGGCCTTGATGCGCGAGCGCATGGCGGCCAGCTCGTCGGTCCACAGCCCGTGCAGCTCGGGGCTTTGCAGCACACGCGTGATGATGCGGCTGCCGTGCGTGGGCGGGCTGGAGTAGTTGCGGCGCACCGTGGCCTTGAGCTGGCCCAGCACGCTGTCGGCTTCGGCGCGGCTGCTGCAGACCACGCTCAGGCCCCCGCAGCGCTCGCCGTAGAGCGAAAAATTCTTGGAGAACGAGTTGGCGACGAAGCAGGGCAGGCCCGCCTCAGCCAGGGCGCGCACCGCGAAGGCGTCCTCCGCTATGCCGTCGCCGAAGCCCTGGTAGGCCATGTCGACGAAGGGGATCAGCCCGCGCGCCTGCAGCACCGGGATCAGCGCCTGCCATTGCGCGCGCGTGAGGTCCACGCCGGTGGGGTTGTGGCAACTGGCGTGCAGCAGCACGATGCTGCGGGCCGGCAGGCGGTTCAGGGTGGCCAGCATCTCGTCGAAGCGCAGGCCGCCGGTGGCCGGGTCGTAGTAGGGATAGCCGTGCACCTTGAGGCCCGCGCCCTCGAACAGGGCCTGGTGGTTCTCCCAGCTCGGGTCGCTGACCCAGACCTCGGACTCGGGGAAGTAGCGCTTGATGAAATCGCCGCCCACCTTGAGCGCGCCCGAGCCGCCCAGGGTCTGCAGGGTGGCAATGCGGCCCTCGGCCAGGGCCGGGTGGCCGGCGCCGAACACCAGGGCCTGCACCGTCTCGCGGTAGGCGGCGGCGCCCTCCATGGGCAGGTAGGGGCAGGGAACGATCTCCTGCAGCAGCGTGGTCTCGGCCTGGCGCACGGCCTGCATCACCGGCAGGCGGCCGTTCTCGTCGAAATAGATGCCTATGCTGAGGCTGACCTTGCCGGGGCGCGGGTCCTTCTGGAAGTCCTCCATCAGCGAGAGGATGGGGTCGCCGCCATAGGGCGGGACATGGGCGAACAAGGGGGTGTTGGTGCTCATGGCAGTGGCTCCGAAAACGAAAGTGGGCAGGGGATTCAGGCGGAGGTGGCGGCGGCGGCCAGCCGGCTGCGCTGACGATAGCGCAGCGCGTAGACGATGGCCAGCAGCGCCAGCGAGGGCAGGCCGGTCAGCAGGGTGAGGCGGAACACCTCGGTGAACAGGGTCGAGACCAGGGCCGCCAGCATCAGGCCGGCGCCCAGCAGCGTCAGCCAGGGGAAGCCCCACATGCGGAAGGCCAGCGGTGCCTGGCCCTGCGCCTGCCAGCGGCGGCGGAAACACAGGTGGGTGACGAAGATCATGAGCCAGGTGAACATGGCGCCGAACATCGAGACCGCCATCATCAGCGAGAAGGACTGCTCGGGCCGCCACCAGTTCAACGCGGTGGCGATGGCGATGCCCAGGCAGGAGAGGGTCAGCGCCGCGACCGGCACGCCGCGCGCGTTCAGGCGGCCGAAGCGCTCGCTCGCATGGCCGGCGCGGGCCAGGCTGAACATCATGCGCGTGGTGATGTAGAGCTGGCTGTTCATGGCCGACAGCGCGGCGACCAGGATCACGAAGTTGATGATGCCGGCCGCGCCGGGGATGCCGATGATCTCCATGACCTTGACGAAGGGGCTCTTGTCGGTGCCCGCGGCCTGCCAGGGCACGATGGCCAGCATCAGCGCGATGCTCAGCAGGTAGAACACCACCAGCCGCACCAGGGTGGCGCGGAAGGCGCGCGTGATCGCCTGCTCGGGATGCTCGGCCTCGCCGGCCGCCACCGCGATCATCTCTATGCTGAGGTAGCTGAAGATGGCGATGATGACCGCCACCCAGGTGCCCCAGCCGCCCTGGGGGAAGAAGCCGCCGTGGGCCGTGTAGTTCGCAAAGCCTATGCCCTCCGGGCGCGAGCCGAACACCACGTAGGCGCCGATCAGGATGAAGCCGGCGATGGCCGCGATCTTGATCGTCGAGAACCAGTACTCGACCACGCCGAAGGCCTTGACGCTGAGCGCATTGACGCCGATCAGCGCCGCCGAGAACAGGATGACCCAGAGCCAGCGCGGCGCCTCGGGGAACCAGTAGCTCATGTACACGCCCACGGCCGTGACCTCGGTGCCCACGGCGAGCACGATGCAGGACCAGTAGGCATAGCGCACCAGGTAGCCGGCCCAGGGGCCTATGTAGTGCTCGGCGTAGGCGCCGAAGGAGCCCGAGGTCGGGTGGGCCACCGTCATCTCGGCCAGGCAGCCCATCAGCAGCAGGGAGATCAGGGCGCCGACCGCGTAGCTGATCAGCACGCTGGGGCCGGCGAAGCTGATGGCAAAGCCGCTGCCTAGAAACAGGCCGGTGCCTATGGCGCCGCCGATGGCGATCATGGCCATCTGGCTGGCGTTGAGGCGGCGCTGCAGGCCCTGCTCGCGCCGCACGATGTCCTGGAATTGACTCATGGCTTGTTTTTCCTCAGTAGGTCGATGGCCGGGCGTGCGTCGTCCACGCCGCTGCCGCAGTGGCTGGCGCGGCGAACGGACACCGTGTGGCCTGTTGATTTGAGGTGATGATATGCACAGGTATGCTTGTATGTCTAATAGTCAACCCTTAACATGGCAAAAATTGGATAATCAATCCAATAAAACTTAAATTTTGGAATTTATTATGCCAACAGAGATCGATGCCATCGACCGCCAGCTGCTGCAGGCGCTGCAGGACAATGCCCGGCTGACCTCGGGCGAGCTCGCGCAGATGGCGCACCTGTCGCAGTCGCCGTGCTGGCGCCGCATCAAGCGCATGGAGGAGGCGGGGCTGATCGGTGGCTACCACGCGCGCCTGGACCGCCGCGCCCTGGGCTACGGCGTGATGGCTTTCGTCATGATCGGCATAGACCACCAGAACGAGGCCCGCTCGCTGGACTTCGAGCAGGCCGTCTGCGCGATTCCCGAGGTGGTGATGTTCCACGGCATCGCGGGGCCGGAGGATTTCCTGCTGGTGGTGATCGCGCGCGACCTGGATGCGTACTCGGAGCTGCTGCAGCGCAAGCTGCAGCGCCTGCCGGGGGTCAAGCAGGTGCGGACCTATTTTTCGCTGCAGGAATTCAAGGGCACGCTGGGCGGCCTCCCGATCCCGAAATGAGGCGGCCTGCGGCGCCGGCAAGCGGTCCGGGGCGGGGCCGCCGAACGCCGCTACAAGGGCGGCAGGCCGTGGCGCGCGCGCGCCTTGTCGCAGGCGTAGTCGCCCTCGGCGAACTCGCGGCAGGGCGAGGGGCGCCATTCGTAGATGCCGCAAGCGACCTTCTCGCCGACCCGGCCGCTCAGGGCGGCGCAGCGGATCGGCACATGGTCGGTGCCGCGCATGCGGCAGGTGCTGCCGTTGACTTCGACCGCCAGGCCCGCGGGCACGCTGCCGCCCATCTCGTCGAGCTCGTAGACCGCGAAGTCGACGCGAAAGCTGGCGCAGCAGGCGCCGCAGCTGGTGCATTCGTTCATGGTGCTCGGGTTGCGTTTTGGCTACGGCCGCTGCGCTTAACTTCGCTGCGCGAAGTTAGCCTGCGCCGAAACAGAATGCATGTTCGTCTTGAATGTCATTCAAGACGACCTAGCAAAAGGTACTCCATGAGTGCCTTTTGCACATGCATTCTGTTTTCTGCCTCGTCCCAGACCACCGACTGGGGGCCGTCGATGACCTCGGCCTCGACCTCCTCGCCGCGGTGCGCAGGCAGGCAGTGCATGAACAGGGCGTCGGGCTTGGCCGCGCGCATCATCTCGGCGTCCACGCACCAGTCGGCGAAGGCCTTGCGGCGCGCCTCGTTCTCGGCCTCGTAGCCCATGCTGGTCCAGACGTCGGTGGTCACGAGGTCGGCGCCGTGGCAGGCGTCCATCGGGTCCTTGAACACCTTGTAGCTGTGGTTGGCGCGCACGCCGGCCACCGCCTGGTCGACCTCGTAGCCGCTGGGCGTGCTCAGGTGCACCGTGAAGCCCAGCAGCTCGGCCGCCTGCAGCCAGGTGTTGGCCATGTTGTTGCCGTCGCCGACCCAGGCCACGACCCGGCCCTTGAGGCAGTCGAGCGGGCTGGCCTGGCCGGCCTGGCCGCGGTGCTCGATGAAGGTGAACAGGTCGGCCAGGATCTGGCAGGGGTGGAACTCGTTGGTCAGGCCGTTGATGACCGGCACGCGCGAGTGCGCGGCGAAGCGCGCTATCTTGTCCTGGCCGAAGGTGCGGATCATCACCAGGTCGACCATGCGGCTGATGACCTTGGCGCTGTCCTCGATCGGCTCGGCACGGCCGAGCTGGCTGTCGCCGGTGGTCAGGTGCACCACGCTGCCGCCGAGCTGGTACATGCCGGCCTCGAAGCTCACGCGCGTGCGCGTGGAGGCCTTCTCGAAGATCATGGCCAGCGTGCGGTCGGCCAGCGGCTGGTGCTTCTCGTAGGCCTTGAACTTCTTCTTGATCAGCGCGGCACGCTCGAACAGGTAGGCGTACTCGTCGGCGCCGAGGTCGGTGAACTGCAGGTAATGCTGGATCGCCATGGCGCGCACCTCATTCGGCGAGGAACTGCAGCACCAGCGGCACCAGCAGGGCAACCACCTCGTCGGCCTCGGCCGCGGTCATGATCAGCGGCGGCACCAGGCGGACCACGCTGTCGGCCGTGACGCTGATCAGCAGGCCGGCGTCGGCCGCGCGCTGGGTCAGCACGCCGCAGGGTCGGTCCAGCTCCACGCCCAGCATCAGGCCCTGGCCACGGATCTCCTTGACGCCGCGCTGGCCGATCAGCGCCTGCTCAAGCGCCCCCTTGAGGTGGGCGCCGACGCGGGCCGCGTTCTCCAGCAGGCCGTCCTCTTCCATGATGCGAATCGTCTCGACGCCGGCGCGCATGGCCAGCGGGTTGCCGCCGAAGGTGGTGCCGTGGTTGCCGGGCTGGAAGATGCTGGCGGCCTTGGGGCCCGCCACCACGGCGCCGACCGGCACGCCCGAGCCCAGGCCCTTGGCCAGCGGCATCACGTCGGGCACGATGCCGGCCCACTGGTGGGCGAACCACTTGCCGGTGCGGCCCATGCCGCACTGCACCTCGTCGATCATCATCAGCCAGTCATTCTGGGTGCACAGCTCGCGCACCTCGCGCAGGTACTCGGCGCGCATCGGGTTGATGCCACCCTCGCCCTGTATGGTCTCGAAGAACACGGCGACCACGTTGGGGTTGCCCGCGGTGGCCTGCTTGAGCGCCGCGATGTCGTTGAGCGGCACGCGGATGAAGCCCTCGACCAGCGGTTCGAAGCCCTTCTGGATCTTCTCGTTGCCGGTGGCGCTCAGCGTGGCGATGGAGCGGCCGTGGAACGCCTTCTCGTAGACCACGATCTGCGGACGGTCTATGCCCTTGTCATGGCCGTACTTGCGCGCCAGCTTGAGCGCGGCCTCGTTGGCCTCGAGGCCCGTGGAGCAGAAGAACACGTTGCTCATGCCCGCCAGTTCGGCCAGCTTGGCGGCCAGCTTCTCCTGGTTGGGCACGTGGTAGTAGTTGCTGCTGTGGATGATCCTGGCGATCTGGTCCTGCAGCGCCGGCACCAGCCGGGGGTGGTTGTGGCCCAAGGTGTTGACCGCGATGCCGCCCAGCGCGTCCAGATAGCTGCGCCCGTTGACATCCCAGACGCGGCAGCCCTGGCCGTGCGAGAGCGCGATCGGCAGGCGGCCGTAGGTGTTCATGGTGTGCGGCGAGGCGGCTTCGACGAAGTCGGTCATGCGGGGCTCCTGAAAACAAAGCGGCCCAACGAAGTGGGGCCGTCGACCTGCAATTTTAGGCGCAGCCGCAGGGCCTTTTTTTGCGCATTTGTCATCACTGCGATGCGTCGGGGCGGACGGCGTAAGTCTTATATAAGATATAATTCTTCCCGATGCGACGGAGAGCGATCCTCCTCTGTCGCGACCACCCCACAGCCTCTATCCGATGGTCTCCGATTCCGCCAAAGAAGTCTTCATCCAG
Organism: Comamonadaceae bacterium 2FH; assembly: GCA_005503335.1. GTDB lineage: Bacteria > Pseudomonadota > Gammaproteobacteria > Burkholderiales > Burkholderiaceae_C > SCMQ01. The sequence continues at coordinate 51,565 of SCMQ01000029.1, forward strand.
GGTATCACCCGCGAGGGCAAGACCTTTCGTCCCAGCGACTGGGCGGAGCGGCTGGCAGGGGTGATGAGCCCGTTTCGCCCCGGCGGCGCGCAGCCGGGCAGCCACCTGAGCTACTCGCCCTGGTGCATCCCGACCACGCTGGGGGGCGTCAAGTGCGTGGTGGTGCGGCGCGAGCTGCAGGGCCACGAGCCCATGGCCTGGGACTTTGTGCTGAACTTCGCGCGCGACAACGACCTGCAGCTGGTCGAAGCCTGCCTGCTGCCCGACGAGCCGATCCGCAAGTAAGGCGCTGCGGCGCAAGGGGCCATGTCGCCGGCGGATACCTGATTTCCCGCGCCAAACAAAAAGAGCCGCATGAGCGGCTCTTTTGCTTTGCTGACAGCGCACCCGTTACAAACGGCGGACCGGGCGGGCCGGTCCGGGCTGTTTGCCTGAAATCGTCAGGCGGCGACGGCCAGGGCTTTCACCTTGGCGGACAGGCGGCTCTTGTCGCGGGCAGCCTTGTTCTTGTGGAAGATGCCCTTGTCGGCGATGGTGTCGACCACGGCCTGCATCTTGCCGAACAGTTCGGTCGCCTTGGCCTTGTCGCCGGTGGCAACGGCCTTCTCGACGTTCTTCACGGCGGTGCGGTATTTGGAGCGCAGCGAGGTGTTCGCGGCGTTGATCTTGACGTCCTGACGGACGCGTTTACGGCCCGACGCCAGGCGCGGGTTCTTTTTCTTCGGCTTTCCAGATGCCATTTTGAGTTTCCTTCGTGTCTGAGGATGATGTCAGCAAAGCCTCCTATTGTAGCAGTCCGTGTCCAGTCGGGGGCTGGCACCGGGAAAGCCAGCCGGGCTGAGGCTACACTCGCGCCGGTGAGTCTCTTCAAAGCCGCTTCAACCGTCTCCCTGCTGACCCTGGCCTCGCGCATCACCGGCCTGGCGCGCGAGTTGCTGATCGCCTCTGCCTTCGGTGCCAGCGCGCTGACCGACGCCTTCAACGTCGCCTTCCGCATTCCTAACCTGTTTCGCCGCCTGTTCGCGGAAGGGGCGTTCAGCCAGGCCTTCGTGCCGGTGTTGGCCGCCTCCAAGGCCCAGCATGGCGAGGCGGCGACCCGGCGCGTGATCGACGACGTGGCCACGCTGCTGTTCTGGGCGCTGATGCTGACCTGCGTGATCGGCGTGGCGGCCGCGCCGGTGCTGGTGTGGATGATGGCCAGCGGCCTCAAGCAGGCCAGCGGTTTCGAGGCGGCCGTGGTCATGACGCGCTGGATGTTCCCCTACATCGCCTTCATGTCGCTGGTGGCGCTGTCGGCCGGCATCCTCAACACCTGGAAGCGCTTTGCCGTGCCGGCCGCCACGCCGGTGCTGCTTAACGTGGCGATGATCGCCGCGGCGGGCTGGGGCGCGCCCTGGTTCGCGCGCCTGGGGCTGGAGCCGGTCTACGCGCTGGCCGCGGGCGTCATGCTCGGCGGCGCGCTGCAGCTGGGGGTGCAGCTGCCGGCGCTGGCGCGCCTGGGCCTGCTGCCGCGCCTGGGGCTGCGCTGGGCCGCGCTGCGCGCGGCCTGGGCCGATCCGGCCAGCCGGAACATCGCGCGCCTGATGCTGCCGGCGCTGCTGGGGGTCAGCGTGGCGCAGATCTCGCTGCTGATCAACACCCAGATCGCCTCGCACCTGACACCGGGCAGCGTCAGCTGGCTCAGCTATGCCGACCGGCTGATGGAGTTTCCCACCGCCCTGCTCGGCGTGGCCCTGGGCGTGGTGTTGATGCCGCAGCTGGCCGCGGCCAAGGCGGCGCAGGATGCCGAGGCCTATTCGGCCATGCTGGACTGGGGTCTGCGCCTGGTGCTGCTGCTGGCCGTGCCCTGCGCCGTGGCCCTGCTGACCTTCTCGCGGCCCCTGGTCGCCGTGCTCTACCACTACGGCGCCTTCAGCGACCACGACGTGCAGCAGACCACGGTCGCCCTGATGGGCTATGGCGCGGGCCTGGTCGGCCTCGTGGCCATCAAGGTGCTGGCCCCGGGCTTCTACGCCAGCCAGGACATACGCACGCCGGTGCGCATCGCCATCGTGGTGCTGGCCATCACCCAGCTGCTCAACCTGCTGCTGGTGCCGCTGCTACAGCATGCGGGCCTGGCGCTGGCCATCGGCCTGGGCGCCATGGTGAACGCCGGCTGGCTGCTGGCCGGCCTGCTGCGCCGCGGCAGCTACCGGCCTAAGCCGGGCTGGGCCCTCTTCGCCCTGCAGGTGCTGGCGGCGACGGCGCTGCTGGCGGTGTTCCTGATGTGGGCCTCGAGCAGCGTGCCCTGGGTGCAGCTGCGCGAGGACAGCGCCAGGCGCGTGGGCCTGATGGTGCTGGTGCTGGGGGGGGCGGCCGCGATCTACTTCGTGGCTCTGTGGGCCGCCGGCCTGAAGCTGCGCCAGCTGCTGCGCCGCTGAGCCCGTCAGGGCCATGGGCGGCGCGGCTTGACGCGCGCGCGGGCCGCGCTTACAAAGGCAGGGAGATCCCATGACCTTCAGCTTCGACACCCCGACCACGCCCCTGGCGTATTTCCGCGCGCTGGTGGAGAGCGATGCTGATTTCCCATTGTTCGAGGCGGCGGTCAGCCTGGCGCAGGACGAGTACCCCGAGCTCGACGTGCAGCAGGTGCTGGGCGACGTGGACCAGCTGCTGCTGCGCGTCAAGCGCCGCATCGCCCCCGATGCCGCGCCGTTGCAGCGTCTGCGCGTGCTCAACCAGTTCTTCTTCCAGGACCTGGGTTTCGGCGGCAACGTCAACGACTACTACGACCCCGACAACAGCTACCTGAACGCGGTGCTGCGCACGCGGCGCGGCATCCCGATCTCGCTGGCCTTGCTCTGGACCGAGCTGGCCGAGGGCCTGGGCCTCAAGGCCCATGGTGTGGGTTTTCCGGGTCATTTCATGATCAAGGTGAACCTGCCGCGCGGCCAGGTGGTGATAGACCCGTTCACCGGCCAGTCGCTCAGCCGCGAGGACCTGACCGAGAGGCTCGAGCCCTTCAAGCGGCGCAGCGGCCTGGACGACGACTTCGACGTGCCCCTGGGCCTGTACCTGCAGGCCAGCCCGCCGCGCGAGGTCATCGCGCGCATGCTGCGCAACCTCAAGGAAATCCACCGCACACAGCAGGACTGGATGCGCCTGATCGCGGTCCAGGACCGGCTGATCGTGCTGCTGCCCCAGGCCTGGGGCGAGTGGCGCGACCGCGGCCTGGCCCATGCCGAGCAGGGCCACACCGCGCTGGCCGTGCGGGACCTGGAGACCTACCTGGCCCATGCCGAGGAGGGGCTGGACGTGGACGCGATCGCCGACCGCGTGGCCGAATTGCGCCGCGCCAGGAGCTGAAAACCGGGGGTTCGGGCCGGGTTTGTGTCGCCGTGTAATGGCTGTAAGCCGTGTTGACGAGGCCGAAATTCCTCGGTTACATTCAAAACGCATTCGACAACCGTGCCGGCCAAGCTGGCCACAACAACCGAGGAACCCCCATGAATTCGTTCAAGCGCCTTGTTTCTTCCCTCGTGATCGCCGGCATGATGGCGGCGGGCTTGCCGCTGACGGCCCAGGCCGGCATCGTGACCACCGAAGAGGTGGTCTCGGTCCAGGCTGCCGCGGGCAACCGTGACAAGGTCAATGGCTTCCTGGCGCGCGACGACGTGCGCCAGGCGCTCGAGGCCCAGGGCGTCGACGCCGCCGCGGCGCTGGAGCGCGTCAAGGCCATGTCCGACGCCGAGGTGGCCCAGCTGGCCGGCCGCGTCGACCAGCTGCCGGCCGGCGGCGCCGATGCGCTGGGCATCCTCCTCACGATCTTCATCGTCCTGCTGGTGACCGACATCCTGGGCTTCACCAAGGTGTTCCCGTTCACCCGCTCGATCCGATGAGACTGCGCCTGTCCGGCCTGCGAGCCCCCGCCCTGGCGGGGGTTTTCGTTTGTGCGCTGCTCGCCGGCTGCGCCACGCCGCCGCAGCTGGGCCGGCTGGCCGAGCGCTGGCCGGCCGACCTGCCGGCCAGCGCGGCCCTGGCCGACGTGCCGTTCTTTCCCCAGGAGGACTATGAATGCGGGCCGGCGGCCCTGGCCATGGTGGCCAGCGCGGCCGGCGTGCCGCGCCGGCCCGAGGACCTGGTGTCCCAGGTCTACGTACCGGGCCGCCAGGGCGCGCTGCAGCCCGAGATGCTGGCCGCCAGCCGCCGCCAGGGCCTGCCCGCTTACCAGCTCAAGCCCGCGCTGGAGAGTCTGCTGCGCGAGGTGGCGGCCGGCCATCCGGTGGTGGTGTTCCAGAACCTGTCGCTGCCGGTCTCCCCGATCTGGCATTACGCGGTGGTGGTCGGCTACGAGCGCGAGCGCAACCGCCTGGTCCTGCATTCGGGGCGCACCGAGCGCCTGGAGATGAGCCTGGCCACCTTCGAGCGTACCTGGGCGCGCGGCGGCCACTGGGCCATGGTGGCGCTGGCGCCCACGCAGCTGCCGGCCACGGCCGAGGCCGATGGCTATGCGGGCGCCGTGGCCGCGCTCGAGCGCGTGAACCCGCGTGCGGCCCAGGCGGCCTACGCCAGGGCGCTGCAGGCCTGGCCGGGCCAGCGCACCCTGCTGCTGGGCGCGGGCAACAGCGCCTACGCGCTGGGCGAGCGCGAGCGGGCCGTCGTTGCCTACCGCGAGGCCACGGTGGCTCACCCAGATTTCGCCGAGGCCTGGAACAACCTGGCCCAGGTGCTGCTCGAGCAGGGCCGGCGTGACGAGGCCGCGCAGGCCATCGCGCGGGCCGTGGCCCTGGGCGGGCCACGCCTGCCGCGCTACCTGGAACTGCAGAGGAAGATCACTGGCGGCTGAGCGCCCGTGATCGTTACCGCGATCAGGCGACGATGACGGCGGCGCCTTCGCCGCGCGGCGCGATCTCGCCGATCTCGTAGACCTGCTCGCCGGCCGCGCGCAGCGTCGCTGCGCAGGCCGCGGCCTGGTCGGCGGCGATCACCACCACCATGCCGATGCCGTTGTTGAAGGTGCGGTTCATCTCGATGTCGTCGATGCCGGCCACTTTCTGCAGCCAGGCGAACAGCTCGGTCTGCGGCCAGCTGCCCTTGCGCAGCTGCGCCGCCTGGCCCTCGGGCAGCACGCGCGGGATGTTCTCCAGCAGGCCGCCGCCGGTGATGTGGGCCAGGGCCTTGATCGGGTGCTTGGCCAGCGCTTCGAGCACCGGCTTCACGTACAGCCGGGTGGGGGCCATGATGGCCTGGCGCAAGGGCTGGCCGTCCAGCTGGGCCGGCAGGTCGCTGCCCGCGCGCTCGATCACCTTGCGCACCAGCGAGAAGCCGTTGGAGTGCACGCCGGCCGAGGCCAGGCCCAGCACGACGTCGCCGGGCTGGACGTCCCGGCCGGTCAGGATCTTGGACTTCTCCACCGCGCCGACGGCAAAGCCGGCCAGGTCGTATTCGCCGGCCGGGTACATGCCGGGCATCTCGGCGGTCTCGCCGCCGATCAGGGCGCAGCCCGAGAGCTCGCAGCCGCGCGCGATGCCGCCGACCACGGCAGCGGCCGTGTCCACGTCCAGCTTGCCGCAGGCGAAGTAGTCGAGGAAGAACAGCGGCTCGGCGCCCTGCACCAGCACGTCGTTGACGCTCATGGCGACCAGGTCTATGCCCACCGTGTCGTGCATGTTCCACTCGAAGGCCAGCTTGAGCTTGGTGCCCACGCCGTCGGTGCCCGAGACCAGCACGGGCTCCTTGTACCGCTTGGGCACCTCGAACAGCGCGCCGAAGCCGCCGATGCCGGCCAGCACGCCTTCGCGCAGGGTTTTCTTCGCCAGCGGCTTGATGCGCTCGACCAGCGCGTCGCCGGCGTCGATGTCTACGCCGGCGTCTTTGTAGGAGAGGGGAGTTTGCGTCATGGGAGGGCGGCCGTCGGGGCGGGTAGGGCGGTGGGGAAAGCTCGTCGGGGCGAGCGGTCTAAAATTTGCCCCTGATTTTACGGGTTCGCCCTCCGCCCCCTTTTCGCCACCTCTGCATGCAGTTCACATCCACCCAAAAACGCGCCGCCAGCTGGACCGCCATCGTCATGCTGTGCGCCCTGGTGCTGTGGCTGCTGGCGCCGGCGCTCACGCCCTTCGTGGTGGCCGCCGTGCTGGCCTACGCCCTGCACCCGCTGGTGCGGCGCCTCGACGCCTGGTGGGGCGGACGCCTGCCGCGCGTGCTGGCCGTGCTGTCGGTGGAACTGCTGTTCCTGATCGCCGCGCTAGGCCTGGTGCTGCTGGTCGTGCCCATCCTGAGCAAGGAGCTGCCGCTGATGCGCGAGCAGCTGCCCCTGCTGCTGGACCGGCTGGGCGATTGGCTCAGGCCGCTGCTGGCGCAGTTCGGCCTGCGCGTGTCGCTGGACCTGGCCAGCCTCAAGGCCTTGCTGCTCAAGTACCTGAACACCAACAGCGAGGACCTGCTCGCCTCGCTGCTGTCCTCGCTCAAGCTGGGCGGCAGCGTGGCCCTGGCGGTGGTCGGCAACGCGGTGCTGATCCCGGTGGCGCTGTTCTACCTGCTGCTCGACTGGGACCGCTTCGTGGCGCGCGCCGTCGAGCTGGTGCCGCTGCCGCTGCGCGAGGCCTACGACCGCTTCATGGACGAGGCCGACGCCGTGCTCGGCCAGTACCTGCGCGGCCAGCTGCTGGTGATGCTGGCCCTGGCCGTCTACTACAGCGCCGGCCTGGCGCTGTTCGGCCTGGACCTGGCCGTGCCCATAGGCGTCTTCACCGGCCTGGCCGTGTTCGTGCCCTACCTGGGCTTCGGCCTGGGCCTGGTGCTGGCCCTGCTGGCCGGGCTGCTGCAGTTCGCCTCGGCCAAGGCCCTGGTCATGGTCGGCGTGGTCTACGGCCTGGGCCAGCTGATCGAGAGCTTCTTCCTCACGCCGCGCCTGGTCGGCGAGCGCATCGGCCTGCACCCGCTGGCCGTGATCTTCGCGCTGCTGTCCTTCGGCCAGCTGTTCGGCTTCGTCGGCGTGCTGGTGGCCCTGCCGGCCAGCGCCGTGCTGCTGGTGGCGATGCGCCGCCTGCGCCAGGGCTACATGGAAAGCCGCCTCTACCAGGGAACCGCCTTGAATCCAGTGAGCACGCATGAAACAGATCGCGCTTGATATCGGACTGGCCACGGGGCCCACGCTGTCGAGCTACTTTGCCGGCCCGAACGAGGCCGCACTGCGCCACGTGCAGCTGTGGGCCGCCAGTCCCCAGCGCGCGCCGGTGCCGACCTACCTCTGGGGCGACAGCGGCAGCGGCAAGACGCATCTGCTCAAGAGCGTGCGCGAGGCGCTGCGCGAGCAGGGCGCGAGCTGCGGCTGGCTGGACGCCGGGCTGCGCGAGCCGCCCGAGTTCGACGAGGCCTGGAGCGCGGTGCTGATGGACGACGTGCACCTGTACAACGCCGAGCAGCAGCACCAGGCCTTCAACTGGTTCGTCAACGCCCTGACCCCCAGCGCTGGCAAGCCGCGCTGGGTGCTGGCCGCGGGCGAGCTGCCGCCGGCCGACCTGGCCCTGCGCGAGGACTTGCGCACCCGGCTCGGCTGGGGCCATGTGTTCGCGCTGCAGGTGCTCGACGAGCCCGCGCGCCGCGCCGTGCTGCGCCAGCAGGCCGACGCGCGCGGCGTGTTCCTCGGCGACGAGGTGATGGACTTCATGCTCAACCGCTTCTCGCGCGACCTGGGCAGCCTGATGCAGCTGCTCGACCACCTGGACCATTACGCGCTGCAGACCCAGCGCGCCATCACCATTCCGCTGATCAAATCCATGCTGGAGAACGAGTGAGTTCCGACAAAGTGAAATTGGCCTTGTTCGACCTGGACCACACCCTGCTGCCGATCGATTCGGACTACTCCTGGGGCGTGTTCACCACCGACATCGGCTGGACCGACCCCCATGCGTTCCGGCAGAGGAACGACGAGTTTTTCGCCCATTACCAGGCCGGCACGCTGGACATCCATGACTACGTGCGCTTTGCTACCGAAGCGGTGCGCTTGCAGGGGGCCCAGAAGGCCGCCGAGGCCCATGCGCGCTTCATGCGCGAGGTGGTCGGGCCGCAGCTGCGGCCCGAGGCGCAGGCCCTGGTGCGCCAGCACCAGCAGGCCGGCGACCAGGTGGTGATCGTCACCGCCACCAACGAATTCGTCACCCGACCGATCGCCCAGGCCTTCGGCGTGGACGAGCTGATCGCGGTGGAGCTCGAGCGCGGGCCGGACGGCTGGATCACCGGCGAGATCCGCGGCACGCCCTCGTTCAAGGACGGCAAGGTCACGCGCGTGGCCGAGTGGCTGTCGGCGCGCCGGTTAGACTGGCAGGATGTGGAGATGAGTTTCTACTCGGACTCCATGAACGACCTGCCGCTGCTGGAGAAGGCCCAGCGCCCGGTGGCGACCAACCCCGACCCGCGCCTGCGCGCTCTGGCCCAGCAACGCGGCTGGCACATTCTCGACCTGTTCCCCTCGCATTCATGATCAAGAAAATCATCGACAAGCTGCTCGGCAAGCCCTCGGCCAAGGCCGGCAGACCGAGCTTCGGCAAGCGCGTGGAGGTCGGCGTCGAGAGCCATGGCATCGACCCCTCCCTGGTCGACGAGCGCGCGGTCAACGTGGTGCGCACGCTCAAGGCCGCGGGTTTCGAGGCCTATGTCGTCGGCGGCGCGGTGCGCGACCTGCTGGTCGGCCTGCGTCCCAAGGACTTCGACGTGGCGACCAACGCCACGCCCGAGCAGGTCAAGGGCCTGTTTCGCCGCGCCTTCATCATCGGCCGGCGCTTTCGCATCGTGCACGTGGTCCATGGCCGCGGGCGCGAGCACGAGGTGATCGAAGTCTCCACCTTCCGCGCCTACATGGACAACGCCGCAGCCGAGCAGGTCAGCGGCAACGAGCGCACCAGCAAGAGCGAGCTGGCCGGGCTGCACCATGCGGTCGACGCCAGCGGCCGCGTGCTGCGCGACAACGTCTGGGGCCCTCAGGACGAGGACGCGACGCGCCGCGACTTCACCATCAACGCCATGTACTACGACCCTGAGACCCAGGTCGTGGTCGACTACCACAAGGGCATACAGGACGCGAAGAAGCGCATGCTGCGCATGATCGGCGACCCGGCCGCGCGCTACCGCGAGGACCCGGTGCGCATCATCCGTGCCGTGCGCTTTGCCGCCAAGCTCGCGCCGCTGGGCTTCACGCTGGAGCCCAAGACCGCCAGGCCCCTGGTCGAAATGCGTGACCTGCTGGCCGACGTGCCGCAGAGCCGGCTGTTCGACGAGATGCTCAAGCTGCTGCAGACCGGACATGCCGTGGCCACGGTGGCTCAGCTCCAGGCCCTGGGGCTGGCCAGGGGCATCTACCCGCTGCTGGACGTGGTGGTGGAGCGCGCCGAGGCGCCCTTCGTCAGCGCTGCTCTGGCCGACACCGACCGCCGCGTCGGCGAGGGCAAGCCGGTGGCGCCCAGCTTCCTGCTGGCCTGCGTGCTGTGGGCCGACGTGCGCGAGGGCTGGTCGCGCCGCCTGGCGCAGCGCCAGCACCCGTTCCCGGCGTTGCAGGAGGCGATCGACGAGGTGTTCGACGCGCGCATCGGCGACGTCTCGGGCCGCGGCAAGCTGGCCGCCGACATGCGCGAGATCTGGATGATGCAGCCGCGCTTCGAGAAGCGCGTGGGCAGCACGCCGTTCGGCCTGGTCGAGCAGCCGCGCTTTCGCGCCGGCTTCGACTTCCTGCGCCTGCGCGCCGACGCGGGCGAGATCGACGACACGCTGGCCGACTGGTGGCAGGAGTTCAGCCTGGCCGACGACGCGGCGCGCGAGGACCTGGTGGCCCAGGTCAAGGCCGAGCACCAGCGCAAGCCGCGCGAGCCCCGGGCGCCGCGCGTGCACCGCGCGCCTGCCGCCGCCGGCGACGCCGGGCCGGACGGCCGCACCGCGGCGGGTACGGCAGACATGATGCCGGAGGCCGAAGGCGCGCCCGAGGGGGCCGGCGACGCGCCCGCCAAGAAGCGCCGCCGGCGCCGCCGCAAGCCGGCGGGTGGCGGCGCGCCGCAGCCGGAGGCCGGTTGACCACACCGGCACGCGAGCCGGTGCGCGCCTATGTGGCCCTGGGCGCCAACCTGGGCGACGCGGCGGCCAGCGTGCGCCAGGCGCTGGATGCGCTGGGCCGGCTGCCCGGCACGCGGCTGCTCAGCCGGTCGCGCCTGTACCGCAGCGCGCCCCACCAGGCCAGCGGCCCGGATTTCATCAACGCCGTGGCCGAGCTCGAGACCCGGCTGCCGGCGCCCGAGCTGCTGCAGGCCCTGCAGGCCCTGGAGCAGGCCGCCGGGCGCGAGCGCCCTTACCCGAACGCGCCGCGCACGCTGGACCTGGACCTGCTGTTGTACGGCGAAGCCCGCATCGCCAGCCCCAGGCTCACCGTGCCGCACCCGCGCATGGGCGAGCGCGCCTTCGTGCTGCTGCCGCTGGCCGAAATCGCGCCCGAGCGCGTGCCCGCCCCGGCCCTGGCGGCGGTGGGCGACCAGTCCATCACGGCCTTGTGAGCGCCGGGCCGCGGGCCGTGCCGGTCGGGCTGGGCGGTTACACTCCCGGCCAGTCATCAAATCGTCACATTTCTGACGTCATCACCCATTCAGGAGTTCGCCATGCTGTTTGGCAAGCTGTTGCCCAAGGAGGGCAATTTTTTTGAACTGTTCAACCAGCATGCCGACCGCATCGTCGAGGCGGCTCGTGCCTTCTCGCAGCTGGTGGCCCATTACAACGACCCCCACCTGCGCGAAAAATTCAACCAGGACGTGGACAACGCCGAGCGCTCGGCCGACCGCGTGACCCAGGAGGTCAACCGCCTGATCCACACCACCTTCATCACGCCGATCGACCGCGAGCAGATCCACGCGCTGATCAACCTGATGGACGACGTGGCCGACCTGATCCAGGACTCGGCCGAGACCATGGCGCTGTATGACGTGCGCCACATGACCGAGGAGATCTCGCGCCTGACCGACCTCTCGCTCAAGTGCTGCGAGCGCGTGCGCGACGCGGTCAAGCTGCTCGACAAGATCGCCGACCAGGCCACGGCCGAGGCCGCGCTCAAGACCTGCGAGGAGATCGACAAGCTCGAGTCCGACGCCGACCGCGTGATGCGCAGCGCCATGAGCAAGCTGTTCCGCGAGGAGCCCGACGTGCGCGAGGTGATCAAGCTCAAGGCCATCTACGAGCTGCTCGAGACCATCACCGACAAGTGCGAGGACGTGGCCAACCAGATCGAGGGCATCGTCCTCGAGAACTCCTGATCAGGGCGGACAGCAGGCATGGAAACGGTACAGGCCGCCCTCTGGGTGGTGATCCTGCTGGTGCTGCTCGCGCTGGCCTTCGACTTCATGAACGGGTTTCATGACGCGGCCAACTCGATCGCCACCGTGGTCTCCACCGGCGTGCTCAAGCCCACCCAGGCGGTGGTGTTCGCCGCCTTCTTCAACTTCGTCGCGATCTTCATCTTCCACCTCAGCGTGGCCGCCACGGTGGGCAAGGGCATCGTGCAGCCCGGGGTGGTGGACACCCATGTAGTGTTCGGCGCCCTGGTCGGCGCCATCACCTGGAACGTCATCACCTGGTACTACGGCATACCCAGCAGCTCCTCGCACGCGCTGATCGGCGGCATCGTGGGCGCGGTGATTGGCAAGGGCGGCGTGGACGCGCTGCTGGCGGCCGGCATCCTCAAGACCGTGGCCTTCATCTTCGTCTCGCCGCTGCTGGGCTTCACGCTGGGCTCGCTGATGATGGTGGCGGTGGCCAACCTGTTCCGCCGCACGCGGCCCAACAAGGTCGACAAGTGGTTCCGCCGCCTGCAGCTGGCCTCGGCCGGCGCCTACAGCCTGGGTCACGGCGGCAACGATGCGCAGAAGACCATAGGCATCATCTGGATGCTGCTGATCGCCACCGGCTACGCCGCGGCCAGCGACGCCTCGCCGCCCACCTGGACCATCGTCTCCTGCTACCTCGCCATCGGCCTGGGCACCATGTTCGGTGGCTGGCGCATCGTCAAGACCATGGGCCAGAGGATCACCAAGCTCAAGCCGGTCGGGGGCTTCTGCGCCGAGACCGGCGGCGCGATGACGCTGTTCCTGGCCACGGCCCTGGGCATTCCGGTGTCGACCACCCACACCATCACCGGCGCCATCGTCGGCGTGGGCTCCACGCAGCGCGCCAGTGCCGTGCGCTGGGGCGTGGCCGGCAACATCGTCTGGGCCTGGATACTCACGATCCCGGCCAGCGCCTTCGTCGCCGCTTGCGCCTACTGGCTGAGCCTGCAGCTGTACTGAGCCGACCGCATCAGAGGCCGCATGGCCTCTCGGCCCCGCCTACTGCGAGATCTTGCGCGCTTCCTCGATCTGGTATTCGAAGTAGCGCTGGAAGCTGAACACGATGCTGGCCATCAGCACGGCCGTGCCTATCATCAGCGAGGCCACGATGGCGCCTATGGTGATCCAGCCGGTGCGGCCGGGCGCGGCATCGGCCGGCGCCTGGGGGTTGAAGCGCGCGTTCCAGCGCTCGGGCGTCATCAGTCCGTACAGGATGGCGCGCAGCGCGCAGCCCGCGATCGTGAAGCCCAGCAGCGGAATCAGCAGCCAGCTCAGCGAGTCGTCCTGGCCGAACTGCTGCACCCGCTGTATGCCGTACAGGCCCAGCGCGGTCGGAATCGGCAGCAGCCAGCCCAGCGGGTCGGCCAGGCCGTGCAGGTAGAAGCGGTGCAGGCCCAGGGGGCCGCCGAGAAAGGCCAGCCAGGCGGCCAGGGTCTTGTTCTTCATGATTCGGGCGAAGTCGTGTCCCCGGCGCCCAGGGCCTTGTCCATCAGCACTACGTCCAGCCAGCGCCCGAACTTCCAGCCGCAGGAGCTCAGCACGCCGACCGGGCTGAAGCCGTTGCTGCGGTGCACGCCGATCGAGCCGGTGTTGGACGAGTCGCCGATCACGGCGATCAGCTTGCGCACGCCGGCCCGCTCGGCCCGCGCGCAGAGCTCGGCCAGCAGGGCGCGGCCCAGGCCCAGGCCCTTGGCGTGCGGCGCCAGGTAGATCGAGTCCTCGGCCGAGAAGCGGTAGGCCGGGCGCGGCTTGAACCAGTTGCAGTAGGCGAAGCCCGTGACCTGGCCGCCGTCCTCGACCACCAGCCAGGGCATGCCCTTGTCCAGCACGTCGGCGCGGCGCGTCGCCATCTCGGCCTCGCCGGGCGGATCGATCTCGAAGGTGCCCGTGCCGTGCAGCACATGGTGGGCGTAGATGGCGGTGATGGCGGCGAGGTCCTCGTCGCGGCTGGGGCGGATCAGGGGCATGGGGCTATAATAGAGAGCTTTTCAGTGTGTCGCTGGCCGGGTGGCCATGTCGCGTGTCTCAAACGCTGGAAAAATTGACTTCGAGCTGCAATCAAAGCGAGGCCTAGGCCGGCCGGGAACGGGATCGTTTTGATTGCGGCTCGAAACACCACCCATAGGATAAATCATGGTTGTTATTCGCCTCTCCCGCGGCGGCTCCAAAGGCCGTCCCTTCTTCAACATCGTGGTCGCCGACAAGCGCGTGCGCCGCGATGGCCGCTTCATCGAGCGCATCGGCTTCTACAACCCGATCGCCGTGGAAGGCGAGGAGGGCCTGCGCATTGCCCAGGACCGCCTGACCTACTGGAAGGGTGTCGGCGCCCAGGCTTCGCCCACGGTCGGTCGCCTGATCGATCAAGCGGCCAAGAAGGCGGCCTGATCCCAGATGCTGCCCGTTCTTGAGCCTGCCGAACTGCCGGCAGACGCCATCGAGGTCGGGCGGATCCAGGACGCCTGGGGCGTCAAGGGCTGGTTCAAGGTCCTGCCCCACAGCGCCTCGCCCGAGGCGCTTTTTTCTTCCAAGCGCTGGTACCTGCAGCCCGCCGAGCGGGGGGCCAAGACCTTTGCCGGCACCGTGCGCCTGTCGATCAAGGAAGCCAAGGACCACGCCGACACGGTCGTGGCCTGCGCGCACGAAATCCCCGACCGCAATGCCGCCGAGTCGCTGCGCGGGGCGCGCATCTTTGTCCCGCGCTCGAGCTTCCCGAGCGCCGGCCAGGACGAGTACTACTGGGTCGACCTGATCGGCCTGGACGTGGTCAACCGCGAGGGCGTGGCCCTGGGCCAGGTGCGCGACCTGATGTCCACCGGCCCCCAGACCGTGCTGGTGCTGGCCTACGCCGAGGGTGACAAGACGCTGGAGCGCATGATCCCCTTCGTCTCGGCCTACGTGGACAGCGTCGATCTTGCAGCCCGGCGCATCACGGTCGACTGGCAGCCCGATTACTGAATTCTGGATCGGCTGGGGCCCGTGGCCATGCGCTTCGACATCATCACCCTGTTCCCCGAGCTGTTCGCGCCCTTTCTCGCGAGCGGCGTGACGCGCCGCGCCTACGAGAGCGGCCAGGTGCAGGTGCGGCTGTGGCAGCCGCGCGATTTCGCCGAGGGCAATTACCGCCGCGTCGACGACCGGCCCTTCGGCGGCGGCCCCGGCATGGTCATGCTGGCCGAGCCGCTGCGGCGCTGCCTGGAGGCCATACGCGCCGAGCGCGCCGAGTCCGTGCCTGCGCCCGTGGTGCTGTTCTCCCCGATCGGGCGCAAGCTCGACCATGCCAGCGTGGCGCGCTGGTCGGAGAGCCAGGGCGCCATCCTGGTCTGCGGCCGCTACGAGGGCATAGACCAGCGCTTCATCGACGCCTACGTGGACCAGCAGATCAGCCTGGGCGACTTCGTGCTCTCGGGCGGCGAGGTTGCGGCCATGGCCCTGCTCGACGCGGTGGCGCGCCTGCAGCCGGGCGTGCTGCACGACCAGGGCAGCCACCAGCTCGACAGCTTCAACCCCGCGCTCGACGGCCTGCTGGATTGCCCGCATTACACCCGGCCCGAGAGCTGGCAGGGCGCGCCCGTGCCGCCGGCGCTGCTGTCGGGCCACCATGCGCAGATCGAGCGCTGGCGCCGCGATCAGCGCCTGGAGATCACGGCCCGGCACCGCCCCGACCTGATCAACGCGGCCCGCGCGGCCGGCCAGCTGAGCCGGGTCGACGAGACCCTGCTGGCCCGCCTGGCCGCCGCCCAAGACTGAGCCCGGCGCAACTTGCTATAATCCAAGGCTTTTCGATCCTCTGCCGGCCGCGGCATTCAAGAAGAGGGCGCAGCACCACCGCTTTCGCCCTTGCCGCCTTCAGCGTAGCGCGTGCATGATCGTATGAGGTAAACATGAATCTGATCCAGACCCTCGAGCAGGAAGAAATCGCCCGTCTCGGCAAGAACATCCCCGAATTCGCCCCCGGCGACACGGTCATCGTGAACGTCAACGTGGTCGAAGGCAACCGCAAGCGCGTGCAGGCCTACGAAGGCGTGGTGATCGCCAAGCGCAACCGCGGCCTCAACAGCGGCTTCACGGTGCGCAAGATCTCCAGCGGCGAAGGCGTGGAGCGTACCTTCCAGACCTACAGCCCGCTGATCGCCAGCATCGAGGTCAAGCGCCGCGGCGATGTGCGCCGCGCCAAGCTGTACTACCTGCGTGACCGCAGCGGCAAGTCGGCCCGCATCAAGGAAAAGCTGCCGAACCGCGCCAAGGCCGTCGCCGCCTGAGCGCACGCCGTTCCAGCGAAAGCCGCCTGCGCTCAGCCCAGGCGGCTTTTTTCTGTGCGCCCGGCACGGGCGCACTCTTGGAGGTGCAAGTCCTCCCGTGAGTTGATCACAGCGAACGAAGCGAAGCGCAACTGCATGAGGGTGACCGAGTGTGGGGAGGAAGCG
>SCMQ01000002.1 GCA_005503335.1 Comamonadaceae bacterium 2FH
GACCGGGGGATACCGTTCAATCTCCGGCGCGTTTGCTCCGGGGTCATGGCGTGGACTCTCCGCATGGGATGGCGGGCGCACCGCCCGACGGTTGCGCGACAAACGATTATTATCCCGGGTCGCCAGCCGCCGCCAGCCCCCCGCCATGCTGAACTACCACACCGTCCCGGTCACGCCCTTCCAGCAGAACTGCTCCATCGTCTGGTGCGACGAGACCCTGCAGGCCGCCGTCATCGACCCGGGCGGCGAGATCGAGCGCCTGCTGGCCGAAGTGGCGCGGCTGGGCCTCAAGCTGGAGCAGATCTGGCTGACCCATGCCCATATCGACCATGCCGGCGGCACGGGCGAGCTCGCGGCGCGGCTGGGCCTGCCCATCGTCGGCCCGCATCCGGGCGACCAGTTCTGGATAGACGGCCTGCCGCAGCAGAGCCAGATGTTCGGCTTCCCGCCGGCCCAGGCCTTCACGCCCACACGCTGGCTGAACGATGGCGACAGCGTGACGCTGGGCCGCTGCACGCTGGCCGTGCGGCACTGCCCAGGCCACACGCCGGGCCACGTGGTGTTCCACTCGCCCGAGATCCGGCGCGCCTTCGTCGGCGACGTGCTGTTCGCCGGCAGCATAGGCCGCACCGACTTTCCGCAGGGCAACCACGAGCAGTTGATCACCAGCATCACCGAGCGACTGTGGCCCATGGGCGACGACACGGTCTTCATCCCCGGCCATGGACCGGAGAGCAGCTTCGGCCGCGAGCGCCGCAGCAATCCCTACGTGAGAGGGACCTGACTCGCCGGCATCGCGCCGCGACGAAGCCTTACGATTTTTTCGACTGCTCGTAGAGGCTGCGCACCTTGGGCAGGTTGGCCTCCAGCGACTGGATGCGGTCCGGGCCGCTGGGGTGGGTGGACAGGAAGCCCGGCCCGCCGCCACTGCCGTTGGCCGACAGCATCTTGCGCCACAGGCTCACGCTGGCCTCGGGCCGGAAGCCCCCGCGCGCCGCGATCTCCAGACCGACCAGGTCGGCCTCGGATTCGTCGGAGCGGCTGAACTTGAGCGAGAGCAGCTGGGTGCCGATGTTCGCGGCCGCGTCGCCGAGCTGGCCCAGGCCGAACAGCTGGGCCGCGATCGACAGGCCCAGGCCCGTGGCCTGGGTCTTGGCCAGGCGCTCGCGCGCATGCTCGCGCAGTGCGTGGGCCATCTCGTGGCCCATCACCATCGCGACCTCGTCGTCGGTCAGCTGCAGCTTGTCCAGGATGCCGGTGTAGAAGGCGATCTTGCCGCCGGGCATGCACCAGGCGTTGATCTGCTTGCTGCCGATCAGGTTGACCTCCCAGTGCCAGCTGCGCGCGCGCGGGTTCCACTGCGCGGTGTGCGGGACCAGGCGGCGCGCGATGGCGCGCAGGCGCTGCAGCTGCGGGTGGCCATCGGGCGCCAGCGCATCCTGGGCCCGCGCCTCGGCCAGCACCTCGGCGTACTGCTTGGTGGCGGAGCGCTCCAGCGTCTCGGCCGGCACCAGTTTGCGCAGGCCCGAGGACTCGCCCACGTCGACCTGGGCCAGCGCGGGCTGGGCCGCGGCCGCGCCCGCCGCGAGCAGGAAGGCACGCCGCGGCGCCCACGGAGCGTTCGGCGAGAGGTGGGAGTGGAAAGAGGTCTTGGCGTCGCAGAAACGGCACATGATGGGTCAATAATAGTCAGAAGCGATGTTGCGCGTGTTTCCCCGTAACGCGCCTGCGGCCTGTCGCGGCGACAGGTCCTGCCCTGCCTCCTCCCTGCTGTCCATGCCCGAACCTGTTGCCGTCCCCGTCGAATCCCCCCAGCCGGCCCGGCCCTCGTGGCGCCAGGCGCTGCGGGTCTACCTGGAGCCCACCAGCCTGCGCATGCTGGCGCTGGGCTTCGCCGCCGGCCTGCCGCTGATGCTGGTGCTGGGCACGCTGAGCTTTCGCCTGCGCGAGGCCGGCATAGACCGCAGCACCATCGGCTACCTGAGCTGGGTCGGCCTGGCCTACGCCTTCAAATGGGTCTGGGCGCCGCTGGTCGACCGCCTGCCCATCCCCCTGCTGACCCGGGCCCTGGGCCGCCGGCGCAGCTGGCTGCTGCTGTCGCAGTTCGCCATCATGGCCGGCCTGGTCGGCATGGCCCTGGCCGACCCGCGCCTGGCGCTGCAACCCATCGTGGTCTGCGCGCTGGTGGTGGCCTTCGGCTCGGCGACGCAGGACATCGCGCTCGACGCCTTCCGCATCGAGTCGGCCAACATCGACCGCCAGGCCGCGCTGGCCGCGAGCTACCAGACCGGCTACCGGCTGGCCATGATCTGGGCCGGCGCCGGCGTGTTGTGGCTGGCCGCGCGGGCCGAGGTGGCGCCGCTGGTTGCCGGCGCGCCGGCCTACCAGAACGCCGCCTGGCAGGCCGCCTACCTGGTCATGGCCGCGTCCATGGCGGTGGGCGTGGCCACGGTGCTGCTGTCGCGCGAGCCGCTGCGTGTGCCGCTGCCGCCGGCGCGCGGCCTGGCCGATTGGTTGCAGGGCGCCCTGGTCGAGCCCTTCGCCGACTTCTTCCGCCGCTACCGCTGGCAGGCCGTGCTGATCCTGGCGCTGATCGCGGTGTACCGCATCAGCGACGTGGTGATGGGCATCATGGCCAACCCCTTCTACGTCGACATGGGCTACACCAAGGACGAGGTCGCGGCCGTGACCAAGGTCTACGGGGTGGTCATGACCCTGGCCGGCGCCTTCATCGGCGGCGCGCTCTCGATGCGCCTGGGCGTGATGCGCATCCTGATGCTGGGCGCGGTGCTGAGCGCGGCGAGCAACCTGTTGTTCGCCTGGCTGGGCGCGCGCGGCCACGACGTCACGGCGCTGATCCTGGTGGTCTCGGCCGACAACCTGTCCAGCGGCATCGCCTCGGCCGCCTTCATCGCCTACCTGTCCAGCCTGACCAATGTCAGCTACTCGGCGACCCAGTACGCGCTGTTCAGCTCCATGATGCTGCTGCTGCCGAAGTTCGTCGCGGGCTTTTCCGGCGACTACGTGAATGCCTTCGGCTACGCGCAGTTCTTCACCAGCACGGCCCTGCTCGGCGTGCCGGTGCTGGGCCTGATCTGGCTCGCTTCCAGGGCCGGCGCGGCGGCCCGGTCTTGAGCCCGCGCGGCTGCGTTTACTTAACTTTACCGACGGTTCAAGGCGCCGGCCGACTGGAAGGCGCAGCATGGCGCCATGCTGACTAAACTGCGCCCATGAACCCACGCCTGCTGATGATCGAAGACGATGCCCGCCTGGCCCAGATGGTGGGCGAGTACCTGGGGCCGTCGGGTTTCGCGTTCGCCCACGCGGGCGATGGCCTGGGCGGCCTGGCGCGGCTGCAGGAGCAGCCGGTGGACCTGGTCATCCTGGACCTGATGCTGCCCGATGTCGACGGCCTCGAGGTCTGCCGCCGCATCCGCGCGCTGCCCGGCGAGCTGGCGCGTGTGCCGGTGCTGATGCTGACCGCCAAGGGCGACCCCATGGACCGCATCGTCGGGCTCGAGCTCGGCGCCGACGACTACCTGCCCAAGCCCTTCGAGCCGCGCGAGCTGCTGGCGCGCATCAGGGCCGTCCTGCGCCGGCGCGGCGAAGGCGGGCCGGCTGCGACGCCGCTGCTGCACTTCGGCTCGCTGGAGATCGACCGCGACGCGCGCAGCGTGACCGTGAGCGGCCAGGCCTGCGAGCTGACCTCCTACCAGTTCGACCTGCTGGTCGCGCTGGCCGAGCGTGCCGGCCGCGTGCTCACGCGCGACCAGATCATGGAGGCCGTGCGCGGGCGCGAGCTCGAGGCCTTCGACCGCTCGATCGACGTGCACATGGGCCGCATCCGCGCGGCGATCGAGGCCGACCCCAAGAACCCCAAGCGCATCCTCACGGTGCGCGGCGTCGGCTACGTGTTCGCGAAACAACAGGACTAGCGCCCGGGAAGTGTTGTCGTGGCTCTGTTCTCCGCCTTTTCCCGGCGCCTGTACCTGCGCATCTGGCTGGCCGTGGTGGGCGGCGTGGCGGCGCTGGCCCTGGTGGTCGGCTGGGCCTGGCGCGTCGCCGTCCAGTACAACGCGCCGGCGCCCGCGCCGCGCGAGGTCATGGTGCGCAACCTGGCCGGCGAGCTCATAGGCTCGGCCCAGGCCCAGCCCGGACGCCAGCCGGGCCAGCCGCTGGAATTCACCGTGAACCTCAACGACGGCCAGACCCTGATCCTGCAGATGCCGCCGCGCAACCGTCGCATGGGCGGCGGCCCGCCCCCGCCGCCGGCCCCTTACTGGACGCGGCCGCCCTACGGTTTCTTCTGGATGCTGGGCGTGGTCGGCTTGGCGGTGGCGCTGGGCATCTATCCCATCGTGCGCCGGCTCACGCAGCGTCTGGAGGCGCTGCAGCGCGGCGTGCAGCGCTGGGGCGACGGCGACCTGTCGGTGCGCGTGCCGATCACCGGCCAGGACGAGGTGGCCGACCTGGCGCAGCGCTTCAACGCCGCGGCCGAGCGCATCCAGACCCTGATGGCCTCGCAGCAGGCCCTGCTGGCTTCGCAGAAGTCCTTGCTGGCGAACGCCTCGCACGAGCTGCGCTCGCCGCTCACGCGCATCCGCATGGGCTTGGAGCTGCTGGGCGAGCAGGGTCCCGCGGGCGCGCTCTGGGCCGCGCGCAAGAAAGAGATCTCGCGCAACATTGGTGAACTCGACCAGCTGATCGACGAGATCCTGCTGGCCAGCCGGCTCGACGCGCGCGAGGCCGACATCGGCACTGTGGAGCCGGTGGACCTGCTGGGCCTGGCCGCCGAAGAGAGCGCACGCGCCGGGGCCGAGCTGCAGCTGCCGGACGGCGCCGAGGCCCTGGTCGTGCCCGGCGTGGCCAAGCTGCTGCGCCGCCTGGTGCGCAACCTGCTCGAGAACGCGCGCCGCCACGGCGGGCGGGGCGGGCAGGCCGAGGGCATTGCCGTGATCCTGCGCCGCGAGCCGGGCTGGGTGGTGCTGCAGGTCTGCGACCGCGGCCCCGGCGTGCCGCCCGCGCAGCGCGAGCGCATCTTCGAGCCCTTTTACCGCCTGCCCGGCGCCAGCGAGCGCGAGGGCGGGGTCGGCCTGGGCCTGTCCCTGGTGCGGTCCATCGCCCAGCGCCACGGCGGCAGCGTGCACTGCGAGGACCGCGAAGGCGGCGGCGCCCGCTTCAGCGTGCGCCTTCCGCCAGCGAGGGTGTAGCAATTCGTTTCAGCGCGCTCCCCGGTTTGGGCCGACAATGTGCGAATCCCTGTGGTAATTTGCGGTGAATCCGGCGCCGATCACTGAAACAGGGGATGCCAAAGTTGCTGATATTATGTAAAGTTGTGTTTCTTTGCTGTCACGTTCCACGTTTCGAAATACAAGCATCAAGCTTTCGACGAAGATTCAAATTCCAACGACGTCCCTGCAGGGACTTTGACGAGGCCACCGCGAGGTGGCTTCTTTTTTGGCAAACCGCTCGCGGCGGCGGTGTCCTGTCCTCCGGCGGTGGCTGCAAGCACAGAGTCGATAATTGCCTGTGTCCAGACACGGCATGATTGCCAGTCCTCTTCCCATGAGTTGCCGCCACATTCTTTACGTCGCCCATGGGGCCGAGTGCTTCATCCAGGAGGCCGCCTACTCGATACTTTCGCTTTGGCGGCAGCCGGATGGCCGGAGTTACGAGGTGACGGTCGTGACCGATTTGCCCGAGCGCCTCATCGCGCTCGTGGGCGCCGATCCCCGGCTGCACGTCTTGCCGCTAGAACAGGTGCGTCGAGACGCCTGGCGCGGTTCGCTGGGCTACATACATCGCATCAAGCCTTTGGCTATCCAATGGGCGGCGCGGGAATCGACCGTGAGCGCGGACGACCTGTTCCTGTACGTCGATTCGGACACGGTGTTCACGCGCAGTCCTGCCTGCCTGTTCGAGGCGGTCGCGCAGGGAAACATCGTGCTGAACGAGCGCGAAGGCGGCCTGGCTGACAGCCGCCATCAGACTCGTTCACACGCCAAGCTGTATCGAACCGCTAGTCGCCATGAATTCAACGTCCGGGGAACACCTCGCCACCTCGGGGCCGACCTGGGGCTCTGGAATTCCGGCGTGATTGGTTTTCGGGCCGCGCAATTGGCCTTGTTTGACGAAACCGTCGACCTCATCGATCAAATCTTCGCCGTGCTCAAAATTCACACGGTGGAACAGGTTGCTCTGTCCGCCGTGCTGCAGGACCGCGGCCATCCTTTGCGTGACAGCGGCGACGTGATCTTCCACTACCATAACTTCAAGGAGTTCCGCCAGGATCTGGCGCTGTTCTTCGAGCGCTACGGCCACCAGCCCGTGCAGGCGCGGCTGGCACGTTGGGGCGAGGTGGATCCGGTACTCCGAAGCCGGCCCAAGCTGGCTTTCAATGCCCTGCCCAAGTGGCAGCGGAAGATTCGAAAGTGGGTCGGCCGCGGCTGGCAACCCCTGGCCTATCCCTGGGAGTGATCGGACCGGGCATGCGCGGGCGGCGCGCTTTCCGCGTCGAGAAAAACCAGGGCGATGCAGAGGGACAGCATCACCGCGTAGTAGTTGTGCGCGAAGTTGACGTTGCTCAGCCCCGCGACTGCATGCATGAGCAGCAGGCCGGCCATCTGCTGCCCGGCGACCGGGCTGAGGCGCCACAGGCGGCGGGCCGCCACGGCCATGCCGGCCAGCAGGGCCAGCAGGCCGGCCAGCCCGAGCAGGCCGCCGTCCAGGGCGTTGTGCAGGTACTGGTTGTGTGCATGGCCGAGCTGGCGCACGTGGGTCAGGCGCTCGCGCTGCTCGGGAGGCAGTTGTTCTCCCGCGTGCCGGATGCGCTGCAGGCGCTCGGTGGCGCCCAGGCCTATCCAGGGGGATTCGTGGATGCCGTTCCAGGCCATCTGGAACAGGAACACGCGCGCGCCCAGCGAGCTGTTGTAGTCGGAGCTTGAAACGGCGAGGTCGACTTCCTGCCAGGCCCGGCGCACGCGCAGCGGGTCGCCGGGCAGGCTGATCGCCGCCGCCAGGGCAGAAGCGAGCAGCACGGCGGCGATGCCCATCGAGCGGGGCCGCAGCAGCCGATGGCGGCGGCGCAGCGCCAGGGCGGCCAGCAGCAGCACCCAGGGCAAGACGGCATAGGCGCCGCGCGACTGGCTGGCCAGCACGGCCGCGATGCCGCAACCCGCGCTGAACGCCCAGACCGCGCGGCCGCGTGGTGAGGCACGCCCGTCCAGTGCATGGGGCCAGAGCAGGCAGACCAGGAAGCTCACGGCCACGGCCCAGGGGATGGGGTGGGAGGGCAGCCGATCGCGGTCCAGGCTCAAGGCCAGGACCAGGGCGAACACGCAGGCGGCCGCGGCGGCGCCCGGCAGCCAGCGGCCGGCGAACGCGGCGCGGTGGCGCGCCACGACCCAGGTGGCGGTGGCGGCGAGCAGCAGGCGCAGGCCGCTGCCCAGGTCGGCCGTGAGCTTGCAGCAGGGCTCGTCCCAGACCCAGGACAGGCCGGTCCACAGCGCCATGGCGGCCAGGCAGGACAGCAGCCAGGCGGTGGCGGCGGCCTGCGCGCCCGCGAGGCGCGGGCGCGAGGGCCCCGCGCCCAGCCACAGGGCGAGCAGCAGCAGCAGCAGCCAGGCCGCGCCCGCGAGCTTGGTGTTCAGGGGGCTGAGCGCCGTGCCGGCCAGCAGCAGGCCGAGCAGGCCCCGCGTGATGGCGGAAGGCGCAGGCGGTGGCGGCGGGGCCCCCAGCTGCCGGTCAGCGGCCGACATCGGCGGTCAGGTGGGCGCGGTCGTAGTGCAGCGCCGCGTAGCGGAAGAAGCACTCCAGGGCGATGAAGAAGCAGAACAGGAAGCCGGCGCCGCCACCCGTGAAGCCCAGACGAAACACATACAGGCGCAGGAAGATGGCGAGGCCCGAGGCCATGCCGCGCAGCACGCCGCCGCGCTTGCCTGCCTCGGCGCGCTTGGTCGCGCCCAGCATGGCGTACTGGGTCAGCTTCTGCAGGCTGCCGCGCACGGTCTGGCGCGAGAAATGGCGCAGCTTGGCCTTGAACACATGGCGCGGGGCCTGGGGCTCGGCCAGCACCGCATGCTCGTGCACCACGCCTTCGAAGCCGGTCAGCATGTCGCGCCTGAACAGCCGCTCCAGGCTGGACTGCGAGAGGAAATAGCGCAGCTCTTCGCCGTAGGCCACCACGCTCCACTCGACCTTCCAGACCGCGCGCTGGCCCGAGCGCACGGCGGCCTGGATCTCGGCCTGCAGGCGCGGCGTGATCTCCTCGTCCGCATCCAGGAACAGGATGTAGTCGCCCGTCGCATGCTGGAGCAGCCGGTTGCGCTGCACGGCGAAGCCCTGCCAGTCGGCGTAGACATGGGTCTTGGCGCCCAGGTTCTGGGCGATCGCCACGGTGGCGTCGCTGCTGCCGCTGTCGACGACGATGACTTCGTCGGCGAAGGCGGCGCTGCGCAGGCAGCGCTCGATCTGGTGCGCCTCGTTCTTGGCCAGCACGCCGATGGTGAGCGTGGGCTGTCCGGTGTGCGGGGTGGGTGGCATGGGATGCGTCTTGTCAGTGGGCCGCGCGGCGGGCCTGGGCGAGCGCGCCGGTGTCCAGCGCGGCCAGGCCGCGCAGGCGCCCCCAGGCGCGCGCAAGGTGTTTAGGGGAGGGCAGCAGGCAGCGTGCGGCCAGGTTCAGCGCCGCTGCCAGCAGTGCGCGGCGGCGCAGGCGCCGCGCGGCCGCGGCACCGGCGTGCTTCCAGGCGAACAGGATCTTGGACTGCACATGGTGGTAGCCGCGCCAGTACTCGGCGCACCAGGGGCGGCTGCCCCGGACCGAGCCGCGCGAGAGGTGGGTGATGCGCACCTCGGGCAGGACCAGGATCTGGCGCCTGGCCTGGAAGGCGCGCAGGCACAGGTCCTCGTCCTCGTAGTAGAGAAAGAACAGGGGGTCGAAGGCGCCGCCTATGCGCGGCAGGTCCTGCATGCGCACCAGCATCGCGGCCGCGCAGGCGTAGCCCACGTTGAGCGGGCCTTCGGCGCCACCGGTTTGCGGGGCCCAGGTCTCGCGCGGCCAGCTGTAATTGAGCTGCGGCGCCCCCGAGGCCTCGGTCAGCTGCGGCACGACCAGGGTGGCGTCGGGCCAGGTCTGGGCGCCCCGCACCAGGGCGGCGATCTGCCCGGGCTGGACCAGGCAGTCGGGGTTCAGCAGCAGCGCGTAGGGGGTCCTGACCTCGGCCAGTCCCGCGTTGTTGGCCGCGCCATAGCCGCGGTTGGCCGGCATGGCGAGCAGGCGCGCCGCCGGCAGATGGGTTCGCACCTGGGCGCAGCTGTCGTCGGCGCTGGCGTTGTCGACCACGATCACATGCGGCAGGCCGGCCAGGCCGGCCGCCAGCGGCGCGATGCAGTGCGCGCTGTTGTAGGTGACGGTCAGCACCGTCACCTGGTCCAGGGCCGCGGACTCGCTGGGGCTCATCGACACGGGGGCAGGTGCGCGCTCGGGCGGCTTGCCCTGGGGCGCGGGCCTCTCAATGGTGGTGCCCGACCGTCTCGCCTGCCTTGAGGCGGTAGACCGTGCCGCAGTAGGGGCACTTGGCCTCGCCGGTGCGCGCCACGTCGAGGTAGACCTTGGGGTGGCTGTTCCAGAGCTTCATGTCGGCCAGCGGGCTGGGGCAGAACACGCCGCCCTGGTGGTTGAGGTCCTTGGCCAGGAGTTCGACAAGGGCTTGCGTCATGCTCAGACCTTGGTGAGCCAGTGGGCGTACTTGGGGTTGCGGCCGTTGACGATGTCAAAGAACGCGCTCTGGATCTTCTCGGTGAGCGGGCCGCGGCTGCCGCTGCCGATCTCCACGCGGTCGAGCTCGCGGATCGGCGTGACCTCGGCGGCGGTGCCGGTGAAGAAGGCCTCGTCGGCGATGTAGACCTCGTCGCGCGTGATGCGCTTTTGCACCAGCTCCAGGCCCAGGTCCTTGCAGATGTGGAACACGGTGTTGCGCGTGATGCCGTTGAGCGCGCCGGCCGACAGGTCGGGGGTGTAGACCACGCCGCCCTTGATCACGAAGATGTTCTCGCCCGCGCCCTCGGAGACGAAGCCGGAGGCGTCGAGCAGCAGGGCCTCGTCGTAGCCGTCGTCCAGTGCCTCCATGTTGGCCAGGATGGAGTTGCTGTAGTTGCTCACCGCCTTGGCCTGCGTCATCGTGATGTTGACGTGGTGGCGCGTGTAGCTGCTGGTCTTGACGCGGATGCCGCGCTTCATGCCCTCCTCGCCGAGGTAGGCGCCCCAGGCCCAGGCAGCGACCATCATGTGGATGGTGTTGCCCTTGGGCGAGACGCCCAGCTTCTCGTCGCCGATCCAGACCAGGGGGCGGATGTAGCCGCTTTCCAGGCCGTTGTCGCGGATCGCGGCCTTCTGCGCCTCGTTGACCTGCTCCTGGCTGAAGGGGATCTTCATGCGCAGGATCTTGGCGCTGTTGAACAGGCGCTCGGTGTGCTCCTGCAGGCGGAAGATGGCCGTGCCGTTCACGGTGTTGTAGGCGCGCACGCCCTCGAAGGCGCCGCAGCCGTAGTGCAGGGTGTGGGTCAGCACGTGGATCTTGGCTTCGCGCCAGTCGACCATTTCGCCGTCCAGCCAGATCTTGCCGTCGCGGTCGGCCATCGAGGGAATCACGGGGCTCATGAAAGGGGTCCTTTGGAAGTTGGCGGGCCTTGTCTGGCGGCCCGCAGGTAAAACGGGATTTTACGGGGCCGGCGGCGGCGCCTCGTCGCCGGTGGGCGGGCGTTCCAGCGTCCACCGCGCCAGCTTACCCTGCTGGAACTCGCAGGTGACATGGGACTGGCTGCCATCGGTCCAGCGGTAGATCTCGGGCTGCTCTCCCTTGGGCGAGCGCAGCTCGCCGAGCGCGCGCGTCATCGCGATCACGTGCATCAGCGTCACGCCGGGCTTGAGCTTGGCGTTGAGCATCACGGCGCTGCCGACGAAGCCGACCGGCCGGTCGGCGGCGCGCTTGAGAATGGTCATCATGCGCGTGAAGTGCAGCAGCAGCCACATCACCAGGCCGCCGCCCGCAATCGCCACGCCGGGCCAGCCGTAGGCGCGCCAGGCCGCATAGAGCAGCACCAGGCTGGCGACGGGAACGAGCAATTTCTGGAAATTCATGGCGGCGATTGTCTTATGTCCGGGCCAGGGCCGGCCTGCGGGGACTGCGTAGGTCCTGTCTTGTCTAACCCAGGCTGCGCGCCAGTTCCATGGCCTCCTCGATGCGCTCCACGGCGTGGATCTCCAGGCCCTCGAAGGCCTTGTCCTGCTTCTTGGGCGCGTTGGCCTTGGGCACGACGGCGACCGAGAAGCCGAGCTTGGCGGCCTCCTTCAGGCGCTCCTGGCCGCGCGGCGCGGGCCGCACCTCGCCGGCCAGGCCGACCTCGCCGAAGGCGATGAAGCCGCGCGGCAGGGGCTTGCCGCGCAGCGAGGAGGTGATGGCCAGCATCGCCGCCAGGTCGGCTGCCGGCTCGCTGATGCGCACCCCGCCCACGGCGTTGACGAACACGTCCTGGTCCATGCAGGCCACGCCGGCATGGCGGTGCAGCACGGCCAGCAGCATGGCCAGGCGGTCGCGCTCCAGGCCCACCGAGAGGCGGCGCGGGCTGGGCCCGCCGCTGTCCACCAGGGCTTGGATCTCGACCAGCAGGGGACGCGTGCCTTCCAGCGTGACCAGCACGCAGCTGCCCGGCACGGGCTCGGCGTGCTGGGAGAGGAAGATCGCGCTGGGATTGCTCACGCCCTTGAGGCCGCGCTCGGTCATGGCGAAGACGCCGATCTCGTTGACCGCGCCGAAGCGGTTCTTGATCGCGCGGACCAGGCGGAAGCTCGAATGCGTGTCGCCCTCGAAATACAGCACGGTGTCGACCATGTGCTCGAGCACGCGCGGGCCGGCCAGCGCGCCCTCCTTGGTCACATGGCCGACCAGCACCACGGCCGTGCCGCTGGCCTTGGCGGCGCGCGTGAGGTGGGCCGCGCATTCGCGCACCTGGGCCACCGAGCCGGGGGCCGAGCTCAGCTGGTCCGAGTACACGGTCTGGATCGAGTCGATCACGGCGATCGCGGGCCGCGTGGCCTCCAGCGTGGCCAGGATCTTCTCGAGCTGGATCTCGGCCAGCACCTGGACCTGGGAGCCGTCCAGGCCGAGCCGGCGCGAGCGCAGCGCGACCTGGGCCCCGCTTTCCTCGCCGGTCACATACAGCGTGGACTGGCCCGCGCGCTGCAGCGCATCGAGTGCCTGCAGCAGCAGGGTCGACTTGCCTATGCCGGGGTCGCCGCCGATCAGCACCACGCCGCCCTCGACCACCCCGCCGCCGAGCACGCGGTCCAGCTCATTGAGGCCGGTCGGCTGGCGCGCCACGTCGCGCGCCTCGATCTCGGCCAGCGTGGTGACGGGGCTGGATTTCGCCAGCGCCGCATAGCGGTTCTTTGCCGGCGCCGCGCTCTCGGCCAGCGACTCGATCAGTGTGTTCCAGGCGCCGCAGTGCGGGCATTTGCCCAGCCAGCGCGGCGTGGTGCCGCCGCAGTCGTTGCAGGTGTAGATGGTTTTTTCTTTGGCCATGGGGATGAACCACTAAACGCTTGTATGGCGCGCGTCATCAGCGCCCCTGATAGAATCGAGCTTCGGGGGACAAAAGTCGGCTTCATGCCGTGAGGTGATTCGGTTCATCCTATATCTCCCGATCCTTATTACCAACACCCGCTCGGCTCGCCAGAGTCAGCGGGTGTTCCTTATTGAAGACCACGAAATCATCAGCGCGTTGGCCGCGCTTTTTCGGCGGTTTCGCATCCAGGTCCAGGACCTCCAGCGTCTGCGGCCAGATGAAATCCAGATAACGCGTTTCCCCGCGCTCATAGAAGCGTTGCAAGGCCCACAGGTAGTAGTCCACCGCCTGTAGGCCGGCATGGTCCTTCGTGTGGAAGTTCACCGCCGTGCGCTGCCGCGCCGGGTCCAGCGATGGCACGCCCTTGAAATAGGGGTCGGCCAGTACCTCGGCGCGCAGGCTGTCCAGATCGGCCTTGAGTGCATCCACGTCCCGGCACTCCGGCTTCCCCTCGATGAAAAAGCGCGAACAGCCCTCCGTGGCTACAACCACCTTGCCACCTTTGGCGAACAGCGTAGCGTCGCCGGCCTCGTCCACAAAGAAATGCGTTCCAGTCATGTCGTTCATGCTTGTGATGCGGCAGCGTTCTGGTCTTGTGATAGCGCGTCGAAGCGCCGCGGCGACCCTGTAGTCGACTTCAAGTTCGCGGGTGGCTGCGTGGAAGACCACGACATGCGAGGGGCGCCGGCTATGCAAATTTTCGGGGTTCAGGTCGTACGCAGGCCGGCAGCCAGGGCGCGGGTCAGCTCGGCCGCGGGGACGGGGCGGCAGCCGCTGGCGTTCTGGCCCGACCACAGCGGCGAGAAGTCGCCGCTGCCGCATTGTTCGGCGTGGGCGCGCAGCGGGGCCATGGCGGCAGTGGCCAGCGGGAAGGCCGGGGCCGCGGGGCTGATAGCCCCCAGCTCGCGCATCACGCGGTTGACGATGCCGCGCGCCGGCCGGCCGGTGAACACATTGGTCAGCGCCGTGTGGCGCGCGGCCTCGCTCTGCAGCGCGGCGCGGTGCAGGGCGCTGGTGCTGGCCTCGGGGCAGCAGAGGTAGGCCGTGCCGACCTGCACGCCGGCCGCGCCCAGCGCCATGGCGGCGGCCACGCCGGCCGCGTCGGCGATACCGCCGGCCGCGATCACCGGGACCTTGACCGCGTGCACCACCTGGGGCAGCAGGGCGAAGCTGCCGAGCTGGGTCGTCAGGTCCTCGCTCAGGAACATGCCGCGGTGGCCGCCGGCCTCCAGGCCCTGGGCGATGATGGCGTCGGCCCCATGCGCCTGCAGCCACAGCGCCTCTTCCACCGTGGTGGCGGAGGACAGCACCCTGGTGCCCCAGCTCTTCACGCGCTGCAGCAGCGCGGCTTCGGGCAGGCCGAAATGAAAGCTCACCACGGCGGGGCGGTAGGCGTCCAGGATGTCGGCGGCCTCGTGGGTGAACGGCTGGCGTCCCGGACCGGCCGGCACGGCCGCCAGGTCCAGGCCGAATTCTTCGTAGTAGGGCGCCAGCGCGGCGCGCCAGGCGGCTTCGCGCGCCGCGTCGGGCTCGGGCTGGACGTGGCAGAAGAAGTTCACGTTGTAGGGCCGCTGCGTGCCCGCGGCCAGCGCCGCCAGTTCGCTGCGCAGGGCCTCGGGCGAGAGCATGGCGCAGGGCAGCGAGCCCAGGCCGCCGGCGCTGCACACCGCCAGCGCCAGCGCGCTGCCTTGCACGCCCGCCATCGGGGCCTGGATCAGGGGCAGGTCTATGCCCAGAAGGTCTTGCAAGCGGTTCATGAATGGGCCTCCAGTCGAGGCATTGTCGCAGTCCGGCCGCAAGGCCTGCGCCGCACCGTTCCCAGGCCGGGTGGGGTGATCAGGGATTACCCGCGGTGCGCTGCGGTTCAAATCATTTAACATGTTAAATAAATGAAGACCAACCCCTCCTTCGCCCACCGCAACCTGCCGCGCCTGCTGCTTCAGGCGCGCGAGGCCGTGATGGCCCACACCCGGCCCAGCCTGCGCGCCCATGGCCTGTCCGACCAGCAGTGGCGCGTGCTGCGCGTGCTCGGCGAGCATGCGGGCGAGGCCGGGGGCGTGGAAACCGGCCGCGTGGCGCGCGAGGCCTTCATCCTCGGCCCCAGCCTCACCGGCGTGCTGGGCCGCATGGAGCGCGACGGCCTGATCGGCCGCAGCCGCTGCCCCGAGGACGCGCGCCGCAGCGTGGTGCGCGCCACAGCCGAGGGGCTGGCCATGGCCGCCACGCTGTCGACCGCCATCGAGTCGCACTACGCCTGGCTCGAGGACCGGCTCGGCAAGGCCAGGCTGGCCCAGCTCTATGCCCTGCTCGACGAGGTGATCGCGCTCGAGCAGCCGGCCGACGTCACCGAAGACCTGGAAACGGACACCGCCCCATGACCCCCTTTCTGCCCGAGGGCACGGTGTACGGCACCCTGCTCAATTTCCGACGCGAGCAGGCCCTGTGGGCCGGCCGCATGGCCGAGCCGCCCTACCAGGCGCCGCCGCGCGCGCCCGTGCTCTACATCAAGACCGCCAACACCTTCAGCCCCTGCGGCGCGGCGATTGCGCTGCCGGACCATGTGGCCGAGGTCGAGATCGGCGCCTCGCTCGCCCTGGTGATGGGGCCGCAGGCCCAGGTGGCGGGCGCCGTGCTGCTGAACGACCTGTCTCTGCCGCATGCCAGCTACTACCGCCCCCCGATCAAGTACCGCTGCCTGGACGGCTTCCTGGGCGTCGGGCCGCGCTGCCACCCGCTGGCCGGTCTCGACGCCCTGGCGGCGCTGAAGCTCGAGGTTCGCGTCAACGGCGCGCTGGTGCAGACCGTGGCCCTGAGCGAGCTGGTGCGGGACGCGGCGACCCTGCTGGCCGACGTGGCCGAGTTCATGAGCCTGCAGCCCGGCGACCTGCTGATGCTGGGCAGCGACTGCCTGGAAGACGGCGGGCGGCCGCGCGCCCGGCTGGGCGACCGCATCGAGATCTGCGCGCCGGGCTTCGAGCCGCTGGTCAACACCGTGGTGAAGGAGCTCGCATGAAGAGAGCGCGCATCGCCTGGGCCGGCGCAGTCCACGAGGCCGTGGAGCGTGAAGGCCGGCTCGAGCTGCTGACCCCGGCCTTCAGCGGCCGCCTGCTGTCGTTCGACGAGGTGGTCTGGCTGCCGCCGCTCCACCCCATGCCCGCGCACCGGCCGCGCACCATCCTGGCCCTGGGCCTGAACTACGCCGACCATGCCAGGGAGCTGGCCTTCAAGGCGCCCGAGGAGCCGCTGGCCTTTCTCAAGGGCGAGGCCACGCTGATCGGCCACCGCGCCTACACGCGCCGCCCGGCCGGCGTGGACTTCATGCACTACGAGTGCGAGCTGGCCGTGGTGATAGGCCGGACCGCGAAAAAGGTGAAACGCGACGACGCCTACGATTTCGTCGCCGGCTACTGCGTGGCCAACGACTACGCGATCCGCGACTACCTCGAGAACTGGTACCGACCCAACCTGCGCGTGAAGAACCGCGACACCTGCACGCCCCTGGGCCCCTGGCTGGTGGACGCGGCCGATGTCCCCGACCCGATGAAGCTCGCGCTCAAGACCTCGGTGAACGGGCAGCTGACCCAGAGCGGCAACACGCGCGACATGATCTTCGACGTGCCGCGCCTGATCGAGTACTTCACGAGCTTCATGACGCTCTCGCCCGGCGACCTGATCCTCACCGGCACGCCCGACGGCGTGGTCGACTGCCGGCCCGGCGACCGCGTCGTGACCGAGATCGAGGGCCTGGGCGCGCTCGAAAACACCATCGACGAAGGATGAACATGCGCATCGACCATCTGATCGACGGCAAGCCGGTCGCCGGGACAGACTACTTCGAGACCGTCAACCCCGCCACCCAGCAGGTGCTGGCCGAGGTCGCCGCAGGCGGCGAGGCAGAGGTGAACGCTGCCGTGGCCGCGGCCAAGGCGGCCTTCCCGGCCTGGGCCGGCAAGCCCGCGGCCGAGCGCGCGAAGCTGATCCGGCGCCTCGGCGACCTGATCGCGAAGAACGTGCCCGAGCTGGCGCAGACCGAGACCGACGACTGCGGCCAGGTCATCGCGCAGACCGGCAAGCAGCTGATCCCGCGCGCGGCCGACAACTTCCATTACTTCGCCGAGATGTGCACGCGCGTGGACGGCCACACCTATCCCACACCCACGCACCTGAACTACACCCTGTTCCACCCGGTGGGCGTGTGCGCGCTGATCAGCCCCTGGAACGTGCCCTTCATGACGGCGACCTGGAAGGTCGCGCCCTGCCTGGCCTTCGGCAACACGGCCGTGCTCAAGATGAGCGAGCTCTCGCCGCTCACGGCCGCGCGCTTGGGGCGCCTCGCGCTCGAAGCGGGTATCCCGCCCGGTGTGCTGAACATCGTGCACGGCTACGGCCAGCAAGCCGGCGAACCGCTGGTCGCCCACCCCGACGTGCGCGCGATCAGCTTCACCGGCTCGACCGCCACCGGCAACCGCATCGTCAAGACCGCGGGCCTCAAGAAGTTCAGCATGGAGCTGGGCGGCAAGAGCCCCTTCGTGGTGTTCGACGACGCCGACCTCGAGCGCGCGCTCGACGCCGCGGTGTTCATGATCTTCTCCAACAACGGCGAGCGCTGCACGGCCGGCAGCCGCATCCTGGTGCAGCAGAACATCTACGCCGACTTCGCGGCGAAGTTCGCCGAGCGCGCCAGGCGCATCACGGTGGGCGACCCGCTCGACGAGGGCACCATCGTCGGCCCCATGGTCAGCCCCGGCCACCTGGCCAAGGTGCGCAGCTACATCGAGCTGGGCCCCAAGGAGGGCGCGACGCTGTTGTGCGGCGGCCTGGGCCAGCCCGAGCTGCCCGAGCGCGTGAAGAAGGGCAACTACGTGCTGCCCACGGTGTTCGCCGACGTGGACAACCGCATGCGCATCGCGCAGGAGGAGATCTTCGGCCCGGTCGCCTGCCTGATCCCGTTCCGCGACGAAGCCCATGCGATAGCGCTGGCCAACGACATCCAATACGGCCTGTCGAGCTACGTCTGGACCGAGAACATAGGCCGCGCCCACCGCGTGGCCGCCGCCATCGAGGCCGGTATGTGCTTCGTCAACAGCCAGAACGTGCGCGACCTGCGCCAGCCCTTCGGCGGCACCAAGGCCTCGGGCACGGGCCGCGAGGGCGGCACCTGGAGCTACGAGGTGTTCTGCGAGCCCAAGAACGTCGCGGTCTCGCTGGGCTCGCACCATATTCCGCACTGGGGGGCTTGATGAGGCGCCTCCCCGCTTCTCTCGAAGCACCTCGCGGGATTCGGCGGCCGGGGTGCCCTGCTCCGCTCATGTCCTCCGGATTGGGCTTTGCCCAATCCTCCCCCTTGACTTCGCTGCGCAGGACACCCCGGCCACCGAATCCAGCGGGGCGTGTGGTTGGGAACGCCGGCATGCGCGCAGCTCGCAGCGGGATGGCGGTGCGGGGTGGGCGCCGCAGCGAAGTCAAGGAGGAGGGGCGGGCGCAGCCCGTCCCGGGGGACATGAGCGGAGGCGCCCACCCCGCGCCGACAACCCGCGGAGCGAGAGCAGACTTCTCGCGCCAAGCCAGGCAACACGAAAGGCTCGACTGACATGGGCAAACTAGCACTCGCCGCCAAGATCACCCACGTCCCCTCGATGTACCTGTCCGAAATGGACGGTCCGCGCAAGGGCACGCGCCAGGACGCAATCGAGGGCCATGCCGAGATCGGCCGGCGCTGCCGCGCGCTCGGCGTGGACACCCTGGTGGTGTTCGACACGCACTGGCTGGTCAACGCGGGCTACCACATCAACTGCGCGCCAAGCTGGGAAGGCGTCTACACCAGCAACGAGTTGCCGCATTTCATCAGCAACATGCGCTTCGGCTTCTCGGGCAATCCGCAGCTCGGCCGGCTGCTGGCCAAGACCTGCAACGAGATGGGCGTGGAGACGCTGGCGCACGACGCGACCACGCTCAATCCCGAGTACGGCACCCTGGTGCCCATGCGCTACATGAACGCCGACCAGCACTTCAAGGTGGTCTCGGTCTCGGCCCTGTGCACCTCGCACTACCTCAACGACAGCGCGCGCCTGGGCTGGGCCATGCGCCGCGCGATCGAGGACGAGTACCAGGGCACGGTCGCCATCCTCGCCAGCGGCTCGCTCTCGCACCGCTTCGCGCAGAACGGCCTGGCGCCCGAGTACGCCTTCAAGGTCTGGAGCCCGTTCCTCGAGCACCTCGACCACGAGGTCATCCGCATGTGGCAGCAGGGCGACTGGGCCGACTTCTGCGCCATGCTGCCCGAGTACGCGAGCAAGGGCCATGGCGAGGGCTTCATGCACGACACGGCCATGCTGCTCGGCGCCCTGGGCTGGTCGGACTACGACGGCCAGGCCGAGGTGCTCACGCCTTACTTCGGCGCCTCGGGCACGGGCCAGATCAACGCCCTGTTTCCGGTCACGCCGCAGACCGGCGCTTCCATCCCCGCGGCCCAGGCCTCCTCGGCCGCGGGCTACCATGCCGCCGGCCGCCTCTGAGACTCGTCCTGACATGCCCCATCTGGTCATCCTCTACACCCCCAACCTCGAGACCGAGGTCGACATGGGCGCGCTGTGCCGAGACGCCGCCGACGCCATGCTGGCCGTGCGCGACGACGAGGGCCGCCAGGTTTTCCCCACCGGCGGCACCCGCGTGCTGGCCTATCCGGCCGCGCATTACGCGGTGGCCGATGGTGGGGCCGCGGGACGCGCCGCGGGTGGCAGCGGCGACTACGGCTTCATGTACCTGAACCTGCGCATGGCGGCTGGCCGCAGCGCGGCCACCCAGCAACGCGCCGGCCAGGCCCTGCTGGCGGCCGTGCGCAAGCGCATGGACCCGCTGCTCGCGCAGCGACCCATAGGCATCACGCTGCAGGTCGACGAGGGCCACGAGGTCTTCGACGCCAAGCACAGCAGCCTCCACCCCCTGTTTGCCAAGCCCTGAAATCCATGCTGTCCGAAGACCTGATCCACCAGCTCGCCGCCGAGCTGCACCAGAGCGAGAAGACGCGCGTGCAGCTCGAGCATTTTTCCAAGCGCTACCCGGCGATGGACATCGCGGACGGCTACCGCATCAGCCGCGCCTGGGTGCAGATGAAGCTGGCCGAGGGCCGCCAAGTGCGGGGCCACAAGATCGGCCTGACCTCGCGCGCCATGCAGCAGGCCAGCCAGATCGCCGAGCCCGACTACGGCACCCTGCTCGACGACATGTTCTTCCCCGAGGGTGGCGACATCCCGTTCACGCGCTTCATCGCGCCGCGCGTCGAGGTCGAGCTGGCCTTCGTGCTCGGCAAGCCGCTGAAGGGGCCGAACGTCACGGTGTTCGAGGTGCTGGCCGCGACCGACTACGTGGTGCCCGCGATCGAGATCATCGACGCGCGCATCGAGCAGTTCGATCGCCACAGCAAGGCCATGCGCAAGGTGTTCGACACGATTTCCGACAACGCGGCCAACGCCGGCATCGTCACCGGCGGGCGCCCGGTCAAGCCCGACGCGGTGGACCTGCGCTGGGTCGGCGCCCTGCTCTACAGGAACGGCGTGATCGAGGAGACCGGCCTGGCGGCCGGCGTGCTGGGCCACCCGGCCAAGGGCGTGGCCTGGCTGGCCAACAAGCTCGCGCCCTGGGGCGCGCACCTGGCGGTCGGCGAGGTGGTGCTCGGCGGCTCGTTCACGCGCCCAGTGGCGGCCGCGCCCGGCGACAGCTTCCACGCCGACTACGGGCCCCTGGGCGCCATAGCCTTCCGCTTCGCATAAAACCACGGACATTCGCCATGCAAACCCCTGTCAATACCTTCAAGCGAGCCCTGCAAGAGGGCCGCCCGCAGATCGGCCTCTGGCTGGGCCTGGTCCATGCCTACAGCGCCGAGATCTGCGCCGGCGCCGGCTTCGACTGGCTGCTGCTCGACGGCGAGCACTCGCCCAACGGCCTGCCCGAGCTGCTGGGCCAGCTGCAGGCCATCGCGGCCTACCCGGATTCGCACGCCATCGCGCGCCTGCCGGTGGGCGACACCGCGCTGATCAAGCAGTACCTGGACCTGGGCGTGCAGACCTTGCTGGTGCCCATGGTCGACACGCCCGAGCAGGCGGCCCAGCTGGTGCGCGCCTGCCGCTACCCGCAGGACGACGGGCAGGGCGGGGTGCGCGGCATGGCCGGCGGCCGCGCCTCGCGCTGGGGCCGCTACCCCAACTACGCCAAGGAAGCCAACGCCCAGGTGGGCCTGTTGGTGCAGGCCGAGACGCGCGCCGCGCTGGCCCAGCTCGATGCGATTGCCGCCACACCCGGCGTGGACGGCGTGTTCATCGGCCCGGCCGACCTCTCGGCCTCGCTGGGCCATGTGGGCAACCCCGGCCACCCCGAGGTGCAGGCCGCGATCGAGGACGCGATCGCGCGCATCCTCAGGGCCGGCAAGGCGCCCGGCATCCTGACCAGCGACGAGTCCCTGGCGCGCCACTACCTCGCACTCGGCGCCCTGTTCGTCGCCGTGGGCCTGGACAGCCAGATCCTGGCGCGCCAGACCAGCGCCCTGGCTGCCAAATTCAAGGGCGCCGCGCCCACCCCGTCCGCGTCCGGCAGCGTTTACTGAGGAGGACGTCATGCACAGATCCGAGCTTCCCATGGTCGCCAGCCGTGCCGGCCAGGTCCACCCCGACGAATGGGCCGCGCGCCAGCAGCTCGCGGCCTGCTACCGCATCTTCGCCATGCTGGGCTGGACCGAGATGATCTACAACCACATCACGCTGCGCCTGCCGGAGAGCGTGAGCGGCGGCGCTGCCGCAGGGGCTTCCGAGTCCCGGCAGTTCCTGATCAACCCCTTCGGCCTGCACTACAGCGAGGTCACGGCCAGCAACCTGGTCAAGATCAACCTGCAGGGCGAGGTGCTGGACGGCTCGCCCCACCCGGTGAACCCGGCCGGCTTCACCGTGCATGCGGCCATCCATGACGGCCTGCCCGAGGCGCATTGCGTGATGCACACCCACACCACGGCCGGCGTGGCCGTGGCCTGCCTGCAGGGCGGGTTGCAGCAGACCAACTTCTACAGCGCACAGCTGCACGGCATGCTGGCCTACCACGACTTCGAGGGCATCACCATCCACGCCGACGAGGGGCCGCGCCTGCTGGCCAGCATCGGCGACAAGCCGGCCGTGATCCTGCGCAACCACGGCCTGCTGGCCTGGGGCCAGACCCTGCCGCAGACCTTCGCCATCCTCTGGACCCTGCAGCGCGCCTGCGAGATACAGCTGGCCACGCTGTCCATGGGCGCGCCGATTCCCGTGCCGGAGGCCATCGCGGCCAAGTGCACGCGCGACGCCCTGCAGTTCGACCCCCGGCACGGCGCGGGCCAGGATGTGTTCGACGCCCTGGTGCGCCAGGTCGAGCGCATCGATCCGGGCTACCTGGCATGAGCTACAAGGTCTGCATCTACGGCGCGGGCGCCATAGGCGGCTGGCTGGGCGTCAAGCTGGCCCAGGCCGGCTGCGCGCTCAGCGTGGTCGCGCGCGGCGCCACGCTCGAGGCACTGAACGCACAGGGCCTGCGCCTGCGACAAGGAGAACAGGTCTCGGCCGTGCCGGTGCGGGCCAGCGCCCACCCGGCCGATCTGGGCGTGCAGGACCTGGTGGTGCTTGCCGTCAAGGCCCCGGCCCTGGCCGGGGTCGCGCGTGCGATCGCGCCGCTGCTCGGCCCCGACACCGTCGTGCTGACGGCCATGAACGGCGTGCCCTGGTGGTTCTTCGAGGGCTTCGGCGGCCCGCTCGCGGGGACGCGGCTCGCGGCCGTGGACCCCGAGGGCGCGATCGCCGCGGCCATCCCGGCGCGCCAGGTCATAGGCTGCGTGGTGCACGCCAGCTGCTCGGTCGATGCGCCGGGCCTGATCCGCCACCATTTCGGCGCGGGCCTGATCGTCGGCGAGCCCTCGGGCGAGCGCAGCGCGCGCGTGCTGGCCCTGGTCGATCTGCTCGCCCGCGCGGGCTTCGCCGCGAGCCTGTCGGAGCAGATCCAGAAGGACATCTGGTACAAGCTCTGGGGCAATATGACCGTGAACCCGGTCAGCGCGATCACCGGCGCCACCACCGACCTGATCCTGGGCGACGAGCTGGTGCGCGGCTTCATCTCCAGCGTGATGCTCGAGGCCAAGGAGATAGGCGCGCGCATCGGCATCCCCATAGACCAGCAGCCCGAGGACCGCCACGCGGTCACGCTCAAGCTCGGCGCCTTCAAGACTTCGATGCTGCAGGACGTGGAGGCCGGCAAGCCGGTCGAGCTCGACGCCCTGGTCACGGTGGTGCGCGAACTGGGCCAGCTCACCGGCGTGGCCACGCCGTTCACCGACGCCCTGCTGGGCCTGGCGCGGCTGCAGGCACGCGTGAAGGGTTTGCAGTGATTCCGTTTTGGCTCCAAAATGGTTCTAAAAACTGTTTTGGAGTCCAGAATGCCCAATTTGTCCATCAAGGACGTGCCCGAGGCCTGGGCCGAGGCCTTGCGCCAGCGCGCCGCCCTTAACCACCGTTCCCTGCAAGGGGAGTTGATGGCCATCATTGAGCGATCGGTGGCCGAATCCGGCGGCACGGGCTCGCAGGCCGCTGCTTCGGCGGGTGGTCCCCAGGCGACGCGGGTCGTGGGTTTCGACGGACGGGGCTTTCCCATCGTCCGCCAAGGCTGGAAGGCGCCCGAGCAGGTCCTGGCCGAGTTGCGCGCCCGGCATCCTGAGCCCATCCATGACCAGTTGCTGGGGGCGGACATCATCCGCGCCGAGCGCGACGCCCGATGAAGCCCGGCCAGCGGCGGCTGCATCTTGCGGAGCCGCCTGCACAGTACCTCGTGCGGCCACCCATCGTCATCGACTGCAGCGCCCTGGCGGGCCTGGTGTTCAGCGAACCCTGGCAGGCCCAGGCCGAGCAGAGCATCCGGGGGCGCCAACTGCACGCGCCCCATCTTTTGCAGTCGGAAATCGCCAGCGTGGCCGTCAAGAAAATGCGGCGCGGCGAAGCCCATGCGGCTGCCGGTCTGGCCTTTGCCGCCGAAATGGAGATCGACCTGCACCGCATCGATCCCCCGGCCGTCGCGGCCCTCGCGCTGCGCTACGGCCTGTCGGCCTACGACGCCGCCTACCTCTGGCTGGCGGCCGAGCTCAAGTGCCCGTTGGCGACTTTCGACGAGAAGCTGGCCGCCGCCACCCAGGCGCACCTGGCCAGTCTGAGCTGATGGCTTCGACGCGAGCCCTTGGCACCGGCGCCTTCGCCACCCTGCTGCTGATCGCCTTCATGATGGGCGCCAACCATGTGGCGGCGCGCCTGGCGTTCAACCATGGGGTGGACGTCGCGACGGCGGTGAGCTTTCGCAGCGCGCTCACGGCGCTGGCGGTGGGCGCCCTGGTCCTGGTGCAGCGCGTGCCGCTGAAGCTCTCGGCGCGGCACCGGCGCATGCTGCCGCAGGCGCCCGCGGGCTGGTGGGGGCTGGCGGCGCTGACCCTGCTCTACGGCACGGCCTTCACCATCATGTTCACCGTGCTGCCGCGGCTGGGCGTGGTCGGCGGCTCGGCCATCATGAACGTCGAGCCGGTGTTCGCCCTGGTGCTGGCCTGGGCCCTGCTGGGCCAGGGCATCGCGCCGGTGCAACTGGCGGGCGCCGGGCTGGTGGTCGGCACCGTGGTCTGGCTGGGCCTGCGCAGGCGCTAGCCAGGCGCTCTTCACGCTTGCTGCTTGATCGCCAGTGCCGCCTCGTACAGGCTGTTGCGCGCCGTGCCGGTGATCTCGGCCGCCAGCTTGACCGCGGTCTTGAGCGGCAGCTCGGCCAGCAGCAGGCGCAGCACGCGCAGGTCCGCGCCGGCATCGGCGGCCAGGGGCGCGGCGTGCAGCACCAGCACGAACTCGCCGCGCTGGCGCTGCGGCGCCTGGTCCAGCCAGGCGGGCAACTGGCCCGCCGGCACGGTGGCGATCTCCTCGAACTGCTTGGTCAGCTCGCGCGCCACGGTCACCGGGCGCTCGCCCAGGACCGCCAGTGCCTGGGCCAGGACTTCGATGCGGTGCGGCGCCTCGAGCAGCACCACGGCGCGCGTTTCGCGGGCCAGTGCCTCGACCGCGTGCACGCGCTCGGTCGCCTTCACGGGCAGGAAGCCCTCGAAGACGAAGCCGCCCTCGCTCAGGCCGGCGGCGCTGAGCGCCGTCGTGACGCTGCTCGCGCCTGGCAGCGGCAGCACGCGCAGGCCCTGCTCGCGCACGGCCGCGACCAGGCGCGCGCCGGGGTCGCTGATGGCCGGCGTGCCGGCGTCGCTGACATAGGCGATGCGCTGGCCCAGGCGCAGGCGCTCGATCACGGCGGCCGAGGCCTGGGCCTCGTTGTGCTGGTGCAGGGCCAGCAGCTGGGCCGCGGGCCGGTCCATGCCGTAGGCGCGCAGCAGCTGCTGGGTATGGCGCGTGTCCTCG
The DNA here is from genome assembly GCA_005503335.1 of Comamonadaceae bacterium 2FH. GTDB lineage: Bacteria > Pseudomonadota > Gammaproteobacteria > Burkholderiales > Burkholderiaceae_C > SCMQ01. Next base: position 25,059 of record SCMQ01000002.1, read on the forward strand.
CAGGCCACGGCGTCGACCAGGGCCAGCACATGCAGGGCGCGCAGCGTGATGTCGGCCAGGTTGCCGATCGGCGTGGCGACGACGTAGAGCGCGCCCTGCGGATAATGCTGGGACGCGGCGGCCTCATGCGCGGCCGGCAGGGCGGCGGCGAACGAGGCCGCGGACAGGGATGCGCTCAATGGAATACCTCACACGAAAAGCGGCGGTGACGACCAAACAGCGCGGCGACGCCGCCGAGGACGCCGCGCTGCGCCACCTGGAGGCGCAGGGCCTGCGCCTGCTGCAGCGCAATTATCGGACGCCGGGCCGCGGCGGCGGCGAGATCGACCTGGTGATGCGCGAGCCCGGCGGCACCCTGGTGTTCGTCGAGGTGCGCCAGCGCGCCAGCCGCGCCTGGGGCGGGGCCGCGGCCAGTGTGGGCGCCGAGAAGCAGCGCCGCATCGTCTTCGCGGCGCGCCACTACCTGCTGCGCTGGCGCGCGATGCCGCCCTGCCGCTTCGACGTGGTGCTGGTCGAGCCCACGGGCATCACCTGGCTGCGCGCCGCCTTCGACGCCGCCTGATGGTTCTGGATGCCGCTCACAAAGGCAACATCCTGTTGCATCACGCACGGTTATCATCGAAGACCATGCTAGAGCAACGCATTCAACAGCATTTCATCGACAGTGCCGACCTCAAGTACCAGTCGGCGCAAACCCTGGGCAAACCGATTGCCGACGCCGTGCAGGCCCTGCTGGCCTGCGTGACCAGCGGCGGCAAGGTGCTGGCCTGCGGCAATGGCGGCTCGTCGGCCGCGGCCCAGTATTTCGCGGCCCAGTTCATCGGGCGCTTCGAGCGCGAGCGCCCCGAGCTGGCGGCGCTCGCGCTGAGCGCCGACACCGCCATCCTCACGGCCATCGCCAGCGCCTCCGACTATTCGGAGGTCTTCGCCAAGCAGGTGCGCGCCCTGGGCCAGGCCGGCGACGTGCTGCTGGCCCTGTCGGCCAGCGGCAGCGCGCCCACCGTGCTGCGCGCGGTGCAGGCCGCGCACGAGCGCGAGATGACCGTGGTGGCGCTGACCGGACGCGGCGGCGGCGAGCTCGCCCCGCTGCTGCGCGAGACCGACGTCCATATCTGCGTGCCGCACGAGCGCACCGCGCGCATCCAGGAGGTGCACCACCTCACGCTGCACTGCCTGTGCGATGGGGTCGACACCCAGTTGCTCGGCGAACAGGAGAACCCCGCATGAAGTCTTTTTCGAACAAGCTGATTCTGAGGCTGCTGGCCGCCGCGATCGTGGCCGGCGCGCTGCCGGCCTGCGCCCCGCTGGTGGTCGGCGGGGCCGTGGTCGGCGGCATGGTGGCGACCGACCGGCGCAGTTCCGGCGCGCAGCTGGACGACGAGAGCATAGAGCTGCGCGGCGCCAACCGCATCCGCGACGCCATGGGCAGCCGCGTGCGCGTCAACCTCACGAGCTACAACCGCCAGGTGCTGCTCACCGGCGAGACGCCGAACGAGCAGGACCGCCAGCGCGTCGAGCAGGTCGTCGCGGGCATGGACAACGTGCGCGCGGTGGTCAACGAGCTGGTCATCATGGACAGCCCCAACCTGCAGCAGCGCTCGGCCGACGCCCTGGTGACCGGCAAGGTCAAGGCCTCGATGGTGGACAGCAAAGATGTCTTCGCCAACGCCTTCAAGGTGGTCACCGAGCGCGGCACGGTCTACCTGATGGGCCGGGTGACGCAGCGCGAGGCCGACCGCGCCACCGAGGTCACGCGCGGCGTGAGCGGCGTGCGGCGCGTGGTGCGCATCCTCGAGATCATCAGCGAGGATGAGCTGCAGCGCCTGCAGCTGCAGCCCGACGCCGCGGCTGCGCCCGCGCCGGCCGCGCCGCCCAGGCAGTGAGCGCAGCGCCTGATCAGGCGCTCAGCGCAGCCGCTTGATCAGGCTCGAGGTGTCCCAGCGGTTGCCGCCCATGCGCTGCACGTCGGCGTAGAACTGGTCGATCAGGGCGGTGGCGGGCAGGCGGGCGCCGTTGCGCCTGGCCTCGTCGAGTACCAGGCCCAGGTCCTTGCGCATCCAGTCGACGGCGAAGCCGAAGTCGAACTGGTCGGCCACCATGGTCTTGCCGCGGTGGTCCATCTGCCAGCTCTGGGCCGCGCCCTTGGAGATCACCTCCAGCACCAGGCCCATGTCCAGGCCCGCATGCTGGCCGAAGGCGATGGCCTCGGCCAGGCCCTGCACCAGGCCGGCGACCGCGATCTGGTTGACCATCTTGGTCAGCTGGCCCGCGCCGCTGGCGCCCATCAGCGTGAAGGCGCGCGAGAAGGCCATGGCGACCGGCCTGGCGGCTTCGAAAGCCGCCGCCTCGCCGCCGCACATCACCGTGAGCTGGCCGTTCTGTGCGCCGGCCTGGCCGCCCGAGACTGGCGCGTCGACGAAGTACAGGCCGCCCTCGCCGGCGGCGGCGTGCAGCTCGCGCGCGACGTCGGCCGAAGCCGTGGTGTGGTCGACAAAGACCGCGCCGGGCTTCATGCCGGCGAAGGCGCCGTCGGCGCCCCGGGCGCCGCCGCCCAGGCTTTCGCCCAGGGCCACGGAGCGCAGGTCCGCGTCGTTGCCGACGCAGCAGAACACCAGGTCGGCGCCCAGGGCGGCCTGGCGCGGCGTGTCGGCCTGGCGCGGCGCCCGGCTGCGCGCGAATTCGGCGCACCAGGCCGCGGCCTTGGCCGGCGTGCGGTTGTAGACCGTGACGGCATGGCCGGCCAGCGCGAGGTGGCCGGCCATGGGGTAGCCCATGACGCCCAGGCCCAGGAAGGCGACCTGGCGCGAGGGGGTGGGTTCGTAGTCCCTGGCGTTGACGTTGTTCATGGGGTGTTTCAAACCAGCGAGAGGTGTTCGGTGCCGGCGCCCAGGTCCTGCGACTTGGCGCGCTGGCTGGAGAGCTTGATCTGCAGGCGCAGGTCGTTCACCGAGTCGGCGTTGCGCAGCGCGTCCTCGTAGCTGATCACGTTGTTCTCGTAGGCGTCGAACAGCGCCTGGTCGAAGGTCTGCATGCCGAGGTTGCGGCTCTTCTTCATGATCTCCTTGATCTCGGCCACCTCGCCCTTGAAGATCAGGTCGGAGACCAGCGGCGTGTTGAGCATGACCTCGACCACGGCCGTGCGGCCCTTGCCGTCCTGCTTGGGCACCAGGCGCTGCGAGATCATGGACTTGAGGTTGAGCGAGAGGTCCATCAGCAGCTGGGCGCGGCGCTCCTCGGGGAAGAAGTTGATGATGCGGTCCAGCGCCTGGTTGGCGCTGTTGGCGTGCAGCGTGGCCATGCACAGGTGGCCGGTCTCGGCGAAGGCCACCGCGTGCTCCATGGTCTCGCGGTCGCGGATCTCGCCCATCAGGATCACGTCGGGCGCCTGGCGCAGCGCGTTCTTGAGCGCGGCCTCCCAGCTGTCGGTGTCCAGGCCGACCTCGCGCTGCGTGACCACGCAGTTCTTGTGCGGATGCACGAACTCGACCGGGTCCTCCACGGTGAGGATATGGCCCGCCGAGTTCTCGTTGCGCCAGTCGACCATGGCCGCCAGCGTGGTCGACTTGCCCGAGCCGGTGGCGCCGACCAGGATGCACAGGCCGCGCTTGGACATGACCACGTCCTTGAGCACCTGCGGCACGCCCAGGCCGTCGATGGTCGGCAGGATGGCCGGGATCACGCGCAGCACCATGCCGATCTTGCCCTGCTGCACGAAGGCGTTGGCGCGGAAGCGCCCTATGCCGGCCGGCGCGATCGCGAAGTTGCACTCCTTGCTGCGCTCGAACTCGGCCATCTGCTTGTCGTTCATGACCGAGCGCGTCAGCGCCAGCGTATGGGCGCCGCTGAGCGGGTGCGAGGAGACCTTGGTGACCTTGCCGTCGACCTTGATCGCGGGCGGGAAGTCGGCCGTGATGAACAGGTCGCTGCCGTTGCGGCTGATCATCAGCTTGAGCAGGTCGTTGATGAACTTGGTGGCTTGGTCGCGTTCCATAACTGCTCTCCTTTCCACGCCGATCGCTCAGCGCCGGGGAAAAATGCCTGTCCGGCCTAGCCGGGGAAGTTCTCGGGGCTCTTGGCCTTGGAACGGGCCTCGGCCGGGCTGATCACGTTGCGCTTGACCAGGTCCAGCAGGTTCTGGTCCAGCGTCTGCATGCCCACGCTGCTGCCGGTCTGTATGGCCGAGTACATCTGCGCCACCTTGGCCTCGCGTATCAGGTTGCGGATGGCGCTGGTGCCTATCATGATCTCGTGCGCCGCCACGCGGCCCTGGCCGTCCTTGGTCTTGCACAGGGTCTGCGAGATCACGGCCTGCAGCGACTCCGACAGCATGGCGCGGATCATGTCCTTTTCCTCGGCCGGGAACACGTCGATGACCCGGTCTATGGTCTTGGCCGCGCTCGAGGTGTGCAGGGTGCCGAACACCAGGTGGCCGGTCTCGGCGGCGGTCATGGCCAGGCGTATGGTTTCCAGGTCGCGCATCTCGCCGACCAGGATGGCGTCGGGGTCCTCGCGCAGCGCCGAGCGCAGCGCGGCGTTGAAGCTCATGGTGTGGGGCCCGACCTCGCGCTGGTTGATCAGGCATTTCTTGGACTCGTGCACGAATTCGATCGGGTCCTCGACGGTGAGGATGTGGCCGTACTCGTTCTCGTTGAGGTAGTTGACCATGGCCGCCAGCGTGGTCGACTTGCCCGAGCCGGTGGGGCCGGTCACCAGCACCATGCCGCGCGGCTTGAGCGCCAGGTCGGCGAAGATCTTGGGCGCGTTGAGCTGCTCCAGCGTGAGGATCTTGCTCGGAATGGTGCGGAACACCGCGCCGGCGCCGCGGTTCTGGTTGAAGGCGTTGACGCGAAAGCGCGCCAGGCCCTCGATCTCGAACGAGAAGTCGCACTCGAGGAACTCCTCGTAGTTCTTGCGCTGCGCGTCGTTCATGATGTCGTAGACCATGGCATAGACCTGCTTGTGGTCCAGCGGCTCGACGTTGATGCGGCGCACGTCGCCGTGCACCCGGATCATGGGCGGCAGTCCGGCGGACAGGTGCAGGTCGGAAGCCTTGTTCTTGACGCTGAAGGCCAGAAGTTGGGTGATGTCCACGGATCCCTCTGTCGTTTTGATACGCTCGCGAGCATTATGACCACGATTGCGCAGAATCTCGGGGCGGTGCGCGCCCGGATCGCGGCAGCCTGCGCCGCGGCCGGCCGCGATGCGCGCGAGGTCCGGCTGCTGGCCGTGTCCAAGACCTTCGGTCCCGAGGCCGTGCGCGAGGCCCATGCGGTCGGGCAGACGGCCTTCGGCGAGAACTACGTGCAGGAAGCCGTGGCCAAGATCGAGGCACTGCGCGGCCTGCCGCTCGAGTGGCATTGCCTGGGCCCGGTGCAGGGCAACAAGACGCGGCTGGTGGCCGAGCATTTCGATTGGGTGCACAGCGTGGACCGGCTGCGCATCGCCGAGCGCCTGTCCGCCCAGCGCCCCGAGGGGCTGGCGCCGCTGCAGGTCTGCCTGCAGGTCAACATCGACGCTGGCGCCAACAAGTCGGGTGTGGCGCCGCAGGATGCGCTGGCGCTGGCGCGCGCCGTGGCGCAGCTGCCACACCTGGCGCTGCGCGGCCTGATGTGCATACCCGAGCCCGCGCCCGATTTCGATGCGGCCTGTGCCGTGCATGGCCGCGCGCGGGCCCTGTTCGAGCAGCTGCGCGCCGCGGGCCTGCCGCTGGACACCCTGTCGCTGGGCATGACGGCCGACCTGGAGGCCGCGATCCACGCCGGCAGCACCCTGGTGCGCGTGGGCACGGCGATCTTCGGGCAGCGGACGGCGCCCGCCGCCGGCTGATCTCCACCAGGCGACTGGCTGGTCGCCGTCGCCAGCCCGACGAGGGCCGCTGGCGGGTGCAGGCCGCGCCTGAGTCGCGGCGATCTTGCATTTCGCCAATTTTCTCTGGCCAATTGCCAAAGATGTGACAAAAAGCGACCAATCTTGGGGGTTCCTGTTGGAATCCGGTCCTGGGACACTGCCCGCCATGCCAACAAAGCCTTGTCCGAGGAGACTCCCCTTGTCGATCGCCAGCCCCTTGCCGCGCCGGCGGCATGCCCCCGCCGCCCCTGTGCACCGTGGCGCCAGCGACCGTGCCCGCGGCACGACGGCGGGCATCTACTCCTTGGCCGCATGAGCCGCCGTACTTCCCAGAGACCGGGCGTGAGCCTGATCGGCGCGCCCACCGACGTGGGCGCAGGCATGCGCGGCGCGAGCATGGGACCCGAGGCCCTGCGCGTGGCCGGCGTGGCGCAGGCCATCGCGCAGTTCGGCCTGGACGTGCGCGACTGCGGCGACCTGCAGGGACCGGCCAACCCCTGGCAGGACGCGGTCGACGGCTTTCGCCACCTGCCCGAGGTCGTGCTGTGGAACCGGCTGCTGCATGAGGCCGTCCGTGCCGAGCTGCAGGCCGGGCGCCTGCCCATCGTTCTGGGCGGCGACCACAGCCTGGGCATAGGCTCGATCAGCGCCGTGGCGCGCCACTGCCGCGAACGGCGGCGCCCGCTGCGCGTGCTGTGGTTCGACGCCCACGCCGATTTCAACACCGCCACGCTGACCCCGACCGGCAACATCCACGGCATGCCGGTGGCCTGCCTGTGCGGCCACGGTCCGCAGGACCTGGTCGGCATCGGCGGCCATGTGCCGGCTCTCGATCCGCGCCAGCTCCGGCAGATCGGCATACGCAGCGTGGACGCGGGCGAAAAGCGCCTGGTGCACGACCTGGGCATCGAAGTGTTCGACATGCGCTACATCGACGAGATGGGTATGCGCCACGCGATGGAGCGCGCGCTCGAAGGCGTGGACGCCGACACCCACCTGCATGTCAGCCTGGACGTCGACTTCCTCGATCCCGACATCGCGCCCGGCGTGGGCACCACGGTGCGCGGCGGGCCGACTTATCGGGAGGCGCAGCTGTGCATGGAAATGATCGCCGACACCGGTCGTCTGGCCTCGCTCGACGTCGTGGAGCTCAATCCCGCGCTCGACGTGCGCAACCAGACCGCTGAGCTGGCCGTGGACCTGATCGAGAGCCTGTTCGGCAAGAGCACGCTGATGCGCGCGCCCTCGCGCTAGGGCGGTGCGCCGGAACCCCGGCCGCGCGGACACCGCGAGCCCTTTTTTCGCATCTTTCAACCATAAAGGAGACTCTGATGAAACGATTCAAGATATGGGCGCTGCTCGCCCTGGCGCTGTGGGCGGCGACCGCGGCCCAGGCGCGCAGCCTCGACGAGGTGCAGAAGTCGGGCAAGATCGTCATCGCCACCGAGGGCCAGTTTCCGCCCTTCAACTACTTCCAGGGCGCCAAGCTGTCGGGCTTCGAGATCGAGGTGGCGGAGCTGGTGGCCAAGAAGATGGGCCTGGGCGTGGAGTGGAAGGCCCTGGGCTTCGACGCGCTGCTCGCGGGGCTGCGCCAGGACCGCTGGGACCTCGTGATCGCCTCGCACGGCGTCACCGAGGAGCGCACCCGCGCCGTGACTTTCACCGCGCCGCACTACTGCTCCGGCGGCGCCATCGTCTCGCTGGATCCGGCGATCCGTACCGTGGCCGATCTGAACGGCAAGCTGGTCTCGGTGCAGACCGGCACCACCTACCTCGAGAACGTCAGAAAGCTCAGCGGCGTGAAGGAGGTCAAGAACTTCCCGCAGGACACCGATGCGCGCAGCGCCCTGGTGTCGCGCCGCGTCGATGCCTGGGTGACCGACAAGTTCGTCGCCGCCATCGCGATCAACGCCAACCCCGGTGCCGGCATGAAGCTGGGTGACTTCGTCTTCATCGAGCGCATCGCCGCCGCCGTGGCCAAGGGCAACCAGTCGCTGGCCCAGGGCTACAACAAGGCCCTGGCCGAAGCCATGACCGACGGCAGCTACGCCGCGCTGTCCAAGAAATATTTCAACGAAGACGTGCGCTGCAAATGACCGCCTCATCGCTTCCCGACCGCCGGAGAACCCTCATGATGCTCGCGTTTCCCGCATGGCCCCGCCACTGGAGCCGACAGCAGCGCAGCAGCGCCACCATGGTGCTGGCCAGCGTGGTGCTGTTGCTGCTGCTGTGGCTGATGGCCATTCCGCTGGCCATGGCGCCCGAACCCATAGGCGAGAACGCCCAGGCTTTCGCCGAGGGCACGCGTGTCACGGTGCAGCTCACCGTGCTCGCCGGCCTGGCCGGCATCGTCATCGGCATTCTGGCCGCGCTGGGCAAGACCTCGCGCCTGCCGCCGCTGCGCTGGGTGGCCTCGTTCTACATCTGGGTGGTGCGCGGCACGCCGCTGCTGGTTCAGGTGCTGTTCGTCTTCCTGGCCCTGCCGGCCCTGGTGCCGGCCCTGCAGCTGAGCGACTTCGCCTCGGCCTGCGTGGCCCTGGCGTTCAACGCCGGCGCCTACAACGCCGAGGCGATCCGCAGCGGCCTGCTCGCCGTGCCGCGCGGCCAGATCGAGGCCGCGCGCTCGCTGGGCCTGTCGCGCTGGTACACCTTCATCGACGTGACCTTCCCGCAGGCCTTCAAGGTCGCGCTGCCGCCGCTGGTCAACAACACGGTGGCCCTGCTCAAGGATTCCTCGCTGGCCTACGCGATTGGCGTGGTCGAGCTGACCAACGTGGGCAACCGCATCCAGGCCGCGACTTTCCAGCCGGTGCCGACCCTGGTGACCACGGCCCTGATCTACCTGGTGCTCACGACCGTGCTGACCCAGATCTCGGGCGCGGTGGAGCGCCGCTACGACGTGGAGGGCCGCCAGCCATGAGCACCCCCCTGATCACTGTGGAGAAGGTCAACAAGCATTTCGGCCCCCAGCATGTGCTGCGCGACGTGAGCACGCATTTCGACGCTGGCCAGGTCAGCGTGATCCTGGGCGCCTCGGGCTCGGGCAAAAGCACGCTGCTGCGCATGCTGAACCGGCTCGAGCGGCACGACTCTGGCCATATCCGGGTCGACGGCATCGAGGTCGACGACGACCTCAAGCACCTGGACGCGCTGCGCCGCGAGCTCGGCATGGTGTTCCAGCAGTTCAACCTGTTCCCGCATTTGAGCGTGCTCGACAACGTGGCCCTGGCGCCGCGGCGCGTGCGCAAGACGCCGCGCAGCGAGGCCAACGAGCAGGCCATGGCGCTGCTGCGGCGCGTGGGCATGGAGGCGCATGCGCACAAGTACCCGTTTGCGCTGTCCGGCGGCCAGCAGCAGCGTGTGGCGATCGCGCGCGCCCTGGCCATGCAGCCCAAGGTGATGCTGTTCGACGAGCCCACCTCGGCGCTGGACCCCGAGATGGTCAAGGAAGTGCTCGACGTCATGAAGCATCTGGCCCAGTCGGGCATGACCATGGTCATCGTCACGCACGAGATGGGCTTTGCGCGCGACGTGGCCGACCGCGTGCTGTTCCTCGACCAGGGGCAGGTGGCGCAGGACGCGCCGCCGGCCGAGTTCTTCGGCGCCCAGCAGAACCCCCGCATCCGTGCCTTCCTGGGGCAGGTGGAGCGCTAGTCGCCGCCTGCTCCTTTCCGCCGGGCGCCATGTGGGTCCGGTGGCTTTCTTCGTCCGATTTTTCAAAGGAGACAACATGAAAAGATCCTTCATCACCCTGCTGCTGCTGGCCTCGGGCACCCTCAGCCTGCCGGCGCAGGCCCAGACGCGCAGCGAATTCGAGGAGCTGCGCCAGGAGCTGCAGCGCCTGCGGCAGGAGATCAACCAGCTCAAGGCCCAGCAGCCGGTGCCGGCGCCGGCGCCCGACGCCGCCGCCACGGCCGAGCGCATCGAGCAGCTCGAGCTCAAGCAGAAGGACGCGGTGGTGCTGGGCGACATCCCCGGCAGCTTCCGCCTGCCGGGCTCGGAGACCTCGCTGCGCCTGTACGGCTTCGCCGAGCTCAGCGCCGTGCACGAGGCCAAGGGCGACAACTCGATGAACGATTACTCGACCTTTGCGCCCTACGCGCCGATCAACGGTTCGACCACGCGCACCGGCCAGAGCTACCTGCACGCCCGCACCTCGCGCATAGGCATCGAGGCTTCCACGCCTACGCCCTACGGTCCGCTGGCGGTGAAGGTCGAAGGTGACTTCAACAACGAGCCGCGCACCGGCAACAGCGCGGTCTACGGCACGGTCGGCAACATCTACACCCAGCAGGCGACCAACTCCTACAACTTCCGCCTGCGCCATGCCTATGGCCAGTTCGGCGGCCTGCTGGCCGGCCAGACCTGGTCGACCTTCATGGACCTCGACAACTCGCCCGAGACGGTGGACTTCAACGGCCCCATAGGCTCGACCTTCATCCGCCAGCCGCAGGTCCGCTATGCCTATGTCACCAAGGACCTGGGCACTTTCACCGCGGCGGCCGAGAACTCGGCGAGCTACGTGCTCGACAGCACGGGGGTGGCGACGCCGGCCGGCTTCTCGCGCGTGCCCGACCTCATTGCGCGCTGGGACAAGAGCTTCGGCTGGGGCGCCATGAGCCTGCGCGGCCTGAGCCACGATCTGCGCGTCAACGGCGAGATAGCCGGCAGCAACGTCAAGGCCTCGCGGCGCGGCTGGGGCCTGGGCGCGACGGCCCTGGTCAAGATGCGCGAGGCCAAGGACTTCGCGAGTTTCGGGCTGACCTACGGCAAGGGCATAGGCCGCTACCTCAACTACATCGAGGGCGCGAGCTACGACCCGGCGACGAACGACATCCTGCTGGAGAAGGCGCTAGGCGTGGTGGTCGGCTACCAGTACAAGGCCAGCGACAGCCTGCGCGCCAACTTCGTGCTGGGCTGGCAGAAGAACTACGACAACGCCTACACGGCGTTCGCGCGTGCCAACGGCCTGGACAGCGGGCAGTTCGGCGTCAACCGCCGCATCTACCAGGCGCACCTGGGTTTCATCTACAACCCGATCAAGAACGTGGACCTCGGTGCCGAGTACGTGTTGGGCCAGCGCCAGACCCTCAGCGGTGAGAAGGGCGATCTCTCGCGCCTGAACCTGTCGGCCAAGTACAACTTCAACTGAGGCGCGGCGGCAGCGCGCGCGCCGGCACCCCGGTGCCGGCGCGCTGCAGGCATGACCGTCACCGCTGCAAGGGAGGCTTTGCGTGCAACATGATTTCTTCTCGGCCCTGATCGTGCTGCTGATCGTGCTCGACCCCCTGGGCAACGTGCCCGTGGTCCTGGGCCTGCTGCGCGACGTGCCGGCGCCGCGCCGCGTGCGCATCATCACGCGCGAATGCCTGTTCGCCATGCTGGTGCTGCTGCTCTTCATGTGGGCCGGCGACCGGCTGCTGCACGCCATGCGCCTGACCGACGCCTCGCTGGAGATCGCCGGCGGCGTGATCCTGTTCCTGATCGCGATCGGCATGGCCTTCCCCGGCATGGGCGTGAGCTTCTCCGACCCCGAGCGAGGCGCCGAGCCGCTGCTGGTGCCGCTGGCCATTCCCATGATCGCCGGCCCCTCGGCGCTGGCCACCGTGCTGCTGCTGGCCGCGCGCCAGCCCGAGCGCGGCTGGACCTGGGCCGCCGCGATCGGCCTGTCGATGGGCTTGGTCTGGCTGGTGCTGCTGTCGGCGAGCACCCTGGCCAGGCGGCTCGGCAAGCCGGGCCTGGTGGCGCTGGAGCGCCTGATGGGCCTGTTGCTGTCGGCAATGGCCGTGGAGATGCTGATTTCCGGGCTGCGCAGCGCCTGGGCGGGCTAGGGGTGGCACCTGTCCAGCGGCGCAAGCGCCGGCTGCGCATCGAGCAGCGGCTGCGCAAGGCCATCGAGCGGGGCGACCTGGCCCCGCATTACCAGCCCGAGGTGGACATGCGCGACGGGCGCATCGTCGTGTTCGAGGCGCTGGCGCGCTGGACCGACGATCAGCTCGGCCCGGCCTCGCCGGCCGAATTCATTCCGGTGGCCAAGGAGGCCGGCCTGATCTCGGCCCTCACCGAGCTGATGTTCCGCAAGGTGCTGGCCGACCTGCCGACGCTGTGCCAGCGCTTTCCCGAGGTCAGGGTGGCGTTCAACACCTCGCCCGACCTGCTCGAGAAGGACGGCGTGTGGGCGCTGCTGACCGAGCTGAACCGAGCCCATGGCGGGCTCTGTGAGGCCCTCGAGCTGGAGATCACCGAGACCCACCTGGCGGGCGTGAGCGCCGCCTTCATGGCCAGCCTCCACCAGGAGAACTGCCGGCGCGTGGTCCGGAGTATCCTGAGCCTGTCCAGCGCCCTGGGGCTGGAAGCCTCCGCCGAAGGGGTGGAAACCGAGGCGCAGCGCGGCCAGGGCTGGCTGTACTCCCGGGCCATGCCGCTGCGCCAGGTGCTGGCCCTGCCGCAGCTGCTCGAGGTCTGTACCGCCGAGGCCTAGCCCTAGCTTGCGCCCAGCACGTGGCTGCGTATGCCGCTGGGGCCGGCTTGCCGCAGCGCCAGCTCGGCCATCTCCAGCAGGGTCTTCTCCGTCGGCGTGTGTTTGTGGCCGTCCTCGGTGAAGTAATGGCCCAGGGCCAGCCATTCTGCGGTGCCGGCGTCGACCGTCGTCACGCCGACACGGATCGAGAGGATTTTTCCGGCCGGCGCTCCGGGCAGCGCAATGGCGGCCTGCCGAACCGCTGCCTGCAGTTTCTCGGCAACGGTCAGCGCGCCGGGCGTGTCGGTGTGCGGCAGCAGCAGCGCAAAGCTGTTCTCGCCCAGGCAGGCAACGAGGTCGCTGGGGCGGTGCACCGAGGCGCTCAGCAGTTTGGCCGCGGCCAGCGCGGCCTGGCCGCTCGAGGCCTGACCCAGCGCATGGGCCTTGGGGTTGCCGATGTCCAGCTCGACGCGCAGCAGCGACAGCGAAGCAGACACCCGCAGGGCGCGTTTCCACTCCTGCTCCAAGGCCTGCTCGAAGGCGCGGCGATTGGCCAGGCCCGTGGCCTCGTCCACCAGGGTCAGCTTGCGCACGCGCTCGCTCAGGCCCTTGAGGCGCAGGTGGGTGCGCAAGCGGGTCAGCACGCGCAGCTCGCGCGCCGGCAGGCTGATGAAGTCGGACACGCCGGCGGCCAGCGCCTCGGCTTCTAGTTCGGGCCCCTCCTCGCCGGTCAGCAGCAGCACGGGGATGTCGGCCGCCTCGGGGCTCTTGGCGAGCTTGCGGCACAGCGCCAGGCTGTCCTCGCCGCCCAGCAGGATCAGGTCGGGGTGCGTTTCCCTGGCCAGCCTCAGCGCCTCGGATGCGGAGCCGGTGGACAGTTGGTGCGGATAGTCGGTCAGCACCTGGCGCAGGGCCTGGACCACCTGGGGGTCGTCGTGTACCAGCAACAGCTTTGCGTTTGACATGAAGGTGGCGAGAGTAGGGCGCGTCCGCGATTGGCTGCATCATAGCGGCCAATCACCTCGCCCGGCTCGGTGAAGGCCGTCTCCTCAGTCGGGCAGCACCGCCGTGACCTCGATCTCGACCTGGGCGCGCGCCTCGACCAGGGCCGCCACCTGCACGCAGCTCATGGCCGGGAAGTTGCGGCCCATGACCTCGCGGTAGGTGCGGCCGAGCTCGGGCAGGCGCCGGTTGTATTCGTCGCGGTCGACGATGTACCAGGTCATGCGCACCATGTGCTCGGGGCCGGCACCGGCCTCGCGCAGCACGGCCGCGACGTTGCGCAGCGCCTGCTCGGTCTGGGCGATGAAGTCGTCGCTCTCGAACTGCTGCTCGGCGTTCCAGCCGATCTGGCCGCCGACGAACACCAGGGTGCCGCGCGCGGCCACGCCGTTGGCGTAGCCCTTGGGGGCCGCCCAGTCGGGCGGTTGGAGGAATTTCATATCAGGCCTCCTGCCGGGCCGCCCCAAAGGAGGCCTGGGCCCCCTCGGGGGGCAGCGAATACACGAAGTGATGAGCGTGGGGGCGTTTCATTTCAGGTCCTCAGTTTGAAACGTTGCAGCTTGCCGGTCTCGGTGCGCGGCAGGCTGGCCACGAACGCGATCTCGCGCGGGTATTTGAACGGGGCGATGGTCGCCTTGACATGGTCCTGCAGGGTGCGGACCATGGCCGCGTCGCCGGTCTGGCCGGGCTTGAGCACGCAGAAGGCCTTGACGATCATGCCGCGCGTCTCGTCGGGCTTGCCGATCACCGCGCACTCGGCCACGGCCGGGTGCTTGAGCAGCGCGTCCTCGACCTCGGGGCCGCCCACGTTGTAGCCGGCCGTGATGATCATGTCGTCGGCGCGCGCCTGGTAGAAGAAGTAGCCGTCGGCGTCCTCTATGAAGGCGTCGCCGGGGTAGTTCCAGCCGTCCCGCACGTACTGGGTCTGGCGCTCGTCCTGGAGGTACTTGCAGCCGGTGGGGCCGATCACGGCCAGCCGGCCCACGCTGCCGCGCGGCAGCTCGCGGCCTTCCTCGTCCACCACCTTGGCCTGGTAGCCCGGCACCACCTTGCCGATGGCGCCGCGGCGCACCTGGTCGCCGGCCGAGGAGATGAAGATGTGGAACATCTCGGTCGCGCCTATGCCGTCGGTCATCTCTATGCCCGTGGCCTCCTTCCAGAGCTGGCGCGTGGCGTCGGGCAGGCCCTCGCCGGCGCTCACGCAGCGGCGCAGCGTGGGCAGGCCCAGGGCCTTGGCGAACGGCGCCATCTGGCGGTAGAAGGTGGGCGCGGTGTAGCAGATGGTGGCGCCGACCTCGTTGATCAGGCGCACCATGGCCTCGGGCGTGTAGGCGATGTCGGGGAAGCAGACCGAGGCGCCGGCGCGCATCGGGAACAGCAGCAGGCCGCCCAGGCCGAAAGTGAAGGCCAGCGGCGGCGAGCCGATCACGATGTCGGACGGCTCGGCCTGCAGCACATGGCGCGGCCAGGCCTCGCAGGCCGCGAGCACGTCGCGGTGGGTGTGGACGGCGGCCTTGGGCTTGCCGGTGGTGCCCGAGGTGAAGGCCAGCAGCGCGATGTCGTCGGCGGCCGTGGGGCAGGCGCTGAACTGCCCGGACTTGGCCGCGCACAGCGCGCCCAGGTCCTGCGGGTCGCCGGGCGCGTTGAACCTGAGGATGCGGCGCAGCACCGGGTGGGCGGCCTGGGCCTGCTCGAGCTCGTCCAGCAGCTGGGCGTCGCAGATCGCGAGCGCCGGCTGGGCCTTGGCGATGATGTCGCCGAGCTCGCCGGCGCGCAGCAGCGGCATGGTCGCGATGGCGATGCCGCCGGCCTTGACCACGGCCAGCCAGGCCAGCGCCATGCCGATGGAGTTGCCGCCGCGCAGCAGCACGCGGTTGCCGGGCACCAGGCCCAGGTCCTCGGTCAGCAGCTGGGCAATGCGGTCCACGCGCTCGCGCGTTTGGGCATAGCTGAACGTGACGCGGGGCGAGCGCAGCAGGGGCCGGTCGGCCCAGCCGCGTTCGCCGGCCCGGTCGAGCAGTTGCTCGACCAGGTTGAGCTGCTCGGGCAGGCGGGTCTCGGGCAGCTCGTAGCGCAGCTCGGGCCACTGCGCCTTGGGCGGCAGCCGGTCGTGGACGAAGCGATCGACCTGGGCCCCCACGCTCGGCACTGTCGTGTCCTCGCTGCCCCCCGAGGGGGCCCTCGCGCCTTGGGACGGCCCAGCGGCGCTCATGGCTTGTGTCAACTCCATGCCTTACTCCTGCAACAGGGACTTGCCGATGATCAGCTGCTGCACCTCGGTCGCGCCTTCGTAGATGCGCAGCGAACGGATGTCGCGGTACAGGTGCTCGACCGGCGTGCCGACCTTGACGCCCAGGCCGCCGTGCATCTGCAGCGCCATGTCGATCACGCGCTGGGCGTTCTCGGTGGCGGCCATCTTGGCCATGGCGGCGGCCGCGCTGCGGTCCTTCCAGCCCTCGGCGCCGGCCGGGCCGAGATCGCGCAGCCAGGCCGCGCGGTAGGTCAGCAGGGCGGCGGCGTCGACCAGGGCCGCCATCTCGCCCAGCTTGGCCTGGGTCAGCTGGAAGTCCGCCAGTCGCTGGCCGAACATGGGGCGCTGCTGCGCATGGGCCACGGCCTCGTCCAGGGCGCGCCGCGCCATGCCCAGCGCCGCGCCGGCGACCGAGGCGCGGAAGATGTCCAGCGTCTGCATGGCGAGCTTGAAGCCGCCGTTCAGCGCGCCGAGCCGGGCGCCGGCCGGCACGCGGCAAGCCTCGAAGCGCAGCGTGGCCAGCGGGTGCGGCGCCATGACCGCGATGTGTTCGCTGCTGTCCAGGCCCGGCGTGGCCGCGTCGACCACGAAGGCCGTGATGCCGCGCGCGCCGGCCTCGGGCTCGGTCTTGGCGAACACGCAGTAGAAGTCGGCCAGGCCGCCGTTGCTGATCCAGGTCTTGCTGCCGTCGAGCCGGAAGCCCTCGCCCTCGGGCTGGGCGCGGGTGCTCAGCGCGGCCACGTCGGAGCCGGCCTGCGGCTCGCTCAGCGCGAAGGCGGCGATCTTCTCGCCGCGCGCCACGGCCGGCAGGTAGGCGGCCTGCTGGGCCGGCGTGCCGGCCAGGGTGATGGCGCCGCTGCCCAGGCCCTGCATGGCGAAGGCAAAGTCGGCCAGCGGCGAGTGGTAGGCCAGGGTCTCGCGCAGGATCACCAGGGCGCGCGAGTCCAGCTGCGCCAGCGCGCCGCCATGGGCGGCCGGCACGCAGTAGCGCAGCCAGCCGGCCTGGCCCAGGCGCCGCACCCAGTCGCGGCAGGCGGCGCGGTCGTCGCGCTCGTCGACCTGCTGGGCGGCGGCCCAGGGCGCGAGGCCCTGCGCCAGTTCGCGGTGCGCCGCGTCGAAAAACGGCAGGTCCAGATGGCGGGTGGAGGGGCTCATGCTCAGTCCCCGCCGAACACCGGCCGCTTCTTCGCCGCGAAGGCCTCGTAGGCGCGGCGGAAGTCCTGGGTCTGCATGCAGATGGCCTGGGCCTGGGCCTCGGCCTCGATCGCCTGCTCTATGCTCATGGCCCATTCCTGGCTCAGCATGGTCTTGGTCATGCCGTGCGCGAAGCTCGGGCCTTCGGCGAGCTGGCGCGCCAGCGCCTGGGCCCGCTCCAGCAGCTCGGTGCTGTCGTGCAGGGCGTTGAAGAAGCCCCAGGCCAGGCCCTCCTGCGCGTTCATGGCGCGGCCGGTGAACAGCAGCTCGGAAGCGCGGCCCTGGCCGATCACGCGCGGCAGCAGGGCGCAGGCGCCCATGTCGGCGCCGGCCAGGCCGACCCGCGTGAACAGGAAGGCGGTCTGGGCGGCGGCCGTGCCCAGGCGCATGTCGCAGGCCAGCGCCATCATCGCGCCGGCGCCGGCGCAGACGCCGTCGATCGCGGCTATCAGGGGCTGGGGGCAGGCGCGCATGGCCTTGATCAGGTCGCCCGTCATGCGCGTGAACTCGAGCAGCTCGGGCATGCTCATGCGCGTGAGCGGGCCGATGATCTCGTGCACGTCGCCGCCCGAGCAGAAGTTGCCGCCGGCGCCGCCGACCACCACGGCCTTGACGTCGGTGGCGTACTTGAGCGCGCCGAACAGGTCGCGCAGCTCGGCGTAGGAGTCGAAGGTCAGCGGGTTCTTGCGCTCGGGCCGGTTCAGCGTGAGGGTGGCCACGCCGGCCTCGAAGCTCCAGGCGAAGTGGCGCGCCGCGTAGCCGGCGCGCGCGTCGAACTGCGCGCGCATGGGGTTGGCGCTGCCTATGTAGTGTTTCATGCGGTCTCCTGAGGGTTCTGAAAATGGTCCTTGACCTTGCCGAGCAGGCGGTACAGCGTTGCTATGTCCTTCTCGCCGAGCGCGGCGAAGGCCTCGACGATCCAGGCCTCGTGCGCCCGCGCCATCTCGTTGAACTGCCGGCGGCCGGAGGGTGTCAGGCGCACGCAGAAGGCGCGCCGGTCGCCCTCGACCGGCACGCGCTCGACCAGGCCTTCGGCGACCAGCTGGTCGGTGATGCCGGTGACGTTGCCGCCGGTCACCATCAGGCGGCGCGAGAGCTCGTTCATGCGCAGGCCTTCGGGCGCGCGCTCGAGCTGCGCCATCAGGTCGAAGCGCGGCAGCGTGGTGTCGAACTGTTCGCGCAGGGCGCTGCGCACCTGCTTCTCCACCAGCTGGGTGCAGGTCAGCAGGCGCAGCCACAAGCGCAGCGCCTCGGGATGTTCGCTGTGGGCGCGGGCTTCCATGTCCATGCTCTGGCTCCTTTTCTCGGGGTCTCGGCCGGACAGGGGTGTCCGTCGATTGATTTATAGTGAAATAGTTTAGGCTTAAACAATAAACTGTCAAGCCGGGCTTGTGCGGAGATGCCGGGGGCGTCGACAGACCCGTCTCGGCGGGGGCACAATGGATGCGTCGCGGGCCCCGCGCGACTTTTTCCCCTTGGAGGGCTGACCTATGCTGTACAAGTTCAAGTCCCAGGCTGCCGCCGACGTGATCATGCTGCAGAGCAACGGGCACCAGATGCTCGCCATCATCGGCAAGGATCCGACGCCGCAGGGCATCATCACGCTGGACCAGATTCCCGCCGCCATCGCCGCGCTCGAGGCGGCCGTGCGGGCGCACGAGGCGGCGCAGGCGCGCGCCCATGCCGAAGCGGCCGCCGCCGGCCAGGTGCCCGATGAAGAGCCGGAGGGCGACGGCGTCATGCTGCGCCAGCGCGCCGCGCCCTTCATCGAACTGCTGCGCGTCAGCGCAGCGGCGGGCAAGGACGTGGTCTGGGGGGTCTGAGCCCCAGCCCTTTCAAGGTCTTGCTTTTTGCACGCGTCGCCTCTCGCGCCGCGGCAGGCGGTGCCCGGCGGGGGCTCATACTGTGGCGGTCGGCATGCGCCGACTGCGCTGTGCTGAACGGCCTGGGGCCGGCGCGGCCGAACTCGCTCCGCGCCCTGCGGGCGCTGCACTCGGACAGCGGCCGCGAGTCAGAAACGAAGCGCGCTCAAAGCGCGCCCGGCCCCAGACCGCCCAGCACAGCCGCCACAGAAATCGCCCCCACCGGGCACCGCCTGCCGCGGCAAAGTGATGACGCAGCGCTCGATCCTGTAGGAGCGCCAATACAGCCTCTGCAAAGGCCTGCCCGTGCACGCCTTTGTCGCGCGGTGCGACGAACACCTTGAAGGGGTGGGTCTGAGCCCCGTTCTCGCCTCAATCGACTTTCGCGCCCGAGGCCTTGACGACCTCGGCCCATTTGCGGTGCTCGCTCTCGATCAGCTGGGCGAACTGGGCCGGGGTGTTGCCGCTGGGGATGGCGCCCTGGGCCACCAGCTTGTCCTTGATCGCGGGGCTGTTCAGGGACTTCGCCACCTCCTGCTGGATGCGGCTCACGATCTCGGGCGGGGTGCCGGTCGGCGCCAGCAGGCCGAACCAGCTGCTGGCCTCGTAGCCCTTGAGCGCGGGGCCGCCGGCCTGCTCGACGGTCGGCACGTCCGGCAGGGCGACCGAGCGCTGGGCGCTGGTCACGGCCAGGGCCTTGAGCTTGCCGGCCCGGATCTGGGGCAGGGAGGAGGGCAGGTTGTCGAACATCACGTCCATGTTGCCGGCCACCATGTCCAGCAGGGCCGGACCCGAGCCGCGGTAGGGAATGTGGGTCATGTAGACGCCGGTCATGGTCTTGAACAACTCGCCCGCCAGGTGGATCGAGGTGCCGTTGCCGCTGGAGGCCATGTTGAGCTTGCCGGGACGGGCCTTGGCGTAGCGCACGAAGTCGGCCACGCTCTGTATGCCCATCGCCCTGGCCTTGTCGGCGTTCATCACCATCACGTTGGGCACGCCCGCGACCAGCGTGATGGGCGCGAAATCCTTGATCGGGTCGTAGGGCAGCTTGTCGTAGAGCGCGCGGTTGATGCCGTGCGTGCCCACCGTGCCCATCAGCAGCGTGTAGCCGTCGCCGGGGGACTTGGCCACGATGTCGGCGCCGACGTTGCCGCCCGCGCCGGCGCGGTTCTCGACGATGAACTGCTGGCCGAAGGCCCGCGAGAGCTCGGGCGCCACCGCGCGCGCCAGGATGTCGGTGGTGCCGCCCGGGGCGAACGGCACGACGATCTTGACCGGCTTGGCGGGCCAGGCCGGCTGTGCCCCGGCCAGCGGTGCCCAGGCCAGCAGGGCGGCGCCGGCGCTGGCGCAAAGGGCCAGGCGGCGAAGGGTCTTGACGGGCTGCTTCACGGCTTCTCCTTTCGGTTGGATGGCATTGCTTTTACAGCCTAACGGCCTGCCGTCCAAGCGGGTTTGTGCTGGCGCAAGCTCAAGAAAAAAGCCGCTGCGTCCTGCGACGCAGCGGCTTTGCGGAACCAGGGGCCGGTCAGTCCACGTAGACGCCCGCCGCCTTGATGATGGGGCTCCACTTGGCGATCTCGGCCGCCACGAACTTCTTGTGCTCGGCGCCTTCCACGCGCTTGTCGGTCACGACCACGGCGCCCAGGCCTTCCTGCTTCTTCAGGAACTCGGGGTCCTTGAGCGCCGCCTTGAGCGCGCCGTTGATCTTGGCCTGCACCTCGGCCGGCGTGCCCTTGGGCGCATAGAGGCCGTGCCAGATCGTCACTTCGAAGCCCTTGAGGCCGGATTCCTGCAGCGTGGGCAGGTCCTTGAGCGCGGGCGTGCTCAGGCGCTTGCTGGTGGTCACGGCGAAGGCCTTGACCTTCTTGCCCTCGATCTGGCTCGTGGTGTTGGTGGTCTGGTCGCACAGCAGGTCGATCTGGCCGCCGATCAGGTCGGTCATGGCCGGCGCCGTGCCCTTGTAAGGCACCGTGGTCATGTCGATCTGCAAGGCGTTCTGCAGCAGCAGGCCGCACAGGTGCGAGGCCGAGCCCACACCGGCGTTGCCGAGGTTGACCTTGCCCTTGTTCTGCTGGATCCAGGCGCTCAGTTCCTTGTAGTTGTTGGCGGCCAGGCTGGGCTTGCCGATCAGGGTCATCGGCACCTCGTTGATCATGCCCAGGTATTCGAAGTCGGTCTCGACCTTGAACGGCAGGTTGCGCACCAGGGTCGGCATGTTGGCCATGGCGATGTGGTTGAGCAGCAGGGTGTGGCCGTCCGGCGCGGCCTTGGCGACCTTGTTGGAGCCGATCGAGCTGCCGGCGCCGGCCGCGTTGTCGACCACCACGGTGGCGCCCAGCGGCTTGCGCAGCGCCTCGGCGAGGTCGCGCGCCACGCGGTCGGTGGGGCCGCCGGCCGCGAACGGCACGACGATGGTGACGGGCTTGTCCTTGGCGGGAAAATCAGCGGCCTGCACGCCTGCGGTGGCCAGCAGGGCGGCGGCCATGGCCGCCAGCGTCATCAGTGGTTTCATGAAAGCTCCATTCGAGTAACGCCGGAATGGTAGCGCCCGCCCGGGCTCTCGGCATCGCGAAAACTACGTATGGCCGCGGTCCCGGCGCCGCCTACTTGTAGCTGCGCGCGTCCTCGATCACCTTGCCGTCGTTGGGCAGGCTGCCGGGCAGCAGCAGCTCGACCTCGCCGCGCAGCTTGGTCACCTCGCGGATGGCCTCGGCGATGCGGTCCCTCAGGCCGTCGGGGCCGCCGCAGGCGGTCTCGACCTGCAGAGTCATGCGGTCGTTGGCCATCTCGCCGCTGACCACCAGGCGGGCCCGCGCGATTTCGGGGAAGCGCCGCGCGATCTCGGCCACCTGGCCGGGGTGCACGAACATGCCGCGCACCTTGGTGGTCTGGTCGGCGCGGCCCAGCCAGCCGCGGATGCGCGTGTGGCTGCGGCCGCTGGGGCAGGTCCCCGGCAGCACGGCCGAGAGGTCGCCGGTGCCGAAGCGGATCAGCGGGTAGTCGGGGTTCAGCGTGGTGACCACGACCTCGCCCACTTCGGGGGCCTGGCCCGCCTGCGGTTCGGGCACGGGGTCTCCGGTGCCGGGGCGCACGATCTCGACGATCAGCTCCTCGCCCAGCACCAGGCCCTCGCGCGGCGCGGTCTCGTAGGCGATCAGGCCCAGGTCGGCCGTGGCATAGCACTGGTAGCCCTGGATGCCGCGCTCGGCGAACCAGTCGCGCAGGCTGGGCGGAAAGGCCTCGCCCGAGACCAGGGCCTTGGTGACGCTGGGCAGGGCCAGGCCCAGCTCGGCGGCCTTCTCGAGCAGGATCTTGAGGAAGCTGGGCGTGCCGATGTAGCCGGCCGGGCGCAGCTCGGCCATGGCCTGCACCTGCTGCTCGGTCTGGCCGGTGCCGCCGGGGAAGACCGTGCAGCCCAGGGCGTGGGCGCCGGTCTCCATCATCGAGCCGGCGGGCGTGAAGTGGTAGCTGAAGCTGTTGTGGATCAGCTCGCCGGGCCTGAAGCCCGCCGCGTACATGGCGCGCGCCATGCGCCAGTAGTCGCCGCGCCGGCCCTCGGGCTCGTAGATCGTGCCGGGGCTGGCGAACACGCGCGGCATGGCGGCGCCGAAGGCGAGGGCGCTGAAGCCGCCGAAGGGGTCGCCGCCCTGGGCGCGCCTGGCCTTCTGGCGTTCCAGCAGCTCGTGTTTGCGCGTCACCGGCAGCTTGGCGAGCGCGGCGCGGCTGGTGATGGCCGCGGGGTCGATCGGCGCCAGCAACTCGGCGAAGGCCGGGGCATGCTGACGCGCATGGGCGACTTGGCGCGGCAGGGCCGCCATCAGGGCGGCTTCGCGTTCGGCCGGGTCGCGCGTCTCGAGGGCGTCGTAGTGTTCCGTCATGGGTGATTTCCTTGGCGCTGCGCGGGACTCTGTTCAGGCCAGCCAGCGCTTGCGGCGCTTGTAGCTCTTGACGTCCTTGAAGCTCTTGCGTTCGCCGCCGCCCATGCCCAGGTAGAACTCCTTGACATCCTCGTTGCTGGCCAGGTCGCTGGCCGCGCCGTCCATCACGATGCGGCCGCTTTCCATGATGTAGCCGTAGTCGGCGTACTTGAGCGCCATGTGCGTGTTCTGCTCGGCCAGCAGGAAGGTCACCTTCTCCTTGTCGTTGAGGTCCTTCACGATCTCGAACACCTCCTCGACGATCTGCGGCGCCAGGCCCATGGAGGGCTCGTCGAGCAGCACCATGCTGGGGTTGGCCATCAGGGCGCGGCCGATGGCGCACATCTGCTGCTCGCCGCCCGAGGTGTAGGCGGCCTGGCTGCTGCGGCGCGTCTTCAGGCGCGGGAAGTAGCTGTAGACCTTCTCGAGGTTGGCGGCGACCTCGCCCCTGTCGGCGCGCGTGTAGCTGCCGGTCATCAGGTTCTCCTCGATCGTGAGGTGGGCGAAGCAGTGCCGACCTTCCATGACCTGGACCACGCCACGCCGCACCAGATCGGCCGGCGAAAGGTTCTCGATGCGCTCGCCGCGCAATTCGATCGCGCCCTTGGTGACCTCGCCGCGCTCGCCCTGCAGCAGGTTGGAGATGGCGCGCAGCGTGGTGGTCTTGCCGGCGCCGTTGCCGCCCAGCAGGGCCACGATGCCGCCCTCGGGCACCTGCAGCGAGACGCCCTTGAGCACCAGGATCACGTGGTTGTAGATGACCTCGATGCCGTTGACGTTGAGAACGATGTTTCGGGATTCCATGGATCCTGCCTTTCGACCAAATGAAAGACCCGCGCTGCGGCTCTTTCATTTGGCGGCCCGCCAGGGCCGCCGTGCCAGCCCCCGAGGCGGGGGCCGGCGTCCGGGTTCAGGACTGACAATCGGCAGGCGTGCGCGGGCTCAGCTTCTTCTCGGCCGCGTACTTGGCCGCCTGGGCCTTGACCAGCGGCTTGATGATTTGCTCGTCGGCCTGCAGCCAGTCGGAGCTGAACTTCCACTGCTTGCCGTCCCAGCTGTGGATGCGGGCCCAGGCCGCGCCCATGTGGTCCACGCAGGAGGTGCTGATGGGCCGCATCACGCCGGCGAAGCCCAGCGCATCGAGCTTGGCCTGGCTCAGGTTGAGGTTCTCCAGGCCCCAGCGCACCTGCTCGCCGCTCATGACCTTGCCCTTGCCGAAGCGCTCCTGCGCCGCGCGTATGCCTTCCACGCCCAGCATGGCGCTCATGGCGCCGCGCATGTAGAGCACCTGGCCGATCTCCTCCTTGGGGCCCGTGCCCTGGCCCTTGCCGTGCACCTGGGCCAGGATGTCCTGCACCACCTTGGACTGCGGCTCGGCGCCATGCTGCATGGTCACGGCGTTGTAGCCCTTGGCGCCGTCGGCCACGTCCTTCACGTCGGGTTCGGCGCCGGCCCACCAGACGCCGTACATCTTCTCGCGCGGGTAGCCGGTGGCCTGGGCTTCCTTGAGGGCGGTCGAGTTCATCACGCCCCAGCCCCACAGCAGCACGTAGTCCGGGCGCGCCTGGCGGATCTGCAGCCAGGTGGCCTTCTGCTCGACGCCGGGCGCGGTCACGGGCAGCAACTGCAGGTCGAAGCCGTGCATCTTGCCGCGCTCCTGCAGCAGCGGGATGGGCTCCTTGCCGAACGGGCTGTCGTGGTAGACCAGCGCGATCTTCTTGCCCTTGAGCTTGTCCCAGCCGCCTTCCTTCTTGGCCACCACCTGCAGGATGGTGTCGGCCGCCACCCAGTAGGTGCCGGCGATAGGGAAGTTCCACTTGAACACCGAGCCGTCGGCGCTCTCGCTGCGGCCGTAGCCGATGGTGACCACCGGGATCTTGTCGGTGGGCGCCTTCTCGGTGATGGCGAAGGTGGCGCCGGTGGACAGCGGCTGCACGAAGCTCGCGCCCTTGCCCTTGAGGCGTTCGTAGCACTCGACGCTGCGCGCCGTGTCGTAGCCGGTCTCGCATTCCTCGAAGCTGAGCTTCACGCCGTTCAGGCCGCCGCGCGCATTGACCAGCTTGAGGTAGTCGACGTAGCCGTTGGCCCAGGGCACGCCGTTGGGCGCGAAGGGCCCGGTGCGGTAGGACAGCACGGGGATGAACTGCTCCTTGGCCTGGGCGAAGGCGTTGCCTGCCATGGCTGCGCCGGCGGCCAGCAGGGCCGCGGTCAGCATCCGTTTCGAAAACTTCATGCCTGTCTCCTTTGGAAAGTTATGTGCCACGAGAAAAACCGGGATCAGTGCGGGAACGGCCACAGGCGCAGCTTCTGCTTGCCCGTGGACCAGAGCTTGGCCAGGCCATGCGGCTCGACGATCAGGAACCAGACGATCAGGCCGCCGAAGATCATCAGCTCGGCGTGCGCGATGCCGGCGGTGGAGATCTCCAGCCCGACCAGGCTGGCCGCCAGCGGCAGGAACTGGTTCAGCGCGATCGGCAGCACCACGATGAAGGCCGCGCCGAAGAAACCGCCCATGATGGAGCCCAGGCCGCCGATGATGACCATGAACAGCAGGCGGAACGACTGGTCGACCGAGAACGCCGCCGGCTCCCAGGCGCCCAGGTAGACGAAGGCCCAGAGCGCGCCGGCCAGGCCGACGATGAAGGAGCTGACGGCGAAGGCGCTGAGCTTGGCGTACATGGGGCGGATGCCGATCACCGCCGCCGCCACGTCCATGTCGCGTATCGCCATCCATTCGCGGCCGATCGCGCCGCGCACCAGGTTCTTGGCCAGCAGGGCCACGACGACCAGGATGGCCAAGCAGAACAGGTACTTGGACGAGGCGCTCTCGATCGGCAGCCCGAACACCTGCAGGTTGGACACCGAGACCGAGCCCGAGGGCGTGTCCAGCGTGAACCACTTGATGCGCAGGAACATCCAGTCGGCGAAGAACTGCGCGGCCAGCGTGGCCACCGCCAGGTACAGGCCCTTGACGCGCAGGCTGGGCAGGCCGAACAGGATGCCGAAGGCCGTGGCGCACAGGCCGCCCAGGATCAGCGCGGGGATCAGTGGCAGGCCGGGGATGCGCACGAAGAAGTTGTAGGCGCCGTAGGCCCCCACGGCCATGAAGGCGCCCGAGCCCAGCGAGATCTGGCCGCAGTAGCCGACCAGGATGTTCACGCCTAAAGCGGCCAGCGCCATGATGACGAAGGGGATCAGGATGGCGCGGAACAGGTAGTCGCTGGCCAGGGCCGGCACGGCCAGGAAGGCGAAGGCCAGCAGCAGGGCGATGAAGGCGCGGTCCTGCAGGATGGGGAAGATCTGCTGGTCGGCGCGGTAGCTGGTCTTGAACTGGCCGTTTTCGCGGTAAAGCATGAGTTGTGTCTCCGATGATCTTTTGTCTACGACCCGCTGCGCTTAACTTTGCTGCGCAAAGTTAGTCTGCGACGAAAGTTCATTGCCCGGGTATTTCACACCCGGTCAATGATCTTTTCGCCAAACAAGCCCTGCGGCCTGAACAGCAGGAACACCAGGGCCAGCACGTAGGCGAACCAGATCTCTATGCCGCCGCCGACGAAGGGGCCGAGGTAGACCTCGGACAGCTTCTCGCCCACGCCTATGATCAGGCCGCCGATGATGGCGCCGGGCACCGAGGTCAGGCCGCCGAGGATCACCACCGGCAGCGCGCGCAGCGCCACCGTGGCCAGCGAGAACTGCACGCCCAGCTTGCTGCCCCAGATCATGCCGGCCACCAGGGCCACCACGCCGGCCACGCACCAGACGATGACCCAGATGCGGCCCAGCGGTATGCCGATGGACTGCGCGGCCTGGTGGTCGTCGGCCACGGCGCGCAGCGCGCGGCCGGTGCCGGTCTTCTGGAAGAACAGGCTCAGCAGCGCCACCAGCACCGCGGCGATGCCGGCGGCGATCAGGTCCTCCTGGCTGATCAGCACGCCGCCCTCGAACACCTTGTCGAGGGCGAAGATCGGGTCCTTGGGCATGCCCACGTCGATCTTGTAGATGTCGCTGCCGAACAGGGTCTGGCCCAGGCCCTCGAGGAAGTAGGCGATGCCCAGCGTGGCCATCAGCAGCGTCGCGCCTTCCTGGTTGACCAGGTGGCGCAGCACCAGGCGCTCGACCGTCCAGGCGACGGCGAACATCACGGCGCCGGCGACCGCGAAGGCCATCACGTTGGCGAACACCGGGTGGCTGATGCCGGTCCAGGCCGGGATCCATTCGGCGAAGCGGGCCATGGCCAGGGCGGCGAACAGCACCATCGCGCCCTGGGCGAAGTTGAACACGCCCGAGGCCTTGAAGATCAGCACGAAGCCCAGCGCCACCAGCGAATACAGCATGCCGGCCATCAGGCCGCCGAGCAGGGTTTCCAGGAAGAATGCCATTTTGTCTCTCCGAGATCAGTGCGAAGTGCCGAGATAAGCCTTGATGACCTCGGGATTGCCGCGCACCTCGTCGGGCGCGCCGTCGCCGATCTTCTTGCCGTAGTCGAGCACCACCACGCGGTCGCTGATGTCCATCACCACGCCCATGTCGTGCTCGATCAGCACGATGGTGGTGCCGAACTCGTCGTTGACGTCGAGGATGAAGCGGCACATGTCCTGCTTTTCCTCGACGTTCATGCCGGCCATGGGCTCGTCGAGCAGCAGCACCTGCGGCTCCATGGCCAGGGCCCGGCCCAGGTCCACGCGCTTTTGCAGGCCGTAGGGCAGCTGGCCCACCGGCGTCTTGCGCCAGGCCTGGATCTCCAGGAAGTCGATGATGCGTTCCACCGCCTCGCGATGCCGCATCTCCTCGCGCTCGGCCGGGCCGACGCGCAGCGCCTGCAGCAGCAGGTTGCTCTTGATCTTGAGGTTGCGGCCCGACATCAGGTTGTCGAGCACGCTCATGCCCTTGAACAGGGCCAGGTTCTGGAAGGTGCGCGCCACCCCCATCTCGGCCACCTGGCGCGAGTTCATGTGGCTGAAGGTCTGGCCGCGGAAAGTGATGCGGCCTTCCTGCGGCTGGTAGACGCCGTTGATGCAGTTGAGCATGGAGCTCTTGCCTGCGCCGTTGGGGCCGATGATGGCGCGGATCTCGTGCTCGCGCACGTTGAACGAGATGTCGGTCAGGGCCTTGACGCCGCCGAAGCGCAGGCTGATGTTCTGCACGTCGAGGATGACCTCGCCGATCTTCTTGCCTTGCATGAGCGCCTCGCTTTCATCGACGCCGGCAGGCGGCACGCCTGCAGACGGACCGGCGATGATCATATCGGGGGTCGGGTTCTTCATGCTGCTGCCTTCATGGGTTCGAACGTCCTGGCGTCGGCGATCTTCAGCGTGGCGCTGACGCGGCCGCTGCGGCCGTCCTCGAACTTCACCGCGGTCTCTATGTACTGCTCGGTCTTGCCGCCGTACAGCGCCTCGACCAGCGGCTGGTACTTCTCGGCGATGAAGCCGCGCCTGACCTTGTTGGTGCGCGTGAGCTCGCCGTCGTCGGCGTCCAGCTCCTTGTGCAGCACCAGGAAGCGCGCGATCTGGCAGCCCGCGAGCATCGCGTCCTGGGCCAGGTCGGCGTTGACCTTCTCCACGCAGTCGCGGACCAGCTCGTAGACCTCGGGCTTTTGTGCCAGGTCGGTGTAGCCGGCGTAGGGCAGGTTGCGCCGCTCGGCCCAGTTGCCCACGGCCTCGAAGTCGATGTTGAGCATCACGCAGACCTTGTCGCGCCCGTCGCCGAAGGCCACGGCCTCCTTGATGTGGGGGAAGAACTTGAGCTTGTTCTCCACGTACTTGGGCGCGAACATGGCGCCGTCGGCCAGGCGGCCCACGTCCTTCACGCGGTCGATGATCTTGAGGTGGCCGTTGGTGTCGATGAAGCCGGCGTCGCTGGTGTGGTACCAGCCGTCGGGCGTCAGCACCTCGGCCGTGGCCTGCGGGTTCTTGTAGTAACCCTTGAGCAGGCCGGGCGACTTGACCAGGATCTCGCCGTTGTCGGCCACCTTGATCTCCACGCCCTGGCAGGGCACGCCCACGGTGTCGGCGCGCACCTGGTTGTCGGGCTGCAGGCAGACGAACACCGCGGTCTCGGTCGAGCCGTAGAGCTGCTTGAGGTTGATGCCTATGGCGCGGTAGAAGCTGAACAGGTCGGGGCCTATGGCCTCGCCGGCGGTGTAGGCCACGCGCACGCGGCTCATGCCGAGGTTGTTGCGCAGCGGGCCGTAGACCAGCAGGTCGCCCAGGGCGTAGAGCAGGCCGTTGAGCGCGCCCACCGTCTGGCCATCCATGCGCGCCGGGCCCACGCGTCGCGCCAGCTCCATGAAGTAGTGGAACATGCGGCGCTTGAGCGCGCCCGCGTCCTCCATGCGGATCATCACGCTGGTCAGCAGGCCCTCGAACACGCGCGGCGGCGCGAAATAGTAGGTGGGGCCGATCTCCTTCATGTCGATCGAGACCGTGGCGGCCGACTCCGGGCAGTTGACCACGTAGCCGCAGACCAGCCACTGCGCGTAGCTGAAGATGTTCTGGCCTATCCAGGCCGGCGGCAGGTAGGCCAGCACGTCCTCGCTGGCGCTGAGCTTGTCGAAGGCGGCGCCGGCCTGGGCGCGGTCGATCAGCGAGGCATGGGTGTGGACCACGCCCTTGGGCGTGCCGGTGGTGCCCGAGGTGAAGAACATGGCGGCCACGTCCTCGGGCCGGGCCTGCTCGACCTCGGCGCGGAAGAACTCCGGGTGCTGGGCCGTGAAGGCCTGGCCGGTGGCGACCAGCTCGTCCAGCGAGGCCAGACCGGGGTCGGTGTAGTTGCGCAGGCCGCGCGGGTCGTCGTACCAGATGCGCGCGAGCTGCGGGCATTGCTCGCGGATCTCCAGCATCTTGTCGACCTGCTCCTGGTCCTCGACCAGGCAGAAGCGCACCTCGGCGTTGTTGATCGGGAACACGCATTCGGCGGCCGCCGCGTCCTGGTACAGCGGCACGGGAATCGCGCCCAGCGACTGCGCGGCCAGCATGGCGGCGTACAGGCGCGGGCGGTTGGCGCCGATCACGATCAGGTGCTCGCCGCGCCCGAGGCCGGCCTGGTGCAGCCCGCAGGCCATGCGCTCGACCAGCTGCGCCAGTGCGGCCCAGCTGTGGGTCTGCCAGATGCCGTATTCCTTCTCGCGCATCGCGGGTGCGCTGCTGCGCTCGGCGGCATGCTGCAGCAGCAGTCTGGGGAACGTGGTCAACATGGTCTTCCTTGTCTCCTGGGCCTGGACCCGCGCGCCACGCGGCGGGCCGTTTCATGCCGCGAATGTAGGCGTGAGTTTGACGCCATGTTGTCGTTGCGACGACAATTTAGGGGTCTCAACCCCCAGGACTTTCCCTAGGGCCTGTGAGCAGGCCCTGGCGCAGCCGTCCCCGAGCCATGGCCACCGAATCGCCCCTCTACCAGCGCCGCCGCGCGCCCACCGCCCAGGAGCTGGCTGGCATTCCGTGGCTGGCGCGGCTGCAGCCGCTCGAGCGCGAGCGCGCGCTCGACGAGCTGCGCGTGGGCGACGCGCTGCCGGGCGACTATGTGTGCCGCGTCGGGCGGCCCGTGACCTACTGGTTTGGCGTGGTCGACGGCCTGCTCAAGATGAGCAGCGACAACGCCCAGGGCCAGACCATGACCTTTACCGGCGTGCCGCCCGGCGGCTGGTTCGGCGAGGGCACGGCGCTCAAGCGCGAGGCCTACCGCTACAACATCCAGGCGCTGCGCAGGAGCGTGGTGGCGGGCCTGCCGATCGACACCTTCCACTGGCTGCTGGACCACTCGATCGGCTTCAACCGCTTCGTCATGAACCAGCTCAACGAGCGGCTGGGCCAGTTCATCGCGGCGCGCGAGATCGACCGCATGAACGACCCCGACCTGCGCGTGGCGCGCAGCCTGGCCGCGCTGTTCAACCCGGTACTCTACCCCGGCGTGGGCCAGGTGCTGCGCATCACCCAGCAGGAGCTGGCCTACCTCGTGGGCCTGTCGCGCCAGCGCGTCAACGAGGCGCTGGCCGCGCTGGCCGCGCAGGGTGCGATCCGCGTGGAGTACGGGGGCTTGCGCGTGCTGGACCTGCAGGCGCTGCGCGCCAGCGGCCTGACTACCACAGCGGCTGGCTGAGCTGCTCGGTGAACGAGGGGAACATCAGGTTGAAGCTGATGCTGACGCGCTCGCCCTTGCTCTGGTTGGCGTCGACCGAGTGTTCGAGGTAGGAGGGAAACAGCAGCAGCGTGCCGTCCGCCACCTTGACCACGACCTGGTCGGTGTTGGCCGAGGTGAGCTCCGTCACCGGCGGCCGGATCACGCGCGCCTGCGGGCGCGGGTCGTGAAAGTTGATCGTGTCGGCGCCGGCCTGCGTGCGCAGGTAGTAGACGCCGCTGAGGAAGTTGTTGGGATGGCTGTGCATGCGGTGCGCCGCGCCCGGCCCGAGCACATTGGCCCAGCAGCCGGTGACGACGAGCTCGTCCTGGCCGATGCGCAGCGCGCGCAGCACGCCGCGCCCGGCCTTGAGGACGCAGGCCTGCAGCTCGCGCAACTCCTCGCAGCGGTGCAGGTCGTGGCCCGACTGCCAAGTATGGGCCTGGGCGGGCCGTTCGGCTTCCGCCCGCATCTGGGCCAGCAGGGCCAGGATCCGGGCATCGAGGGGCTGGTGCAGCGCGGCCTGGAGCTGGATCTTCCAGACCAGGGTGGGGAACATGCTGATCACGTCCGATGTTTCCATCCACTTGTCGCCCGCGTCGCTCATGCCGTCACCTCGTGCCGCGCAAGGGTCAGTCCCTGCCTCAGCACTATAGGCGCCGCGTCATGCGGCGCCAAGTCGGCAGGGCGTCTCGGCCACGCAGAGGCGGCGCAGCGCCAAGGCTGGGCATCGCCCCTCCAGCGGCCAGCCCACGCTGCGTTAGACTGGGCCGCCGCCGGCACCGCTGCCGAAATTCGCCAGTCGATGTGCCGCGCAGGCCGTATCGGCCGGGTGGGTGGAGCGCCATGAACCTTCGATTTGTTGAAGCCTTCTATTGGGTCGCCTCGCTGCGCAGCATGACCCGCGCGGCGGAGAAGCTTTTCCTGACCCAGTCCGCCATGTCCAGCCGCATCAGCGCCCTGGAGGAAGAGCTGGGCGTGCTTCTGATCGACCGCAGGGACAAGCAGTTCCGATTGACGATTGCCGGCGCACGCTTTCTCAGCTATGCGCAGCAGCTGCTCGAGCTGCAAAGGGAAATCAAGACCGAGATGGGGGCCGGCGAGCAAGTGGCGATGTCGATACGCATAGGCGCCATCGAGTCCGTGCTGCACTCCTGGCTGATCCCTTGGATAGAACAGCTTCGGGTCGATCACCCCTCGCTGGCGCTGGAGCTCACGGTGGAGACCACGCCCATCCTGATCGACCAGGTCACCCGGGGCACCCTGGACCTGGCCTTCGCCGCGCTGCCCGCCTCCGGCGAGGGCATCAGGAACAGGGTGCTGCGCCCCATGGAGATGGCCTTCATAGGCAACAGCCGCCTGCATCGAAAGCGCGTCTATACGCTGCAGGCCCTGGCCGGCATGGAGTTGATGACCTTCCAGCGCGGCTCGCAGCCCCACCATACCTTGATCGACCTGTTCCGGCAGGCCCGGATCGCGCCGCTGCGGGTGCACAGCATTTCGTCGATATCGGCGATGGTGCAGCTGGTCCAGGGCGGGTTTGGCATCGCCACGCTGCCGCGGCTGGCGGTGGAGCGGCTCAAAAGCCTGTCGGACCTCAAGACGCTGCGCGCCGACGTCCAGCTCCAGCCCTTGCCCATCCACGCCAGCTATCGGGTCGATCCGTCCAGCCAGGTGCTTGAAACCGTGCTGGCGTCGGCCATGCGCTTCGATACGCGCTAAGGCCCATCCCTTTCAAGGTGTTCGTCGCGCCGCGCGGCAAAGGCGTGCACGGGCAGGCCGCAGCGCTTCAAGCGATCCGGTCGCCGCTGCGCGGCGACTCCCCTGCGATGCTCGGTCACGTGGCCCGTCGCAGAACTCGCTGCGTTCGCTGCGCTCACTCCGCTCAAACAGCTGCGACGAGTCAGAGCACGAAGCGCGCTGCGCGCGCGGCCACGCGCCCTGCGCTTCTCGGCGCCTCGCAGGCGCGCTGCAGCCTACCCGCGCAAGCCTTTGCAGAGGCCGTATTGGCGCTCCTACAGGATTGAGCGCTGCGTCATCACTTTGCCGCGGCAGGCGGTGCCCGGTGGGGGCGATTTCTGTGGCGACTGTGCTGGGCGGTCTGGGGCCGGGCGCGCGCAGCGCGCTTCGTTTCTGACTCGCGGCCGCTGTCCGAGTGCAGCGCCCGCAGGGCGCGGAGCGAGTTCGGCCGCGCCGGCCCCAGGCCGTTCAGCACAGCGCAGTCGGCGCATGCCGACCGCCACAGTATGAGCCCCCGCCGGGCACCGCCTGCCACGGCGCGAGGTGCGACGCGTGCAGAAAGCAAGACCTTGAAAGGGGTGGCGCTAAGGCCTTACCGAAGCTGGGTTCACCATCGAAAATTTCGATGGTCTGATAGAAAAATAATGATCTTGATTCGGTCGGTGGTGGTCTCGACAATCTGTCCATGCGCCTAGTCAATCGGGCGACGACAAAAGGAGACACCGTGGGTTTACCGACGCAGCAGCGCCCGCATGCGCTGAAAGAATCAGAGCGGCTGAACGCCGACCGGATCAGGGCGCTGATCCGCGAAGGGGTCTGGACCTCGCACACGACCGGGCTGGCGCAAGCCCATGTGCAGGGCAACGTCGTGATTCTTCCTCAGGCATGGGCGACGGACTTCCTGCGCTATTGCCAGCGCAATCCCAAGCCCTGTCCCCTGCTGGCCGTTTCGGAGCCGGGGCAGGCGATGCTGCCGACGCTGGGCGCGGACATCGACATCCGCAGCGACGTGCCCCGGTACCGGATCTGGCGGCATGGCGAGCTGGTCGACGAGGTCACCGACATCCGCGCGCTGTGGACGCAGGACCTGGTCAGCTTCGTGATCGGCTGCTCCTTCAGCTTCGAGCAGGCCCTGATCGAGGCGGGCATTCCCTTGCGCCATGTCCAGCAGGGGCGCAACGTCGCGATGTACCGCACGGCTATACAGACCGAGCCCGCCGGGGCCTTCTCCGGCCCCATGGTCGTGTCCATGCGTCCTCTACGCGCAGCGGACGCCATCCGTGCGATCCAGATCACTTCCCGGTTTCCCAACGTGCATGGCGCGCCCGTGCACCTGGGCGACCCCGGCCTGATCGGGGTGGCGGACCTGTCGCGCCCCGACTACGGGGATCCCGTCGATGTCCTGCCCGACGAGATGCCGGTGTTCTGGGCCTGCGGCGTGACCCCGCAAGCCGCCGTCCAGCAGGCGCGTCCCGAGTTCTGCATCACCCACGCCCCGGGCGCCATGCTGATCACCGACCTTCTCAACAGCCGAATCGCCACTTTCTGACCCAGGAGCCCCCATGAACAAGCTTGGCCTCTCTCTCTCGATTCTCATGATGGCCGGCGCCGCGGCCGCCCAGAGCAAATGGGACCTGCCCTCGGGCTATGGCGCCAACACCTACCAGGTGCAGAACCTGCAGCAGTTTGCCGACGATGTCGGCAAGGCCACCGCCGGCAAGCTCAAGATCACGGTGCACCCCAACGCCTCGCTGTTCAAGGCCAACGAGATCAAGCGCGCCGTGCAGTCGGGCCAGACGTCGATCGGCGAGTTCATCCTCTCCAGCGCCGCGAACGAGGCGCCCATCTTCGGGCTCGATTCGGTCCCCTTCCTGGCCACCAGCTATGCCGAGGCCAGGCGCCTGCACGAGGCCTCGCAGCCCTACCTGGTCAAGACGCTGGCGGCGCAGGGCCTGAAGCTGCTGTACGCCGTGCCCTGGCCGCCGCAAGGCCTGTACTCGATCAAGCCGGTGGCCTCGACCAGGGACCTCAAGGGCACCAAGATGCGCGCCTACAACCCGGCCACCTCGACCATCGCGCAGCTGGTGGGTGCCCAGCCAGTGACCATCCAGCTGGCCGAGCTGAGCGCCGCGCTGGCCACCGGCGGCGTCGACAACTTCCTGACCTCCAGCGCCAGCGGCGTAGACAGCAAGCTCTACGAGCAGGCCAAGTACTTCTACGACGTCAACGCCTGGCTGCCGCGCAATGCGGTGGTGGTGAACCAGAAGGCTTTCGACGCGCTCGACAAGCCCACGCAGGAGGCCGTGCTCAGGCAGGCGGCTGCGGCCGAGCAGCGCGGCTGGCGCATCAGCGAGGAAAAGGACGGCGAGTACGTCAAGACGCTGGCCTCCAAGGGCATGAAGGTCGACCCCACCAGCGAGACGCTCAAGCAGGAGCTCAAGGCCATAGGCGCGCGCATGACCGAGGACTGGCTCAAGCTGGCCGGCGCCGATGGCAAAGCCATCGTCGACGCCTACCACAGGAAGTGAACGGGCCGCAGGCGGCCCCACAGGAGACCAACATGCACACAACGGCTCAACCTACACCGGCGCAGCGCACGCCGCCCCTGCCCGGGGAGACCCGGGCCGCGGACCCGGACGGCGGGTCGCGCCTGCGCCGCGCGCTCGACGGCATCTATCTCGGTGCCGGCGTGCTCGGCGCCGCCTGCGTGGCCCTGATCGGCGCGCTGATGGTGGTGCAGACCCTGGGGCGCCAGTTCGGCTGGGCCACGGGCGCGATCACCGACGTCGTGGCCTGGCTGTGCGCCGCGGCGGCCTTCCTGACCATGGCCCATGCCTTCAAGCATGGCGATTTCGTGCGCGTGACCCTGCTGCTGGAAAAGCTGGCGCCCGGCCCGCGCCGCGCCTTCGAGCTGTTCTCGCTCGGCGTGGCCACCGTCGCCAGCGCCTACCTGGCCTGGTGGGCCTGCAGCTTCACCTACCAGAGCTGGGCCTTCAACGAGGTGGCGCAGGGCCTGCTGCCGCTGCCGATCTGGATTCCGCAGCTCAGCTTTGCACTGGGCGCGCTGCTGCTGGTGCTGGCCGTGGCCGACGAGTTCCTCATCGTGCTGCGCGGCGGCTTGCCCACCTTCGTGCGCCTGGTCGAGGAGCGCCACGCCGCGGGCGATTTCTCGTCCGACCTCTGACCCCCTGGAGCAAACGATCATGGACATCCTGATGGTGGGCGGCGTGCTGCTGCTGTTGATGCTGTTGTTGCTCTCGGGCGGCGTGTGGATTGCGATGACCCTGGCCATCTGCGGCTGGGTCGGGCAGGCCTTCTTCACTTCCACCCAGCCGGGGCTGAACCTGTTCTCGGCCTTCTGGGAGAGCAATGCGAGCTGGGAGCTGGCGGCCCTGCCGCTGTTCATCTGGATGGGCGAGATCCTGTTTCGCACCAAGCTCAGCGAGGAGATGTTCAGCGGCCTGGCGCCCTGGCTGGGCCGCGTGCCGGGCCGGCTGATGCACACCACCGTGCTGGGCTGCGGCATCTTCGGCTCGGTGTCGGGTTCCTCGGCCGCCACCTGCGCCACCATCGCCAAGGTCGCGCTGCCCGAGCTGAAGAAGCGCGGCTACGACGAGCAGACCACGCTGGGCTCGCTGGCCACGGCCGGCACGCTGGGCATACTGATCCCGCCCTCGATCACCATGGTCGTGTACGCGGTGGCGGCCGACGTGTCCATCATCCGCATCTTCCTAGCGGGCTTCATGCCGGGCTTCCTGCTGATGGCGCTGTTCTCCGGCTACATCATGTGGTGGGCGCTGCGCCACCCCGAGCGCATGCCGCCCGCCGAGCCGCCCATCAGCTTGCGGGAAAAGCTGCGCCTCTCGCGCAACCTGATTCCCTGCGGCGCGCTGATCCTGTTCATCGTCTGGGCGCTGGTGGCGGGCTGGGCCACGGCCACCGAGTGCGCCGCCTATGGCGTGCTGGGTGCGCTGGCGCTCGCGCTGTGGAGCCGCTCGCTGACCTGGCGCAATTTCGGCGAGGGCCTGATGGGCGCCACCCGCACCAGCTGCATGATCATGTTCATCCTGGCCGGCGCCGCGTTCCTGACCAAGACCATGGCCTTCACCGGCATCCCGCGCGAGCTCGCGCAATGGGTCGACGCGATGCAGCTCTCGCCTCTGGCCCTGGTCGCCGCGCTGGTGGTGGTGTACCTGGTGCTGGGCACCGCGCTCGACGGCATCAGCATGATCGTGCTGACCGCGGCCGTGGTGCTGCCCATGGTGCAGAAGGCCGGCTTCGACCTGGTGTGGTTCGGCATCTTCGTGGTGCTGCTGGTGGAGATCGCCGAGGTCACGCCGCCCGTGGGATTCAACCTGTTCGTGCTGCAGAACATGACCGGCAAGGATGCCAACCGGATCGCCAAGGCCGCCTTGCCCTTCTTCGGCTGCCTGGTGCTGTGCATCGCGCTCGTCAGTGCCTTTCCCGGCATCGTGACCCTGTTGCCGGACCTGGTGATGGGCGTGGCCAACTAGGCGCCGCGGCGCACGGGAGCTCGAACCATGATTCAGGCATACGCTGCGGCACCTCGCCTGCTGCCGCTGGGCGACAGCGCCTGGACGGTCGAGTTCGGCGACCGCATCGACCCGGGGCTGAACGCCCGGGTCATGAACCTGGCCGACGCCGTGCGCGCGGCGCGGGGCGCCGAGCCGGCCTTTGCCACGGTGCTCGACCTGGTGCCCAGCTTCCGCTCGCTGACCGTGCACTACGACCCGCTGGCCAGCGACGCGAACGCCCTGGGCCAGCGCCTGCTGGCCCTGGCCGGCGCGGTGGACGAGCGGGCGCATGAGGGCCGGCGCTGGCGCCTGCCGGTGTGCTTCGACGAGGAATTCGCGCCCGACCTGGCCGCGCTGGCCCAGGCCAAGGGCTTGCCGGTGCAGCAGGTGATCGACCTTTTGACCCAGGCGCGCTTTCGCGTCTACATGATCGGCTTCATGCCCGGCTTTCCCTACATGGGCGGCCTGCCGCCGCAGCTGGCCATGCCCCGGCTGGCCACGCCGCGCAAGCGCGTGCCGGCGCATTCGCTGGCCGTGGCCGGCGAGATGTGCAGCGTCTACCCCTGGGACAGCCCGGGCGGCTGGAACCTGCTCGGGCGCACCCCCGTGCCCCTGTTCTCGCTGGCGCAGGGCGAGCAGCCGGCCTGGCTGGCCGCCGGCGACCAGGTGCGCTGGTACGAGGTGGCGCGCGGCGAATACGAGCGCCTGCTCGCCGAGCTGGCGGTCGGGCGGATACCGCGCGAAGCTTTCCTGGACCCGCAGGAGGCGCCATGTCCGGCCTGATCGAGATCACCGCGGGCGGACCGGGCTGCAGCGTGCAGGACGGCGGGCGCCTGGGCCGCCGCCACGAGGGCATCCCGGTCTCGGGCTGCCTGGACCGCCCGCTGGCCGACGCGGCGAACGCCCTGGTCGGCAACCCGCTGGGCGAGGCCTGCGTCGAGCTGCGCGGCCCGGGGCCCGGCCTGGTCGTGCGCGAGGGGCCGGTGCGGCTGGCCCTGGCCGGCCAGGCCAGTGGCAAGCTCGTGCGGGCCAGCGGCGTGGCCAGCCCGCTGGCGCCCTGGGTCAGCGCCACGCTGGAGGTCGGCGACCGCCTGCAGCTGGGCGCGGTGGTGGGCGGCTGCGCCTACCTGGCCGTCTCCGGCGGGCTGCGGGTGCCGCCCCAGCTGGGCAGCCGGTCCACCTACCAGCGCGCCGGCATAGGCGGCCTCCGGGGCCGCGCGCTGGAGGCCGGCGACCGCCTGCCCTGCGGCAGCCTGGCGGCCGGCGCCGGGCCCAAGGAAAGGCGTGCCCGCGCGCCGTTCGAGCATGGCGCCGGCGCCATCCGCGTCATGCTGGGCCCGCAGCAGGACCATTTCACGCCCGCGGCGATAGCCGCCTTCCTGGCCTCGCCCTGGCAGGTCACGCCGGAGCAGGACCGCATGGGCATGCGGCTGAGCGGGGCGCCCTTGGCGCACCTGAGCCCGGCCGCGGCCGACATCGTCTCGGACGGGGTCACGCCCGGCGCGATCCAGGTGCCGGCCAGCGGCCAGCCCATCGTGCTGCTGGCCGACTGCCAGACCGTGGGCGGCTACCCCAAGATCGCGACCGTGATCAGCGCCGACCTGCCGCGCCTGGCGCAGGCCCGGCCCGGCCAGGCGCTGCGCTTCGAGGCCGTGGACGCCGGCGCGGCGCGCCAGGCGCTGCAGGAGCTGCGGGCGCATTGGCAGGCCTGGGCGACGGGTCTGGAGAGCTTCCTGCCGCCGGGCTTCGTCGACGAGGAGGCGCTGTACGCCGCCAACCTGGTCAGCGGCATGGTGTGCGCCGCGTGGGGACAATGAGTGATGACAGCCCCCACGCTTGCCACTGCGTGTGCTGCGCTGCCCCCCGAGGGGGCCGCAGTTGCCTTGGGGCGGCCCGGCGGCAACTGACGGAACGAGCCATGAACCAGCGAGAGATCAACCTGAACGCCGACCTCGGCGAGAGCTTCGGCGCCTGGAAGATGGGCGACGACGGCGCCATGCTGGCCGTCGTCGCCAGCGCCAACATCGCCTGCGGCTTCCACGCCGGCGACCCGTTGGTCATGCGCCAGACCGTGCGGCAGGCCCTGGCGCAGGGGGTCAGCCTCGGGGCCCATCCCTCGTTTCCCGACCTGCAGGGCTTCGGCCGCCGCCGCATCGACATGGCGCCGGCGGAGTTGGAGGCCGCCATCGTCTACCAGGTCGGGGCGCTGCAGGCCCTGGCCGCCGCCGAGGGCGGGGCGCTGAGCCATGTGAAGCCGCATGGCGCCCTGCACAACATGGCCTGCGCCGACCCGGCCCTGGCCGAGACCGTGGTGCGCGCGGTGCGCGCCGCCGGCCGCGAGCTGCTGCTGCTCGCGCCCCCTTGTTCGGAACTGGCCCTTGCCGGCGAACGCCTGGGGCTGCGCGTGGCGCTGGAAGTGTTCGCCGACCGGGCCTACCAGGACGATGGGCAACTGGTGCCGCGCTCGCAGCCCGGGGCCATGGTGCACGGGGCCGAGGCCGCGCTGGCCCATGTGCTGCGCATGCTCCAGGAGCAGGCCATCGTCAGCGTGAGCGGCAGGCGCCTGCCCACCGCCATCGACAGCATCTGCGTGCACGGGGACAGCCCCGACGCCGTCCAGACCGCCGGCGCGATCCGCCAGGGCCTGGAGGCGGCGGGCTACGCCATCGTGGGGCTGGACCGGCTGGGCCGCTGAGCGCCCGGCCGGGACGGGGCCGGTGCGACAATCCCGGCGATGAGCAAGACCCTGTCCCTGCCCAGGAAGCCGGCGCCGGCCGCCGCCAAGCCGCCCGCTGCCGCGCCAGTGCGCCGTGCCGGCGGCCCGCGCCCGTCCGCCCCGGCGCGGCCGGCGCCACCGCCGGCCAAGCAGCGCCAGGAGCACCCGCAGCACCCGGTGAGGGGCGCCGAGGCCAGAGGCCCCGCGCCTGCGGCGCCGCGCCCCCAGGCCGGTCCGGCCGATACGGTGCGCCTGAACAAGCGCATGGCCGATCTGGGCCTGTGCTCGCGCCGCGAGGCCGACGAATGGATAGAGCGCGGCTGGGTGCGCGTGGACGGCGAGCTCGCCACCATGGGCCTGCAGGTCGGGGCCCAGGCGCGCATCACGGTCGATCGCCAGGCCCAGGGCCAGCAGGCACAGCAGGTCACCATCCTGATCAACAAGCCGGTGGGCTATGTCAGCGGCCAGGCCGAGGACGGCCACCAGCCGGCGGCCAGCCTGGTGCAGGCGCGCAACCACTGGCGCGGCGATCCCTCGCCCACCCGCTTCAGCCCGGCCCAGCTGCGCGGCCTGGCGCCCGCGGGGCGGCTGGACATCGACTCGGTCGGCCTGCTGGTGCTCACGCAGGACGGCCGCGTGGCGCGCCAGCTGATAGCCGAGGACTCCCTGGTGGACAAGGAATACCTGGTGCGCGTGAGCTACGCCACGCCGGCCGGCGAGGTCACGACCGACGTGCAGGCCGCCTTCCCGCCCGGGCAGCTCGCGCGCCTGCGCCATGGCCTGAGCCTGGACGGCAAGCCGCTCAAGCCGGCCCGGGTCGACTGGCAGAACCCCGAGCAGCTGCGCTTCGTGCTGACCGAGGGCAAGAAGCGCCAGATCCGGCGCATGTGCGAGCTGGTGGGCCTGAAGGTGGTGGGACTCAAGCGCATACGCATCGGCGGCGTGACGCTGGGCCAGCTGCCGCTGGGCCAGTGGCGGTACCTGGGGCCGCAGGAGCGGTTCTGATCTGCTACAGTTTCGCGAGCGCCGGCCACAACATTCAAAGAGGCGCTTTGGGGAGACCCGCCATGAACCCGCTGACGGCCTTCGCCGATGCCCCGCCAGCCAGTGCGAACGAGGCGCACCGGCTCGATACCCTGCGCCGCTACGGCTTGCTCGACACGCCGCCCGAGCCGGCCTTCGACGACCTGGCCCTGCTGGCGGCCCAGGTCTGTGCGGCGCCGGTGGCCATGCTGTCCCTGGTCGATGTCGGCCGGCAATGGAACAAGGCCATGCACGGCTGGGCCGAGCGCGAGGTTGCGCGCGCCGTTTCCTTCTGCGCCCGGGCGATCGAGCAGCCCGGCCGGCTGCTCGAGGTGCTGGATGCCACGCGCGATGCGCGTTTCGCCCAACATCCCTGGGTGCAGGGGGCCGAGGGCCTGCGCTTTTACGCCGGCGCGCCGCTGGTCGTGTCTTCCGGTCATGCGCTGGGCGTCCTCTGCGTGTTCGACCGGCAGGTCCGCGCCCTGAGCAATGCCCAGCGTCAGGCGCTGGCGGCCCTGGCGCGCCAAGCGGTGGCCCAGTTCGAGCTGCGTCAACTGACTTGGCTGGGCGAGAGGCTGGGCGCCGTCGATCCGCTCACCCAGGTCTGGAACCGCCGGGCCTTCGAGCGCCGCCTGGCCGAGGAGTGGCAACGCCACGCGCGTCGCAACGAGTCCCTGGCGATGCTGCTGGTGGCGGTGCGCGGCGCCCTGGCGCAGCCGGCGGCACAGCAAGGGCGGTCACCCGACGAGGCCAGCGCCGCTCAGGCCCAGGCCGCGGCGCTGATCGTGGAAGCGCTGCGTTGCAGCGACCTCGTTGCCAGCTACGGCGGCGAGCTGTTCGCGGCGATTCTGCCTTCGAACGGCGTGAGCTCGGCCATGACGGCGGCCCAGCGCGTGCGGCTGGCGCTGGAGCACCACCCCTGGGCCGGGCGCTCCATGACCGCCAGCATCGGCCTGTCGGCCATGGTGCCGGGGCGGGACCAGGACCCGCGGCAGCTGACGGAGCGCGCCGATCATGCCCTGCAGACGGCGATTCGCCGCGGGGGCAGCCGGGTCGAGGCCTTCAGCGGCTGGTGAGTCGCGGTTCCGCCCCTTGAAAGCGGACCGGTCGCCCCCATCTGGGCGCGATCGATCCGGTTTGTTCCCTTCTGTCCATACGCTTTTTTCACATGAGCAAACACACCCATTCTTTCCAGGCCGAGGTCGCGCAGCTGCTGCACCTGGTCACCCACTCGCTGTACTCCAACAAGGAAATCTTCCTGCGCGAGCTGATCTCCAACGCCTCCGACGCCTGCGACAAGCTGCGCTTCGAGGCCCTGCACAACGCCGCGCTGTACGAGGACGCACCCAAGCTGGAGGTGCGCCTGTCCTTCGACAAGGACGCCAGGACGCTGACCATCAGCGACAACGGCATAGGCATGAGCGAGCAGGAGGCGATAGACCACCTGGGCACCATCGCCAAGAGTGGCACCAAGGAGTTCATGGGCAAGCTCTCGGGAGACCAGAAGGCGGACGCCCAGCTGATCGGCCAGTTCGGCGTGGGCTTCTACTCGGGCTTCATCGTGGCCGACAGGATCACCGTCGAGTCGCGCCGCGCCGGCCTCTCGGCC
Source organism: Comamonadaceae bacterium 2FH (assembly GCA_005503335.1). Classification (GTDB taxonomy): domain Bacteria; phylum Pseudomonadota; class Gammaproteobacteria; order Burkholderiales; family Burkholderiaceae_C; genus SCMQ01. The sequence goes on from SCMQ01000002.1 coordinate 67,330, forward strand.
GAAGCCGGCGTGCGCTGGGTCAGCGGCGGCACGGGCGACTTCGAGGTCGAGTCCATACTGCGCGAGCAGCGCGGCACCAGCGTCGTCCTGCACCTGCGCGAGGACGCGCTGGAGTATGCCAACGGCTGGAAGCTCAAGGAGATCGTCGGCAAGTACTCCGACCACATCAGCCTGCCCATACTGATGGAGAAGGAGGAGTGGAAGGAGGGCGAGAACGAGCAGCCCGGCCAGATGATCAAGACCGGCGAGTGGGAGACCATCAACCAGGCCACGGCGCTGTGGACGCGCGCCAAGAAGGACATCACGGCCGAGCAGTACCAGGCCTTCTACCAGGCCATCAGCCACGACTTCGAGGCACCGCTGAGCTGGTCGCACAACCGCGTCGAGGGCGGCACCGAGTACACCCAGCTGCTCTACCTGCCGGCCCATGCGCCGCACGACCTCTGGAACCGCGAGCGCAAGGGCGGGCTCAAGCTCTACGTCAAGCGCGTCTTCATCATGGACGAGGCCGAGGCCCTGCTGCCCGGCTACCTGCGCTTCGTCAAGGGCGTGGTCGACTCGGCCGACCTGCCGCTCAACGTGAGCCGCGAGCTGCTGCAGGAAAGCCGCGACGTCAAGGCCATCCGCGAGGGCAACACGCGCCGCGTGCTCGCCATGCTGGAGGACCTGGCCCGGCGCGAGGTCCCGGCCGCCGATGCGAGCGAGGAAGACAAGGCCGACGCCGGCAAGTTCGGCAAGTTCTACGCGGAGTTCGGCGCCATGCTCAAGGAGGGCCTGGGCGAGGACTTCGGCAACCGCGAGCGCATCGCCAAGCTGCTGCGCTTCGCCTCCACCGCCTCGGACCAGGCCAGCGTGTCCTTCGCCGACTACAAGGCGCGCATGAAGGAGGGCCAGGAGGCCATCTACTACATCACGGCCGACACCCTGGCCGCGGCCAGGAACAGCCCGCAGCTCGAGGTGTTCAAGAAGAAGGGCATCGAGGTGTTGCTGATGAGCGACCGCGTCGACGAGTGGGCGCTGAACTTCCTTCATGACTTCGACGGCACGCCGCTGCAGTCGGTGGCCAAGGGCGCGGTGGACCTGGGCAAGCTGCAGGACGAGGCCGAGAAGAAGGCCGCCGAAGAAGCCGCCGAGGCTTTCAAGCCGCTGCTGGCCAAGCTCAAGGAGGCGCTCAAGGACCGGGTCGAGGACGTGCGCGTGACCACGCGCCTGGTCGACAGCCCGGCCTGCCTGGTGGTGCAGGACGCTGGCATGAGCATGCAGCTGGCGCGCCTGCTCAAGCAGGCCGGCCAGCAGGCGCCCCAGGTCAAGCCCGTGCTCGAGGTCAATCCCGAGCACCCGCTGGTGAAAAAGCTCGATGGCTCGGTGCATTTCCATGACCTGGCCCATATCCTGTTCGACCAGGCCCTGCTGGCCGAGGGCGGCCTGCCCGAGGACCCCGCGGCCTACGTCAAGCGCGTCAACGCCCTGCTGGCCTGAGCTCCGTCATACACCTTGTGACGACGTGGAAGCGCTTTGTGGCTAGGATGAGGCCATGACAAGCGCCCTGTTGCCTTTGCTCGTCGCCGTGCTGCTGGCCGGCTGCGGCAGCCTGGGCGCCGGGGTTGGCGTCGGCGTGCCGATCGCGCCCGGCGTCTCCATCGGCGTGAGCGTGGGCACGGGCGGGGTGAACGCCGGCGTCTCGGCCGGCTCCGGCCCGGTCGGCGTGGGCGTCGGCGTCAACCAGCGCGGCCAGGTCACGGGCGGCGTAGGCGTGGGCGCCGGCACCGATGTGGGTGGCGCGCGCGTGGGGGTGGGCGTGGGCACCGGCACGGTGCTCTACGACCCGAACGATCCGGCGCAGCGCAAGCCGGGCAGCGACGCGAAATAAACGGCCAGCCGGTCCCCTCAACCGCCTGTCAAACCCCGCCCGCGGTGCCGCGGACGGGGTTTTTTCATGGCTACACTCAGCGCCTCTCTCCCCCGTTCCATTCTCCAAACATGCTTACCGGCGACCTGAAAAGCAAAATCGACCAGATCTGGAACGCCTTCTGGTCCGGCGGCATCGCCAATCCCATCGAGGTCATCGAGCAGATCACCTACCTGCTGTTCCTGCGCCGCCTGGACGACCTGCACACGCTGGAAGAAAACAAGGCCGTCCGGCTCGGCACGCCGCTGCAGCGCCGCATCTTCCCCGAGGGCCTGGACCCGCGTGGCCGCCCCTACGAAGCCTTGCGCTGGAGCCGCTTCAAGAACCAGGCCCCGGCCGACATGTTCACCGTGGTCGGCGAACACGTGTTTCCGTTCCTGCGCACACTGGGCGCGAGTGGTGCCAGCGAAGGCTCCACCTACGCCCACCACATGAAGGACGCGCGTTTCACCATCCCCACGCCGGCGCTGCTGGCCAAGGTGGTCGATCTGCTGGACGCCGTGCCCCTGGAAGACCGCGACACCAAGGGTGAGGGCTCGCCCGAACTCACCCGCTCCCGCACCGCCCAGAGCTTCTGCGTGCCCAAGGCCGACATTGCCGCCAACGGCTACGACCTGAGCCTGAACCGCTACAAGGAAGTGGTGCACGAGCCCGTGCAGCACCGCGCACCCGCCGAGATACTGGCCGAACTGGTGCGGCTGGAGGACGAGATTGCGCGGGGGATGAGGGCGCTGGAGGGGTTGTTGAAGTGAGCGCTCCGGTTCGAGCGCGTGTCGGCGATCTTGCGGAGCAGGTCCGCGGCGTTTCGTATGGAAAGGAAGACGCATCGCGCATTCCGAAAGAAGGCTACCTTCCAGTTCTGAGAGCCGGGAACATCACTGACGAAGGACTCGTATTCGACGATCTGGTCTATGTCCCGAGTGCTCGAATCTCACAAAAGCAGCTGGTGCAAAAAGGCGATGTTGTCATAACGGCATCCAGCGGAAGCCTGGATGTGGTCGGCAAGGCGGCTCCTGCGCCAAGCTCATTCAACGGCGGGTTTGGTGCGTTTTGCAAAGTGCTTCGCCCAAACGCCAAAGTCGATGCCTCGTTCTTTGCGCACTTCTTCAAGACTGGCGACTACCGGCGAAAAATCTCCAGCTTGGCAGCAGGCGCGAACATCAACAACCTCAAGAACGAGCACCTCGACGATCTTGAGATTGCACTCCCACCCCTCCCCGAACAACGCCGCATCGCCGCCATCCTGGATCAGGCCGAAACCCTGCGCACCCAGCGCCGCGCCGCCCTGGCCCAACTCGACGGCCTCGCCCAGTCCATCTTCCTCGACATGTTCGGCGACCCGGTGACGAATCCGAAGGGCTGGTCGATCATTCGCTTGGATCAGTTGGTGCGACCAGATGACACGATCAACTACGGCGTTGTTCAGCCGGGCGACGCGCTCGATGTGGGTATTCCCTTGGTCCGGGTGGGTGACGTCGTTGACGGCAACTTCGACCCGAAAGCACTAAAGCGGATTGATCCAGCTATTGAGGCTGCGTACAAGCGCTCACGGTTGAAAGGCGATGAAGTATTGGTCACCTGCGTGGGTTCCATCGGCGTAGTTGCGCTGGTCGATCCCGCCATGAAAGGATTCAACATTGCGCGTGCCGTGGCGCGAGTTCCGTTGTCGGAGAAGGTGAACCGTACTTTTGTAGCCAGCTACTTGCGAACGGACTTTGTGCAGCGGTACTTCACCGCCGAGCTGCGAACGGTCAGCCAGCCCACGCTAAACATCAAGCAGATTTGTGAAACGCAGGTTATCCAGCCCCCGCTCCCCCTCCAACAAACCTTCGCCACCCGCATCCAGGCCATAGCAGCCCTCAAAGCCAGTCACCGCGCGGCCTTGGCCGGGCTGGACGCGCTGTTCGCCTCGCTGCAGCAGCGGGCGTTTGCAGGTTTGCTGTGAAGTAAATTCACGCTATTCGTCTAAGGAAGCCCGCCATGCTCAAGTATCTGCACCTCACCAACGTGGGCCTTTCGCCCGATGTTCGGGTTGATTGGGCTCCGCGCTTGAACCTGATTGCTGGTGACAACGGGCTGGGCAAGAGCTTCCTGCTCGACCTGGCATGGTGGGCGCTCACGCGCACCTGGGCGGGCGCTGTGGCGCTGCCCATGACCTCCAAGAAGGCATCCATTGAGTTTGCGATTAAGGGCAAGACAGCGGCCCCCAAGGTGATTGCCTCGACCTACTCCAAATCGGATGGGAGCTGGCCTTTGCCCGCCGCACGACCAGTAATGCCAGGCATCGTGGTATACATCCGCATTGATGGCGGCTTCTCTGTCTGGGACCCCGCTCGCAACTACTGGCGAACCGACCCCTCCCGCCCGTCGGCCTACCACTTCAAGGCCGACGAAGTGTGGAACGGGCTGGAGGTGAATGGTCAGCGTGTCTGCGAGGGACTGGAGCGCGACTGGGTGAACTGGCAGGAAGGGCGCAAGCCCCAGTTTCGGGCGCTGGAAAAGGTGCTGGAAGTCATGTCGCCCCCCTCAGAGCCCTTGCGGGCTGGGCAACCTCAGCGGGTGTTCATTGGCGAAGGGCGTGATCGACCGACCTTGCTGGTGGGTCATCGGACCGTGCCGGTGGCGCTGGCCTCTGCAGGGGTTCGTCGTGTGCTGGCCCTGGTTTACTTTCTGGTCTGGGCGTGGCACGAACACAACGTGGCGGCCAAGTTGCTGGGCAAGAAACCCGAGGACCGTTTTGTCATCTTGTTTGACGAACCAGAGACTCACCTGCACCCGCGCTGGCAGCGGACGGTCCTGCCAAGCATGTTGAAGGCCATTGACGAATTGCGGGGCGCGCCCGGCACACCACCGCAGGTCTTGGTGGCCACCCATGCGCCGCTGGTGGCTGCCTCCCTGGAGCCGTTCTTTGACGAAGCCCTGGATGACCTGATTCACCTGTCTTTGCGCAACGGTCAAGTTAACTTGGAGCAAGGGGGCTGGGCCACGCAGGGCGACGTGACGAACTGGCTGGTGTCGGAAACATTTGGTCTGGAACAAGCACGCTCGATGGAAGCCGAAAAGGCCATCGAAGCGGCAGAAGCTTTCATGCGTGAGGAAAGGCCGTTGCCAGCCGGCTTCGAGTCGAAGAAGGCCATCCACGCGCAGCTGCAAAAGCTGCTGCCAGCAGGAGATGAGTTCTGGCCTCGATGGTTGGTTCACACCAACGCCATCAAGGGTGCCACGGGAGCGCGCTCGTGATTCCCGTTGCCAAGGTAAAGAAACCCGCCAAGTTTGACGCCGAGGTCAAGACACCCGGGAACCAGTGGCTCAAGGCCAACCCGAACGCCAAACGCCCCAAAACACTTTGGGTGCCGTTCACGTCCGCGCTCGCAGATGGGTTTGCCAACCGGTGTGGCTACGCCGCGATGCTGGACCCGACAGGCGGCTCTGTGGACCACTATTTGAGTTTCAAAAATCACCGGACCCTCGCTTACGAATGGAGCAATTACCGGTTCGCTTCGAACACCCTGAATTCGTCCAAGCGGAACAAGGATGACACGGTTCTGGACCCTTTCGAGGTGAAAGCGGGTTGGTTCAAGATACTGCTGCCCTCTCTGCAAATGGTGCTGACGGAGGCCGTGCCGAAGAGCTGCCGGGCGAAGGCGGAGCTCACCCTCAAAGAGCTCAAGCTGCGCGACGGTGAGCGGATCATTAAGTGGCGCCGGTCTTGGTACAAGTTGTACTTGGCAGGACAACTGACCCTGGACGGATTGCAAGAAGTGGCTCCGCTGATTGCCGACGCGGTTGTCGCGGGCGGGCAGGTCGCCAAATAACGCTGACGGCAAGCCAAGGAGAGAAAAGAACGCATGACACCATCGAACTTTTCCTTCCTGCACGCCGAGTGGCCCGCCCTGCATGTCGAGGTCCTGAAAGCCGAGCAAGCCGCCCTTGCCGATCCGCGCACGGCCTGCTTCTACGCGCGCCGCGCGCTGGAGCTGGCGGTGGCCTGGCTGTACCAGGCCGAGGGCGGGCGCGGTGGCAGCCTGCGCATGCCCTACAAGCCGGACCTATCAGCCTTCCTGTTCGAGCCGAGTTTCAAGGCGCTGGTGGGGCCGGGCCTGCACGCCAAGATGGACGTGATTCGCAAACAGGGCAACAGCGCCGTGCACAGCGCCCGCGCGATGGCCGCGCCCGATGCCGTGGCCGTGCTGCGTGAGCTGTTCCAGGTGGCGTTCTGGCTGGCGCGCCACTATGGGCGCAACGTGGCCGCGCGGCCCGATGCGGCGCAGCAGTTCCACCCCGAGTGGCTGCCCCGGCCCGAGGCAGCCGGCGCGGCGGCACAGTCCCAGGCCGCGCTGCAGAAACTGGCCGACGACCTGGCCGCGCGCGACGCCGCGCTGGCCGCGGTACAGCTGAAGTCCGCCGCGCTGGACGAAGAGCTTGCCCGCCTGCGCGCCGAGGTGGCCGCCGCCAAGGCCGCCAACGCGGCCACGCCCGACGCCCACGACTACAACGAGGCGCAGACGCGCGACCTCTACATCGACCTGCTGCTGAAAGAAGCGGGCTGGGGGCTGGACCAGCCCCGCGACCGCGAATTCGAAGTCGCCGGCATGCCCAATGCCGGGGGCAAGGGATTTGTGGACTACGTGCTCTGGGGCGACGACGGCAAGCCGTTGGCGATGGTGGAAGCCAAGCGCACGCGGCGCGACGCCCGCGTGGGCCAGCAGCAGGCGAAGCTGTACGCCGATTGTCTTGAACGCCAGTTCGGCCAGCGCCCGCTGATCTACACCACGAACGGCTACGAACACTGGCTGTGGGACGACACGCGCTATCCGCCGCGCCCGGTGCAGGGCTTCCACAAGAAGGACGAGCTGCAACTGCAGGTGCAGCGGCGCGGCACGGCGCGGCCCCTGGCCGTCATGCCGATCGACGCGGCGATCGTGGAGCGCCATTACCAGCAACGGGCCATCCGCCGCATCGGCGAGACCTTTGAAGCGGACCGGCAGCGCAAGGCCCTGGTGGTGATGGCCACCGGCGCGGGCAAGACGCGCACCGTGATCGCGCTGGTGGACTTGCTGATGCGCGCCAACTGGGCCAAGCGCGTGCTGTTCCTGGCCGACCGGGTGGCGCTGGTGCGGCAGGCGGCCAATGCCTTCAAGGCGCACCTGCCCGACGCGGCGGCGGTGAACCTGGTGACGGACAAGGCAACCGACGGTCGCGTCTACGTCAGCACCTACCCGACGATGATGGGGCTGATCAATGAATCCCAGGACGGGCAGCGCCGCTTCGGCGTGGGCCACTTCGACCTGATCATCGTGGACGAGGCGCACCGCTCCATCTACCAGAAGTACCGCGCCATCTTCGGCTATTTCGACGCGTTGCTGGTGGGCCTGACGGCCACGCCCAAGGACGAGATCGACCGCAACACCTACAGCCTGTTCGGCCTGGAAGACGGCGTGCCGACCGACGCCTACGGTTTGGACGATGCCATTGCGGAGGGCTACCTGGTGCCGCCGCGCGCGGTGTCGGTGCCGTTGAAATTCCAGCGCGAGGGCATCCGCTATGTCGACCTGAGCGAGGAGGAGCAGGCGCAGTGGGACGAACTGGAGTGGGACGAGGACGGCAACACCCCGGACGAGGTGGGGGCCGAGGCCGTCAACAAGTGGCTGTTCAACACCGACACCGTGGACAAGGTGCTGGAGCTGTTGATGACGCGCGGCCAGAGCGTGGCGGGCGGCGACCGGCTGGGCAAGACCATCGTCTTCGCCAAGAACAGCGACCACGCCGAGTTCATCGCCCGGCGCTTCAATGCCAACTACCCGCACTACGCAGGCCAGTTCGCGCGGGTCATCACCTACCAGACCGAGTACGCCCAGAGCCTGATCGACGATTTTTCCCAAAAGGACAAGGCGCCGCACATCGCGATTTCGGTGGACATGCTCGACACCGGCATCGACGTGCCCGAGGTGGTGAACCTGGTGTTCTTCAAGATCGTGCGTTCCAAGGCCAAGTTCTGGCAGATGCTGGGGCGCGGCACGCGGCTGTGCCCGAACCTGTTCGGTCCGGGCGATGGGCCGGAAAACCACAAGCGCGAGTTCATGGTTTTTGATTTCTGCCAGAACCTTGAATACTTCAGCCAGAACCTCGAAGGCAGCGACGGCGCGCTGGGTGAGCCGCTGGGCCAGCGCCTGTTCAAGGCGCGACTCGCGCTGCTGGGGGAGCTGGATGCGCGGTTGGCGGCGGGCGGGCGCATGGCCGCGGACAGGTCGCCGCCGGGGCTGGCGCTGACGGAGGAAGGCATCCGCCGTGACACGGCGGCCCTACTGCATGCGGCCGTGGCGGGCATGAGCCTGGACAACTTCGTGGTGCGTCCGCAGCGCCGCTGGGTGGAGGCCTGGAGCCAGACCGACGCGTGGCAACGCGTCTCGCCCGAGCAGCTTGAGGACATCGCCGCCCATGTGTCGGGCCTGCCCACGGCCGTGCGCGACGATGACGAGGACGCCAAGCGTTTCGACCTGCTGATGCTGCGCCTGCAACTCGCCAGCCTGCGCGCCGAGCCGGGCTTCGAGCGCCTGCGCGACCAGGTCCGCGCGCTGGCCGAAGGCCTTCTGGAACTGGCCAGCATTCCAGCCGTGCGTGAGCAGATGCTGCTGATCGAGGCGGTGGCTGGCGATGACTGGTGGCAGGACGTGACCCTGCCCATGCTGGAGCAGGCACGCCGCAAGCTGCGCGCCCTGATCAAGCTGCTGGAAAAAGCCCGGCGCAAGGTCGTCTACACCGACTTCGCCGATGAGTTGGGCGAGGTGTCCGAGGTGAGCCTTCCGCTGAGCGGCAGCGCCGGCGACTTCGAGCGCTTTCGTCTCAAGGCGCGTGCCTTCCTGCGCGCCCATGAGAACCACCTCGCGCTGCACAAGCTGCGCCGCAACCAGCCGTTGACGGCGGCGGACCTGGCCGAACTGGAGCGCATGTTGGTGGACAGCGGCGCGGGCAGCGCGGACGATGTGCACCGGGCCAGCGAACAGGCGCACGGGCTGGGCCTGTTCGTGCGTTCCCTGGTGGGGCTGGATCGCGAGGCCGCCACGCAGGCCCTGGGTGCCTTCGTGGCCGGCAAGACCTTGAGCGCGAACCAGCTGGAATTCATCAGCCTGATCGTCACGCACCTCACCGAGCAGGGCGTGATGGCGACGGCATTGCTGTACGAGCCGCCTTTCACCGATGTGGCGCCGCGCGGGCCAGACGGCCTGTTCACGCCCGCCCAGGTGACCGAACTGCTGCGCGTGCTGGACCAGATCGAGTCGATGGCTCGGGCGGCGTGAGGCGTTGATGGACATCACCACCCACCTCGGTGATGGCGTCCTTGAGCTGCGCCTGAACCGCCCCCAGCGCCTGAACGCGCTCACGCTGAGCCTGGCGCAGGAACTGTTCGCGGCCGTGCATGGACGGCTCGGCGACCCCTATATCTGCACCCGCGTCCCGAGCTCGATCACGCTGTTGTGCGGCAAGCTGAAGAACTCCACGGCACGCCCGGCGTTGCGTGACATGGTTTCGAACAGGCGCTCGCGCCACAGGGCCATCTTCGGGCCGGACGAGGGCACCACGGTTTCGCGGCTGAGGAAGAACGAGGTCGCGAAGGGGTCTATCGCCAGGCCCTGCGCCGCGCACAGTTCCAGCGCCTTCGGGATGTCGGGCTGGTTCATGAAGCCGAAATGCAAGCTGACCTGCCAGAAGCCGTGGCCTACCTGCGCGACCTCCGCGCGCTCATCGAAGCCTATCCAGGGCCGCTCGTGGAACTGCACCGTCAACACGATGTTGCGCTCGTGCAGCACCAGGTTGTGCTTGATGTTGTGCAGCAGCGCCTGGGGCACGACGCCGCGCTCGGCCGAGAGGAAGACCGCGGTGCGCGGCACGCGGCGCGGTTGCGGCTCATGCGCCAGGCTGGCGGCGAACTCGTCCAGCCGCGGCTGGTGGGCATGCAGCTCGGCCATCAGCAGCTCTCGCCCGCGCTCCCATGTCGTCATCACGAGCAGCAGGCCGGCCGCCAGCGCCAGCGGGAACCAACCGCCCTCGACAATCTTGACCGAGCACGAGGCCAGCAGCAGCGCGTCCAGCGCGACGAAGAAGGCCGTGGCCCCGACCGAGACCCAGGCCGGATAGCCCCAGGCGCGGCGCACCACGTAGTAGGTCAGCACGGTGGTGATCAGCATGGTGCCGGTGACGGCGATGCCGTAGGCCGAGGCCATGGCCGACGAGCTGCCGAAACCCAGGCAGGCCAGCGCCACGGCCGCCAGCAGCAGCCAGTTGACGGCCGGCACGTAGATCTGGCCCTTCTCGTGCGCCGAGGTGTGGACGATGCGCATGCGCGGCAGGAAGCCCAGCTGTATCGCCTGCTGGGTCAGCGAATAGGCGCCCGAGATCACGGCCTGCGAGGCGATGATGGTGGCGGCCGTGGCGATGACGACCGCAGGCCACAGCAGGGCCGGCGGGAACATCAGGTAGAAGGGGTTGCTCACCGCCTGCGGGCTGTGCAGCAGCAGCGCGCCCTGGCCGGCGTAATTGAGCGCCAGTGCCGGCAGCACGAAGCCGCTCCAGGCCAGGCGGATCGGCCGCTTGCCGAAATGCCCCATGTCGGCGTAGAGCGCCTCGGTGCCGGTCACGGCCAGCACCACGGCGCCCACGGCCAGGAACAGGCCCCAGCCGCGCTGCGACAGGAACAACCATGCGTGGCGCGGGTCGATGGCCTGCAGGATCTGCGGCGCCTGCGCGATCTGCGACAAGCCCACGGCCCCCAGCACCAGGAACCAGAGCACGATGATGGGCCCGAACCAGCGGCCCACCACGGCCGTGCCATGGCGCTGCACCGCGAACAGGCCGGCCAGGATGCCGATGGAGATCGGCAGCACCCAGGGCTTGAGCGCCGGCGTGGCGATCTCCAGCCCCTCGACCGCGCTGAGCACCGAGATCGCCGGGGTCAGCACGCTGTCGCCGTAGAACAGGCAGGCGCCGAAGGTGCCGAGCAGCAGCAGGCGGCGCCGCAACACGGGCTGGCCGGCGGCGGTCTCGGAGGCCAGGGCCAGCAGGGCCATGATGCCGCCCTCGCCGCGGTTGTCGGCGCGCAGCACCAGCACCACGTACTTGAGCGTGACCACCAGCATCAGCGCCCACAGCACCACCGAAACCGCGCCCACGACGGTCTCGGGGTTCAGCGGCACGCCGGTGACATGGCCGAAGATCTCCTTCACCGTGTACAGCGGGCTGGTGCCTATGTCGCCGTAGACCACGCCGAGCGCGGCCAGGGCCAGGGCGGCCGTGCCCTGGCGGTGCTCCGGCGCCTCCTGCGTGTCGGCCTTGGCCGCAACGGCCAGTGGGGTGTCCATGCCAAACCTCTTTTGGAACAACGAGGTCTGCTTTGTCGCGCGGCCCGCGTAAAAAACGCATAAATGCCCGGCCACGCCGGGCGCCGCTCATTCGCTGGCCAGCCGGTAGCCCACGCCGAGCTCGGTCAGCAGGTAGCGCGGCGCGGCCGGGTCGGCCTCGATCTTGGCCCGCAGGTGGCCCATGTAGATGCGCAGGTAGTGCAGCTGGTCGACTTGCTGAGCGCCCCAGACGTCGGCCAGCAATTGCCGGTGCGTGAGCACCTGGCCCGGCTGGCGCGCCAGCCGCTCGAGCAGCCGGTACTCGATCGGGCTCAGGTGCAGCGGCTCGCCGCGCAGCGTGACCTGGCGCGTGTCGCGCCGCAGCGCGAGCTCGCCCACACGCAGCACCGCCGCGCTGGCCTGCGGCGTGGCGGCGCGGCGCAGCATGGCGCGCACGCGGGCCAGCAGCTCGCCCACGCCGAAGGGCTTGGTCAGGTAGTCGTCGGCCCCGGCGTCCAGCGCCGCGATCTTCTGCGCCTCCTGCAGGCGCGCCGAGAGCACCAGGATGGGCGTGGCCTGGGTGGCCGGCCTGGCGCGCAGCCGCGCGATGAGCTGAACGCCGTCCAGGTCGGGCAGGCCCAGGTCCAGGATCAGCAGGCGCGGCGGGTCCAGACCCTCCAGCCGTTCCAGTTCGGCCAGGGCCTGGGCCGCGCTGCCGGCGCCGACCGGACGCAGGCCGCCGGCGCTCAGGCTGGCGGCGAGGAATTGCGCGATCGAGCGCTCGTCCTCGACCACCAGCACGCAGGGCATGCGGGACGGCTCAGGCATGGCCGGTTTCCTTCACCGCTGCGGCGGCCGGCAGCTCGATACGGAACTCGGCGCCCGGCGCGCAGCGCAGCGCCGCGATCTGCCCGCCATGCGCCTGCACGATGGTCTGGCACAGGGACAGGCCGAGCCCGGCCGCCCCCGCGTCGCCGTGGGCCGACATGGCGCCCTGGTGAAAGCGCTCGAACAGGGTCTGCGGATCGCCCTCGGGCAGGCCCGGGCCATGGTCGCGCACCGCGAGGAACAGGCCGCTGCGCGTGCGGCCGGCGCGGATCAGGACCTCGGCCTGCCCGCCGCTGTGGCGCACCGCGTTGTCCACCAGGTTCGCCAGCACCTGGGCCAGCAGGCCGGCCTCGGCCAAGATGGGGGGCAGCCGCCTGCCGACGCGCCAATGGATGCGCGCGGCCGGCCAGCGCCGGCGCAGGCGCTGCACCGCCACGCCGACGATTTCCTCCAGCGACTCCCATTGCAGCCGGATGCGGCACTGCGCCTGCGACAGGCGGGCCATCTGCAGGATGTTGTCCACCATCAGCGTCATGTCCTGGGCCTCGTCCTCGAGGTTGGCCAGCAGGCGTTCGCGCTGCACCGCGGGCATGGCGCCGCCCTGCTCGCGCAGCGCGCTGGCGCTGCCCAGGATGCCGGCCAGCGGCGTGCGCAGGTCGTGCGAGAGCGAGGCCAGCAGCGCGTTGCGCGTGGCCTCCGATTGCGCGCTGTCCTGCGCCGTGCGTGCCGCGGCGGCGGCGCGCTCGCGCTCCACCGAGAGGCCGACCTGGCGCGCCAGCGCCAGCCAGTGCGCCAGGGTCTCCGCGTCTGGCCGCGCCGCGTCCGCCAGCAGGACCTGCACCGCGCCGCCGGGCTGGGTGCCGGCGAATGGCGCGCACCACAGGGCCAGCTGCGGCCAGTCCGGGCAGCCGCGGCCGACCGGGCGCCTCTGCTCCATGGCCCAGGCCGCTGCGGCGGCGTGAAATGCCGGCCCGGCCTCGGCGCCGCCGGCCGCCTGCGGTGCAGCCAGGCACAGCAGTCCGCGGGCCTGGGCGCCCGTGCCGCGGGGCAGGGCGGGAGGTCCGCCCGGCGGGTCGTCGGCTTGCAGGAACACGGCGCAGGGCCGGCCGAGCCGGGTTGCCAGCCAGTGCGCGGCCGCCTGCGCCACGGCCCGCGGCCCCTGGCCCTCGGCCAGCTGCTCGCTGAGCTCGTGCAGCTCGCCGGCCTGGCGCGCACGGCGCTCGGCCTGTGCGCGGCGTGCGCGCAGGCTGGCGACCAGGCTGTTGATGCTGAGCGACACGGCCAGCAGGATGGCCAGCGTCAGCAGGTATTCCGGTCCGTCGACCTGGAAGCTGTGACGCGGCGGCACGAAGAAGTAATTCAGCGCCGAGACGCTGGCCACCGAGGTCAGCACCGCGGCCCAGCGCTCGAGCAGGGCGGCCGTGACCAGCACCGCGACCAGGTAGACCAGGGCCAGCGCCGCCACCGACATGTGCGCGTCCAGCCCCATGCAGACCAGCGTCGCCAGGCCCGTGGCGAGGCCGGCCAGAGCGGCCTGTGCGGCGGGCCGGCGCAGGTGGCGGGCGGCAGGGGGCGAGTCTGCGGGCTTCACGGCAGCGTCAGGGTCCAGGTCGCGCGCTCAGGCCACCAGCGGCGCCTCCTGCATGGCCTCGATCTGCTCGTGCAGCATGTCGACCTGGCCGCGCCAGTAGTCGGGGCTGCCGAACCAGGGGAAGTTGATCGGGAAGATGGGGTCGTCCCAGCGCCGCGCCAGCCAGGCGCTGTAGTGGATCAGGCGCAGGGTGCGCAGCGGCTCGATCAGCGCCAGCTCGCGCCGGTCGAATTCGCGGAACTGCTCGTAGCCGTCGAGCAGGGCGCCGAGCTGGGCCTGGCGCTGGCGGCGCTCGCCCGACAGCAGCATCCACAGGTCCTGCACCGCCGGGCCCATGCGCGCGTCGTCCAGGTCCACGAAATGCGGGCCGCCGCCGGGCAGCTCGACCGGGGTCCAGAGGATGTTGCCGGGGTGGCAGTCGCCGTGCAGGCGGATCAGGCCCTCGCCCTGGCCCGTCAGCGGCGCATGCGCGGCGATCAGGTCGATCGCGGTCTGACAGGCCTTTTCCCAGGCGCCCTGCACTTCGAACGGGATCATCTGGTGCGCGAGCAGCCATTCGCGCGGCTCGATGGCGAAACTGGCCAGGTCCAGCGCCGGCCGGGCCGCGAACGGCCGGGCAGCGCCCACGCTGTGGATGCGCGCCAGAAAGCGCCCTATCCACTCCAGCACCTCGTGGTCCTCGAGCTCGGGCGCGCGACCGCCGCGCCGCGGGCTGACGCTGAAGGCAAAGCCGCCGAACTGGTGCAGGGTACGGCCTTGCAGCACCAGCGGGCCGACCACCGGCACCTCGGCAGTCATCAGCTCGGCGGCGAAGCCGTGCTCCTCGAGGATCTGGGCCTCGCTCCAGCGGCCCGGGCGGTAGAACTTGGCCACCACGCTCTCATGGCCGGCCTGCGGCTGCTCGAGGTGGACCTGGTAGACGCGGTTTTCGTAGGAGCTCAGAGCGGTGAGCCGGCCGTCGCCGTACAGGCCCACGCCGGCCAGCGCGTCGAGCACCAGGTCGGGGGTCAGGGCGCTGTAGGGGTGGGTGGCGGACGGTGGCAGGTGGTCGGATGGCATGCCGGCATTGTCGCCGCCTCTTCCGCTTCTGCGCCGCTTCAGGCACCGTACTCTCCCAGGCGCTCGAACGGCAGCCCCTGCTTGACCAGCATCACCGTGCAGGGCGCCGCCATGGCCACGCGGATCGGCACCGTGGCCAGCAGGCGCTGCATCTGCAGCCCATGCGTGGCCGCGCCCAGGATCATCAGGCTGACCTGGTTGCCCTGGGCGTAGCGCAGCAGGGCCTGGGCCACGTCGCCGGCCTCCAGCACGTGGAAGGAGGCCTGGTGGCCGGCGAGGTCCAGCGGCTGGGCCCACTGGCGCAGCAGGGCCAGGTGCTGGCGGTGCAGGCTGGTCTCGCTGCGCGCGCTGTCGGTGGAGCTGCTGGCGCCGGGCGAGATCACCGTCACGCAGGCCAGGCGCGCGCCTGGGCGCAGGCCCAGCGAGCGCGCCACCGCCTGGCGCAGCGAGTAGAGGGTGGCGTCGCTCACGTCCTGGTGCGGCACGGCCACCATCACGATGGGCACCTCCTCGACCTGCTGCGCCGGCAGCGGGCTGGGCTGGTAATGCATGCCGGCGGCCCTGAGCCAGCGCTTGAAATGCGTGCGAAAGCCCGTGCCGCGCGTGCTGCGGCCGCGCTCGGTGACGGCCACCTGGTCCGGGTGTGTGAGGTCGAAGGCCAGCAGCGCGGCCGAGGCGTAGCGCTGCGCCGCCTCGGGCGCCAGGCAGCGCAGGATGACTTCCTGCAGCCATTCGGGCAGCTCGGGCCGGTGGCGGCGCGGCGGCGGCGGGTCCATCCACAGGCGCTGGCGCAGCCCGCCCCGGGTGGCCGGGGCGCCGAAGGGCAGCTCGCCCGTGGCCAGCTCGTACAGGATGACGCCGATCGCGAAGATGTCGCTGCGCGGGTCGCCGCGCACGCCCACCACCTGCTCGGGCGCGATCCAGGCCGGCGAGCCCACGGCCCGGCGCAGCTCCTCGGCCAGCAGGTCGGGGTAATGGGCATGGCAGGACAGACCGAAGTCCAGCAGCACGGCCTGCCCGTCGGGGCGCATCAGCACGTTGGCCGGCTTGAGGTCCAGGTGGCAGCAGTTCTGGCGGTGCAGGCTGTGCGCGGCGCGCGCCATGGCCGCGCCCAGCTGGGCCAGGGTCTGCGCATCTTCCCGCTGGCCGCGGTCCAGCCGCTGCTGCAGGGTCTCGCCCTCGAGGTACTCCATCACCAGGAAGGGCATGCGCATGAGGTCGCCGGCGGCCACGAAGCGCGGCACATGGGGGCCGCTCAGCGCCTGCAGGATCTGCAGCTCGACCTCGAAGCCCAGGATGTTCTCGGCACCGTCGCCGGCCGTCATGCGCGGGATCTTCATGGCCATCGGGAAAGGGGCGGGGCGCCCGTCCTCGAAGTCCACGTGGTAGATATGGGCCATGCCGCCCGCGTGCAGGCATTCGCCGATGACGAAGCCGTCCAGCCGCTCGCCGGGTTCGAGCAGCTTCAATGCCCCTCCCCGAGCCGTGCGGCGAAGAACTCGGGCAGGCCCGCACGGCGTATCGCCGCCGCCGCCGCCGGGTGGTCGTAGGGCACGCGGTGAAAGCTCAGCTGGGCCCGGGCCGTGTCGAAGATCGCGTACATGGCGCGCGGGTCGCCGTCGCGCGGCTGTCCTGCCGAGCCTATGGTGGCCAGCCACAGGCGGTGGCGCGGCAGCGACAAGGCCACGCCGGGCGTGGGCTCGAAGCGCATCAGCGCGCGGCCCGCGCCGCGGTAGTAGAGCGTCTGCTGGTGCACATGGCCGCCGAACACATGGCGCAGCCCGGGCCGGCCGGCCGTCGCGGCGTCCAGGCTGGCCGCGGCGCTGCGCTCGTCCTGCACGTAATGCCAGCGCGCGGGCGCGTCGGCGCTGGCATGCAGCAGCATCAGGCTGCCCTCCTCGTGCAGCAGGGGCAGGCCGGCCAGGAAGGCGCGCTGCGCCGGGCTGAGCTGGGCGTGGGTCCAGGCCGCGGTGCTGGCGCCGAGCGTGGGCCCGGCCTCATGCGGCGCCACCGCCATGGCGTCGTGGTTGCCCTGCACCACCACCGCGCCGGCCCCGGCCAGCTGCATGCACAGCTCGACCACGGCCACCGGGTCGGCGCCATAGCCCACCAGGTCGCCCAGCAGGGCGTAGCGCTGGGCGCCCTGGCCGCGCGCATGGGCCAGGCAGGCCTGGAAGGCCTGCAGGTTGGCGTGGATGTCGGACAGCAGTGCCAGCTTCATGGGGGGACTCTTGGCGCCATCCTAGCCCAGGGCGGCCTGGCTGCGCCGCTGGGTGAGGCGCCGGAATTGACCTGCGTCAATCACGGGCGGCGCCGGCCAGCGTCACAATGCCTTCATGACCTTGCACCTGCGTCCACGCAAGCGCCTGCACCGGCGGCGCCTGATGCGCCGCGGGCTGATCTATTCGCTGGTGCTGGCGCTGGCCATCCTGGGCCTGGGCGGCCTGGGCTTCTGGCTGCTGGACCCGCAGGTGGTCACGCTGGCCGACGGCCTGTGGCTGGCCTTCACGACGGCGGCCACCGTGGGCTACGGCGACCTGGTGCCGTCCAGCCACGCCTCGCGCGTGTTCGCCGTGCTGGTGGTGCTGCTGGGGCTGGCCGTGCTTTCGCTGGTCACGGCCTCGCTGGCCGCGATCTTCGTGGAGCAGGAGGTCGAGGACGAGGAGCATCAGATCGAGCGCGACCTGATGCAGGAGCTGCAGACCCTGCGCCGCGAGGTGCAGGGCCTGCGCGAGCAGGTGCGCCAGCTGCAGCGCAGGCCCTGACCGACGGCCCCTCGGGCGCTCAGGCCAGGCGGATCGTCACCTCGATGTTGCCGCGCGTGGCGTTGGAATAGGGGCAGACCTGGTGCGCGGCGTCCACCAGCTTCTGCGCCACCTCGCGCTCCACGCCGGGCAGGCTGACCACCAGCTCGGCCGCTATGCCGAAGCCCTGCGGGATCGGGCCGATGCCGACCGAGGCCGTGATCGCGGTGTCGGCCGGCACGGCCACCTTCTGCAGGCCCGCCACATGCTTGAGCGCGCCGATGAAGCAGGCCGAGTAGCCGGCGGCGAACAGCTGCTCGGGGTTGGTCGCGCCGCCCATGCCGCCGAGTTCCTTGGGCGGCGCGAGCTTGACGTCGAGCAGGCCGTCGGAGCTGACGGCGCGGCCATCGCGGCCGCCGGTGGAGGTGGCGACGGCGGTGTAGAGAACTTTGTCGAGTCGGGTGGTCATGGTTGGTCCTTGCGTGAAATGCTTCGTCGAAGCGGGTGGGGAAAAAGGGGGATGTCAGGCGGCGAGTCGGGCGCGCAGGGCCTTGACCTGCTGGGTGAGCGCCTTCAGCTCGAGCAGGCTGCAGCCGGTGGCGGCGAACACGCAGCCGGGCACCTCGGCGGCGCGGGCCTTGAGTTCGCGGCCCGCGGTCGTGAGCGTGACGTGCACGCGACGCTCGTCGTCCACGGCGCGCAGGCGGGCGATCAGGCCGGCCGCCTCCAGGCGCTTGAGCAGCGGCGTGAGCGTGCCCGAGTCCAGGCTCAGCCGCTCGCCCAGCTCCGACACCATCAGGCCGTCGCGCTCCCACAGCACCAGCATCACCAGGTACTGCGGGTAGGTCAGGCCCAGCGGCTCGAGCAGGGGCTTGTAGAGCTTGGTCATGGCCAGCGAGGCCGAATACAGCGCGAAGCACAGCTGGTTGTCCAGCAGCAGGGCTTGTTCGGCGTTGAAGCGGGGGCGTGTCATGGGTTGAATTATTTCTGGCAATTTAATTGTGTGCAATTAAATTGCCAGATGACCTTGCTCGCTGCATGGATTGCCGCGGCCTTCGGCCTCGCAATGACGGGGCAAGCGTGCCGTCATCGCGAGGCCCGCAGGGGCGTGGCGATCCAGGCCCTCATTACGTGTGTACCCTGCGCCCCGTCTTGCGCCCCAGCCGGCCGGCCGCGCCTCCTGTCGTCAGACTGTCTTGGACGGAGCCATTGAGGTTGCTTTGAAAAATTGTCCGTATAAAAAAGACAAATATAAATAAAATCTGTCTCCATGGACAGTCAATTTCGAGCAACGGTTCGCCAGAAAATCCTCGACGCCCAGGCCGCCGCATTACCGGTGCTCACGCGTCGTGATGTCTGGTTGCCGGCTGTCAAGGGCAAGGCCACGGCCGTCATCGGCATGCGGCGCGCCGGCAAGACCAGCCTGCTGTGGCAACTGCTGGCCGACCGTCACGCCGCCGGCACCCTGCGCGAGGGCTTGCTGTACTTCAGCTTCGAGGACGAGCGCTTGGCCGGCATGCAGATGCAAGACCTCGAGCTCGTGATCGAAGAGTTCTACCGCCTGCACCCAGACTGGCGCGATGCCCGGCGAGCCAGCTTTTTCCTGGACGAAATCCAGCTCGTGCCCGGTTGGGAGCTGTTCGCCCGCCGCCTGCTGGACAGCGAGAACATCGAGCTCTTCCTCTCCGGCTCCTCGGCGCGCCTGCTCTCGCGCGAAGTCGCCACCAGCATGCGCGGCCGTGCCATGGAGGCCGTGGTCACGCCCTTCAGTTTCCGCGAGGCACTGCGCCACGCCGGCCGTGAGCCCGGCAAGCCGGCCGACCGTCTGACCAAAGCCGAGCGCTCGTACGTCGACCACGCCGTCGTTGACTATCTGGTCCACGGGGGCTTCCCCGAAGCCCAAGGGCTGGATGCGCGCAACCGCTTGGAGCTGCTGCGCACTTACGTGGACGTGGTGCTGCTGCGCGACGTGGTGGAGCGCCACAACGTCAGCCAGCCGCAGGTGCTGCGCTGGCTGGTGCAGCAACTGCTTGGCAATGCCGCGGGCGCGTTCAGCATCAACAAATTCCATGCCGACCTCAAGTCGCGCGGCGTCGCCGTCGCCAAGGAAACGCTGCACCAACTGCTCGCGCACCTGGAGGACGCCTTCCTTCTATGCAGCATCGGCATTGCTACCGACTCGGTGCGCCGCCGGCAGGTCAACCCACGCAAGGTGTACCCGGTCGATACCGGCCTGATCGCGTTGTTCGACCGCTCAGGCAAACCCAACACCGGCCACGCGCTGGAAACGGTGGTGCTGCACGAGTTGCAGCGCCGCGGCGCCGAAGTGGCCTACGTGCGCACCCCGGCCGATTTCGAGGTGGACTTCCATGCCCGCATGCCCTCCGGGCAAGAACTGCTGATCCAGGCATGTGCCGATGTCGGAGCGCCCGAAACCCTGGCGCGCGAAGTGCGCGCGCTGCAGAACGCGGCCCACGATTGGCCGCGCGCCTCCATGCACCTCGTCGCCCTCGACGCGCCCAGCAAGCTCCAGTTGCCTGACGGCGTCCGGCTGCACCGTGCGGCCGACTGGCTGCTCGATACCACGGCATGACGGCCTCTCAACCGATCCAGCCACGGCATCCGCGCTGGATCGCCACGCCCCTTGCGGGGCTCGCGATGACGGCGCACTTCCCTCGTCATTGCGAGGCCGAAGGCCGTGGCGATCCAGGCGTTCAGAGAATCTGCTCGTACAAGTCCTGCCACCGCGGGTTCATGCGTTCGATCAAGTCGGTCTTGCGCTTCCTCGATCCCGCCTTGAGCTGCTTTTCACGCAGGATGGCGCCTTCCATCGTCTCGTGGCGCTCGTACCAGACCAGGGTGTGAACGCCGTACTTGCGCGTGAAGCCCTCGACCACGTCGTTCCTGTGTTGCCAGACCCAGGCCGTGAGCTGGCTGGTCACGCCGACATAGAGCGTGCCGTTGGGTCGGCTGGCGAGGATGTAGACGCAGGGCTGCTTGGTGGCGGGGGTCATGCAGGACTGACTGTTTCTGGCGGAGGGTCCATCCGGGGCATGGATTGCCGCGTCGCTGGGCGCCTCGCAATGACGTGGTGCATCTCCGCCCGTCATCGCGAGGCCCGCAGGGCCGCGGCGATCCATGGGGGTCGCCGCGCCAGGGGGCATCTGGATTGCCGCGCGCCGTGACGCTTCGCATCCCCGTCCGTCATCGCGAGCCCCGCAGGGGCGTGGCGATCCACGTCTGCCAGTGGCTCCCCGGCGGGGCGCTCAGTACGCGTACACCCCGCGCCCCGTCTTGCGGCCCAAGCGGCCGGCGGCCACCATTTCCTTCAGCAGGGGGCAGGGGCGGTACTTGCTGTCGCCGAATTCCTTGAGGTAGACCTCCATCACCGCCAGGCACACGTCCAGGCCTATCATGTCGGCCAGGGCCAGCGGGCCGATCGGCTGGTTGCAGCCCAGCTTCATGCCGGCGTCTATGTCCTCGGGCGTGGCCAAGCCCTCGGCCAGCACGAAGAAAGCCTCGTTGATCATGGGCACCAGAATGCGGTTGACCACGAAGCCGGGCGCGTTCTTCACCGTGATCGGCGTCTTGCCCAGGGCCTGGGCCAAGGCATGCACCGCGTCGTGCGTGGCGTCGCTGGTCTGCAGGCCGCGGATGATCTCCACCAGCGCCATCATGGGCACCGGGTTGAAGAAATGCATGCCGATGAAGCGGTCGGCGCGCGCGGTGACCGCCGCCAGTTGGGTGATCGAGATCGACGAGGTGTTGGAGGCGATGATCACCTCGGGCGCCAGCAGCGCGTCCAGCTGCTTGATGATCTTGAGCTTGAGCTCGTGGTTCTCGGTGGCCGCCTCGATCACCAGTTGCGCGGCCTTGAGGTCCTCGTAGCTCGTGCTGCCCTGGATGCGCGCCAGCGCCGCGTCCTTGTCGGCGGCGCTGATCTTGTCCTTCTTGAGCAGCCGGTCCAGGCTGCCGGCCACCGCGGCCAGGCCCTTGTCCACGGCGGGTTGCGTGATGTCGACCATGACGACGTTGATGCCCGAAACCGCGCAGGCCTGCGCGATGCCGTTGCCCATGGTGCCGGCGCCGATGATGCCGACGGTGGTGATTTGCTGACTCATGCGGGAAACTCCAAGAAGAAAGCCGAAGGGGACGAATGCCACGGCGCAGGCGTGCAGTGTGGACGAACGGCCCTATGTTAGCGACTGTTCTGAGCAGCAGGACGGTACGGCCAGGGCGGCCTGTTTCGCCCGGTGTTCAGAATTTCCGGTACTTCAGCATTGCCCGGCCCGCGTAGTTCAGGAAATGCCAGGAGGCGGCCAAGCGCCCCAGTCGCTCGGTGGCCCGGTAGATTTTCCAGACTTTGCTTGCGGAACGGAGCTTGTTGCGTGAGACCGACCGCGGTAGAACCCGGTAGCGCATAAGGTCTTCATTGAGCCCGCGGGCGGTCAGGCCACGCTTGAGGATGCCCAGCCAGCAGACGAAGTCGTCGTAGTAGACGTGCGTGGCCATGCGGATTTCGCCGGTCTGACGACGGTCGATGAGCACGGTGGACGTGGCGATGGCCGTGTTGCCGAGCAATCGTCGGTAGGTCAGCCGTGGCGGCACCTGAATGAAGTGGCCGGTGCGTGCCCCATCAACATTGATGCGCCGGTAGCCGGTATAGGTGAGTGCGGCGCCATGCCGCTCTGCGAACGCGATTGATCGCTCCAGCTTATCGGGGAGCCACAGGTCGTCGCTGTCGAGAAATGCGATCCACCGGCCCCGTGCCTCGGACAGCGCGGCATTGCGGGCGCCCGCTGGGCCTGAGTTGACGGGCAGCGCGATCAATCGGATGCGAGGATCCCGTCGTGCCCAGTCGGCGATGACGGCGCGCGTGTCGTCGGGCGAGCAGTCGTCGGCGATCAACATTTCCCAGTGGGGGTAGGACTGGGCAAGCACCGATTCGATCGTGGCGGATACGTAGCTCGCTGCCCGGTAGGCCGGTGTGATGATCGATACCAGCTCGTCGTTCATTTGCGAACCGAAAAAATCACGCACAGCGCACCGACGCTGCCAAGCGCCTGCGGCGCCACGACATGACTGCAGTACACATGGTCCACCGCAGGGCCAAAGAAACCCAGGATTTCCTCGCAGGATCCAATCCGTGCCTTCGCGCCGGGAAGGTAGCCGACTTCGGCGATCACCTGTTCCTGGCTCTGGGGGCTGTATTCGACACCGACGGCCACGATGCCGCCTGGCCGGGTGATCCGTATCATCTCGCGTGCGGCCCGCGCCGGGTCCTCGCTGTAGGCCAGCACCCATCCCAGCACGACAGCGTCGAACTGGTTGTCGACGTACTTGGTTTCGTGCATGTCACCCAACTGGATCTTGGGTGAATAGGAGATCAGGTCCAGCCCGGAAATCTGTTCCCAGGAGAAGCCGTGCGCGGCCAGGTTCATCAGCTCGCCCTCGGTCCTCGGTCCCACCGACAGCACGCGCGCATCGACCGGCAAGGCTTCGATCACGGACAAAGGCCGCACCAGCAGATGGGAGCGGTTCACTGCGAGGTCACGCAGGCCCTTGAGGTTGTGGGAGATGGTGTTGTCGGCCACGGCAGCGTCCGCCGTGCCGGGCAGGCTCAGCGTTCTGAGTCGTCCCAGGACCTTGACGAACCAGAGAAAGCGTAGCGCGACGACCCCGTAACGGACCAGGTCGACCAGGAGCAGCTGGTCCAGCGTGTGGCGCAGGAGGCCCTTGTGTCTGCGGATCAGGCTGGGATTGGGCATGGGAAATCAGTAGTTGGGCAGCGCCGTCGACGCGGCATGGGATCGGTGCAGGATGCGCCACGCCATGGCCGCGCTGCACAGGTAGTGCCCCGAGGCGAGCAGGACGGCGAGCATACCGTAGATGGCCAGATCCGAATGCTGGCTCCGGTAGCCAGACAAATAAAGCATCCAGACGGCCACGCCGATCGTGAGGACCAGACCGTCCAGCACCAGAAGCCGAATTTCATGGCCGGAGATCATGAGGAAACTCGACCAGAAGTCTGAAACACGCAGCACGGCGATGCTGAAAAAAAGCGTCAGGAGCCCGGTCGAGGCCCGGTAGTCGGGAAACCACCAGTCGATGGCGTGACCTGCGGCGACCAGCCCCGGGATCGCCAGGACCAGGCCTCCTGCCAATGTGGCGATCGACAGCGCCGCGCACAGGCGGAAGGCGACGCGTGGGCCGGCCGTGGCGCAGCGGCGCGACAGCATCGGGTAGACCGATGCATTGATCATGCTCTGCACGGATTGAGCGACTGTCAGAACGATGGCGGCGAAAGCGTAGAGTGCAAATCGGTCAGGCGCCAAGGCTTCGGCGGCAGCCCAGCGATCGGCATTGACGTGAAGGAAACCGACCACCGAAACCAGGAGCAGGACAAGCGCGGTACGCCAGCGAATCTGGCCGAGACGACGCAGCGAAACCGCCACGATCCCGGCAAACGGAACGCGGGTTTCTCTGACGATCCGGCCCAGCGTGGCGTGCGACAGCGCGATCGACACCGCTGCTTCGGCCAGCAGCGCCATCACCGCCGAGCCGGTCAGGTCGGCGACCACCAGGCTGGTGACCAGAATGCTTGCGGCGCGCCAGAAGTTCTGAAAAGCGTAGCGCAAAGGCTCGCCGCGGCTGCGGCTTTCAACGGTGACGAGCAGAAACGCCTGCTGCGAAAGGCCGTGGACAATGCCCACTGTGACGGCCACTGACGGCAGTCCCGCGACCGACACGACAAAACTGCCGGAAAGCACGCCGACAGCGGCGCAAGCCAGTGCCACGAGGAGGCACTGCAGCAGCAGCACCAGGGCCGCGCGCGAGCGATGCCGCATCAGCATCACGGGCATGTCGCGCTGCAACATGGATTGCAGCCCCAGGCAGCCGAGCATGCAGAAAGTCCCGGACACGAGAAGGCCTGCGCTGTAAGTGCCGAACCCCGCGACGTCCAGGACTCTCGCCATGGCCAGGATGCGCAGCATCATCAATCCCATGGCGGTAGCCAGCAGGGGCAGATACCACAGCTGCTTCAGACGCCGCGCCGTCAGGATCTCTCGCAGCACCATCATCGGCTTGCCGGCTCAGAGCGGCAGAAGGGCGAGCTGGTCTGCTTCCCGCCTGTCATGCATGGTCCCGTAGTCGAACAGCGCAAACTGGATCTGAAGCAGCAGCCGCGGGGCGCGAACGGGGGTTTGCCCCTTGTGGATGCACAAGGTGTTCTCCGCGAAGCCGGTACCGGCCGGGCCGCAGATTTCGCGAATGGCCTCGGCCGGGTAGGCGGCCTGCACCTCGCCGTCGCTGTAGCGGCGAATCACCCACCGGTCGGCAAAGCTGCGCGCAGGCGGCCGCTGGTGCGATCCCAGCACGCAGACATGGGCACCGTCACCCGGCTCGACGTCGGTCAGGTAGAAAAAGAACTTGAAGAACCTGAAATCGTCGACATCGCGGTGGAACAGTTGGGCGTGCAGGTCGCGGTCCTCGTCCGTGGCATCGACCGGGAAGGTCCACCAGAGATTCACGCCCACGAGCGTGGGCACAGACCCGAGGTAGCGGCCGGCGATCCAGTGCAGCAGCGGGTCCCGCTCCAGCCGGGCAACCGCCGGGCAGCCCTGGGCCGCATTGAAGTACTGCGCCAACAGGATAGGCTTGCCGAGGCACTGCTCGGCCTGCTCCCGCTGCTCGAGTGCGAACCCCTTTCCGGCATCGCGGTCGGCGTAGCACGGCGTCTGACGGGCATAGCCCAAGATGGCGTCGACCATGTCGGGCGGCAGGTGCAGGCCGAAGGCCGCCCCCTCGCTGTGCAGGGCTTGCACGAAGCGCTCGCGGTCCAAGTCCCTGAAGACCGATCGGTCGATCTCCGCCTCACGGGCCTGAAGTGCCCCGGGCAGGCGCGCCGCATGCAGCGCTTGGCGCCCCGCGGCAATCGCGGTTCGGACAGCCTGAAAACGGGCGGCGCCACGCATCAGCGTGTAGCCGGGCGCTTCGGACATGCCGCGAACGAGGGTCTTGAGCAGGGGCATGGTTCGGACAGAGGTGGGGGTGCGCTTATCGGTCGCCGACAGGCATCCAGGCCCGGATGGTATCAATCGGGCGGAACATCCAGCGGCGCCGCACCGCTTGTCGTTCCCCGGCCTCGGGCAAGGCCCGATCGGCCGCGAAGGCGGTCCACTCCCGGCGGGCAATGGCGTCAAGCACCTGGTCTTCGGCCGAGTTGTCGCTTGCGAACCCGGCGTCGTCGGTCTCCAGCACGCCGGTGCGCAGCAGCCTGGTCAGGCGGCCCGGGTCGGCGCCGGCCAGGTAGTGGTAGCGGCTGCTCGACTCGGCGCGTACAAAGGCGGCGTACTGCGCGACGCGGCGCGCCATCGTGTAGCCGAAGCGCAGGGCCTTGCGGCTGATGTCCCGGCTCAGCGTGGCACGCGCTTCGGGATCGAGGTCGGCGTGCAGCCGGGCCTGCGACAGCGCCTGGGGTGAGCTTGCGTCGGTGCGGAAGCCGGCGCGCTGGTAGATCGAGGGCGCGGTGGCGATCACCTGTTTGCCGAGGACGCCGGCCTCGAAGGCCGCGCTGCCGCTGGCCAGGACGATCGCGTCCGATTGGGCGATCAGGCTCATGGTGCTGGCGGAGTCGGTGCTCGCGATCACATGGATGCCCCTGGCGCGGGCCCAGTCCGTGTAATAGCGTTCCGCCAACTGGCCGTCGGCCTTGCCGATCTTCTCGCCCCAGTTCGGATGGCAGCGCAGCACCAGGTCGGCCGGTTTCAGGCCGAAATGCGCCATCACGGCCTCGTAGGCCGCCACCGGCTCGGGCCAGTCACTCTCCCAGTCCGGGTGCCCCCACATTTCGTTGCGGCTGCCCGGCAGCAGCAGCACGCGCCGCCGCGCGTCGGCGACCGGCCAGTCGGTCGCCGACGCGCCCGTGTTGTAGGCCCGCCATTCGGTCTGGTTGCGGCCTGTGAAGCGGGCGGCGACATAGGCTGCCGCCTGGCGGGCCTGAGGTTCCGTCAGCGGGTGCTGGCTCCAGGTGCCGACGAGGGCATCCACCGCATGCAGGCCGAGGCAGTTTTCCTCCGGCAGCAGTTGCAGGCCATCGCCGAACCAGGTGCGCTCGACGCTCACGACGCGGATGCCGGCATCGCGCGCGGCCTCGAAAATGGCCCGCGTCGCGTCCATGCGGCCGTTGAACACGCAGACTGCGTCGAGCTTCTCGAGCCGGATCCAGTTGCGGGCGGCGCGGTAGGCGCGCTCGACCGAGGGGGCGAGCCGTTCGTTGAGGGCGCGAAACGCCGGGCTGGCGAAGTCCTCGTCCGACTCGAAACGCCCCAGCGTGCTGGCGCTGGACAGCGGCCACTGCGCGGCAGCCGCAGGCAGGTCGATGGCTGGCTCTTGCAACGCACCGATCGAGGATACGCCCGCAGAGGCATAGGAGCGCAGCCCGCCGGCCCGGCAGGCCAGGCACTCCTGCCAGTCCGGCCGCAGGTCGCGCAGTTCGCGCGTGTAGCAGTGCGGCAGGTCGGCGTCGCAGGTCAGGAAGAAGCAGGCGTGCCCATCCTGCCGCGCGAGCATCGAGAGGTAATGCAGGTGCTCCACATGCGGCCGCCATGCGTAGATGCTGGCAAAGCCGATGCGCAAGGGCTGGCCGGCGTTGCTCAAGTGATCAGGTCCCATGACAGCGGCGTGCCGGCCGGCACGTCCCGGTTGACCCGCTTGCCCAGCAGCGTGTCGTAGTACTTCGGCGGCAGGCCGAAGCCGGGGCGCACGATGCGCAGGCTCTGGCGCGTGAACGCGTCGCCCGCCTTCATGTCCTGGGCGACATAGAGCGAGCGCCGGAAGGCCAGCGATTTCATCTCGGCGGCTGTGGGTCCATAGTGCACTTGGCCCACAGCCTGCCAGGCCCGCTCGGTTTCCTCGCGCAGCTGTCGCAATTCATGTGGCTCCATCGAGAAGGCCGAGTCCACGCCTCCATCGGCACGGCGCAGTGTGAAGTGCTTCTCGATCACGGTCGCGCCCAGTGCCGTGGCCGCCACCGAGACACCGCAGCCCATGGTGTGGTCCGACAGGCCGACCTCGCAGCCGAACAGAGTGCGCATGTGCGGGATGGTCGCGATATGGGTGTTCTCAGGCGTGGCCGGGTAGGTGCTGGTGCACTTGAGCAGCACCAGGTCGCGGCAGCCGGCCTCGCGTGCGGCGCGCACGGTTTCGTCGATCTCGCCCGCCGTGGCCATGCCGGTCGAAATGATCATGGGTTTGCCGGTGGCGGCCACGCGGCGGATCAGCGGCAGGTCGGTGTTCTCGAACGAGGCGATCTTGTAGGCCGGCACGCCCAGCGACTCGAGGAAGTCGACAGCGCTGTCGTCGAACGGCGTGCTGAAGCAGTGCATGCCGTGCGAGGTCGCGCGCGCCATGATGGGGCCGTGCCATTCCCAGGGGGTGTGGGCCTCCTCGTATAGCTCATAAAGTTGCCGGCCGGCCCAGAGGCTCTTGGGGTCGTCGATCACGAAGCCGGGCATGCGCAGGTTCAGCGTCATGGTCTCGGCGGTGTAGGTCTGCAGCTTGATCGCGTCGGCGCCATGCGCAGCGGCCGCGTCCACGATCTCCAGAGCGCGGTCCAGCGACTGGTTGTGGTTGCCGGACATTTCGGCGATCAGGTAGGGTCTGTGGCCGGGGCCGATTTCGCGGTCGAGAATCTTCATGGGAGGACGGCGGTGGAGGTCGGCGCCGAGCCGACGGTCTTCTGATACTGCAGCGGGCCACCATGGTAGCCGCAGGCCTCGAACAGGCGCTGCGAGGCGGTGTTGCCCTGAACGACGCTGGCCTCGACGACAAAGCCGGTGCCGAGGCGGTCGCGCATCTGGTGTTCGCCAGCGGTCAGCAGGCGTGTGCCCAGACCCAGGCCCTGAAGGTCGGGATCCAGGTAAAGTGATACTTCAAGGCGGTTGGAAGCGAGACGATCGAAGCGGATGCTGCCCACCGACTGCCGTCCCACCTGGGCAACGAATAGCCAGCGGTCGTCTGCGGCCAGCACACCCTGCAGCCAGTCTCTGTGGGCGGCGAAGGCTATGGAGTCGGTGTTGCCAGATACCGCCCGCACGGCGGGATGGTTGCGCCAGGCGTGCAACTGCAGTGCGTCTTCGGCGGTCCCCGGCCGCAGGCTCAGTGAGTCACGCAGCAGGCTCAAGGCGACGCGTTCAGCACCACGACCGTCGACCAGGGTCGACGCTCGCTCGCTCAGGGCCCGACGCACGAGCGGATCGTGCAGCAGGGCAGGCAGAACCTGCGACAGCGGTGCAAGGTTCTGGTTGCCTGCATCGGTGTCGAGTCGCGCCGCACGCAGGGCGCCCAGCTGGTCCAGTGCTCGCACGACGACCGACTGGTTGGCCGCCAGGACCAGGCCGATCGTGGGCGCGCCGATGCAGCATCGTTCCCAGGTGGCTCCGCCGCCGGCGCCGATCTGCAGGTCGTGCCGCGCGAAGAACGCAGCCAGGTCCGGCGCGTCAAGCGAGAGCGTCGTGGCAGGGGAGGCGGCACAGGCCGCGCGCAACTCGGCGAGTTGCGGGTTGGCCGAGGTAGACGCCACCTCGATCGGCCCGCGAAAGCCACTCTCCCGGCAGACTTGGAGTACCCGGGCAGACGCGCCGCCGGGGTCGGTGCCACCCGTGAAAATGCCCAGGCTGCGCATCTCGGATTGGAACCGGTAGCGCGGCGCTTCGCGGTACGCAGACGACAGCAATGCAAAACGGGGCCCTGCGAGCCAGAGCGGCTCTCGCCGCAGCCTCTGTGCGTACTTCGCACGGTGGTCGGCATCCCAGTTGTGGTCGAGCAGCGCATCGGCGTCCAGCGCTCGGTCTGCGGTGTCATCGATCACCAGCACGCGGCACGCCAGGCCTTGTCGCACCGCGTCGTGCCACTGCGCGTCGAACGCATAGTGGTCCACCACGAGCCAGTCGGGTGCGGCACCGCGCAAGGCGACGACGGTCTCGTGTGCATCTCGTGTCTGGCTCACGCCGGCCCAGGCGTGATGCGGGGGTTGGTCGCGGGCCGGTTCGGTCGTGGTCCAAGGTGCGGGGGCGTCCAGCCACACGACGGGGCAGGGAGCAGCGCCCAGCAGTTGGGACGCTACACCATCGAGTCGGCGTGTGACCAAGCTGAGCTCGGCGCCTTGTTCCAGCAGGGCCTGTGCCAAAGACAGGCAGCGACGCAGGTGGCCGGTGCCCATCGCCGCCGAGGCATCGACGCGCAAAGCCACGCGTGGAACCTCGCGCATGGTCATTGGCCTCCGTTAGGCACAAAAGCCCGGCGTACCGGCACGCCTGCGGCGGCCAGCGCGGCCTTGGCGCCGGCCGGGGTCTGCTCTGTGAAATGGAAGATGCTTGCCGCCGCCACGGCCGAGGCGCCGGCCTGCGTCACGGCGTCGACCATATGCTGGTAATTGCCCGCGCCGCCCGATGCGATCACCGGGATTTGGACCGCACGCACCACCGATTCGACCAGCGCCAGGTCGTAACCCTGCATCGTGCCGTCGCGCTCGATGGAAGTGATGAGTATCTCGCCCGCGCCGCGGTCTTCGAGCTCGCGCGCCAAGGCCGTCACTTCGCGGTTGGTGGCCTCCTTGCCGGCATGGCTAAAGCACGCCCAGCCGCCACCCTCCTGCGCGCGCACGTCGATGCTGGCCACCACGCACTGCGCACCGTGGCGCTTGGCAATGTCCGTCACGAGTTCGGGGCGGGTGTAGATGGCAGTGTTGACGCTGACTTTGTCGGCGCCGGCACGCAGCAGGCGCTGCACCTGCTCGATGCGGGTGATGCCACCGCCCACGGTCAGCGGCACGAAGCAGTCTTGGCCGAACTCGTCGATGGATTCGAAGTCCGGGTCGTCTTCGGACTGATGGGCGACGATGTCGACCAGCACAAGCTCATCGACCTCGCGCTGGTTGTAGACCTTGATGGCGGGCAGAACCGGGCCGACTCGCCGCCAACTGTCAAAACCCACGCCCTTGACCAGGCCGAACTGCTTCCACAGCAATGTTGGGATGACGCGCACCTTCAGCATGACGGCCCTGAGATGAAGTTGCGCAACAGGCGAAAGCCCGCGCGCGAGCTTTTTTCGGGATGGAACTGCGTGCCCCAGACGCGGCCACGCCGCACGGCGGCCGTGACCGAGACGCCGTAATCGGCGGTCGCCAGCACATCGGAAGGGTCCTGCGGCACGAAGGCATAGCTATGTACGAAGTAAAAATCGGTGCCGTCTGGAATACCGTCAAACAGACCACCGGTCTCAGATGCGCGGGTGACGCCGTTCCAGCCCACGTGAGGCACGCGCAGCGTGCAGCCCAGAGTGCGCAGGTGCTCCACGCGACCGGGTACGAATCCGAGACCCGGCGTGCCCTGACCGTCGTCGCTGCCTTCCATGCTGGCGTCGGCCAGCAGTTGCATGCCCACGCACACGCCTAGCAGGGGCCGGCCATAGCCCAGCACTTCGTCGCGCAGGGCGGTGGGCCAGCCGCCGGCTTCGAGCAGGCGCGCGCAATCGGCGAAGTTGCCCACGCCAGGCAGGATCAGGCAGTCCACCGCGTGCAAGTCAAGCGCGCGGTTGACCAGCACCGGCGCCACTCGCAGCTCTTCGAGCGCGCGCAGCACCGAGCCCAGGTTGCCCACGCCGTAGTCGATCACACCCACACGCATGACGGTCTCATACGTTGTCGTAGTTGATCTTGGTCAGATTGCCGTCGTGGTCCTTGAGCAAGGCGCCGCTGACGTCGCGCTTGAAGATCTTCTTGTTGGTGAACTTGTCGCAGATGCGGATGAACTCTTCTTCGGCCATGTCCAGAGGGCGCAGGATGTCCTTCAAGGGCTTGCCCAGATATTCCCAGGGGAACAGGCCATCGAGCCGTCTTACGGCTTCCAGGCCGTCCTGGCGTGTCAGGCGGCCGCGGCGTATATGCAGACAGGCCAGATCGGTGGCGCGACCGAAACCAAACTTCAGGAACTTGAAGTAATCGTGGATGCCGGTCTGGTGGTTGTCCAGGTTCTCGTAATTGACCATCGAGCCCTCGACCACCTTGTCGTAGGTGTGAAAGCCGTTGGCCTGGGCGATCAGCGTGTTGGACAGGCCATCCCAGGGAATGTAGTGGCCGAGAAACAGGCCGGTCACCCCCACGCGAGCGAGCTCTTCGTCGGTGGGGTAGGTGTAGTGGATCAGGTGCTTGGCCTCGATGCCGTCCAAGCCAATCAGGTCCGACACGCGCATGCCCAGCAGCCCACCGAACTCCTCGAGCCAGCGGCGGTTGAGCACATTGTTGTCGGCAGCGGCAGCCGGGCCGCCGTATTCGTTTTGCGAGTTTTCGCCCCAGACGATCAGCGGCACGTTGAACTGCACGGCCGCGCGCACGGGGATGGTGAAGATGCCCACGTGCTCGGGCCAGGAGATGTCGCCCACCTGGGTCAGTCCCAAGCGGTTGAGCTTGGCACGCACCAGCGGGTTGGGCGAGACCTCGACATGGTCCACGCCGAGGCGCTTGAGGTTCTCGATGTTCCGGCGGCCCAGCGGCGAGAGGTCGCAGGTCGAGGAGGTGACGCACAGCGGGTTCAGGCCCAGCTGCAGCATGCGCACCACCTGGTAGGTGCTGTCCTTGCCGCCGCTGACCGGCACGATGCAATCCCAGTTGCTGCCGTCGCGGTGGCGATACTTTTCCAGCACCTGGAGCAGTTCCTGGTAGCGGGCGTCCCAGTCCACTTCGGTGCGCTTTTCATAGCTGCGACAGGCGTTGCACACGCCGTGTTCGTCCAGGTGCAGGTCCGGCTTGGTGTCCGGCATCACGCAGTGTTTGCAATAGGTCAGCATGGCGGATGATCCCTTGGGGCGTTCAGCGTTTTTCCATCAGGAACCAAGTGATGTCGTCCTGGGGGAAGTTGGGGTCTCGGCGGTAGGCGAAGCCGTAGTCGATCAGCTGGAGCTGCGGGTGACGGTCCATGATTTCGCCGGCAAAGTCGCGCTTGAACAGGCGGTCGCTGTGGCCGCGGTAGGGAATGGCTACCGGCGCGGGGTTGTAGTACTCGGCCACCAGCAGGTAGCGGCTGGTGGCGGCCGCCAGCTTGTCGTATACCTGCGGCAGCGCCTCGGGGTTGATGTGGATAAGCACACCCTTGATGAGGGTGAGGTCCCAGCAACGCTCGGGTGTGAAGTCGAGGATGGATGCGTGGTGCACGTGGGCGGGCGGGATCACCTCGCCCAGCTGCTTCGCGGCGTCGGCGTTGATCTCGATGCCGTGCATGTCGATTGCGGGGTGCAGCAGCTTGAGCGCCTTGAGGTTCATGCCGATGTTGGCGCCGAACTCGATGCAGCTCCGAACGCCCCGCGCAGCGCGCAGCGCCTTGGCGAAGAAGTCAAGGTTGGACGCCAGCAGGGCGTCGCCCTGATTGCGCTGGATGTATTCGGCACCAAATTCGCCGGCCCAGAAGGCTTCCTGTTCGGTCTTGAAGGTCATGGGGTCTGCTCCGCGGAAGTGGGTGTGTCGGGTCGGGCCTGCTTTTGTTCGATGTGCTGGTTGATACGCATCCAGTCAGGGTGCGCTTCCATGATTGCCAGCACGTCGGCCAAGGCGAAGCGGGGCTGGGTCGGGTGCAGCGTCTCGAACAGGCGGCGCACCAGCTCGTAGTCTTCAGCCGTGTCCACCGTCCAGCGCTGTGCGCTGAGGTTCTCAGAGCTCTCGACGTTGCGCAGCCGGTAGCGCTCGGGATGCCAGTAGATGAAAGGGGTGACATGTTCGCGTTCGCTGGCCTGCGTGGCCTCGGCCTGCGCCTCGCGCAGGGCCGCGGCCGAAAACACCTCCACCGCCATGCCGTAGGGCCAGGTCGGGGGCAGCATGTTGGAGACATAGTCGCAGCCGCCCTCGAGGTAAGTGGCGATCAATTGGTCTACCAGCGCCGGGTCGATCAGCGGGCAGTCGGAAGTGATGCGTACCACCACGTCGGCGTCGTTCAGGCGGGCTGCGTCGGCGTAGCGCGAGAGCACGTCGAACTCGCTACCGCGGTGGCAGGGCACGCCCAACTGCTCGCACAGGGCGGCAATCGGATCATCGGTGGTATTGGTGGTGGTGGCAACGACGACGGCATCGGCCTGCTTCACCCTGCGCAGCCGCTCGATCAGGCGCATGAGCATGGGCTGGCCTGCCAGTAGCAGCAGCACCTTGCCTGGCAGCCGGGTCGAGGTCATGCGCGCTTGGACGACGATGACGGTCTTCATACTTGGAGCGCCTGCTTCAGGGCCGCTGCCACCGAATCCTGCTGTCCCTCGGTCAGCGCCGGGAACAAGGGCAGCGAGAGCGCCCGCGCGTAGTAGGCCTCGGCAGCCGGAAAATCGCCGCGCCGGAATCCGAGGTCCGCATAGTAGGGCTGCGTGTGGATAGGGATGTAGTGGACACTGACGCCGATCTGCGCGGCGCGCATCGCC
The DNA here is from genome assembly GCA_005503335.1 of Comamonadaceae bacterium 2FH. Classification (GTDB taxonomy): domain Bacteria; phylum Pseudomonadota; class Gammaproteobacteria; order Burkholderiales; family Burkholderiaceae_C; genus SCMQ01. The sequence continues at coordinate 101,251 of SCMQ01000002.1, forward strand.
TGGAAAACCTCGGCCCGGGTGCGCTGCGTGCGGGCGGTGTCGATCTCGATGGCGTAGAGATGCCAGGCGGATTCACGGTCGGCGAGCCGGATCGGGCGGATCAGCGCAAGGCCGTCGAGCAGATCGTCGTAGCGGTCCGCCAGAGCGACGCGTTGCGCATGCAGGGCGTCGAGGCGCCCGAGCTGCGACAGCCCCAGCGCCGCCTGCACGTCCGTCATGCGGTAGTTGAAACCGAGAGCCTGCTGTTCGTAGACCCAGGGACCTTCGGGTGGTGCGTGCAGTTCCGAAGCCTCCCGCACCATGCCATGCGAGCGCAGCCGGCGCAGCTGGCGCGCCAGCTCGTCGTCGTTGCTCGTGACCATGCCGCCTTCGGCCGTCGTCACGATCTTGACGGCGTGAAAGCTGAACACCGTGGCATCGGCCCAGGCGCTGCCGACCGGCCGGTGCTGGTAGCTGGCCCCGGTGGCGTGCGAGGCGTCTTCGAGGATCCGGAATCCATAGGCATCGGCCAGTTCGCGCAGCTCGCGCAGCTCGCAGGGCAGACCCGCGAAATCAACGGGGATCACGATGGCCGGTAGCGTGTTCGTGGCCTTTGCTCGTTCGAGCTTGCGCGCCAGTTCCGTGACGGACAGGTTGCGCGTTCGCGGGTCGATGTCGACGAAATCCACCGTGGCGCCGCAGTAGAGGGCGCAGTTGGCCGAAGCCAGGAAGCTGTTGGGGCTGGTCCAGACCCGTTTGCCGGGGCCGGCGCCCAGCGCCAGACAGGCGATGTGCAGTCCCGCCGTGGCATTGGAGACCGCCACCGCATGCCGGGTCTGGTGCCGCTCGGCAAAGGCCTGCTCGAACGCAGGCACGGCCGGGCCCTGGGTCAGGTACTCGGAGCGCAGCACCGCGTTGACCGCGGCGATGTCGTCGTCGGTGATGTTCTGACAGCTGTACGGGATGAACGACATGGTGGGCCAGGCCAGGGGTTCAATCGGCCTGCTGTTTGGCGACATGTTCCTCGATCAGCGCGCGCAGTTGCTCCACCGTGAGGAAGTCGGGATTGGTGCCGCTGTTGTAGGCGAAGCCCGGCTCGACACGGCGCGCCCCGGTGTCGCGGCAGTAGTCGTCGATGCTGTAGTCTGTACCTGGCGGCAGAATCGCGTAATAGCGCCCCAGGTCCACCGTGTTGAGGCTGTCGCTGGCGGTGATCATTTCCTCGTGGATCTTTTCGCCGGGCCGGATGCCGACCTGTTCCTGCCGGCACTCGGGCGCGACGGCTTGGGCGACGTCCGTGATGCGGTACGAGGGAATCTTGGGCACGAGGATCTCGCCGCCCCGGCTGTTCTCGATCGACCAGAGCACCATGTCGACGCCGTCCTGCAGCGAGATGTTGAACCGGGTCATCTGCGGGTCGGTGATCGGCAGCGCGCCGGTCTTGCGCCGGCCCAGGAAGAACGGGATCACCGATCCGCGGCTTCCCATGACGTTGCCGTAGCGCACCACGCTGAACCGGATGTCGCGCGCGCCCTTGATGTTGTTGGCGGCCACGAAAAGCTTGTCGGAGCACAGCTTGGTGGCGCCGTAGAGGTTGACGGGCGCGGCCGCCTTGTCGGTGGACAGGGCGACCACGCGCTGCACGCCCGCGTCAAGGCAGGCTTCGATGAGGTTCTGCGCGCCCAGCACATTGGTCTTGATGCACTCGAAGGGGTTGTACTCGGCGGCAGGCACCTGCTTCAGGGCCGCCGCATGCACCACGATGTCCACGCCTTCCAGGGCGCGGCGAAGACGCGGCTCGTCGCGGATGTCGCCGATGAAGTAGCGCAGGCACGGGTGATCGCGGTCCGAGAACGTCTGGGACATCTCGAACTGCTTCAGCTCGTCCCTCGAATAGATGACGAGGCGCCTGATGTCCGGGTAGCGCTCCAGCACGGTCTTGACGAAGGCCTTGCCGAACGAGCCGGTGCCACCGGTGATGAGTATCGATTTAAGGGACAGCATGGCTACTGTTTGATGGTGTGCATTGGACGGGGAAGCGATGGGCGCGGGGCGGTGTGCGTTTCATGTGGCCGGCGCATTCATTCTCAGGCATGCCTGCGCAAGTACTCGATCGTATGCCGAAGTCCTGCCTCCAGGGGGACGGCAGGTCGCCAGCCAAGCTTCTGCTCCGCCTGCGTAATGTCCGGCCGGCGTTGCCTGGGGTCGTCCTGCGGCAGCGGCTTGAAGGCCAGCCGGCTCCTGGCGCCGGTGAGCGCCTGCACCTTCTGCGCGAGTTCCAGCATGGAGAATTCGCCGGGGTTGCCCAGGTTGATGGGGCCTGTGACGCCATCGTCCGAGTCCATGAGCCGGATGAAGCCCTCGATCAGGTCATCCACATAGCAAAAGCTGCGCGTTTGGGAGCCGTCGCCGTAAATGGTCAGGTCCTGCCCGCGCAAGGCTTGCACGATGAAGTTGCTCACCACCCGCCCGTCGTTGGGGTCCATGCGGGGGCCGTAGGTGTTGAAGATGCGCGCCACCTTGATGCGAACGCCGTGCTGGCGCTGGTAGTCGAAAAACAAGGTTTCAGCCGCGCGCTTGCCTTCGTCGTAGCAGCTGCGGATGCCGATGGGATTGACGTTGCCCCAGTAGCTCTCGGGCTGGGGATGCACCGACGGGTCGCCATACACCTCGGAAGTGGACGCCTGGAAAATCTTGGCGCCTTGCGCCTTGGCCATCTCCAGCAGGTTCAGAGCGCCCAGTACCGATGTTTTCATCGTGTGGATGGGGTCGTGCTGGTAGCGGGGGGGCGAGGCCGGGCATGCCAGGTTGTAGATTTCGTCGACCGCGACGCCCGTCAGCGGCTGTGTCACATCGTGCCGGATGAGCGTGAAGGCCGGGTTGGCGCGCAGATGCGCGATGTTTTCTTCACGGCCGGTGAAGAAGTTGTCCAGGCACAGCACGGCGTGGCCCTGGTTCAGAAGCTTTTCGCACAGGTGCGAGCCGAGAAAGCCTGCTCCGCCGGTCACCAGTATCTTTTTCACGAGCATGCCCCGCGATCCTTCAGCGGCGGCCCACGCCGACATACTCGAAGCCCAGTTCCTTGAGGTCGGTCATGGGCAGATGATTCCGGCCATCGAACACCAGGGGCTGCTTGAGCGCCGCTTTGACGGCGGCAAAGTCGGCCGCCTTGTACTCGCTCCACTCCGTCACCAGCGCCAGCGCGTCGGCGCCCGCCACGGCATCCATGGCGTGGTCGGCAATGCGCAATTGTCCCTGGTGAATCAGGTCGGCGAACACGGTGCCGGCCATTTCGCCAGCCGCCGGGTCGTGTGCCACGACCTTGGCGCCGGCACCGACCAGCGCACGAATCAGCTCGATGGACGAAGCCTCGCGCATGTCATCGGTTTCAGGCTTGAAGGCCAGGCCCCACACGGCAAACAGCCGCCCATGCAGACTGTGGCCCAGGCGCACCGCGATGTTCTGGAACATGTGCTGCTTCTGCTTCTTGTTGCGCGCTTCCACGGCGTTCAGCACCAGCGGCTCCACCCCCACGCTCTGTGCGATGCGGGCGAGCGCCTGCACATCCTTGGGGAAGCATGAGCCGCCGTAACCGCAGCCGGGCTTGAGGAATGCGGCTCCGATGCGCGCGTCGGCCCCGACGCCGCGGCGTACCTGTTCCACGTCGATGCCGAAGCGGTCGCACACGCCGGCAATCTCGTTCATGAACGAGATGCGCGTGGCCAGCATGGCGTTGGAAGCGTACTTGATCAGCTCGGCCTCTTTGACGCCCACCACCATCAGCTGCTCGGGGCGCTGGACAAAAGGCGAGTACAGCGCGCACAGCTGCGCCTGCACCGAGGCGCTGTCCGTGCCGATCACGATGCGGTCGGGGTTGAAGAAGTCGTCCAGGGCCGAACCTTCCCTCAGGAATTCGGGGTTGCTCGCAACTTCGAAGTCGATGAAGGTCTTGCGCTGGAACAGTTGCCAGGCAATTTCGCCCCTGACCACATCGGCGGTGCCCACGGGCACGGTCGATTTGTTGATGACGATCGCCGGCTGCTTGAGCTCCTGTCCGATCTCGCGTGCCACGGACTGCACATGCTTGAGGTCGGCCGAGCCGTCTTCGCCCTGCGGCGTGCCTACCGCGATGAAGATCAGCGTGCGCGGGTTGTCGGCGCTGGCCGGCAACTCCGCCAAGCCCTGGCCCAGAAAACCGGCGAACGAAAGCCGGCCTGCGGCCACGGCCTCATGCACGAGCTTGTCCAGCTGGGGTTCGTGGATGGGAATCACGCCCTTGGCCAGCTTGTCGAGCTTGGACTGATCCCTGTCCACGCAGACGACGCGGTTGCCTTTGGCCGCCAGGCAGGCTCCGGTGACCAAGCCGACATAGCCTGTTCCTACGACGACGATGTTCATGGAGGATTCCCTGGGGTATTGCTGTGCTTGCTTGATCGAGATCGAATCGGTCGCGGGCTGCGCGTCATCGGGATTCAAGCAAATAATTTACCGCACGCCAAAACCGTTCAGCACGATGCGCAGGGTCTTGTAGGCGATCAGCAGATCCAAGGCCATGGAGTAGTGCGCCACGTAATAGAGATCGTAGCTGAGCTTGACGATGGTTTTTTCTTCGCTGTCGGCATAGCCCTGCTGCACCTGGGCCCAGCCGGTGAGGCCGGGGCGCACCAGGTGGCGGTAGGGGTAGGCCGGGATGCGGGTGGCGAAGCCCTGCACGAACTGCGTCTGCTCGGGGCGCGGACCGATCAGGCTCATGTGGCCGAGCAGCACGTTCCAAAGCTGCGGCAATTCATCGAGCCGCCAGCGGCGGATGACCCGACCCGCGCGCGTGATGCGGTCGTCCTGCTGCTCGGCGAAGCGGGCGGGCTGCGGCTGGCTAAGGTGGCGCATGCTGCGGAACTTCCAGAGCCGGAAGCTGCGGCCGTCGCGCCCCACCCGGCTCTGGCTGAACAGGGCCGGGCCGGGGGAGTCGAGCCTGACGGCCAAGGCCACCAGCGCGCACAGCGGTAGCCACAGCGGCAGGGTGGCCAGCACCAGCGCCACGTCGATCACCCTCTTGGCGACGTCGTAGGCGGGGTTGCCGTCGATCTCCCAGAGCTCATCCTGTCCCGTTGGCAGCATCTTGCGCCCGCTCAGCAACTCGGCTACCGCTTCGACGCTGTAGAGGCGCACGTGGTTGAGTTTGAGGTGACTCAGCAGATGGCTGCGCGCGTCGCTGGTGGTTGCCTGCCGATTGAGCACCACGCCGTCGAAGACCTGAAGCCGGTCGGGCGTCTGGCCGTCGGCAGGCCAGGGAAGCAGCAGGATGCCCTGGCTGCGCAGGCCGTCGCGGCCGATTAATGCCTGCAAGATTTCGGGGATGCCTTCGTCCAGGCAAGCCAGTCGCTGGACATGGCGGTGCTGGTGCAGTCGGTCGCCCAGCAGGAACCAAGCCGTGGACAGGGCGTAGACGAGCAGCACCGCACCACGCGAATAGGGCTGCTGCAGCAGCGCGAACCCCAGCGGTGTCAGCAGAAAAGGCGTCGCCGTGGTGACCAGCAGCAGGCTGCCCCGTTCGGCGGCAGGCAGGCCCGCCCCCCGGTAGAGCCAATGGGCGGCCAGCAGGTAGGGCAGGGCGCACCACAACACGGTCTGCGGGAACAGGCCAGTGACCAGGTCGGCCCTGTGAAGCAAGAGCGCGATCAGGTAGCTCAGCAGCAGGCTGAGGCCGCCGGCCAGCGACCAGCCCAGCTGGGCTCCCTGCCGGCGAGCGGTCGGGGATGCCAGGGTGCTGCGCTCAACGGCAGAAATCGAGGGCCGGCTCATGGAGCGAGATTTGACCATATGCCGGGGTGCGGGCATGCAGCCGAGGATGGTTGGTCTGGCCCTTGGCAATGGGTGACCCTGCCCGAGTGGACGCAATGACTGAGAAAGACATTGCGTTGCAGAAAGCGGCTGACGAAGCCGAGGCCATGCAGGACGTTGCCAAGTTTGCGCGTCGGGTCCGCAAGCGCTTGGGCTTCAGCCAAGCCGAGTTTGCGGAGCGCATCGACGTCTCGCTCGACACCATCCGCAATTGGGAGCAAGGCAAACGCAGTCCCACGGGGGCGGCCAAAGCGCTGTTGAAGGTGCTCGACAAAGCGCCCGAGGCGGCTCTGGCTGCCTTGCAATGAATTGGGCTGCAGCTTATCGATGGCGCGTGGCGGGGAAGCTCTCGGCGCCGATGGCGGCCAGGACCAGGGCGTCGTCTTCAAGATTGACCGCCAGCAGTCGAATTGGCATAATCTGCCAATGGCTCGACCGAGGAGATGGACATGCCGACCCGTAACGTTGTGCTGACCAACCATCAAGCGTCTTTTGTGGAACAGCTTGTGAGCAGCGGCCGTTACCAAAATGCCAGCGAGGTCTTGCGGGAAGGGCTTCGCCTGATTGAGCAGCGTGAGGCGGAGGATGCTTCCCGCCTGGAGGCCCTGCGCAGTGCTGTCAAGGTTGGGGTGGCCGACTTCGATCAGGGGCGCTTCACCTCGTTTGAATCAACCGAGGCGCTCGGCGTCCATCTGGCATCTGTGGCATCCAAGGCTATCGCGGGCGAATGAGCCGCGCCTGGACGGTTCGGCTCGGTCATCAGGCCGGGCAGGACTACTTTGAGATTCTGCGGTGGACGACCAAGACCTTTGGTGAGGTCCAGGCCAAGACCTATGCAGAGACGATTTCGCTGGCCATCCAGGCTTTGCGAGATGGTCCTGAGGTTCTGGGGGCCAAAGCACGCGACGAGATTGAGCCAGGCATGCGGACGTTGCACGTTGCACGCCAGGGTCGCAAGGGGCGGCACTTTGTGGTTTTTCGGGCGGGCGCTGGGCAGATCATCGATGTGCTCAGGCTCTTGCACGACAGCATGGACTTGGCGAGGCATGTGCCCGCGGCCAATGATCAGCCGCACTGATGTGCATCAGAGGTCCTGGAGCACGACCTGCTCGGAATGACCTCAAGGCGGCGGTCGCCTGGTTGGCGGCGCGATGACAGAGGTGCCTGTCATCAAGGGCGCCGCCGATCAGCTGTCGTACCCGGCCGGGTTCATGGACTGCCAGCGCCAGGCGTCCTCGCACATGCGCGCCAGGTCGTGCTCGGCCTGCCAGCCCAGGGCCTTGCGCGCCAGGCGGGTGTCGGCGTAGCAGGCGGCGACGTCGCCGGGGCGGCGGCCGGTGTAGCGGTGGGCCACGGGACGGCCCGTGACGCGGGCGAAGGTGTCCACCAGTTCCTTGACGCTGACGCCGCGGCCGGTGCCGAGGTTCACCGTGATCGGGGCCTGGCGCTCGGCCAGGTAGCGAAGGGCTGCCTGGTGGCCGCGCGCCAGGTCCATCACATGGATGTAGTCGCGCACGCCCGTGCCGTCGGGCGTGGGGTAGTCGTTGCCGAAGATCTGCAGGCACTCGCGCTGCCCCACGGCGACCTGGCTGACATAGGGCATGAGGTTGTTCGGCGCGCCGTTCGGCGCCTCGCCGATCAGGCCGCTGGGGTGCGCTCCCACGGGGTTGAAATAGCGCAGGATCGCCACCTGCCAGCGCGGGTCGGCCGCCAGCAGGTCGCGCAGCATGTCCTCGCAGACCAGCTTGCTGCGGCCGTAGGGGTTGGTCGCGCGCAGCGGGGCCGTCTCGGGAATCGGCACTTGGTCGGGGTCGCCGTAGACGGTGGCCGAGGAGCTGAACACCAGGCGCCGCACGCCGGCGCGCCCCATGGCCTGCAGCAAGCTGAGCGTGCTTCCCAGGTTGTTGTCGAAATAGCGCAGCGGCTGGGCCACCGATTCGCCCACGGCCTTGAGTCCGGCGAAGTGGATCACGCCCGCTATGGTGTGATGCGCGAACAGCGCGTCCAGCGCCGCGCCGTCGCGCAGGTCGGCCCGCACGAACTCGAAGGCATCGCCGCACAGCTGGCGCAGCCGCTCGAGCACGCGCGGGCTGCTGTTGCAGAGGTTGTCGACGATGACCACCCGGTGGCCGGCCTCCATCAGCGTGACGGCGGTGTGCGAGCCGATGTAGCCGGCGCCGCCGGTGATGAGGATGCAGGAGGTCATGGGCTGCGGGGCGATGGGCCGATTATCCCAAAGGCCTGCAGGGGCGGCGGATCCGATGTCTTCGGGAGGCCGGCCAGGTGATGGGATGGCGTCCGGAATGTGAGTTTGCGCATGTCGCTTGGCGCGGTGAGGATGGCGGAGTACCTGGGCTCCGAGGCAAAATAGAGCTGGAATTCTCCAAATGCCAGCAGACGGCGACAGTTTTGGATACCTGACATGCGTCTTAGCGACTTCGAGCGTGAAACCCTGAAGCAAGCAGCCCGCGACTGCTTTGACGCGGGGGCCGTGGTGCGGCTGTTTGGCTCGCGGACGGACGATGCTCGCCGGGGGGGGGATATCGATCTGCTCATAGAGACAGGTATGACCGATCCAGCACAGATCGCGCGGGCCCATACGCGGTTCTTGTCGCGCGTCTACGCGCGCCTGGGTGAGCAGAAGATCGATGTCTTGATCGATTTCCCGACCCGCCAGAAACGGATGCCTGTCTATGACGTGGCGCGTGAGCGAGGGGTTGTCCTATGACCGATGTAGCGCAACTGCAGTTGGTGGACGCTTGGTGCCAGTGCGAGCGGCATTTTCATCACTTGCAACATGCCATGGCAGCCTTGGCGCCGTCGTTGCCTATTCCACCGTCGGCGCTGCCCGATTTGGACGACGAGGCTGTGCAGGACTGGGATCAGTTTGTCTTGCGTTTCACCAAGCTGCAGGATGCGATGGGCGCACGTTTGTTCCCGGCGGTGCTGGCCTATCTGCAAGAGCCCTACGAGGACCGACCCATGCTCGACAAGCTGCATCGCTTGGAGAAGTTGGGCTACTTGGGCAGCGTGGAGGAGTGGCATGTCTTGCGGGCCATCAGAAACCGTTTTGCCCACGACTATCCGCAAGACGATGCGCTCAAAGCCGCTTATCTGAACGAAGCGGTCGAGGCTGTTCCAATGCTGCAAGCCCTGCTGGCTCGCATCGAACCTTTGGTAGCGGCCCTGCCGTCTGCGTGATTCAGTCAGGCCATTCCACTCTCGGTGGACATAGGCGCGAATGTGGTTGCCGGGCCAGCCGCCCGCCGCTGAGATGGGATGGGCGGCCGCATCCATCGCGCCCCCGCTCACCGCCATGTCAAGCCCCATGTTCTACGCATCCAAGCTCCTCTCCGCCCTGACCCAGCCGCTGGCCTGGGTGGCCCTGCTGATGCTGCTCGCCTGGTGGTGGCTGCCGCGCCGCCCGCGCGCGGCGCGCTGGACGCTGGCGATCGCGCTGTTCCTGGGCGCGGGGGTGGGCTGGGAGCCGCTGCCCGACGCCTTGCTGCGCGCGCTGGAGAACCGCCACGCGCCGCCGGCGGGCAGCCTGCGCGGCTATGCCGGCGTGGTGGTGCTGGGCGGGGCACTGGAGCGCTCCGACATCTGGCGCTCGCGCGGCCAGGTGGCGTTGAACGCCGGGGCCGAGCGCATGACGGCGCCCGTGGCCCTGCTGCGCCAGCACCCGCATCTGCGCCTGCTGTTCACGGGCGGGGAGGGGCGCCTCAACGCCACCGGCGTTTCCGAGGCGGCGCAGGCGCGCGCCTTCTTCGCCAGCCTGGGCGTGCCGGCCGGCCAGCTGATCTACGAGAGTGCCTCGCGCACGACCTACGAGAACGCCCAGTTCAGTGCGGCCCTGCCTGGCGTGGACAAGACCCGGCCCTGGCTGCTGCTGACCTCGGCCTGGCACATGCCGCGCGCCTTGGCCAGCTTCCGCGCCGCGGGCTGGAACGTGACGCCTTACCCGGTGGACTACCGCACCGGCGCAACGACGCCGTGGACCGAGTATTCGCTGGTGCACGGCGCGCTGCGTTGGCAGCTGGCGCTGCACGAGGGGCTGGGCTGGCTGGCCTATGCCGCGGCGGGGCGCGCGGCGGCCTTGTAAGGGCAGGCTCAGCGTCGGCCGTCATCCTCTTCCGTGCGCTGTCGCCGCTCGCCGTGAACGCGGCGCTGCTCCTCGTTCGGGCGCTGACGCTCCACCTGCATTTGCTGGATGCGCTCGGCGCGCTGCTGCTGGCGCTGCGCCTGTTCCTGCATCGCACGTTGCTGGCGCTCGGCCTGCTCGCGCTGCCGGTGCTCGTCGCGCTCACGCAGCTGCCGCATCTGCTGGGCCTGCTGCTGGCGTGGAGCCTGTTCCTGCATCGCGCGCTGCTGGCGCTGCTCCTGCTCGACGCGCTGCTGGCGTTCGCTGCGCTCGCGCATGGCTTGTTCGCGCTGGGCCCGCTCCTTCTCCATCTGGCGGGCTCGGCGGGCATCCTCGTCGCGCTCGCCGAAGCGGCGGTCCAAGCGTGCGTCCGGCCTGTCGCTTGCGCGGGGGTCCATGCCGCGCTGGCGTGGCTCCCAGCCCGGTGGAATGCGCTCCGGCGGGGCGCGGCGGATGCCGTCCTCGTCACGGCGGCGCTCGGGCGCGAAGCGGGGCGCAGCCACCACGCGCGCGCGGTCGAGCTCGGCCCGCGCGATCGGCGGCGCCTCGCCCCGCATCGGCCGGCTGCGGCCGAAGGCCTCGCGCGGCACCACCGTCACCGCATCGGGCTGGCGCTGGTAGCGGTAGAGGCGGTCGCGGTCTCCGTCGGCAAGCCTGTGGTGGCGGTTGACCCGGTCTATGTAGTGCCGGCTCACGCGGTAGGCCGGCCGGTAGGCCTCGCCCGGGGCCAGGGGGAACCAGGCCACGCCGGGCTGGCCCGAGCTCAGGGCGATGTACCCGTGCGTGGGGCCGCTGGTGCTGGCCACGAAGGCGACCAAGGCGGGGGCGTAGACCGGCTGCACCACGATGGGGCCGGGTACCCAGCACCAGCGCAGGCTGATCTGGACCCAGCGTCCGTAATGGAAGGGCGCGAAACCCCAGGGTGCGTCGTCGATCCAGGTCCAGCCCCAGGGGGGGATGTATTCCCAGTGGCCGTAGCGGTAGGGCGCCCAGTTGGCGACCGTCACATAGGGGTACCAGACCGGGCCGTAGCCGGGGTCCATGCGCCAGTCGCCGTACTGGTCGAGCTGCTGGTAGCCTGTGGTCTCGCGCGACACGTAGCGCGCCGAGACCGATCGGTCCTCCTGCCGGTCGCGCGCGGCGGCCCACTGGTCGAAGTCGTCGCGCTGCGGCGCCGCGGGGGCGCCGAGCTGCGCCAGGTTGCGGCCGGAGAAGCTCAGCTGCTGCGGCCCCGTGAGGCCGAGCGCCTGGCCGCTGTCTCCATAGACCGTGCCTTGGCCCGAATGCAGCGTGACGCGGGTGCTGGCGTTCGCAGGATCGACGTCCAGGCGGTATTCGCCCGGCTGCGTGACGTTGAAGCGCAGGTTGGGGGTGTCGACCGCCAGCTGTTGTCCGGCGTGGAGCCGGCGCACGCGCAGGCTGAGCGTGCCCTGCGGCACGCTGAGGCGGGCCAGCTTGTCGTCGAGTGCGGTGAACTGCAGCTGCGTGCGCTCGTCCATGCGCGCGGCGGTGCTGCCCAGATGCAGCTCGGCGCGCGCGCCCCGGTCGGTCCAGAGCTGGTCGCCGCGCGTCATCGGCCGGTTGCGCGGGGCGTCGACCCATTCGTCGTCGCCCGCGGGCAGGAAGCTGACCGCGCCTTCCATGTGGTTGAGTCTGGCCACGCGGCCGGGTGGGTCGCCGGCCTGGGCCAGGGCCTGGGCGCCCGCCAAGGCCAAGACCAGCGCCATCAGCATCCGGGCCAAGCATCCGCGGGTCAGGGCATGGGGTTTCATCATGGTGTCCTCGGCGCAGTTAGTCTCCTACTTTTTAGAACGCGCGAGGCCGGCCAAAGATCGCCAAGAATGGCAAAGAAATTGCAATAAGCCTGGGCTTTTGCAACGGTTTGTAAGTTGGCGCTCGGGGGCGCCTGCCTCACATGTTGCGCCGGTACTGCCCGCCCACCTCGAACAGCGCACCGGTGATCTGGCCCAGCGAGCAGCAGCGCACCGCGTCCATCAGCACCTCGAACACGTTGCGGTTCTCGATCACGGCCTGGCGCAGGCGCTGCAGCATGGCCGGCGCCTCGTCGGCGTGGCGCGCGTGGAAGTCGGCCAGGCGCTGCAGCTGGCTCTGCTTTTCTTCGTCGGTGCTGCGCGCGAGCTCGAGCTTTTCGGGGATGGTGTCGCCGTGCGGATTGCGGAAGCTGTTGACGCCGATGATGGGCAGCTCGCCGGTGTGCTTGAGCATCTCGTAGTGCAGGCTCTCGTCCTGGATGCGGCCGCGCTGGTAGCCGGTCTCCATGGCGCCGAGCACCCCGCCGCGCTCGGCGATCTTCTCGAACTCGGCCAGCACCGCCTCCTCGACCAGCTCGGTCAGCTCCTCGATGATGAAGGCGCCCTGGTTGGGGTTCTCGTTCTTGGCCAGGCCCCATTCGCGGTTGATGATCAGCTGGATCGCCATGGCGCGGCGCACGCTGTCCTCGGTCGGTGTGGTGATGGCCTCGTCGAAGGCGTTGGTGTGCAGGCTGTTGCAGTTGTCGTAGATCGCGATCAGGGCCTGCAGCGTGGTGCGTATGTCGTTGAACTGGATCTCCTGCGCGTGCAGGCTGCGGCCCGAGGTCTGGATGTGGTATTTCAACTTCTGAGACCGCTCATTCGCGCCGTACTTCTCCTTCATGGCCACCGCCCAGATGCGGCGCGCCACGCGGCCCATCACGGTGTACTCCGGGTCCATGCCGTTGCTGAAGAAGAAGCTCAGGTTGGGCGCGAAGTCGTCGATGTGCATGCCGCGCGCCAGGTAGGCCTCGACGAAGGTGAAGCCGTTGGACAGCGTGAAGGCGAGCTGGCTGATCGGGTTGGCACCGGCCTCGGCGATGTGGTAGCCCGAGATCGACACGCTGTAGAAGTTGCGCACGTTGTGGTGCACGAAATACTCGGCGATGTCGCCCATGACCTTGAGGCTGAAATCGGTCGAGAAAATGCAGGTGTTCTGGCCCTGGTCTTCCTTGAGGATGTCGGCCTGCACCGTGCCGCGCACATTGGCCAGCACCCATTCGCGGATCTTGGCGAGCTCGGTGTCGGTCGGGTCGCGGCCGTTGTCGGCGCGGAACCTGGCGATGTTCTGGTCGACGGCCGTGTTCATGAACATGGCCAGGATGCTGGGCGCCGGGCCGTTGATGGTCATGCTCACGCTGGTCGCGGGGTGGCACAGGTCGAAGCCGTCGTACAGCACCTTCATGTCGTCCAGCGTGGCGATGGACACGCCCGAGTTGCCGACCTTGCCGTAGATGTCGGGCCGTGGGCCGGGGTCGTTGCCGTACAGCGTGACCGAGTCGAAGGCGGTGGACAGGCGCTTGGCCGGCATGCCTTCGGAAAGCAGCTTGAAGCGGCGGTTGGTGCGGAAGGGGTCGCCCTCGCCGGCGAACATGCGCGTGGGGTCCTCGTTCTCGCGCTTGAAGGCGAAGGTGCCGGCGGTGTAGGGGTAGCTGCCCGGCACGTTGTCCAGCATCAGCCACTTGAGGATCTCGCCGTGGTCTTCGTATTGCGGCAGGCTGACCTTGCGGATGGTGGTGCCACTGAGTGATTTGGTGGTCAACGCGGTGCGGATTTCCTTGTCGCGGATCCTGACCACGTACTCGTCGCCGGCGTAGGCCTTCTGCATCTCGGGCCACTGGGCCAGCAGCTTCCTGGCGGCCGGTTCCTGGCGCAGCTCGCGCTTGTCGGCCAGGTCGGCCGCGGCCTCGGCGGCCGGGGCGCGTTCGGGCTTGTCCACGCGCAGCATGGCGGCGGCGGCGCGCAGCTGCTGGATCTCGCGCGCCAGGCCGGCCTGCTCGCGCGCGCGGCGCTTGTAGCCGCGCAGCGTGTCGGCGATCTCGGCCAGGTAGCGCTGGCGCGCCGGCGGCAGCACCGGGTTCTGGTGTGTGCTGTGGCGCACGGCGACCAGGGGCAGGGCGCCTGCCTCTAGCGGCAGGCCGAGCTCGGCCAGGCGGGGTTTGAGCGCCTGATACAGGGCCGTGACGCCGTCGTCGTTGAAGCGCGCGGCCATGGTGCCGAACACCGGCATCTGCTCGGCGGGCGTGCCGAAGGCCTCGCGGTTGCGCTGCACCTGCTTGGCCACGTCGCGCAGCGCGTCGGCCGCGCCCTTGCGGTCGAACTTGTTGATGGCCACGAACTCGGCGAAGTCCAGCATGTCGATCTTCTCGAGCTGGCTGGCGGCGCCGAACTCGGGCGTCATCACGTACAGCGGCACGTCCACCAGCGGCACGATGGCGGCGTCGCCCTGGCCTATGCCCGAGGTCTCGACGATCACCAGGTCGAAGCCGGCCAGCTTGCAGGCGGCGACCACGTCGGGCAGGGCGGCCGAGATCTCGCTGCCGGCCTCGCGCGTGGCCAGGCTGCGCATGAAGACGCGCTGCCCGGAGTCCACGGCTCCACCGCCGCCGGGCCGCCCCAAGGCGGTGGCGGCCCCCTCGGGGGGCAGCGCAGCACGCGCAGCGGCAAGCGTGGGGGCCCACGGCCCGATCGCGTTCATGCGGATGCGGTCGCCCAGCAGGGCGCCGCCGCTCTTGCGGCGCGAGGGGTCGATGGAGACCACGGCGATGCGCAGCTGGTCGCCCTGGTCCAGGCGCAGGCGGCGGATCAGCTCGTCGGTCAGGCTGGACTTGCCGGCGCCGCCGGTGCCGGTGATGCCCAGCACCGGGGTGCGCCGCTGGGCGGCCTGCTCGCGCAGCGCCTGGACCAAGTCCGCATCGGCCGCGCCATTCTCCAGCGCCGTGATCAGCCGGGCCAGGGCGCGCCAGGCCAGTTCGCCATGGCCCTGGATGGCGTCCAGCGCCCTGGGCGCGCCGGCCGAGAGGTCCTGGTCGCAGCGCATCAGCATCTCGCCTATCATGCCGGCCAGGCCCATGCGCTGGCCGTCCTCGGGGCTGTAGATGCGGCCCACGCCGTAGTCGTGCAGCTCGCGGATCTCGGCCGGCACGATCACGCCGCCGCCGCCGCCGAACACCTGGATCTGCTCGCCGCCGCGCGCGCGCAGCAGGTCCACCATGTACTTGAAGTATTCGACATGGCCGCCCTGGTAGGAGCTGATGGCGATGCCCTGCACGTCCTCCTGCAGCGCGGCCGTGACCACCTCGTCGACCGAGCGGTTGTGGCCCAGGTGGATCACCTCGGCGCCCATGCCCATCAGGATGCGGCGCATGATGTTGATCGCGGCGTCGTGGCCGTCGAACAGGCTGGCGGCGGTGACGAAGCGCACCTTGTTCTTGGGGCGGTAGTGGGCGAGGGCTTTAAACTCCGCGGACAGATCGGTCATGGCTATCTCCTATCCTGCCAAATCTAGCCGCTTGCCCCGGCCAAGGGAAGCGCGAAATCGCCCAGGCGCGCTGGCGTTTTTTGCCACCCCCGCGCCCATCGGCCCGCCCCGTCCATGACACGCAGCGCCTACCTGGAAAAGGACACCGTCTCGGTCCATTTCGTGCGGGCGGCCATCGCCCGGCTGGCGCCCGAGGCGCGCCTGCGCGTGCTGAAGGCGGCGCAGATCCGGCCGCAGCTGCTGGACTCGGACCACGCACGCGTGCCCGCGGCCGCGTTCGCCGCGCTGTGGATGGCGGTGGCGCGGGAGATCGACGACGAGTTCTTCGGCCTGGACAGCCGGCGCATGAAGCTCGGCAGCTTCGCGCTGCTGTGCCACGCGGTGCTGCATGGCCGGGACATCGGCCAGGCGGTCCGCGGCATGCTGCGCGGCTTCGGCGTGCTGCTGGACGACATCTCGGCCAGCCTGCGGCTGGAGGGCGAGCGCGCGTCCATCGTCCTGGCCAACCGGATCGCCGACGCCGCCGCCCGCCGCTTTGCCGAGGAGACCTTCCTGGTCATGGTGCACGGCCTGATGTGCTGGCTGGCCGGCAAGCGCATCGCCCTTTCGGGCGTCGATTTCGCCGGCCCGCGGCCGCCGCATGCCGACGAGTACGTGGCCATGTTCTCCCAGCACCTGCGCTTCGAGGCGCCGGCCACCGCCATCCATTTCGACGCCGCAGTGCTGAAGGCGCCCATCGTGCAGACCGCCGAGACGGTCAAGCCCTTCCTGCGCGAGGCGCCGCAGACCGTGTTCCTGAAGTACAAGAACACTCAGGGCTGGGCGGCGCGCGTGCGGCGGCAGCTGCGCGCCAGCCTGGCCGGCGGCGACTGGCCGGTGCTCGAGGAGGTGGCGGCTGCGCTGCACCTGGCGCCGACCACGCTGCGGCGCCGGCTGGAGGCCGAGGGGAGCAGCTTCCAGGAGATCAAGGACGGGCTGCGGCGCGACGCGGCCATCCACCAGCTGTGCACCAGCGCGCGCAGCGTGCCGGACATCGCGGCCCAGCTCGGCTTTGCCGACGCCAGCTCGTTCCGGCGCGCCTTCCGCCACTGGACCGGCGTGCAGCCCTCGCGCTACCGGCGCGACGCGCCGGTCGCGTCGGCGCCCGCAGGCCGCTGAGCGGGACAATCCGCGCGTTCAAGCCCTGGAGACCAACATGCGCAACGGCCGCCGCTCCCATCGCCTGGCCCCTTGGCAGCCGCCGACCCGGGGGCGCGACAAGCCCTTCGACCTGTCGGCCCTCGATCCTGCGGCCAAGCCCTTTTCGGTGGGCGACAAGCTCAAGGACAAGGCGCTCGTGGACGCCCTGGCCCTCGAGCTCGACAGCCTGCAGGACCTGTTCTTCGCCGACCGGCGCCGCAAGCTGCTGGTGGTGTTGCAGGGCATGGACACCTCGGGCAAGGACGGCACCATCCGCGCGGTGTTCAGCCAGACCAGCCCGCTGGGCGTGCACACCGTGGCCTGGCAGGCGCCCCATGCGGAGGAGCTCGCGCACGACTACCTTTGGCGCATCCATCGCCACATGCCGGCTGCGGGCGAGATCATGATCTTCAACCGCGGCCACTACGAGGACGTGCTGGTGCCGGTGGTCAACGGCTGGATCACGCCCGAGCAGACGCGCCAGCGTTACGCGCACATCAACGACTTCGAGCGCATGCTGTCCGAGACCGGCACGGTGATCCTCAAGTTCATGCTGCACATCAGCTTCGACGAGCAGCGCGAGCGGCTTCAGCAGCGCGTGGACGATCCGACCAAGCGCTGGAAGTTCAGCCTCGGCGACCTGGAGGTGCGCAAGCAGTGGGACGACTACCAAAGGGCCTACGCAGCCCTGCTGGGGGCGACCAGCAGGCCCTGGGCGCCGTGGACCGTGGTGCCGGCCGATTCCAAGACCCACCGCAACCTCATGATCGCCACCGTGGTGCACGACACGCTGAGGGCGCTGGACCTGCGCTACCCGCCCAGCGACCCCGCGCTGGCCGGTCTGCGCGTCGCATAGGCCGGCGCCCGTCGCCCCGCCACGGGAAAGCCTGCGCGCCGGCGCCGCCGTGGCTATCATTGGTCTTGCCACCAGCCGCCGGAATGCCGCCCCCACCTGCCCGAGCCACCATGAACCCGATCCAGCTGTTCGACCCCGCCTCCAGCACCTACACCTACGTGCTGTTCGACGAAGCCACGCGCGAGGCCCTGCTCATCGACCCGGTGGACGAGCAGCTCGAGCGCGACCTGGCCACGCTGCGCGAATACGGCCTCAAGCTGCTGTGGACCGTGGAGACCCATGCCCATGCCGACCACATCACCAGCGCCGGGCTGCTGGCCGAGCACACCGGCGCGCGCACCGCGGCGCCCGCGGGCTGCGGCATCAGCACCGCCGCGGTGCAGTTGAACGACGGCGACCAGCTGAGCTTCGGCGCCCAGCGCATCCGCGCCCTGCACACCCCGGGCCATACCGCGGGCAGCATGAGCTACTACTGGGAGCGCCCCGACGGGCGTCATGTGTTCACCGGCGACACCCTGCTGATCAACGGCTGCGGCCGCACCGACTTCCAGTCCGGCAGCAGCGAGGCGCTGTACCGCAGCCTCACCGAGGTGCTGTTCAAGCTGCCCGACGACACCTTGGTCTGGCCCGCCCACGACTACCAGGGCCGCAGCCATTCGACCATCGCCGCCGAGAAGGCCGGCAACGCCCGCGTGGCCGGCAAGACCCTGGCCGAGTTCGTGGCCATCATGGACTCGCTGCACCTGCCCAAGCCGCGCCGCATCGACGAGGCCGTGCCGGCCAACCTAAGCTCGGGCCTGCGCCACGACGCGGGCGGCGGGGCGCTGGCGCAGCCGCATCCGGCCCAGGGCTACGCGGGCGACGTCTCGCCCCAGCTGGCCTGCCAATGGTGGCAGTCTGGCGAGGCGGTGCTGGTCGACGTGCGCAGCGACGCCGAGCGGGCCTGGGTCGGCTTCATCCCCGGCGCCGTGCCGGTGGAGTGGAAGCTCTGGCCCGGCATGGCGGTGAACCCGAACTTCGACGCCCAGCTGCAGGCCGCCGTGCCGCCGGGGCGCAAGCTGGTGATGCTGTGCCGCAGCGGCGTGCGCTCGATCGCCTCGTCGCGCCGCGCCACCGAGCTCGGCTACGAGGCCTACAACATCCTCGAGGGCTTCGAGGGCGACCCGGACACCCATGCCCAGCGCGGCCATACCGGCGGCTGGCGCTTCCACGGCCTGCCCTGGCGCCAGGGTTGAAATAGCCCCCACGCTCCCCCACTGCGTGTGGGTCGCTGCCCCCCAAGGGGGCCTTCGCGCCTTGGGGCGGCCCGGCGGCGCTCAAGTCTCAAGTACAAGCCCCTGTCAATCCTGACAGGGTCTGAGCGGCGTTTCCAGGGCTTTGGCCCTTCAATTGGAGGTTTCCATCCGTAACAGGAGCCTCCATGAGCCTCGTCGACACCCCCGTCCAGACCGCCCCGCGCACCCGCGTCAACCCGCCCCTGCTGCCGCGCCTGCAGCGCCGCTACGAACAGGTCTTCCTCGACCACTGGAACCGCGAGTGGGGCGGCAAATGCATACTGCACGGGCGCGAGCCCGGGCCGAACGCCGTGCGCCTGGACGGCAACGACTACCTGGGCGTGTCGGGCCACCCCGACATCGTGCGCGCCCAGACCGAGGTGCTGCGGCGCGGCCAGGACAGCGTGATCCAGTCCGGCGCCTTCCTGCTCGACTCCAACCCGGTGCGCGACCTCGAGAAGTCGCTGGCGGCCTGGATAGGCAAGGAGGACGGCTTCGTCTGCCAGTCGGGCTATGCGGCCAACGTGGGGCTGATCCAGGCCGTGGCCGATGACCAGACGCCGGTCTACCTGGACACCCTGGCCCACACCTCGCTCTGGGAGGGCGTGCATGCCGCGCGCGCCACGGCCCATGCCTTCCGCCACAACGACCCGGGCCACCTGGCGCGCATGATCGCGCGCCACGGGCCGGGCCTGGTGATCGTCGACTCGGTCTACAGCACCACCGGCGCCCTGTGCCCACTGGCCGAGATGGTCGAGGCGGCCGAGCGCGGGGGCTGCATGATCCTGGTCGACGAGTCGCACTCGCTGGGCACGCACGGCCCCGGCGGCGCCGGCCTGTGCGCCGAGCTGGGCCTGGTGTCGCGCGTGCACTTCATTACCGCCAGCCTGGCCAAGGCCTTCGCCGGGCGCGCCGGCTTCTTCACCGTGCCGGCCGAGCTGCGCTACTTCGTGCTGCACCACAGCTTCCCCAACATCTTCAGCTCCTGCCTTCTGCCGCACGAGATCGCGGGCCTGGCGGCCACGCTGGGCGTGATCCGCCGCAGCGACGACGGGCGCCGGCGCCTGCACGCCCACACGCGCCGCCTGCGCGCCAGCCTGACTGCGCTGGGCTACCCCATCCACCAGGGCAGCGAGCAGATCATCGCGCTGGAGGCGGGCTCCGAGCCAGACACCATGCGCCTGCGCGACGCGCTGGAGGCGCACGAGGTGTACGGCGCCGTGTTCTGCGCCCCGGCCACCAGCCGCAACCGCGCCATGGTGCGGCTGACCCTGCACGCCACGCTGACCGAGGCCGAGCTCAGCCATGTCGAAGCCGCGGCCAGGGCCGTGGCGCGCGAGCTGCGCCCCTGGGACTGGCCGATCGCGCGCCGCGCGCGGGCCGGCGCGGCGGCCTGAAAGCGTTGGCGATAGCGTCATCGCGAGGCCGAAGGCCGTGGCGATCCACCGTGGATTGCCGCGCCCCCGCGGGGCTCGCAATGACAGGCCTCAGTCGTGTACCAGGCGCGGCCCTTGCCGCGCCAGCCAAGCCGCGTGGCCGGCCGGCGCGATGCCGAGCGGGCGGGGGTCGACCGAGAACAGGGCGCCGAGCAGGCCGCTGCCCTGGCCGACTTCGAAGGCCGGTGCCAGCGCCGGCGCGGCTTGGCCCAGGGCCTGGTGCAGCTCCAGGCCGGCCAGGCTGCGGCCCGCGCGCAGCTCGGCCAGCGCCGCCTCGTCCAGGCCCTGGGCGGCCGCGAGCTCGGCCAGCTCGGCCAGGCCGGTGGCCGGCTCCAGCTGCAGCCAGCTGACCTGGCCCAGTGCGTCCATGCCCAGCACGCCGAACGGGTCGCCCAGCACCACATGCTCGACCCAGTGGCTGCGCATCAGGCGCGACAGCTCGTCCTGCACCGCGGGCCGGCGCAGCAGGGCTTGCTGCGCCGGGCTCAGCGTGGCGTGCCAGATCTGGGCCTGGCGCGGGTGCGGCCGGTCCAGCAGCTGCTGCACCGCGTCGACCAGGCGGCGCGCGATGTCGGGTGACTGCTTGGGGATGTACTGGTCGATCAGCCCTTGGTTGAAGGCGTCCACCGCGCGCTGCTCGTCGGCCTGGCCGGTCAGCAGAACGCGCGCGCCGGGCCAGTCGCCCAGGGCCTGCAGCACCTGCAGGCCGTTGATGCCCGGCATCGCGTAGTCGACCACGCACACGCGCGTGAGCGCCTGGCGCTGCTCGTGCCCGGCCCAGTAGCGCAGGATCTGCGGGATCAGCGCCGCGCCGCCGCGCCAGCGCTCGATGATCTGCTGCTGGGTCCAGGCGTCGGCCTCCCAGCGCTCGGCCTCGGGTTGCAGGTGCTGCAGGCAGGCCTGCTGGCGCACGAACAGGCTGACCGGCCAGCGCGGCGGCAGGATCACGGCCAGCATGTCGAGGTAGGCCGGATCATCGTCGAGGAAGACCACGGCACCGGGGCGGCGGAACAGGGGGAAGGACATGGCTAGTGGAGCGGGATTTCGAGGGTGAAGGTGGCGCCCTGGCCGGGCCGGGACGCGACGCGGATGCGGCCGTGCACGCTGTCGAGCACGCGGCGGCAGAAGGCCAGGCCCAGGCCGTGGCCGGTGTCGTGGCTGGTGGAGAAGAAGGGCTCGAAGATGCGCGTCTGCAGCCGCGGCGCGATGCCGACGCCGGCGTCGCGCACCACGATCAGGCCCAGCGCCCCGCGCCGGTTCACCTCGATGTGCAGGTCGCCGGGCCGGGGCGTCTCGCCGGTCGCGGCCAGCGCGTGGAGGGCGTTCTTGAGCAGGTTGGCGATGACCTGGGTGAACAGCGTGAACGAGGACACGAACTGGAAGTCCTGCCTGATGTCCAGCGTCAGGCATTCGCGCTCGCGCGTGCTGCGGTAAGGGTAGTTGTGCACCACGTCGCGCACCACGTCGGCGGCCGAGACGGTGTCGGCGTGGGCGCGCAGGCGCAGCAGCCGCGCGTTGGCTATCTGCATGTCGATCTGGTGGTTCATGTGCCGCACCAGGCTGTGCAGCCTGCCGGCCAGGCGCTCCAGCCGCTCCTGCGCGGCGCCGGCCTCGGCCTGCGCCGCCTCGCCGCGCAGCGCGTCGCCGACCAGGGCCATGGTGGCCAGCGGCGTGCGCAGCTCGTGCGCCATGATGCCCATGCTGGCCAGGGTGTGGCTGACCTGCTCGCGGCGCAGGTTGGCGGCGGAAAAACCCAGCGCCAGCGCGGTGCTCCAGGCGAAGACGAGCACCAGGGCGTTGACCTGCGCCTGCGTGGCGTCCATGGGCGCCGCGCCGGCCGGCGCCAGCCACAGGAACAGCAGCCAGGCGAGCCCGCCGCCGGTCGCCGTGCCCAGCGCGGCCAGGCGCCAGTCGGTCAGCTGGTGGTAGATCAGGATCACGGCCGCCAGGCTGGACAGCCAGACCGCGTTGCCGCCGTTGCACAGGTACATCCAGCTGAAGTACAGCGGCAGCTGCAGCCAGCAGATCAGCGCGAACAGCTGCCGGGCGCGGTCGCCCTGCGGCTCGCGCAGGCGCCGCTGGGCCAGGAAGGGGATGCCCAGCGCGGCGACCCCCAGGCGCAGCCAGGGACTCTCCCAGGGCTGGGGCAGCCAGACCGTCCAGATCCAGCCGAACAGCGGCTGGCCCACCAGGTTGAACAGGCCGATCAGGCGCAGCCGCCAGGGCGAGGCGTGCAGCAGGGGCTCGAGCGGCCAGTCCCTCAGGCTCGCGGCCAGGCGCGCGCGCCAGCTGCGCGCGCCGGGGCGGCGGCGTTCTGGCGAGCTGGGGCGGAGGCGGGCGATCGGCAAGGGGCGGTTCGGTCAGGGTGGTCCGTGCTATTGTCCCGCCTCCTGGATACATGGCGATGCAAGTACCTGTTAACTTTGACAGTGTCAAGCTGGACGGTCTGCTCAGCGACTGGGTGCTGGCCCTGCGCGAGTTCGCGGTCGAGGCGGTGGTGGTGCTGGCACCCGATCCCTTCGGCGGGCGCGACGACCGCCAGGTGGTGGCGGTGCACCCGCCGGTGCTGGCCGAGGCGGCCCACTCGCTGGCGCAAAGCCGCGACTTCGGCGCGCCCTGGCGCGAGTCGGACGCCCCGCTGGTGGCCTGGCAGCACATCGGCCGCAACGACGCCTCGGGCCACAGCCGCTGGCGCCGGCTGTGGCTGGCGCATGGCTTCCAGAGCGTGATCCGCGTCGAGTTCTCGCTGCCGGCCGAGCGCGCCTTCGAGTGCTTCATGTTCAGCCCGCGCGAGCTGCACGAGCGCGCCGAGGCCGCCATGCTGGTCTGGTCGGCGCTCAACATCTGGCCGCAGGTGCGGCGCGCCCTGGTGGCCGAGCGCGCCCTGCTGAGCCCGCGCGAACGCGAATGCCTGGCCCTGGCCTTCGAGGGGCTGACCGCGCGCCAGAGCGCGGCGCGCATGGACTGCAGCGAGCGCACGGTGAACTACCACCTGGCCAACGCCATGGCCAAGCTGCGCGTGGACAGCAAGCTCGCCGCCATCCAGCGCGCCTGCTGGCTGGGCGCGCTTTAGGACGACAAAGGGGGCCGTCATGAAAGTCCTGGTCGCCGGCTACCAGCACGAAACCAATACCTTCGCCCCGACCCGCGCCGACTGGGCCGCGTTCAACCGCGGCGACGCCTTCCCGGCCTTCGTCCATGGCCGGGCCATGCTGGCGCAGCTGAGCGGCGTCAACCTGCCGGTCGGCGGCTTCATCGACGCGGCGCGCAGCCTGGGCTGGCAGCTCGTGCCCAGCAGCTGGTGCGGCGCCATCCCCTCGTCCTACGTGACCGAGGACGCCTTCGAGCGCATCGCCGCCGCCATCCTGGCCGACGTGCGGCGCGGCGGCTTCGACGCGGTCTACCTGGACCTGCACGGCGCGGCCGTGGCCGAGCATGTGGACGACAGCGAGGGCGAGCTGATCGCGCGCATACGCCGCGAAGTCGGCGCCGGGCTGCCCATCGTCGCCAGCCTGGACCTGCACGCCAACGTCAGCCATCGCATGCTGGCCGAGGCCGACGCCCTGGTGGCCTACCGCAGCTACCCGCATGTGGACATGGCGGCCACCGGTGAGCTGGCCGCGCAGCTGCTGGCCCGGCGCCTCAGGCTGGGCCGGCGCGAGCCCATGCACGCCCAGCGTCTGCCCTTCCTGATCCCGCTCAACGCGCAAAGCACCTGGATGGCGCCGGCCCAGGCGATCTACGAGGAGCTGGCCGAGCTCTCGCGCGACTTCGACTGCGTGCTGAGCTTCTGCATGGGCTTTCCCGCCGCCGACTTCGCCGAATGCGCGCCCATGGTCTGGGGCCATGGTGCGCGGGCCGAGGAAGCCGTGCACCGCCTGGCCGCGCGCGCGGCCGAGCCCACGCAGTGGCGTCCCGAGTACCTGGACGCCGGCCCCGCCGTGCAGCGCGCCCTGGCCCTGGCCGAGCACAGCGAGCGCCCCGTGGTGCTGGCCGACACCCAGGACAACCCGGGCGCCGGCGGCGACAGCAACACCACGGGCCTGCTGCACGCGCTGCTGCAGCAGGGTGCTGGCCGGCGCTTTCCCGGCCGGGTCGCGCTGGGCCTGATGTACGACCCGCAGGCGGCCGCGGCCGCCTGCGCCGCAGGGCCTGGCGCGACCTTGCCGTTGACGCTGGGCGCGGCCGTGCCCACCTTCACCGGCCGGCCCAGCGACCCGCCGCTGGCCGGGCGCTTCACGGTGCGTGCCGTCGGCGGCGGCGCGGTAACGCTCAAGGGGCCGATGATGACCGGCCTCAGCGTGCAGCTCGGCGCCTGCGCCTGCCTGGAGATCGAGGGCCTGCTGGTGGCCGTGGCCAGCGGCAAGCAGCAGATGCTGGACCGCGAGCTGTTCCGCATGGTCGGCATAGAGCCCGAGGCCATGAAGATCCTGGCCGTCAAGAGCTCCAACCATTTCCGCGCCGACTTCACGCCCATCGCCTCGCAGATCCTGGTGGCCAAGGCCGCCGGACCGATGGCGGCCGACCCGGCCGACCTGCCCTGGAAGAAGCTGGCGCCTGGCACGCGCACCCGGCCCTGAGCCAGGGTAGGCGGCGCGCCGTTCCCCATGTTGGGGCGCGCGCCCGCATAATGCGCCCAGAGAGAGACACACCATGAGTTTTCTGGCGATCGACGTGGGCAACACCCGCCTCAAGTGGGCGCTGTACGAGGCGCCGCGTCCCGGCGCGGCCCTGCTGGCCCATGGCGCCGAGTTCCTCGAGAACATCGAGAAGCTCGCCGACGGGGCCTGGGCCGAGCTGCCCGTCCCTGCGCAGATGCTGGGCTGCATCGTCGCGGGCGACGCCGTGCGCGGCCGTGTGCAGGAGCAGATGGAGCTGTGGGACGTGGCGCCGCAATGGGTGGTGGCCAGCGCCGCCGAGGCCGGCCTGGTCAACGGCTACGACCACCCCACGCGCCTGGGCGCCGACCGCTGGGTGGCCATGATAGGCGCCTACCACCGCATGCTGGCCAGCGGGCCGGCCCGGCCCATGGTCGTGGTCATGGTCGGCACGGCCGTGACGGTGGAGGCGATAGACGCCGGCGGCAGGTTCCTGGGCGGCTACATCCTGCCGGGCCACGGCATCATGCTGCGCGCCCTGGAGTCCGGCACCGCCGGCCTGCATGTGCCCACCGGCGAGGTGTGCGAGTTCCCCACCAACACCAGCGACGCCCTGACCAGCGGCGGCACCTACGCGATCGCCGGCGCCTGCGAGCGCATGGTCCAGCATGTGCGCGCGCACTGCGGCGCCGAGCCCCTGTGCGTGATGACCGGCGGCGCGGGCTGGAAGATGGCGCCCAGCATGTCGGTGAGCTTCGAGCTGGTCGAGAGCCTGATCTTCGACGGCCTGCTGGTGGTGGCGCAGCAGCGCTTCGCGGCTCAGGCGTGAACAGGTCTTACTGCGGCTGGACCAGGCGCCACAGTGCCTCGGCCGCGGTCGACAGCGGCCCCTGCTGGCGATACAGGCGGATGTCGACCGGGATCTGCCAGGCCTCGCCGCCCGCGGGCACCAGCGTGCCCTGAGCGAGTTCGGGCGCGATCAGGCTGCGCGGCAGCCAGGCCAGGCCGCGGCCTTCCAGCGCCATGGTCTTGAGCAACACCGCGTGGTGCGAGGTGAAGCCCGGCACGAAGCGCGTCTCGGCTAAGGCCTGGGGCAGGGCGGCGCGCATGATCTGGCCCAGGCCCGACTCCTGGCTGTAGCACAGCATGGGCAGAGGCCGGTCCGCAGCCGACTCGATCTCGAACGCGGGCCGGCCGCTGGGCAGCGGCGCGGCCACCGGCAGCAGCAGGTCCTGGTCCACCGCCACATGGATGAAATCGGGCTCGGCCAGGCGCGTCTTCAGCGCCGGATGGCCGTGGCACAGCAGGCATTGCACCCTGCGCTGCAGCATCAGGTCCTCGCAGGCCTGGAAGCTGTCCGACACCATCTGGATCGCGCCTATGTCCAGCCGCGACTCGAGCTTTTGCAGCCAGAGCGGGAAGTAGGTCATGGACAGCACATGGGTGGCGGCGAGCTGCAGGCGCCGGTCCGAGGCCTCCTGCGCCTCGTGCGCCCGCGTGCGCGCCTGCACCAGGCGCTGCACCACCTCGGCCAGCAGCGGCTGCAGGGCCTGGCCGGCCGCGGTGAGCGCCACCGGATGCGTGGTGCGGTCCACCAGGGCCAGGCCCGCCCATTCCTCGAGCGAGCGGATGTGGCGGCTGAACGCGGGCTGGGCGATCGCGCGCGCCTGCGCGGCGCGCGAGAAGTTTCCGCTCTCGGCCAGGGCCAGAAAGTCCTCCAGCCATTCCAGGTCAAGCGGTCGGTTGACAGGTCCCATGAATGAATATTTGTATGCGATTCGGGTATTGGACGCGATCGTGCGGGGGCTCGATCATTCCTCCCATGAACATCGTCGACATCCTCGAATCCACCCGTGCTATCAAGTCGGACATCCGCAACGCCTACATCGACTTCTCCAAGATGACCCTGAGCCTGGTCGCCGTGGTCACCGACGTGGTGCGCAACGGCCGGCCGGTGATCGGCTACGGCTTCAACTCCAACGGCCGCTACGGCCAGGGCCAGCTGATCCGCGAGCGCTTCCGCCCGCGCGTGCTCGAGGCCGCCCCGGCCTCCCTGGTCGACGAGAGCGGCGACAACCTCGACCCGCACAAGGTCTGGGCCTGCATGATGAGCAACGAGAAGCCGGGCGGCCACGGCGAGCGATCGGTGGCCGTGGGCACGATAGACATGGCGGTCTGGGACGCCGTGGCCAAGATCGCCGAGCAGCCGCTGCACGAGCTGCTGGCCCAGCGCTATGGCAACGGCCGCGCCAACCCGCGCGTGTTCGTCTACGCGGCCGGCGGCTACTACCATCCGGGCAAGGGGCTGCAGGGCCTGCGCGACGAAATGCAGGGCTACCTGGACCGCGGCTATTCGGTGGTCAAGATGAAGATAGGCGGCGCCTCGCTGGCCGAGGACCAGGAGCGCATCGAGGCCGTGCTCAAGATGCTGCAGCCCGGCCAGCAACTGGCCGTGGACGCCAACGGCCGCTTCGACCTGGCGACGGCGCTGGACTATGCCAAGGCCCTGTCGCAGTACCCGCTGTTCTGGTACGAGGAGGCCGGCGACCCGCTGGACTACGAGCTGCAGGCCCGCCTGGGCGAGGCCTATGTGGGCAGCCTGGCCACCGGCGAGAACCTGTTCTCCATGCAGGACGCGCGCAACCTGATCCGCTACGGCGGCATGCGCCGCGACCGCGACTGGCTGCAGTTCGACTGCGCGCTGAGCTACGGCCTGGTCGAGTACCTGCGCACGCTGGACATGCTGCGCGAGTACGGCTGGTCACCCTCGCGCTGCATTCCGCACGGCGGCCACCAGATGTCGCTGGCCATCGCCGCCGGCCTGGGCCTGGGCGGCAACGAGTCCTACCCCGACCTGTTCCAGCCCTACGGCGGCTTCCCGGACGGCGTCAAGGTGGACAACGGCTACGTGAACCTGCCTGCCCTGCCGGGCATAGGCTTCGAGGGCAAGGCCGACCTCTACGCGGAGATGCGGCAGCTGTCGGGTCAGTGAGGGATGCTCAGGCGGCCAGGCCGTCGACGGCTTGAAACAGCGCCTGTCGCGCCTGGCTGACGAGCTGCCCCTTCCAGGCCTCGGTGTCGCAGTAGAAGGCCTCGCGCATCTGCTGGCGGATCTGCCGCGCCAGCTCGGCCGGGACCCCGGGGTGGCAGGCCAGCCAGTGGTCGGCGCGCAGCGCCTGCATGACCTCGAGCGGGGGCCGGGTGCCGAATTCGAGCGCGATGCCGGTGTACTCGGCCTGCGGGCATTCCTCGTACAGCGCGTTCCACATCTCGCCGCTCAGCTCGGCCGAGCTGGACGAGCCGTCGTGGGTGGAGGTCAGCTGCCCGCCCCACCAGGACCGCGCGCGCCTCAGTGCCGCGGCGTCGTCGCCGCGTCCGGCGAAGATGCGCTCGCCCACGCCGTTCGGCCCCAGGCCGGTGTGCAGGTCTATCCAGGCGATGCGCCGCGCCTGCCGGCCTTGTTCGCGCAGCAGCCGGCGCAGCGCCAGGTTGCTCCAGCTCGGCGCAAAGCCGCCGAAGAACAGGCCGCCCGGAAACTCGTACTGGCCGCGCGTGATCGCCGCCTGCAGGGCCGACTTGCCGCGGGTGGTCAGGTAGCGCAGCGTGCGCAGCTGGTTGAAGGTGCCCGGCGGCCAGCGCTCGGGCAGCAGCCAGGCGTGCAGCTCGCGGTAGTCGGCGTTGACCGGCAGCGGGCGCGTGAAATCGACGAAGTTGCGGTTCAGGTCCACGCCCTCGTGCGTGACGCGCCGGCCGAAGGAAAAACCGTGCGGGTTCAGCGCATGGAGGTAGAGCACGGCCACGCCCTGCGCACGCGCCTGTGCGCGCCACTCGGCGTCATGCAGCGCGGCCACCTGCACGCCGCTGCCGCCGTGGCCCTCGACGCCGTGGCAGGCGCTGCTGAGGATCAGCAGCCGGTCGGCATCGGCCGGGCCGTCGCGCGCCACGTCCAGCGCCAGTGCCTCGCCTTCGCGGCCCGGCAGGGGGTGGGGCAGGGACTCGATGCGCGTGCCCGCCGCCGCCGCGGCCTCGAGGAACTTGACGCGGGCCTGGGCGTAGCTCGCCGCAAAGGCCTGCGTCACCGGGATCATGGGGCTTTGCCCGGCCGCGGCGCGGCCAGCCACTGCTCGGCCAGGCGCACCCAGTAGGTGGCGCCCAGCGGGATCAGGGCGTCGTTGAAGTCGTAGCTGGGGTTGTGCAGGGTGCAGGGGCCCGCGCTGTGGCCGAGATCGCGGTGCTCGCCCTCGCCGTTGCCTATGAAGCAGTAGGCGCCGGGCTTGGCCTGCAGCATGTAGGCGAAATCCTCGGCGCCCATGGTCGGCTCCTGCGCCATCACGTTCTGCTCGCCGACGATGCCGGCCATGACCCGGCGCGCGAACAAGGCCTCGGGCGCCGAGTTCACGGTGGGCGGGTAGTTGCGCACGAACTCGAACTCGCATTGCGCCTCGTGCGCGGCGCAGCAGTGCTCGGCGATCTGCTGCATGCGCCGCTCGATCAGGTCCAGCACCTCGGTCGTGAAGGTGCGCACCGTGCCCTGCAGCTCGCAGCTGTCGGGCACCACGTTGGTGGCCTCGCCGGCGTGGATCATGGTGACCGAGACCACGCCCGCGTCGATCGGCTTCTTGTTGCGGCTGATGATGGTCTGGAAGGTCTGCACCATCTGGCAGGCGATCGGCACCGGGTCTATGCCGTTGTGCGGCAGGGCCGCATGGCTGCCCTTGCCGCGGATGGTGATCTTGAACTCGCTGCTCGAGGCCATCACCGGGCCCGGGCTCACGGCCAGGCTGCCCACCGGGTAGCCCGGCCAGTTGTGCATGCCGAACACGGCATCCATGGGGAACTGCTCGAACAGGCCGTCCTGCATCATCTCGCGCGCGCCGCCGCCGCCCTCCTCGGCCGGCTGGAAGATCAGGTAGACCGTGCCGTCGAAGTCGCGCTGCCGGGCCAGGTGCTGGGCTGCCGCCAGCAGCATGGCCACATGGCCGTCGTGGCCGCAGGCGTGCATCTTGCCGGGGTGCTGGCTGGCATGGGGAAAGCGGTTGAACTCCTGCATGGGCAGGGCGTCCATGTCGGCGCGCAGGCCGATGCCGCGTCCGCTCTTGCCGCCGTCGCGGCCCGGCACGATGCCGACCACGCCGGTCCTGCCCATGCCGCGGTGGACGGCTATGCCCCATTCCGTGAGCTTTTGCGCCACCAGCTCGGCGGTGCGGACTTCCTCGAAGCAGAGTTCGGGGTGGGCGTGGATCTCGCGCCGCAGCGCGGCGATGCCGGGGGCCTGGCCGGCGATGGAATCGATGAGCTTCATGCGGGAGAGTCTAGCGAGACCACGCCGCCTGCGCCATCACCCCGCCCGCCCCGGGGGCGGCGCCCAAGGCGCAAAATCTCCCCCCTGTTGCAGGATTTCAAACCCAAGCCATGTCCCCGATGAACGGCCCCTCTTCCGACGCCAGCGTGCAGGTGCGCGGCGCCTGCCCGCACGACTGCCCCGACACCTGCGCCCTGCTGACCACGGTGCAGGACGGCCGCGCCATCCGCGTGCAGGGCAATCCGCTGCATGCCCACACGGCCGGCGCGCTGTGCACCAAGGTCTCGCGCTACACCGAGCGGACCTACCACCCCGAGCGCATCCTGCAGCCGCTCAGGCGCGTCGGCCCCAAGGGGGCGGGGCGCTTCGAGCCCGTGGGCTGGGACGAGGCGCTGGCCGACATCGCGGCGCGCCTTCAGGCCATCGCCGCGCGCGACCCCCAGGCCATCCTGCCCTACAGCTACGCCGGCACCATGGGACTGGTGCAGGGCGAGGGCATGGCGGCGCGCTTCTTCCACAAGCTCGGCGCCTCGCACCTGGACCGCACCATCTGCGCCGCGGCCGGCGGCGAGGGCCTGGTCCAGACCCTGGGCGCCAAGGTCGGCATGAAGATCGAGTTCTTCGCCGAGGCCAGGCTGATCCTGATCTGGGGCAGCAACTCCATCGCCAGCAACCTGCATTTCTGGCGCCATGTGCAGCAGGCCAAGCGCGAGGGCGCGCGCATCGTCTGCATAGACCCGCGCCGCACCGAGACCGCCGACAAATGCCACGAGCACATCGCGCTGCGCCCGGGCACCGACGCGGCCCTGGCCCTGGCCCTGATGCACGAGCTGATCGCTCACGACTGGCTGGACCACGACTACATCGCGCGCCACACCCTGGGCTGGGAGGCGCTGCGCGAGCGCGCCCTGCAATGGCCGCCCGAGCGCGCGGCCGAGGTCTGCGGCATCCCGGTCGAGCAGATCCGGCGCCTCGCGCAGGACTACGGCACGACCCGGCCCGCCGCGATCCGCCTCAACTACGGCATGCAGCGCGTGCGCGGCGGCGGCAACGCGGTGCGCGCCATCGCCTGCCTGCCGGCGCTGACCGGTGCCTGGCGGCAGCGCGCGGGCGGCCTGCTGCTGTCGAGCTCGGGGCATTTCCCGGTGCGCCGCGCGGCGCTGCACCGCCCCGAGCTGCTGGGCGGGCGCCGGCCGCGCACGATCAACATGAGCACGATTGGAAACGCCCTTCTGGAGGGCGTGGGCGACGACCTGCTGCGCGAGACCTCGCCCGATTTCGGGCCGAAGATAGCGGCGCTGATCGTCTACAACAGCAACCCCGTGGCCGTGGCGCCCGAGTCGGCCCAGGTGGTGCGCGGCTTTGCGCGCAAGGACCTGTTCACCGTGGTGCTCGAGCAGTTCCAGACCGACACCGCCGACTGGGCCGACTACATCCTGCCGGCCACCACCCAGCTCGAGCACTGGGACATCCACACCAGCTACGGCCACACCGACGTGCTCTTGAACCGCCCGGCCATTGCCCCGCTGGGCCAGGCCCGGCCCAACACCGAGATCTTCCGCGCGCTGGCGCGCCGCATGGGTTTCGCCGATCCCTGCTTCGAAGACGACGACGAGACCCTGTGCCGCAGCGCGATCGGCGACGCGCAGGATTTCGAGCAGCTGCTCGCGCATGGCTTCGCCTCGCTGCCCCTGCCCGACGCGCCCTTCGCCGAGGGCGGCTTTCCCACGCCCTCGGGGCGCTGCGAGTTCTTCAGCGAGCGCCTGGCCGCGCAGGGCCTGGACGGCCTGCCCGACCATCTGGCCAACCACGAGGCGCCGGGTTCGTCGGACCGCTATCCGCTGGCCATGATCTCGCCGCCGGCGCGCAACTTCCTCAACTCGAGCTTCGTCAACGTCAAAAGCCTGCGCGACATCGAAGGCGAGCCCCTGCTCGAGATCCATGCGCAGGACGCGGCCGCGCGCGGCATCGCCTCGGGCCAGCTGGTGCGGGTGTTCAACGACCGCGGCGAGTACCGCTGCCGGGCCCAGGTGTCCGAGCGCGCGCGTCCCGGCGTGGTCAACGGCCTGGGCATCTGGTGGCGCAAGCTGGGGCTGAACGGCACCAACGTGAATGAGCTCACCAGCCAGAAGCTGACCGACCTCGGACGCGGCCCGGTGTTCTACGACTGCCTGGTCGAGGTGCAGGCGGCGGCCGGATCGGCATGAGGGCGGGGCGCGCCGTCAGGCTGGCGCTGGCCGCCGCGGCGCTGACGGGCCTGGCCGGCTGCGCCAACCTGGACTACTACTGGCAGTCCGCCTCGGGCCACTGGCAGCTCATGCGCGCAGCCCGGCCGGTCGAGGCCTGGATGGAAGAGACCCAGACCTCCGAGGCCCTGCGCCGGCGCCTGCGCCTGGCCCAGCGCATGCGTGCCTTCGCCGTGTCCGAGCTGCATCTGCCCGACAACGCCAGCTACCGGCGCTACGCCGAGCTGGGGCGCCGCGCCGCGGTGTGGACCGTGGTGGCCGCGCCCGAGTTCTCGCTGGAGGCCAGGAC
Organism: Comamonadaceae bacterium 2FH; assembly: GCA_005503335.1. GTDB lineage: Bacteria > Pseudomonadota > Gammaproteobacteria > Burkholderiales > Burkholderiaceae_C > SCMQ01. The sequence continues at coordinate 133,684 of SCMQ01000002.1, forward strand.
CTGGTGCTTCCCGGTGGCCGGCTGCGTCGCCTACCGCGGCTATTTCCTCGAGGACCAGGCGCGGGCCGAGGCCGCGGCCCTGCAGGCCCAGGGGCTGGAGACCCATGTGCAGGCCGTGCCGGCCTATTCCACCCTGGGCTGGATGAACTGGGCCGGCGGCGACCCGCTGCTCGACACCTTCATCCATTTCCCCGAAGGCGAGCTGGCGCGCCTGATCTTCCACGAGCTGGCGCACCAGCGGGTCTACGTGGCGGACGACACGGTGTTCAACGAGTCCTTTGCCACGGCCGTGGAGCGGCTGGGCGGCGAGCGTTGGCTGGCCCTGCACGGCAGCCCGGCCGCGCGCGCCGAGTACGCGGCCTTCGACGGCCGGCGCCGCGCCTTCCGCGCCCTGGTGCGCGCGTCTGGCGGCGAGCTCGCCGCGCTCTACGCGACGCCTGCCGGCGAGAGCGAGCGCCGCGCGCGCAAGCAGCAGGCCCTGCAGCGCTTTCGCGCGCGCTATGCGGCCCTGCGCGCGGGCTGGGGCGACGGCGCGCCGCGCCACAGCGGCTACGACGCCTGGGTCGCGCAGGCCAACAACGCCAGCTTCGCCGCCCAGGCCGCCTACGACGAGCTGGTGCCGGGCTTCGAGGCCTTGTTCGAGCGTGAAGGCCGGGACTGGCGGCGGTTCTATGATGCGGTGAAGCGGCTGGCCGAACAGCCCCAGGAGGCGCGCCGCCGCGCATTGAAGGAGATGCCCCATGGCTGACATCCACATCCGCCGCGAACATGGCCTGGGCCTGGCCGCGGCGCGCAAACTGGCCGCCAAGTGGGCCGAGCGGGTCGAGGCTGAGTTCGAGATGCGCTGCAGCTTCGAGCAGGGGCCGGCGGGCGACAAGGTCAGCTTCAGCCGCTCGGGCGTGAAGGGCAAGCTCAAGGTGGCCAAGGACCATTTCGAGCTCGACGCCAAGCTGGGCCTGCTGCTCGGTGCCTTCAAGGGCCGCATCGAGGCCGAGATCGTGAAGAACCTGGACGAGCTGCTGGACAAGAAGCCGGCGGCCGGGAAGAAGGCGTGACGGCGAGCTTCAACCTTGCCCGCTTCGACCTGGTCTCGGTCCGCCTGGCCGTGGCCTGCGCCCAGACCGGCAGCCTCACGGCCGCGGCGCGCGAGGCCCACCTGGCCCTGGCGGCCGCCAGCCGGCGCATCCGCGAGCTGGAGGACGCGGTCGGCAGTCCGCTGTTCGAACGCCATGCGCGCGGCCTCTCGCCCACGGCCGCCGGGCGCGTGTTCGTCAAGCACGGCCTCAGCCTGCTGCAGACCCTGGAGCAGCTGGGCGGCGAGCTGAGCGACCTGCGCTTGGGGCTGTCGCGCCACATCCGCCTGTGCGCCAGCACGGCGGCCATCAACCAGTTCCTGCCGCCGCTGCTGGCGCGCTACGCGGCCCTGCACCCGCAGGTGCGCGTGGACCTGGAGGAGCAGGTGTCCGAGGCCGTGGTCGCCACGCTGCGCGAGGGCCGCGCCGATGTGGGCGTGTTCGTCGAGGGGCCCGACGAGACCGGCCTGGCGACCCGGCTGTTCCGCCACGACGAGCTGGTGCTGGTGCTGCCGCGCGGCCACGCGCTGGCGGCGGCGCGCTCGCCGCTGCCCTTCGTCGAGGCGCTGGACCAGGACTGGATCAGCCTGAACACCGGCGCCGCCATGCTGCAAAAGCAGCAGCAGACCGCGCTGGCGGCCGGCAAGCCGCTGCGCCTGCGCATGCAGGTGCGCAGCTTCGACGCGGTCTGCCACCTGGTCGCCTCGGGCCTGGGCCTGGCCGTCTTGCCCAAGGCCGCCGCCCAGCCCATCGTGCGTGCCATGGGCCTGGTCACGCGGCCGCTGGCCGACGCCTGGGCCAAGCGCCGCCTGCGGGTGGCCACGTCGGCCGGCGCGGCCGACCCGGGGGTGGCGGCGCTGGTCGACTTCCTCGTCGCGCCCGAGCCCGCGGCGAAGCCTTCGCAGAACGCGAAGGCTGGGCGCCGCAAGCAGTAATGGACGGGACGCGGGCCGCGCGGCACACTGCGCGGCCATGGAGACTTCACAAACCGCATCCGGCGGCCCCACCCCTGGCCCGCTCGCCGGCCTCAAAGTCGTCGAGCTCGGCCAGCTGATCGCCGGCCCCTTCGCTGCCAAGACCCTGGCCGACTTCGGCGCCGAGGTCGTCAAGATCGAGCCGCCCGCGGACCCCCAGCGGCCGCAAGCGTCCGGGGGCGACCCGCTGCGCAAGTGGCGGCTGCTCAAGGACGGCACCTCGGTCTGGTGGCAGGTGCAGTCGCGCAACAAGCGCTCGCTGGCGCTGGACCTCAAGGACCCGGCGGCGCAGGACATCGTGCGCCGGCTGGCGCAGGACGCCGACGTGCTGATCGAGAACTTCCGCCCCGGCGCCATGGAAGGCTGGGGCCTGGGCCCCGAGGCGCTGCTCAAGCTCAACCCGCGCCTGGTCATGCTGCGCATCAGCGGCTACGGCCAGACCGGCCCCTACCGCGACAAGCCCGGCTTCGGCGTGGTGGCCGAGGCCATGAGCGGGCTGCGCCACCTGACGGCCGAGCCCGGCCGCGTGCCGGTGCGCGTGGGCGTCTCGATCGGCGACACCCTGGCTGCGCTGCACGGCGTGATCGGCATCCTGCTGGCGCTGCAGGAGCGCCAGCGCTCGGGCCAGGGCCAGGTGATCGACGTGGCGCTCTACGAGGCGGTGTTCAACTGCATGGAAAGCCTGCTGCCCGAATACAGCGCCTTCGGCGCGGTGCGCGGCCCGGCCGGCAGCGCCCTGCCCGGCATCGCGCCGAGCAACGCCTACCGCTGCAAGGACGAAGAGGCGTCGGCCGCCAGCGCCGGGCCGCCCCAAGCAAGGCCAGCCCCCTCGGGGGGCAGCGAACCACACGCAGTGGGGAGCGTGGGGGCCTATGTTCTGATCGCGGGCAACGGCGACAGCATCTTCAAGCGCCTGATGGCCACCATAGGCCGCGAGGACCTGGGCCAGGACCCGCAGCTGGCCGACAACGCCGGCCGCGTGGCGCGCGTGGAAGAGATCGACGCCGCGATAGCCGCCTGGACCGCCGAACGCACGGTCGACCAGGTGCTGGCCGCGCTCGACGCCGCCGCCGTGCCGGCCGGGCGCATCTACACCGTGGCCGACATTGCCAAGGACCCGCATTACCAGGCGCGCGGCATGATCGATCATGTGCAGATGGACGACGGCACCGAGCTGGCCGTGCCGGGCATCTGCCCGAAGCTCTCGCGCACGCCGGGCCAGCACCGGCGCAACGCGCCCATGCAGGTGGGGCAGGACAGCGAGGCCGTGCTGCGCGAGATTGGCCTCACGGCCGAACAGATCCAGGCGCTCAAGGACCGAGGCATCGTGGCAGGGGAGGCCGCATGACACGCATCTATTTCAACGAGGTCGCCACGCGCGACGGCTTCCAGATCGAGCCGAACTTCATCCCCACCGACACCAAGGTGGCGCTGGTCGACGCGCTCAGCCAATGCGGCTACGCCAAGATCGAGGTGACCTCGTTCACCTCGCCCAAGGCCATTCCCATGCTGCGCGACGCCGAGGAGGTGATGGGCCGCATCCGCCGCCGGCCGGGCGTCGAGTACACGGTGCTGGTGCCCAACCTGCGCGGCGCCGAGCGCGCGCTGGAGTCCAGGGCGGACGAGCTCAACCTCGTCATGTCCACCTCCGAGACGCACAACCTGGCCAACCTGCGCATGACGCGCGAGCGGAGCTTCGCCGCGCTTGAAGGCGTGATCCGCCATGTGGCCGGCCGCACGCCCATCAACGTTTCGCTGTCGACCTGCTTCGGCTGCCCCATGGAGGGCGAGGTGCCGCAGGACGAGGTGCTGCGCTTTGCGCGCCGCTTCGCCGAGCTCGGCGAGGACCGGGTAAGAGGCCTGACCATCTGCGACACCACCGGCATGGCGCATCCGGCCCAGGTGGCGCGCATGGTGGCGGCGCTGCAAAAGGAATTCACCGCGCTGCAGCTCACCCTGCATTTCCACAACACGCGCGGCATGGGCCTGGCCAATGTGCTGGCGGCGGTGCAGGGCGGCATCACGCGCTTCGACGGCTCGCTGGGCGGCCTGGGCGGCTGCCCCTATGCGCCGGGCGCGAGCGGCAATATCAGCAGCGAGGACGCCATCCACATGCTGGACGCCATGGGCTACGACACCGGCATCGATATCCCGCGCCTGCTGGACATCGCGCGCCAGCTGCCCGAGATCGTGGGCCACGAGGTGCCGGGCCAGGTGGCCAAGGCCGGGCGGATCACGGACCTGCACCCCGCGCCGGCCTATGTGGCCGAGCTGAGGGCGCGCGCCGCAGAGGGCGGCGCATGATCAGCCACCTCGACCATTTGGTGCTGACCACCAGCGACGAGGCCGCCTGCGTGGACTTCTACACCCGCGTGCTGGGCATGGCGCTGGAAAAATTCGTCGGAGGCCAGCCGCCCGTGGAACGCAAGGCCTTCAAGTTCGGCCAGCAGAAGATCAACCTGCATGTGCGCGGCAAGGAGTTCGAGCCCAAGGCGCATCTGCCGGTGCCCGGCGCGCTGGACCTGTGCTTTATCGCCAGCCTGCCGCTGGACCAGGTGATCGCGCGCCTGAACGCCGCAGCCTGGCCCATCGTGGAAGGCCCGGTGCTGCGCACCGGCGCCACGCAGAAGATCCGCTCGGTCTATGTGCGCGACCCGGACCTGAACCTGATCGAGATTTCCGAACCCGCCTGAATCCGAAAACATGAAGGAGACATACATGCAACGTCGTCACACCCTCGCCATCCTGGCCGCCCTCGGCGGCGCGGCGCTCGCCCCCGCCGCCTGGGCCCAGGCCAAGTTCCCGCAGCGCCCCATCACCCTGGTCGTGCCCACCGCACCCGGCGGCACCACCGATTTCACGGCGCGCCTGATCACCGAGCCGCTGTCGCGCGCCCTGGGCCAGCCGGTGGTGGTGGACAACAAGCCCGGCGCCTCGGGCAACATAGGCAACCAGCTCGTGGCCCGCGCCAAGCCCGACGGCCACACCCTGCTGGTGTCCTACAGCGGCTACCACGTGGGCAACCCGCATTTGTTCAAGCAGGCGGGCTGGGACCCGATCAAGGACTTCGCGCCCGTGGCCATGATGACGCGCGCGCCCCAGGTCATCGCCATCAGCCCCAAGCTGCCGGTCAGCAACCTCAAGGAGCTGATCGCCTACGCCAAGGCCCACCCGGGCAAGCTCAACTACGCCTCCAGCGGCAACGGCAGCATCCAGCACATCGCGGGCGAGCTGTTCAAGCAGCTCACCGGCACCTTCATCACCCACATTCCCTACCGCGGCTCGGGCCCGGCGGTGCAGGACCTGATGGCCGGCCAGGTGGACATCTTCATCACCACGCCGGCCGGCGTGGTCAGCCAGATCCAGGGCGGCCGGCTCAAGGGGATCGCCGTGACCAGCAAGCAGCGCCTGTCCTCGCTGCCGGGCGTGGCCACGGCGGCCGAGCAGGGCCTGAACGGCTACGAGCTCGACTCCTGGTTCGCGCTCTACGCGCCGGCCGGCACGCCGGCCGAGGTGGTGCAGCAGCTCAACACCGAGGTCAACAAGATCCTGGCCGCGCCCGAGGCACGCAAGAAGGCCGAGGACTCGGGCACCGACGTGGCCCAGATGACGCCGCAGCAGCTGGGCGAGTTCACGAAGAAAGAGCTCGAACACTGGGGCCGGGTGATCCGCGGCGCGAAGATCACCCTGGAGTGAGGGCTCGACGCGTTCAGTGAATCAAGGTCATGGCGCAGTTTTTCGCGGCGCCTCGGTCGAACGTCATCGTTCGCTCGCAGCCCGCTGCGGCGGCCGAGCGCTCGACCAGGCAGTCCGCGAAATCGGCCGAGCCGCCACGATAGACGCGAACCGCCCGCCATACCACCTCGGCGTTCTCCAGCACGATTTCCTTGGTGCGAAGCAGTGCTTCGAAGGCGGTGACGATATGGGCGCGATTCAATCCGTAGCAAGACAACAGCACCCAAGCCAGCTCCACAACCGCCACAAGAGGCACAAAGCCCGGCGTTTCCGCGGTCAGTGATTCGACCAGCCGGCTCGCCAAAGGCGACTGCCTCGCGTCATCCTGCATGATGTAGCGGACCAGCACATTGGTGTCGAGCCCAATCATCGTGCCGACGCCCCACGCGCGGCGATGGCGGCATTCATGTCCTCTATGGACACGGTTTTACCGTGCTTGCCGAACATGCCCTTGAGCTCGGTCACGGAGCGTGTGGCAGCGATGAACTCGTACCGCCCTGGCTCGATCTGGACGAACTCCACCCGGTCGCCCGTGCCAACGTGCAAGGCCTCGCGAATCTGGGCGGGGATGGTGATCTGCCCCTTGCTGGTGACAGTGGCGGTGGTCATGAAAATCTCCAAAAACTCCTTACTTTAATGTAAGGCATGTTTGTCCGCAAGTCAGTGTCAGGGCCGCATGCCGTGCCAGCGGCTCTTTCATTCGAGCGTGTCGAACAGTTCTAGGTAGCGCTGCATCGCCGCCTCGGCCGGCGTGCCCTTGAGGCCGTTCCAGGCGTCCCACTTGGCGCGGCCCACGAGGTCGCCCAGGCCGGGCCGGGGCGAGTCCGTGTCGCCGGCCGTGGCCTGCTTGTACAGCGCGTAGAGCTTGAGCAGCGTGGCGTTGTCGGGGCGCTGGCCGAGGTTCTTGGAATCGGCAACGGCGGCGTCGAAGCGGGCCTTGAGGTCGGACATGGACGGGACTCCTCTGGCAAAAGGCCCGATCTTAAGAGCCCGCGCCGTCATCGCCCTGGTAGGCCGAGACCAGCTGCAGCAGGTGCTGGCGCTGCTGCGCGCGCAGGTAGGGCAGCAGCAGGTGCAGCACATGGTGGGCGCCGCGCAGCAGGGCCTGCTGCGCGCGCTCGGGCTCCAGGGCGCGGCGCGGGTCGCGCACGTACTCGTAGCTCAGCCAGTAGGTCAGCACCACCACCATGCTGGTCGCGGTGGCGGCCGCCTCGCGCGTGTCGATGTCCAGGGCGCCATGGCGGGCCATGCTGTCCAGCATCGTGCGCACGGCGCGGGTCTTGTGCTTGAGAATTTCCTGGAAATGGGTCTCCAGCCGGCGGTTGCGCGACAGCAGGTCGTTGAGGTCGCGGTACAGGAAGCGGTATTGCCAGATCAGCTCGAACAGCGTGTGCATGAAGAACCAGGCGTGCTCCACGTCGCGCACCTCGTCGCTGGCATTGAGCAGCTCGCGCAGCGCGTGTTCGTAGCGGTCGAACAGGCTGTTGATCAGCTCTTCCTTGGCGGGGTAGTGGTAGTAGAGGTTGCCGGGGCTGATGCGCAGCTCGGCCGAGATCAGCGTGGTCGAGACATTGGGTTCGCCGAACCGGTTGAACAGGTCCAGCGTGACTTCCAGAATCCGTTCGGCCGTGCGGCGCGGCGCCTTCTTTGCCATGAGTCGGGTCCCCTTCTCTGGGGTTACTCTAACCGACTCGCGGGGCGGGGCGCCAAGGCGGCGGGCCAGGGGCGGGCCGTCGCCTGCCGCCGGGCTCATTCGGCGCTGGACTTGCGTGCCGGCGTTCGCTTGGCGGCGGGGGCCTTCTTGGCCACATGCTTGGCGGCGCCGGCCTTGGGCGCGGCCGAGTGCTTGGCCGCGCTGCGCTCCATCTCGTCGATGCGGGCGCTCAGCAGCTCGATGTCGCGGGCCGAGGGCACGCCCAGCGTCTTCAGGGCACGCGCCACGCGGTCCTCGAAGATGTTCTCGAGCTTGTCCCACTTGCCGGTGGCGCGCGAGGTCAGGTCGCTGGCCATGTCGGCCATGCGGCTGGTGACCTCGGTGATCTTCTCCTCGGCCGCGGCCTGGGTCTTGCGCTGGATGGCCAAGCCTTCCTTGACCAGGGCCTCGAACATCTTGCCGCCTTCTTCCTGGGCCTTGGCGAAGGCACCCAGGCCGGCCAGCCAGATCTGCTGCGCCGAATCCTTGACCGCGCCCGTCAACGGCGGATCGCCCGTTTCGTCAGCGGCATTGCTGGGGGGGGACTTCTTGTCCATGGGGGACTCCTCTCTATATACGGATCGTGGGCTGCCTGGCGCGGGACGCGCCAAGTCGGCTTTGTAACTTTACGCGCTGCCCCCAGCCCGGTTTAGGCGCCTGCTCCTAAATCGGCAGCAAGCGGGTACAGGCCATTACTTATTTTTTGTTACAGTGTTTCTACTGACTTTTTCAGGGGGAGTTCGACGTGTGCCATGCGCGCCGCTGGTCCGTTGCATCCCTGGGGCTTGCATGCCTCGGGCGCGGTGGTGTGTGCCTGATGCTCGCGATGGCGCTGAGCCTGCCCGTGCAGGCCAAGGGGCTGCTGCGGGTGCTGGCCTGGACCGGCTACGCCGACGGCGACTTGGTCAAGCGGTTCGAGCAGCGACTGGGCGCGTCGGTCGAGGTGACCATCGTGAGCTCGGACGACCAGTTGCGCGAGAAGCTGGCCGCACGCGAGGGCCGCGGTTTCGACGTGTTTGCCGCCAACACGGCCGAGCTGCAGCGCTACATCGACCAGGGCCTGGTGCAGCCGCTGTCACCGGTCCGCATCCCCAACATCGCGCGCCAGCAGCCTCAGTTCCGTGTCCCGGGCGCTGTGTCCGGCATCCACCGTGCCGGCCAGCTCTACGCCGTGCCCTACGCCTATTCCGAGATGGGCCTGATCTACGACCGGCGCCAGTTCCCGGAGGGGCCGCCGACCTCGCTCGAGGTGCTCTGGGACCCGCGCTTTCGCGGGCGGGTGCTGGCCTTCGACGACAGCACGCACAATTTCTCGCTGGCCGCGCAGCAGCTCGGTATCCCGCCGTTTCGCATCGGTGCCGACGACTGGGGGCGCATGACGCAAAGCCTGATCGCGCTGCGGCGCAATGTGCTGAGCTTCTACAAGCTGCCCGAAGAGGCGACCGAGCTGTTCCTGCGCCACCGCGTGGCCGTGATGTTCGCCACCTACGGCAGCCAGCAGCTCAAGCAGCTGCGCGACGCGGGCGCGGACGTGGGCTACGCGCTGCCGCGCGAGGGGGCCCTGGCCTGGCTGGACTGCTGGGCCATCGTGCGCGGCAGCCCCCAGGCCAGGCTGGCCGAGCAATGGATAGACTACATGCTGGAGCCCGGCGTCAGCGGCGAGCTCACGCGCCGCCACGGTCTCGCCAACACCGTCGATCCGGCCGCGACGGCCGCGACGGGCGTGACGGGCGGCCCGCTGGTCTGGCTGGAGCCGGTCGAGGACCCCGCGCGCCGTAGCATGCTGTGGCGCCGCATTCGGGCCGGGGACCGGCCCACGAGTTTCTGACATGCCACGCGTCGGCATCGCCCTGCGTCTGAGCGTCCTGCTGGCCGGCGTGGCCCTGCTGGCGGCCAGCCTCACCGGCTACTACGCCTACACCACCAGCCGCGAGCTGGTGCGCGACGGCGCCGAGCGCGAGCTCAGCACCGCCGCCCAGGTGCTGGGGCGCACCCTGAGGCTGGTGCTGGCGGATTCGACCCTCGATGCGCGGCAGCTGGCCGCCCTGCCCGGCGCGCTGCGCGTGCTGGAGGCGCAGGACGATGCGGCTGCCGAGGCGCAGAAGCAGTCGCTGGCAGAGATGTTCAGCGCCATGCTGTCGGCCCACCCGACCTACCAGCAGGCCCGCCTGATCAGCGCGGACCGCCATGGGCTCGAGCTGGTCCGGGTGCGGCGCGATGGCTCGCGCCTGGTGCGCGTGCCCGATGCGGACCTGCAGGAAAAATCCCATCTGCCCTACGTGTTCGAGACGCTGCACCGCGACGGCACCCTGTACCTGTCGTCGATTCATCTGAACCGCGAGCCGGGTGCCGACGCCGGGCAGGAGCGGCCGTCGCTGTACGTGGCCATGCCCGTCAAGGGGCGCGCCGGCCGTACCGTGGGCCTGGCGGTCATCGACATCGACGTCAGCCAGAGCTTCGCCCTGCTGAAGGCCGACCTGCCGCCGCGCTACGCCGTGTACCTGGCCAACCAGTGGGGCGACGTGCTGGTGCATCCCGATGCCGCCCAGGCCTTCGGCTTCGAGAACGGCCGGCGCATCCTGATCCAGGACAGCTTCCCCGAAGTGGCGGCCGTGGTGCAGGGGCGCAGCGAGAGCGTGACCGTTTCCGCGCCGGCTTCCGGTGCCGCCGGGGCGAACGTGCCGGCCGCGGTGTTCACGCGCCTGCCCTTCGGGGCCGCGACCGACCAGCGCTTCCTGATCCTGGGGCTGGCCCAGCCGCTGGACGGCATCCTGCAGGAGACCACCGAGCTCGGCCAGGTGCTGCTGCGCATGGTGCTGGTGATCAGCCTGCTGGCCAGCGCCTTGGCGGTGGGGCTGGCGCGCTCGCTGACCCGGCCCTTGCAGCAGATGGCGGGAGCGGCCACCCGGCTCGCGCGGGGCGAGGAGGACGTCCAACTGCCGGTGCGGCGCACCGACGAGCTGGGCCTGCTGGCCCGCAGCTTGGCGCAGATGCAGAGCCAGATCGCGCAGCAGCTGGCGCAGCTCAAGGCCAGCCGCGACGCGCTGGAGCAGATGGCCCACCAAGACACCCTGACCGGCCTGCCCAACCGCAGGACGCTGCTGGCGACGCTGACGCAGGCCGTGGCCCGGACCCGGCGCAACGGCACGGTGCTGGCCCTGCTGTTCGTGGACCTCGACCATTTCAAGGACATCAACGACATCCAGGGGCATGCCCGGGGCGATGCCGTGCTGAAAGCCGTGGCCGAGCTGCTGCGCGCTGGCGTGCGCCAGACCGACCTGGTGGCGCGCCTGGGGGGCGACGAGTTCGTGATCGTCTGCGAGGGCCTGGCACAGGCCGAGCAGGCGCAGCGGCTGGCCGCCAAGCTGAACGAGGGGCTGCATCGGCCGCTGCCGCTGGAGGGCCCGCCGGTCGTGCTGAGCGCCAGCATAGGCATCAGCCTCTATCCGCAGGACGGGGCCACGGCGCAGGAGCTGCTGAACGCCGCCGACAAGGCCATGTACCGCGCCAAGGCCAGCGGGCGAAATACCTTCAGCTTTGCCGGGGCGGACGCAGGGGCCGGCATGGCATGACACCCGGCCCCGTCGCCGCCTTGTACCTCGATCGCCCAGGGCGCTCTCGCGCCTTCCCCGGCTGGTAGGACGATTTTTTAAGAAGAAGTAGACTTGACGCCATGGAACTAGAAATCTACAACGCATTTGTCAAAGCCGGCATCAGCGAAGTGGACGCTAAGGAAGCGCTGATTAATTCACTTTTTAAGCACCTTATCCTTCATAACTCATTGATTTCATTGAGGCCAAAGGATGTCGAGCCGAATTAATCAGCGCCTCCCTAAGGCCGCTGTCGAGTCGATCAGCAAAGAGATCGACAAGCGTTATTCCCTACACGCCGCCCAGCTCGCCACGCGCGGCGACGTGGGCGAGGTGAAGCAGGAATTGGCCGAAATGGAAGGGCGCCTGCTGCGAGCGATGAATGACATGCAACGCTGGACACTGGGTGCGATGTTCGCCGCGCTGGCCGCTTTGGCGGTGATCACGAAGCTATGGCGCTGAGCAGCCCGGCACCTCGATGAAAAAACCGCCTTCGGGCGGTTTTTTGCTGGTGCGCCCAGCATCGGCGCACTCCTGGAGGTGCGGCGATGAGGTCATGTGCGGCGTGATCGCCAGAGTCATAGCCAGAGTCCCTCCGACCGTCTGAATCCGGTGTAATATGCCTCTGTCATATGACACAAGGAGGCGCGCATGACCATTACCGCCAAGCTATTCATGAGCGGCCGCAGCCAAGCCATTCGATTGCCGGCCAAGTTGCGTCTGGATGCGAAGGAAGTGCGTATCGAACAGGTCGGCAAGGCGCTCTGGGTGCAGCCCGAAGCATCGCCGGACCAGAGCATGGCCGACTGGCTGAAGGCGTTCTACCAGACCACGGAACCCCTGCCCGACACTTTTCTTGCGGAGCGGAACGACAGCCCGCCGCAAGCGCGTGACTGGTCCTGAATCCCGTCATGCGTCGAACGCTGGACACCAACATCTGCAGCTACATCCTGCGTCGCCATCCCGCCTCGATGATCGAGCGGTTTGCAGAGCTGGACCGCGGGCAACTCTGGCTGTCTGCCATCGTGGCGGCCGAACTGCGCTTCGGCGCGGCCAAGCTGGCTTCCGTCCGCTTTTCCGCCGCGGTCGAAGCCTGGCTGGCCGGTTTCGATGTGCGTCCCTGGCCCACCGAGGCCGCCATGCACTACGCCAACATCCGGGTCGGGCTGGAGCGGGCCGGGAAAACCATTGGCGGCATGGATCTGCTGATCGCCGCGCATGCCATGGCCGAAGACTCGGTCGTCGTGACCAACAACGCGCGAGAATTCCTGCGTGTGCCCGGTCTGGCTGTAGAGGAATGGGCCCTGTGAGCATGAAGAAAGAGATCAACCCCGACCTGCCCCTCAAGGTCCGGCAGGTCGGCCCCGCGCCCAGCAGCGCCTGTCCCGCCCCGGCCAAGCGCCTGCAGAATTCGCGCCTGGAGACGGCTTGGCTGCGGGCCGCCTTCGGCCTCCACCTGCCGCCCTGGCAGCAGGGCGTGGACCGCATGCTGGAAGAAGTTTTTTGCATAAAATAAGGCATCAACTGATGATTTTTTTGATGCCTTGGAGGTCGATCAATGCGCACCACCCTCAACCTTGACGACGAATTGCTGGCGCAGGCACAGCAAATCAGCGGCGTGACCGAGCGCACCCAGTTGATCCGCGAGGCGCTGCTGGCGCTGGTGCAGCGGGAGAGCGCGCGTCGCCTGGCGCGCCTCGGGGGGACCGAAACCCAGCTCCAGCCCATTCCCCGCCGCAGGGATGCGTCGGCGTGATGCTGGTGGACACCTCGGTCTGGATCGACCATCTGCGGCGTGGCGACGCGGAACTGGTGGCAAGCCTCCAGGCTGGCCTGGTCGGCGTGCATCCCTTCGTGGTGGGTGAGCTGGCCTGCGGCAATCTGCGGAACCGCGCCGAGGTGCTGGGTCTGCTGCAGGCGTTGCCGCCCATGTCGGTGGCCACTGACAAGGAGGCCCTGTTTTTCATCGACCAGCATGCGCTGATGGGGCGCGGCGTCGGCTATGTGGATGTTCACTTGCTGGCCTCGGCCCGGCTGGGTGGGGCTCAGCTCTGGACGCGGGACAAAAGACTGCATGCCATTGCCGCCGAACTCGGCTTGGCGTATGCCGAAACGCAACACTGAATGCTGGTCAGGTACGGCTATGACCAATGCCTGCTCACCTGCGGGGTGCTGCGACGCTCCCCTTGGGCGACGATCAGGTCCGCACCCTCGACCAACTGGTCTTCCGCTTCGGCCGGCTGCAGGACGCCATGGGCACCCGCCTGTTGCCTGCGCTCTTGCAGCTGACGCAGGAGTGGCGCGACGACGAGCCATTTCTCGACAAGCTCAACCGGGCGGAAAAGCTGGGCATGCTCCCCAGCGCCGAGCAATGGCAACTGCTCAGGGAGCTGCTCAACCAGACTGCGCATGAATACCCCTCCCAGCCGGAACTGGTGCGCGCCAATCTGCGGCGGCTGGTGGCGCAAGTGCCCACGCTGGAGCAGGCCCATGCGCAGCTGGCAGCGGCGGCGCAGCAGCGCGCCGGTGCGCATCGTTCTTGAACGCCACCCGCCCCGCTTCAAGCAAGCGCGCATGCAGCAGCCAGAGTCACAGCCAGAGTCACAGTTCGCGTCAACGACCACGCGCTGCACGCTCGGCCCTCATTTCCTTCAGGTGTTGGCTTCCGGATTTGGCGAGCTTGGCGGGGCGGGTCTTGCTGTGCAGCGTGCGCCACTCCTCCAGGTTGCCAGAGCGGCGAATCACCGGCATGTCACCGGCCTTGAGCTCGATGTGCATCAGTGCGGGACGCGACGAATCGGCCGCGGGCAACGCAGGCTCGGCAGTTTTCTTCGTGGTGCGCCTGGTGGCGAGCAGGTCAAGCATGGTGGCCTCTCTGGTGACAGATCAATTTTGCCAGATCGTGAACGAACGGGAAGGCTGCGGCGCGATCGGCGAGCGGTCTTGCTATGGCGGGGGAGTGGCGCCAGATCTTCTACAAGTCACAGCCAGAGTCGCTCCGACGGGGCCTGTCCAACCGCCGGTTCCTGGAGACGCTGGAGCCGTGGAGACCGGCATCCGCAAGGCTGCGCAGTGGTGCTTGGCCCAGCCGCGAGGTTCGGCCGTGAGCTACTTGTTGTTGGACACGAATGTGGTTGAGACGGAGGTTGTCGCAGCGTTGGTAATATTTCCCGGCAGACGGTAATATCAAGCCATGAATACGTTGACCGTCAAGATTCCCCCCAGCCTTGTCGCTGCACTGGAGCAGGTCAGCGAGCAGGAGCACTTGAGCAAGTCCGAGTTGGTGCGCCGCGCGCTGGCGGCCTACATTCGCCAGCGCAATCAGCCTCACACCTTCGTTTCCGCGCTGGAACAGGCCGGGGATCTGGTCGGTTGTTTCAGTGGGGGGCCCGCAGACCTGTCCAGCAATCCGCGCCACTTGGACGGGTTTGGCAGCGTCTGATGCCTCATCTCATCTTGGACACCGGGCCGTGGGTGGCCTTGCATTGCCGTGACGATGCCCACCATGAATGGGCCAAAGAGCAGTTTTCCCAACACCCAGGCCCTTTCCTGACCTGCGAGGCCGTTGTTGCCGAAACTTGCTTTCTGCTTGCCCGCGTCGGCTTCGATCCGGCCAAGGCGCTGGCCCTGGTCGAGCGTGACGTGGTTCAGGTGGGGATGGCACTTTCCGAAGAGGCCTCCGCTGTCAGAGCACTGTTCGAGCGGTATGGCAACGTGCCCGCCTCCTTGGCTGATGCCTGCCTGATCCGCATGGCCGAGCTGTATGAGTCCTGCCACGTCCTCACGCTGGACAGCGATTTCAATGTCTATCGACGCCACGGACGCAAGGTCATCCCCGTGATTTCCCCCCGTGCCTGAGCGGCCTCATCATCCAGTGGGCGCCAACCCCACCGCCATCCGGTGACCTCTGGCGGGTAGCCCCAGCCTGTAGACCAAGGATGAGGCGGATGTGCTGCTGCGATGCGCAGGTTTACAGCGGCGTGCCAGCACGCCATGCGCACCCCTAAATTGAGCCCGAAACGGGCCGGTTTCGGGATTTTTTGTCACCGGTGGGGGTGAGATAATCCACAGGGTGACCCCAGTCGTCGCAGAACGGCGCTTCACCAAGGGATTCTCATGATTCTTGTCACTGGCGGCGCCGGCTTCATCGGCGCCAACTTCGTACTCGACTGGCTGGCGCAAGGCGATGAGCCGGTCCTCAACCTCGACAAACTCACCTACGCCGGCAACCTGGAGACCCTGGCCAGCCTGCAGGGCGACGCGCGCCATGTCTTCGTGCAGGGCGACATCGCCGACGGCGCCCTGGTGTCCCGCCTGCTGGCCGAGCACCGGCCGCGCGCCGTGATCAACTTCGCCGCCGAAAGCCATGTGGACCGCAGCATCCACGGCCCCGAGGATTTCATACAGACCAACGTGGTCGGCAGCTTCCGCCTGCTCGAGGCCGTTCGCGCCTACTGGCAGTCGTTGCCTGACGTCATGGCGAGCCCCGAAGGGGCGTGGCCATCCACCGTGGATCGCCACGGGCCTTCGCCCCTCGCGATGACGCAAGGGACTGTCATTGCGAGCCCCGAAGGGGCGCGGCAATCCACGCTGGGTCGCCACGAGGCTGCGCCCCTCGCGATGACGCCAACCCGGGAATCCTTCCGCTTCCTCCATGTCTCCACCGACGAGGTCTACGGCAGCCTGGCCCCCGGCGCCCCGGCCTTCAGCGAGCAGCACCGCTACGAGCCCAACAGCCCGTATTCGGCCAGCAAGGCCGCCAGCGACCACCTGGTGCGTGCCTGGCACCACACCTACGGCCTGCCGGTGCTCACCACCAACTGCAGCAACAACTACGGCCCCTGGCATTTCCCCGAGAAGCTGATCCCGCTGATGATCGTCAACGCCCTGGCCGGCAAGGCCTTGCCCGTCTACGGCGACGGCCAGCAGGTGCGCGACTGGCTCTACGTCAAGGACCACTGCAGCGCGATCCGCCGCGTGCTCGAGGCTGGCAAGGTCGGCGAGACCTACAACGTCGGCGGCTGGAACGAGAAGCCCAACCTGGAGATCGTGCACCGGGTCTGCGCCCTGCTCGACGAGCTGCGCCCGCGCGCCGATGGCCAGTCGTTCAAGGCGCAGATCAGCTTCGTCACCGACCGCCCCGGCCACGACCGCCGCTACGCCATCGACGCGCGCAAGCTCGAGCAGGAGCTCGGCTGGAAGCCCGCCGAGACCTTCGAGACCGGCATACGCAAGACCGTAGAGTGGTACCTGGCCCACCCCGAGTGGGTGCAGCATGTGCAGTCCGGCGCCTACCGCGAGTGGGTGCAGACCCAGTACGCCGCATGAATGAGAAGGAGCGCCGCATGAAGATCCTGCTGCTCGGCAAGAACGGCCAGCTCGGCTGGGAGCTGCAGCGCAGCCTGGCGCCGCTGGGCGAGCTCGTGGCGCTGGACCGGCATGGCGCGGCCCCAGGCCAGATCCTGTGCGGCGACCTCGCGGACCTGGAGGGCCTGGCGCAGACCGTGCGGCAGCTGCGCCCCGACCTCATCGTCAATGCCGCGGCCCACACCGCCGTCGACAAGGCCGAGAGCGAGCCCGAGCTCGCCCACACCCTCAACGCCCTGGCGCCCGAGGTGCTGGCGCGCGAGGCCCAGGCCTGCGGCGCCTGGCTGGTGCACTACAGCACCGACTACGTGTTCGACGGCCTGGGCAGCCAGCCCTGGACCGAGGCCGACCAGCCCGCGCCGCTCAAC
The DNA here is from genome assembly GCA_005503335.1 of Comamonadaceae bacterium 2FH. Lineage (GTDB taxonomy): Bacteria > Pseudomonadota > Gammaproteobacteria > Burkholderiales > Burkholderiaceae_C > SCMQ01. The sequence continues at coordinate 150,484 of SCMQ01000002.1, forward strand.
GTCTACGGCCAGACCAAGCTGGAGGGCGAGCTGCGCATCCAGGCCGCCTGCCCGAACCACCTGATCCTGCGCGCCAGCTGGGTCTATGCGGCGCGCGGCGGCAACTTCGCCAAGACCATGCTGCGCCTGGCCCAGGAGCGCGAGCGCCTGTCGGTGGTTGCCGACCAATGGGGCGCGCCCACCGGCGCCGAGCTGCTGGCCGACGTGACGGCCCACGCCATCCGCCAGGCCCTGCGCCAGCCCGAGGTGGCGGGTATCTACCACCTGGCGGCCGGCGGCGCGACCAGCTGGCATGGCTACGCCAGCCACGTGATCGCACGCGCCAGGGAGATCAAGCCCGAGCTTGCGCTCAAGGCCAGCCACATCGACCCCGTGCCCAGCAGCGCCTTCCACGCCGCGGCCAAGCGCCCGCAGAACTCGCGCCTGGACACCGCCAAGCTGCAAGCCACCTTCGGCCTCAGCCTGCCGCCCTGGCAGCAGGGGGTGGACCGCATGCTGGCCGAAATCCTCTGACTACCGATACCACCATGACGCAACGCAAAGGCATCATCCTGGCCGGCGGCTCCGGCACCCGGCTGCACCCGGCCACGCTGGCCATCAGCAAGCAGCTGCTGCCGGTGTACGACAAGCCCATGATCTACTACCCGCTGAGCACCCTGATGCTGGCGGGTATGCGCGACATCCTGATCATCAGCACGCCGCAGGACACGCCGCGCTTTCAGCAATTGCTGGGCGACGGCAGCCAGTGGGGCATTAACCTGCAATACGCCGTGCAGCCCAGCCCCGATGGGCTGGCGCAGGCCTTTTTGATCGGCGAGGAGTTCCTGGGCGATGCACCCAGCGCCCTGGTGCTGGGCGACAACATCTTCTACGGCCACGACTTCCAGCCCCTGCTGGCCAACGCCATGGCGCGCGAGCAGGGGGCCACCGTGTTCGCCTACCACGTGCAGGACCCCGAGCGCTACGGCGTGGCCGAGTTCGATGCGCAAGGCAAGGTGCTCTCGCTCGAGGAAAAGCCCCAGGCGCCCAAGAGCCACTACGCCGTCACCGGCCTGTACTTCTACGACAGCCAAGTGGTGGAACTCGCCAGAAGTCTCAAGCCCTCGGCGCGCGGCGAGCTCGAGATCACCGACCTGAACCGCCTGTACCTGGCGCAAGATCGGCTTCACGTCGAAATCATGGGCCGTGGCTACGCCTGGCTGGATACCGGCACGCACGACAGCCTGCTCGAGGCCAGCCAGTTCATCGCCACGCTGGAGCGCCGCCAGGGCCTGAAGATCGCCTGCCCCGAAGAGATCGCCTGGCGCCAGGGTTTCATCGGCACCGAGCAGCTCGAGAAGCTGGCCCAGCCGCTGGCCAAGAACGGGTACGGCCAGTACCTGCTGCGCCTGTTGGGTGAGAGAGGGCAAGGCTAGAATTTCCCCATGCGACTGACGCCTCAGCAGATCGAGAGCCTCAAACAGGCGGCGGCCGAAGTGTTTGGCAGCCAGGCGCAAATTCGCCTGTTCGGTTCGCGTGTGGACGAGCAGCGGCGTGGCGGAGACATCGACCTCTACGTGACCGGCATCGCCCTTCCTCTGGAAGCGCAGCTGGACGCCAAGCTCCGCTTTATCGTCAAGGCCAAGCAGCGGCTGGGCGATCAACGTATCGACTTGGTCTTTGCGCCTCTGCCTGGCCAGCCCATCCAGCCCATCCAGCGCATGGCCGAAGCGACCGGAGTGCCATTGTGAGTCCGCAGGAAATCATCGTTTTCAAGCTCCAGCCTGCGCTGGAAGAATGCGCCATGCACCGCCAGCGCCTGCACCAGGCCTGGCTGGAAGCCAGCGGGTTTGCCGCATTGAAGGAAGACGCCGCGGCCGCCCCCTTGGGCGACGATCAGGTCCGCACGCTGGACCAACTGGTCTTTCGCTTTGGTCGACTGCAAGACGCCATGGGCACCCGCTTGTTGCCGGCGCTCTTGCAGCTTACGCAGGAGTGGCGCGACGACGAGCCTTTTCTCGACAAGCTCAACCGGGCGGAAAAGCTGGGCATGCTCCCCAGCGCCGAGCAATGGCAACTGCTCAGGGAGATGCGCAACCAGACTGCGCATGAATACCCCTCCCAGCCGGAACTGGTGCGCGCCAATCTGCGGCGGCTGGTGGCGCAGGTGCCCGTGCTGGAGCTGGCCCATGCGCAGCTGGCGGCGGCGGCGCAGCAGCGCACCATGGCACATCGCTCATGAAAGTCATCCCCACCGCCATCCCCGACGTGCTGATCATCGAGCCCAAGGTGTTCGGCGACGCGCGCGGCTTCTTCTTCGAGAGCTTCAACCAGAGGGCCTTCAACGAAGCCACTGGCCTTCATGAGACCTTCGTGCAGGACAACCACAGCCGCAGCGCCAAGGGCGTGCTGCGCGGCCTGCACTACCAGTTGCAGCAGCCCCAGGGCAAGCTGGTGCGCGTGGTGCGCGGCGCCGTGTTCGACGTGGCGGTGGACATCCGCAAGAGTTCACCCACGTTTGGCCAATGGGTGGGGGTGGAGCTGAGCGAGGACAACCACCGCCAACTCTGGGTGCCGGCCGGCTTCGCGCATGGCTTCCTGGTGACCAGCGAGTCTGCCGATTTTCTCTACAAAACCACCGACTACTACGCGCCGGCGCACGAGCGCTGCATCGCCTGGAACGACCCGGACATCGCCATCGCCTGGCCGCTGCAAGGTGCCATGCCGCAGCTCTCGGCCAAGGACCAGGCCGGGGTTGCTCTGTCGCAGGCCGCACTGTTTGCGTGAGCGCGGGCTAGACATCGCTGCGCGAGCGAAACGCCGCGCAGACAAGAACATTGATTCAAGGGGAGCCCCATGACACATACCACTCTTGACGCCGTGACCAAGCAAAGCGGCGTGGCTTTTGGCACCAGCGGCGCGCGCGGCCTGGTGACTCGCATGACGCCGGACGTGTGCAGCGCCTATGCGCAGGCGTTCTTGCGCGCGGTGTGTCCCGAGGCAAAAAACCTGGTGATTGGCCACGACCTGCGCCCCAGCAGCCCGGCGATGGCGGCTGCGTGCGCCCAGGCGGCGGCGAATGCCGGCTTGGAAGTGGCATTCGTGGGCGCATTGCCCACGCCTGCCGTGGCGCACTACGCGGCGACCTTGCATGCCCCCTCGATCATCATCACCGGCAGCCATATTCCGTTCGACCGCAACGGCATCAAGTTCTATCGGGCCGAAGGGGAAATCAGCAAGGCGGATGAACAGGCCATGCTGTCGGCAACCGTGGCCCTACCCCAGGTCGACGAACTTCTGTCCCCACTGCCGCCTGTCGAGGTGCAGGCGCAGCAGGTTTATCTGCGCCGCTACGTCGACTTCTTCGGCGCGCAAGCCCTGCAGGGCCTGCGCGTGGCGGTCTACGAACACTCCAGCGCGGCGCGCGACGTGCTGCGCTCGATTCTGGAGGCGCTGGGCGCCCAGGTCTTGTCGCTGGGCCGCACCGACACCTTCGTGCCGATCGACACCGAGGCCGTGCGCCAGGAAGACATTGCCCAGGCGCGCCAATGGGCCCAGGCGCATGGCTTCGACGCCATCCTGTCGACCGACGGGGACGCGGACCGCCCATTGATCGGCGACGAGCAGGGCAACTGGCTGCGCGGCGACGTGGTCGGCATCCTCTGCGCGCAGTACCTGGGGGCCGATGTCGTGGTCACGCCGGTGAGCAGCAACACGGCCGTGGAGCAGTCCGCAATCTTCGCGCGGGTGATCCGCACGCGGATCGGTTCGCCGCACGTGATTGCGGGCATGGAGGATGTCGCCTCAATGCAGGCCCCCTCTCGCAAGGAGGAGCCGCCGGTGGTGGTGGGCTACGAGGCGAATGGCGGCTTCCTCCTGGGCAGCGAGGTCGTCCGAAGCGGCGGGCATCTGAAGGCCCTGCCCACCCGCGACGCGGTGCTGCCCATGCTGGCGCTGCTGTGCATGGCGCGCGAGAAGGGCTGCCGGCTGTCCGAGCTGAGCGCGCACCTGCCCAGGCGCTACACCGCCAGCGACCGCCTGCAAGACTTCGCGACCGAGACCAGCCGCGAGCTCATTGCGCGATTGGGCGGCGACATGGGCCATGCCGCTGAGTTGCTGGCTTCGGATGCCGGCCCCGTGGTGGCGGCGAACACGATCGACGGCTTGCGCCTGACCTTTGCCAATGGCGACATCGTCCACCTGCGCCCGTCTGGCAACGCACCAGAACTGCGCTGCTACGCCGAGGCGGATTCGGAGGCGCGCGCGCGGGCGCTGTGCGATGGCGCCCTGCAAAGCGTTCTTTCGCTAAGCCGTGAAGAATCCCACGAGCAGCCTGGACGTTGAAACACCGCATGCGCGTTCTTCAATTCGGCCGCTTCTGGAACGAGAACCATGGTGGCGTGGAGCGTCATGTGGCCTCGCTTTGCAAGGGGCTGGCCGCGCAGGGCGCGGAGGTGGTCAACCTGGTGGCCGCAGCCGGCTTGCAGGGCAGCGACGAGTTGCTGGACGGCTACCGCCTCGTGCAGGCGCCCTCGTTCGGCATGGCGTTCAGGACGGCCATGTCCCCTGCGCTGGTCATGAAGGCCTTGCAGTTGCACCGCGAAAAGCCGTTCGACATCTTTCACCTGCATTTCCAGGACCCGCTCACGCACCTGGCGTCCCTGCTTCTGCCCGCCCAAGTCAAGCGGGTGATCACCTGGCACCACGACATCGTGCGCCAGAAGCGCCTGCTCGCTCTGTACAAGCCTTCGCTGCAGCGCGAGCTGCGCCGGGCCGATGCGCTGGTGGCCGCCACGGCCGCGCACTTCGACACTTCGACGCAAATCCCGGTGGACATTCCCCCGCAGCGGCGCCACGTCATCCCCTATGGCATGGATTTCAGCGCCTTGCAACTGACCGAGCACACGGCGGCGCTGGCCGATGAATTGCGCGCGCGAGCCGGCCAGCGCAAGCTGGTCTTTGCGCTCGGGCGCCATGTGTCCTACAAGGGCTTCGACGTGCTGATCGACGCCATGCGCCAGGTCGATGCGGTGCTGATGCTCGGCGGCAGCGGGCCGCTGACCCAGGAGCTGCAGCAGCAGGCCCAGGCCCAGGGCGTGGCGGACCGCATCCTCTTCATCGGCCGCATTCCCGAGCCAGACCTGGCGGCCTATTTCCACGCCTGCGATCTGTTCTGCCTGCCCTCGGTCAGCGAGATGGAGGCTTTTGGCCTGGTGCAATTGGAGGCCATGGCCTGTGGCAAGCCGGTGGTGTGCACGCAGTTGGGCAACGGGGTCAACGTGGTCAACGTGCATGGCGAGACCGGGCTGGCCGTGCCGGTGGGCGATGCGCTGGCGCTGGCGCAGGCCTTGCAGCATTTGCTGCAGGACGCGGGCCTGCGCGAGCGCCTGGGTGCCAAGGGACGTGCCCGGGCGTTCGGCCTGTATTCCCAGCAGGCCATGACGGCGGCCCACGGCCGGCTGTATCAGGACCTGCTGGTGCAGAAGCGCGCCGCTTGACAATTGGCTTCCTGGTGCCTCGCCCTGTTGGGGTGAGCAGCTTGTGCCGGACGATGGCGTTCGACTTGGATAGCCTGGCTTGATGGTTGTGCTCCGTGCCGTCACGGATTACAATTGCGCATGATCGTCAGCTTTCGCCACAAGGGGCTCGAACAGTTCTATGGGACGGGGTCGGTCCGTGGCATTCAGGCGAGCCACGCCAAGAGGCTTGCCCTCATCCTGGCAGCCCTTGATGCCGCTACGCAATCGGCCGACATGGATTTGCCAGGCTTGCGTCTGCACCCGCTCAAGGGCGATCGGAAAGGCACTTGGTCGGTAACGGTGAACGGCAATTGGCGAGTGACTTTCCGCTTTGTCGGTGCCGACGTCGAACTGGTCGATTACCAGGACTACCATTGAAACAGGACACCATGATTCATCAGCATCCCCACCCCGGCGAGCTCCTCAAGGAAATGGTGTTCGAGCCGTTGGGCTTGACGGTCAGCGACGCGGCCGAAAAGCTGAGCATGTCTCGCCCAGCGCTGTCGCGCGTGCTCAACGGCCACGCCGGCATCAGCCCTGATCTGGCGATTCGTCTGGAGACGGCCGGCGCAAGCACGGCCCGGTTCTGGATCAACCTCCAGGCCAATTACGACTTGTGGCTGGCCATGCAGCACAAGCAACCAAAGGTGCAAAGACTTCAGGCTGCGACTTCCGCTACGGCGTAGGCCACCCAATCAGGACTTGCTGAGTACCTGCCGGTACTCGAGTTTGCTGGCCGGGCGTTCAGCCGAGTGCGGCATGGTAGGCCGCTAGCGTACGGCTGGCCGTAGCCTGCCAGGTGAAGCGTCGGGCCTGGTCCAGCCCCTTCTGTATGCGTGCTTCGCGCCCCGCTTGATCTTCGGCGCATTGGCGCATTGCCCATGCGATCTGCTCGACCGATTCCGGGTCCACCAGCGTGGCCGCATCGCCCGCGACTTCCGGCAGCGATGTGGTGTTGGACGTGATGACCGGGATGCGTGACGCGAAACCTTCCAGCACGGGCAGGCCGAATCCTTCATACAGGGAGGGAAACACCAGGCCCTGGGCAGATTGCAGGATCGCAAAAATGTCAGCGCGTGGCACGTATTTCAGCCAGCGCCTTGTGCCTGAAGCTTCCACGGCAGCAAGCTCTGGCAGCAGCTCTTCGGTTCGCCAGCCATTCTGACCAACGATCACCAGCGGATGCTGGCGGCGCAACTCCGTTGGCAGCGCGAGCTGCGCCGGGCCGATGCGCTGGTGGCGGCCACGGCCGCGCACTTCGGCACCTCGACGCAGATCCCGGTGGACATTCCCCCGCAGCGGCGCCACGTCATCCCCTATGGCATGGACTTCAGCGCCTTGCAGCTGACCGAGCACACGGCGGCGCTGGCCGATGAATTGCGCGCGCGTACCGGCCAGCGCAAACTGGTCTTTGCGCTCGGGCGCCATGTGTCCTACAAGGGCTTCGACGTGCTGATCGACGCCATGCGCCAGGTCGATGCGGTGCTGATGCTCGGCGGCAGCGGGCCTCTGACCCAGCAGCTGCGGCAGCAGGCCCAGGCCCAGGGCGTGGCGGACCGCATCCTCTTCATCGGCCGCATTCCCGAGCCAGACCTGGCGGCCTATTTCCAAGCCTGCGATCTGTTCTGCCTGCCCTCGGTCAGCGAGATGGAGGCCTTTGGCCTGGTGCAACTGGAGGCCATGGCCTGCGGCAAGCCGGTGGTCTGCACGCAACTCAACAATGGGGTCAACGTCGTCAACGTGCATGGCGAGACCGGCTTGGCTGTGCCGGTGGGCGATGCGCTGGCGCTCGGCCGGACATTGATGCAGTTAATCGACAATGACACACTTCGCACCCGTATGGGGCAGCAGGCGTTCGGCCGTGCACACGGTGTTTACTCCCTGTCCGCGATGACGACGCTGCACGTAAATCTTTATCGGCAACTGTGTGATGCGCCCGATCTTGTCTGATTCCGCCTGCGTCAAAGCAGCCCGGATCATGAAGTGCGCCCTTGTAGTTCAGGTAAGTCTCGCGTCTTCAGCTGGAATCGTTCTTACCTGCAGCGATCCAGTGAATGTGGCTCCTGGCGCTAGTTCTACGGGGCGGTCAACGCGAACAGGTTCGATGCAAACAAAGCGTCGCCAGTCGCCATCAGGCAAATCGGCCAAGGCATTGCCGCCAGCCTCTCCGGGGTTCCACACCATCCACTGATCGAATCCGGTGGTCGACAACTCCAGTTGCTGACGACCCGTGCGCAGTGTCAGTGCAGGGGCTGCGTCGTAAAGCCGTTCGAGCGGCTGTCTGCCCCAACGCACCGGTTCTTCAGGTTCCAGGACCACGCTGGCGTCATATCTGTCCTTGACGCGAAGACCGGAAAGGCCTGCCACGGAACAGGCTTCCAAGTCCTCGACTGCGAAGTAAGGGTGCAGCCCCCCGGTCCATGAAAAAAGGGTGTCCCCGATGTTGGTGACCATCAGGCGCAGACATAACACGTTGGGTGCCAGCTGGGCATGCATTTCCAACCGTGCGCCGTGCGGCCAGCTGGCTTGCTGGTCAGGCCGGAGGTCCAGGGTGTACTGAATGTTATGTTTGGCGCCAGAGCGACTTTCTTGCGTCAACTCCCATTGGCTTGTACGGGCAAAACCATGTTTGGGGAGGGGGCCCAGCTCGGCAAACTGTGGAAACAGCACCGGCACGCCACCGCGCGCGGGCGCCGCATCGCCCAGGGAGAGGGGACTTCGGTAGAAAATGCTGCCCCCAAAATGCGTTTGCGCTTGCAAGACCTGGGCGCCCAGCCGGGCGTGAACCAGCATGGGCGTGGCCGTTGCGTGAGCCGTCCGCATCACGGTTCAGGTGCCTGAACCCGCTGCGGCCAGCATGTGCCGCAAGCTGTCTTCCAGCGGCGGATGGTCCAGCGTGGCACCATGGGCCGTCAGTAGCGCCTGCAGCTTGGCCGGGCTGCCACAAAGGCGGTGTACTTCGTTGGCGCGCACGAACGCGGGGTTCACTTCAACACGGATGTTGTGTCCGGTCAACTGTGCCAGCGTGTCGATCACATGCTGCAGCGTGTAGGGCCGGCCCGAGCATACGTTATAGGTCTGGCCCGGCTCGCCGTGCTGCAGCAGGCGCAGGTAGGCGTCGCAGACCATCTGCACGTCGTTGAACTCGCGCTCCACGTGCAGATTGCCCAGTGCGATGGCCGGCGCGCGGCGCGCGAAATGGTCCACCAGCTTGGGGATCACGAAGTTCACCGCCTGGCCCGGCCCGGTGTAGTTGAAGGGCCGGGTGATGAGCAGCGGCAGGCGGTCCGCATAGGTGCGCGCCATGTGCTCCATGGCCAGCTTGCTCATCGCGTAGTGGTTCACCGGCGCAGGCGGCTGCTCTTCGGAGATCGGCGATTGTTCGCAGTTGCCGTAGATGTTGGCGCTGCTGGCCAGCAGTACACGCTGAGGATTTTTCTGCGGCTCGGCGACCGCCGCCAGCAGGTTCATCGTGCCGATGACGTTGACCGCATAGAAGGCGTTGTCGTCCGCGTGGCCAACGAAGCTGATGGCGGCCAGGTGCACCACGGCATCGGGTGCGCAGGCCAGCACCTCGGCGCGCAGCGCGTCGCGGCCAGTCAGGTCCGTCGTCAGCGGCACCACCTCATGGCCAGCGGTAATGGCCTGCGCGGCAAAGTGCCGGCCGGTGAAACCGCTGGCACCCGTGAGCAGGATCTTCAAAACGAGAAACCTTTTTCGTTGCGGCGCAGGTCGGCTTCCACCATCATTTGGCACAGCTGCTCAAGCGTGGTGGTGGGCTCCCAGCCCAGTTTGGCCTTGGCCTTGGCGGGGTTACCGATCAGCAGTTCGACCTCTGCAGGGCGGTAGAACTTGGCGTTGACGCGCATGACCGTTTGCCCCACCTTCAACTCCCTCTCCCCCTGGGAGAGGGCTGGGGTGAGGGCTGCCACGACCGCGGTCTCGTTCTCGGCCGAGCCCTTGAAGTCCACCGTGATGCCCGCGCCCTTGAACGCCATACGCACGAAGTCGCGCACGGTCTCGGTGCGGTTGGTCGCCAACACGAAGGTGTCGGGCTCATCAGCTTGCAGCATGCGCCACATGCCTTCCACGTACTCCTTGGCAAAGCCCCAATCGCGCTTGGCGTCCAGGTTGCCAAGCTCCAGCACATCGAGCTTGCCCTGCTTGATCTTGGCGACCGAGTCCGTGATCTTGCGCGTGACGAACTCGCGGCCGCGCAGCGGGCTCTCGTGGTTGAACAGGATGCCGCTGCTGCCGAAGATGTCGTAGCTCTCGCGGTAGTTCACAGTCATCCAGTGTGCATAAAGCTTGGCCACGCCATAGGGGCTGCGGGGGTAGAAGGGCGTGTCCTCCACCTGTGGGATCGCCTGCACCTTGCCGAACATCTCGGAGGTGCTGGCCTGGTAGAAGCGGATCTTGGGGTTGACCAGGCGAATGGCTTCCAGCAGGTTCAGTGCGCCGATGCCGGTGATCTGCGCCGTGGTGCTGGGCTGCTCGAAGCTCACGCCCACGAAGCTCTGGGCGGCCAGGTTGTAGATTTCGGCGGGCTGCACCTTCTGTACCAAGGCAATGCTGGCGCCCAAATCCGTCAGGTCGTACTCCACCAAGTGGAGGTTGGGGTGATTCTGGACGCCGAGCTCTTCGATGCGCCAGAAGTTGACGGAGCTGGTGCGGCGGTAGGTGCCGTAGACCGTGTAGCCCTTGTCAAGCAGAAGCTCAGCGAGGTAGGCGCCGTCTTGACCGGTGATGCCGGTGATGATTGCAGTTTTTTTAGTCATTTAGATACTAGTCAATATTATTTAAACCAAAACTCTCAGTCCAAAGCGAACTATGAACGTGATCTCATTGCCTCGACAGTGACAGGGACGCTAAGGACTTTCATGCCCATGTCGTGAAACCAGGCCACACCATCCTGTACCAGCGAAACCTGGAACAGATATTTTCCAGGCATTTGAGGCAGCGGCACCGCCAAGTCGATTGATGCACTACCCCCAGGGGCAATAGTCCGCGCCAAGTCTTTCCGGGGATCCCACTTGGAACTCAAGTCTTGACCCGCCAGCGTTTCTTCCATGAAACGCCACGACGCCCTCAACGGCGGCCCACTGCTGCGCAACGTATTAAAATCTTCTTCCGAATTATTGTGGATGAGCAAGTTTGCTTTAAGCTCATGATTATCAAGGGACACATTCTCCAACGCAAGGCTGATTTGCTTGGCCTGTGATGAGAGCGCGGCAATTACCGGGTCGCAAGCCTCTAGGGCAATTACCACTACCCGTGCTGCAAGTGCATTAGCGGCGTCTAATGATACCCCCTTATAGGTAGCGTAGGAATTAATGCGGTTACGGTAAGAAATGCAAGGTTGGGGCTCAAGGTAATTGGGTGGGGTATTGCCCGAGTATCCGTTGAGTGTTGGGTAACCAAGATCCTGAGCCAATATCACTCCGTCAAGCTCAGTGACAAATCCTGGAACCGAGGTTTTACCTGTTATGTATAAGATTGCATCAGTAGCCAATTGAGACGGTAATTTCTCTCTGAGAACGGCTTGTTGTGCCGCCCAGGTTGCGATCGGGGTGTTGTATGGTCGGTATGCCACGACTTCCGCACCCAACAAGACTAGAAGAATCAGGTAGACCGCGATTTTTCTAACATTGTTGAAGGCATTGACTTGATTCAAAATATGCTGAGATCCTATCGCCACCAAAACTGCGATTGGCATAATCATGACCAACCCGATTCGGGTAACTGCGCGAACTGCATTAAGCCCAGGGACATAAGAAAGTAGTCGATAAAGGGATATGCCACCCAAACTCAGAGTCAACAAGAACAGCATTACAACCGCGAAAGTCGCAAGTCTTCCGATATCTTGGTGGAGCTTGCCCCGCCAAGCGGTGAAAGTTCCATATAGCGCCAGTGCCCATATGCCAATCCCAAAAAACATCTGATGCTCATGTCGCATTGGAATTCCGTCAATGAAATGACCAATCCAAGACGTAAGTCCAGAACCATCAGCAAGCAAATAACTGGAGAGCCTGGGCAACATTGAAACAATTTCGTCTGGAGAGCGCTTAAATCCGCCGTAAGTCGAACTGATCAGATGATAGCTATAGAGCAACCATGCCACAGTAGCACCTGAGATCGCAAGAACTCCGATGAACAAAAATTTTCTATGGGGTACCTCACTCACAATGGAATTTTGAAAATCGCGAAACATGCTGCTTCCGCGATTCCAAAACATCACCCCGCAAAAGCTCCCGATTAGCAGATAAACTAGAAAAATTCCCAGATAGATAGAGCAGAAAAATTGCACAGCAGACCAAAAGCCCACTCGCCATAGTGGATACAGCCGCTTCGTCAAAATCGCTTCAAAAAAGGCCAAATAAGCAAGTGGGATAGCAAAACGATACGTTAACTGTGCGTGCACTTCCTGTACCAGAATCGGCAAAGCAAAAGCGAATGCGAAAGCACCTGCCGCAGCCGCGAAACTGCTCAAGCCAAGCCGCCTGATAACTGCGTAAGTGCAGACGAAGTTCAGCGTGATACCTGTAAGGAACCAGCCGTCGAAAGCCACTTCGCGCCCGGCCCCGATGCTGCGCAACAAGACATAGGGCAAGGCTGAACCAAAATGGTTATCGCTAAAAGCCAGGACGCCCTCGAAAGGATAGAAAAACGCGGGGCTCCACAGGCGAATTCCACTACCAGTGACCCGTTGGAAGAGGTGTTCCAGAATCACACTGTTAAAGCGCGCGTCGCCCAAATCACCCGGTACAGCAGCAAAATAATCCACCGCGCGAAGGCCGTAGCCCCAAAAACCCAGCGCAAGGAACAACAACGCCGGCCAGTGCAACCTGCAGAGGATCAAAGCACTGCGCTTATGCCCTACAGACTTCATTTCAGGAGGAGTGAAAGAATAGTTTATCATGTTTTTTTAGGCTTACCTAGTTTCATTCAGCTGTCAAAAAACACGCAATGGCTCGGCCCGGCGTCACTGAGATATCAGTGCTATCAACATTCATAATTAGAGGCCTTTTCGCTAATCCGGAACGGATTAGTCAGATCATCTGAATAACTGCCCATCAATAGTCGTTGCTTAGGTAACAGGTTTTGCCGGAAGAGGCGGCTGAACTCAGCCAGCCTGTCGCCCCGTGGTGTCAGCTTGACACAGCCGTTTTCAATCTTGATCGTGCCAGATTGCTGTTGTTCGGTTAGCCGTACATCAACCAGCCGATGTTCCTTGACATACTCCTTGGTAAAAACTTCCTCAAAGCTGGCCAGCTTGATGCCGCCTCCGCGCTGCTGGATTTTCTCAAGAATGTAAAAAGATAACGAGCGATCAATCACCGTGGGGATGGAGATGGCGAAAATATAGCCGCCTAGCAGCCAAATGGAAGCCAGTTGCAGTTTTTCAAAACCGTTGAAGATGTTGAAGCGGCGCCAGGCGAATAGCAGAGCTGCGGCAAAGGCGGTCGCTAGCACACCGTCGGCAATGGCACTATACAGCACCACATCCACTCTGAAATAAGCCACGTGTACCCAGTACGTGCCCAACAGAAAGACCACAAACAAGGCGGTGGCCAGCACGGCCATGTAGATTTTTTTCATTTCTTGAAAACGAGCAGCTTGTTGCCCCAATAGCTCAGAACCACCTGCAAAACAGTGGCCAACAAAAAGCCGAACCGGTAGTCCCAGCCTTGTAGGTCGGTCCAACCGTACAGCACCAACCCATGCAGGCAAGCCACGGCGGCATAGAGCACGCCAAACTTCGTGGCTTGGCCGAGGAGCGGTTGCTGATGACTCTGAAAGACGTAGTAACGGCTTCCAACGAATGAGGTAGTTATCCCGAAAAAAGCTGCGATGAAGTTTGCGACGCCGGCCGACGGCACGCTCAGCAGCTTCAGGTTGACCTGCAGCACGCCAAAATGCACCGCCGTGGCAACCAGCCCATTGATGGCATAGCGCACCACCTGCAGGTGCCGCATGGCCTCAAGCCGAAACAACTGGGCGCGCATGCAGCACGGTGTCCACAAAGTCGCGGTAGGCCACGGTGGTGACAGCGCCGCCACGTACCACTCCGGTCAGCATCAGCGTCATCAGCGTCAGAGCGCCTGTTTGCAAGAACACCAGCAGCAAAATTCCCAGAGCAACGGAGAACCAGCCAGGTGTGGCAAAGCCCAGCAGTTTGAGGCCGACGGCGGCCACGCTGCCCGCCACGGACAGCATGGCCACTATGGCGCAGGCAATGCCGACGCGCACCAACACGTCCTCGGCAAACACCATCAGACCCTTGAAGCCGTGCAGGGCCAGGCCGACAAAGTTCATCTTGCTTTGCCCTGCATACCGCGGGCCACGGTCCAGCGGGCATGTGGCCATGCGCAGCTTGGATGTCAGGGCGCATCCCGCCACGTGGATCCAGAGTTCCTGCATGGCGGCTAGCCGCTTCACGGCGGCTGGCTTTAACGCCATGAAGTTGCCAAAGCTGATTTTTCGACCGGTCAGGAGCTTGAACAGCCACTTGTACACCACGTAGAACGCGCGAAAACGAAGGGTTTCCACACGGCTTTTACGCTGTGCGACTACGACGTCAATGTCAGGCTGCTTCAGTGGAGCGATCAGTTCCTTGATGGTTTCTGGAAGGTCTTCACCGTCAGAGTCCATGACGACGACACGGGCGGCATCAGGCAGGTGGTCCGCCACGTAGTTCAGGCCTATCGCGATGGCACGCTGATGCCCTACGTTTCGCTTCAGCCTGATGACCACACCGTGCAGGCCAGCAGCATGCAGACTGGCCAAGTCAACCGGCTGCCGTACAGAGCCATCATCCACGGCCACGATGTACACGTCTGGCCCAAGTGCCTTGTTCAGCTCTTTGAAAAGCCGGCTGGAGGCTTCCACATCTTCATATACCGGGGTCACTACGACGAGCGAGGGAGTGAGCATGTCGTTCATGGTCAGGCATGCCTCCGGAAGTATTCGATCGTATGGCGAAGTCCTGCCTCTAGGGGTACGGCAGGTTGCCAGCCCAGTATCTGGCCCGCCTGCGTAATGTCTGGCCGTCGCTGCTTGGGGTCGTCCTGCGGCAGAGGCTTGAAGGTGAGCTTGCTCCCGGTGCTCGTGAGGGCCCGCACCTTCTCGGCGAGCTCCAGCATGGTGAACTCGCCCGGGTTGCCCAGGTTGATGGGGCCCGTGACGGCATCGTCCGAGTTCATGAGCCGTATGAAGCCCTCGATCAGGTCGTCCACATAGCAAAAGCTGCGCGTTTGAGAGCCGTCGCCGTAGATGGTCAGATCTTGCCCGCGCAAGGCCTGCACGATGAAGTTGCTCACGACTCGCCCGTCGTTCGGATCCATTCGGGGGCCGTAGGTGTTGAAGATGCGCACGACCTTGATGCGCACGCCATGTTGCCGGTGGTAATCAAAAAACAAGGTTTCAGCAGCACGCTTGCCTTCGTCGTAGCAGCTGCGGATGCCGATCGGATTGACGTGGCCCCAGTAGCTCTCGGGCTGGGGGTGCACCGACGGGTCGCCATACACCTCGGAGGTGGATGCCTGGAAAATCTTGGCCCCTTGCGCCTTGGCCATCTCCAGCAGGTTCAGCGCGCCCAATACCGACGTCTTCATCGTGTGGATGGGGTCGTGCTGGTAGTGAGGGGGCGAGGCTGGGCATGCCAGGTTGTAGATCTCGTCGACTTCCACGCCCGTGAGCGGCTGCGTCACGTCGTGCCGGATGACGGTGAAGGCCGGATGGGAGCGCAGGTGTGCGATGTTTTCTTCACGGCCGGTGAAGAAGTTGTCCAAGCACAGCGCGGCGTGGCCCTGGCTCAGAAGCTTCTCGCACAGGTGCGAGCCGAGAAAACCCGCACCGCCAGTCACCAGAATTCTTTTCATGATCATGCCCCGTGACTGTTCAGCGGCGACCCACGCCGACATACTCGAAGCCGAGCGCCTTGAGGTCGGTCATGGGCAGATGATTCCGGCCGTCAAATACCAGTGGTTGTTTGAGCGAAGCCTTGACGGCGGCAAAGTCAGCCGCTTTGTATTCGCCCCATTCCGTCACCAGTGCTAGCGCGTCAGCGCCCTCGAGCGCATCCATGGCGTCGTTGGCAATGCGTAATTGCCCATCGTGAATCAGGTCGGCGAACACGGTGCCAGCCATCTCGCCAGCCACCGGGTCGTGCGCGACGACTTTGGCGCCGGCACCGACAAGTGCACGAATCAACTCAATAGATGAGGCCTCGCGCATGTCATCGGTCTCTGGTTTGAAGGCCAGCCCCCACACTGCAAACTGCCGTCCGTGCAAGTTGTTGCCCAAGCGCACCGCGATGTTTTGGAACATATGCTGCTTCTGTTTTTTGTTGCGCGCTTCTACGGCGTTCAGCACGAACGGCTCTACCCCCACACTCTGCGCAATGCGGACTAGCGCCTGCACGTCCTTGGGAAAGCATGATCCGCCATAACCACAGCCGGGCTTGAGGAACGCTGGGCCAATTCGTGAGTCCGCCCCCACGCCACCGCGCACCTGTTCCACATCAATGCCAAAGCGATCACACACATTGGCAATCTCGTTCATGAACGAGATGCGCGTGGCCAGCATGGCGTTCGATGCGTACTTGATCAGCTCTGCTTCTTTGACGCCGACAATCATCAATTGTTCGGGGCGCGATACAAAGGGCTCGTATAGGGCCGAGAGTTGTGTCCGGGCTGCGGGGCTTTCGGTTCCAACGACAATGCGGTCGGGGTTGAAGAAGTCGTCCAAGGCAGCGCCTTCCTTCAAGAACTCTGGGTTGCTTGCAACCTCGAAATCAATGAATGTTTTGCGCTGGAACAGCTGCCACGCGATTTCGCCTTTCACCACATCGGCGGTACCCACGGGAACGGTCGATTTGTTGATGACAATCGCTGGCTGCTTGAGCTCTTGCCCGATCTCTCGTGCCACGGCCTGCACGTACTTCAGGTCGGCTGAGCCGTCTTCACCCTGCGGTGTCCCAACGGCAATGAAAATTAACGTGCGTTGATCGTCATGGGCAGGTGGTGGCAAGTCGGTGAGTGCCTGACTCAACCGATTAGCGAAGGAAAGGTGTCCGGCCGCGACTGCGTCATGGACCACTACGTCCAAACCAGGCTCATAGATTGGAAGGACCCCATCCTTTAGCTTGTCAAGTTTTATCTGATCCTTGTCGACGCAAATTACTCGGTTGCCTTTAGAGGCCAAACATGCACCGGTTACTAGTCCAACATATCCGGTGCCTACAACGATTACGTTCATTTTTATCTGGAATTTAGAATGAAAAGTCTTACTCAACTCGCTACGAATCAACTTCTGCCGTCATCTGGCAGGATAGAGCGAGCGCGGTCATGGGTTTCGGCCACTGTTTGACGCTGGAATAGGTAAGGTACGCATTGAAGCTAATCAATGTCTGGTTTGATGCGTGCTAAATAAGACCATTTAGTCAACGTGCAAATTTGTGTGTTCTTCGATCTGACGTAAAAGTTGCTCTGTACTCTGCTCCCACGTCAGCCAGGGCATAGCCTCAGACTTCGGCGCAGCATTTTGCTTTTTGAGTTCGAGCCATGTTTCAAGCGCGCCGGTCAGCGCAGCGCCGTCGGCTGCAGTGAACCAGAAAGCGTGTTCGCCAGCCACTTCACGAAACGCCGGAATATCACGTGCGACGATGGGCAGCTTGTGTTGCGCCGCCTCGATGAGCGGCAAGCCGAAACCTTCATACTCCGACGCAGCCAAGAGTGCCGAGCTTGCCTTATAGACCATCTCCAGATACTCGTCGCTGATACCCTCGAGCCAGAATAGGCATTTGTTGAGCATCGGATGGCTGCGAAGGCGATCCACCAGCGCTTCCATGCTCCAGCCAACCCTCCCGACGATCACTAGATTGGCTTCTCCGCCTTTACGCCACAGAACGTCAAACGCGTCAATAACCTGGGCGTAACCTTTTCTCGGCTCGATCGTTCCCACCATCAAGAAGCTCGGACGCCCCTGAAGGGCGCCCAGCACCTTAGAGGCATCTTCCGGAATACCGAAGGTCGGTCGGCTATTGTCGATGTCGGCGCCTAGGTGGAAATAGCTGATACGGGGAATCTTTGCAAGGTCGTGCCGCTGCTCATCGAACCAACGCCGCACGTCGGTCGCAACCGCCTCCGATATGCACACCAAGCTGTGTGCCGAGTCTGCAAGGCCATCGATCCAGTGCGTGAAGGCCTGAGTCATTCCCGTGGTGTGCCAGCGGGTATTCATTAGTGGCGTCAGGTCGTAGACGACATAGTGGATATGTACTCCTGCCTCGCGCAGATGGTGAAGCGTCTCGCTGAACGCCGGAAACAAATGAGCCGTGAGATCGAGTCCGACGAAGACGTCGCCCGCGCCGACCGTCACCGGTACGTCTTGCACGCCTTCGCCCGTTTGCCCTAGGAAGCGCGCAACGAACGACTTCGCGTAGAGGAGTCCGTGCCCATCGGGCGTGTACACGGCTTCGACTCGGTAGTTCGAGGGCGGATTCCTAAGCAGTTGCAGCAAGATACTGCGCACGACTCGCTGAATGCCGGACTTCAGGTCACGATTTACCAACTCGGAAATGTCGACGAGGAGTTGTCGACCGCCGGTCACACGATTAATAACCTGTTTGTTCATGTCTAAACATCCTCGAACGAGCGCAAGATCCAAAGCTTGCGGCGTGTTGTTTGTAGCCTTTTCCATACGAGCGATGATTGCGTTATAACGGCCGTCGAGTACAGAGCCTGCGACCGGAAGGAGCGGTTCAACTTTCGATTTAAACGCTGCTTCCAGACCATCGAGCGCCAGACTCGCCGAGCGCTCCCAATTGAACTTCTTCACATGCTCTCGACAGTGCCTACGCAACGCCTTCAGAAAATCGTCCTCTGTCAACGCGTGGCGCATAACTCGCGCCATGTCACTTACGGATAGCGGATCGAACAGCGCATCGTGATAGCCGACAACCTCTGGAAGACTGGTCGTCTTCGAAGCAATGACCGGCGCGCCGCACGCCATCGCCTCCAGCGCCGGCAAGCCGAAGCCCTCATGCAACGACGGGAACACCGACAGACGGCAAAGCCCATAGATCGCGATGAGCTCCTCGTCCGGTACGTAACCTGTCAGTATCAGATGACGCTGCTCTAGTCCAACCGATTTCGCCTTCGCATAAAGCGCCTCCGACATACCGGCCGGCACCTTGCTTGCCAAGACAAGTTGCAGCCCGGCGCGCAGGTCCGACGGCAGGCTGGCAAACGCGTCGATCAACCTGTCGAAGTTCTTGCGTGGATCGAAGCCGCCGGGCACATACAACACGAATGGCCGGTCGATACCGTATTTGGCCAGCAATCCCTGCGCGGCTTCGTCGTCCATGTCAGCAGGCTCGAAGTCGCTGCCGATCGCTGCCGAGATGTTGATCACACGGTCTGCAGGGATTTGCAGCAACTCTATCGCCTCGTTTCGTGAATGATCGGAGATCGCCAGCAGAAGGTCCGCCTTCTTGAGTGCGTCGATCTTGCGCAGATAGAAACGACGATAGCTCGGATCAGCGAGATAAAGGTCGCTCATTACATAGGGAATCAGGTCATAAAGTGTCACCGCGGTCGGCAGCCGCTGGAGTCCCGACTCAATTCCTACGTTCGACTCGTCGCCCCACCCTTCGAACAGGCTCGACACATGGACGACATCCGGTTTCAAAGCGGCGAGAAACTCCTCGCGCAGCAGTTCGGACGCACTCGCACGCCAGTCGTTTTCACTGCCGGCACCTTCGGTCTGAGCCGGGCACGAAAAAATGACGATGCGGTCCTGCGGGATCAGACCAAAAAACGCGGCCCTGAGCGGCTCGACTGTTCCCGGAAACTTCCCGTTCAGCACAACATACAAGTCGTGCCCACGGTAGGCACCTTCCCGAACCATCGCGCGCGCAAGCGACAGCGAATACCGTCCGATTCCTCTAAACCGGCTTTCGCTCTGTGCTGCCTGCAGATCGATTACGATGCGCATGTCTGTTTTTCTCCTGATGCTGAATTCGGGCTGTCCCCCGACTGAAACTTGATTTCGCCAATCGCCACGCCGAGCGCGCGGCCGCCATTCGGCGCATCTTGCGATGGCGTGACGACGATGGAGACTTCTGTTTTTTTGCCCGCAGCGCAAGGCGCAATCTCGAGACTGAATGCGCTCCAGTCCTCTCCTGCCTCCACGCCTTGCAGATGAGGCTTGCCATCGATCTCGATATCGACGGTCGCGCCGCCCAGCGACCTCCACATGAAACTCAGGTGGCCAGGATCGGAGCGAAAGCTGCCCCTCTTGCCACACCACGCGAAGTATCGATAGGAATCCGTTTCTATGGGGTAGAAGTTTGTGCTATCGCGCAGCAGGGCGCTTAGCTCGACGAGTTGATCGAAGGAAGGCGTCCTTCTTGCGTCGGCGAATTCGACATCCCGCAGGGCGACCCCGCGCACAATATCGTCCGGCTTATGGTGCGGCTTCAAGTAGTCGATCGACACCTTCCTCAGCGGGGAGTCCTGGGACGGAGGAACAACTATCTGAAACTGTACCCAGTGCGATGGAATATCGATCTGCCGATAGAAAATATTACCGTCGATGCTGATATTCACGGTTGCGCCCGCCTCGGTCCGCCAGAGGCCGTTGATCACACCCGCTTGGCACTCGAACTTCGCCGACGCCTTGCTCCATGCAAAGAGCGAGTCGCCGTCCTGCTCGATCATGTGAAAACCGCTTTGCAACCGGGCGGGTTGCGGACCGCTCTGAAGCTCCGCATAAACGTCGACCAGATGCTCGACGACCTTATCCCATGTGAAGTTGGCGCTCACAACAATAGTCGACAAAAACGTCTTTCGACGTGAGACGCTTTCCGCGATAGCGTTGCTGATACCCGCAACATCGTCATGATCGACGTAGCGCGCTCCGGCACCGAAGTATTCGCGCGTACACCCTTCGCCGGTCACGACCACCGGCGCACCACACGCGAAGGCCTCCAGCGCAGCCAGGCCCGGCGTTTCCAATGTGCTCGGAAGCGCAAAAACGGAACATGCCGCGTAGGCGGAACGCAATTCGTCCGAGTCGTGGGCTAGCGGCCCGAGGTACTTGAGTTGCTCACCGCCTTCTTCGAAGCACTGCTTAGCGTACTCGGCATCACGCACGTGGCCAACGATAATCAGCGTCAAATCAGGGTGTGCCTTAAGCGCACGAATAAGGTTCAGCTGATTTTTTCGTGGCTCGATGTTCGCCACGTTCAGCACGAATGGGCTGTGAATTCCATGCATTGACCGAAAGATGCTGGCATCGGCGGCCACTAGGAATTGACGGTCAATGCCGTTGTAGACAGTGGCAAACTTCTCGCGCTCGATATTGAACACGATTGCCAGAAGATCACATTCCGCGTTCGAGTTGCACACCACACGGTCGGACAACACGAACATCAGGCGAATCTCGTCGAACGGGTAGTTCTTCTTCGTTTCCTCAGTGATCCATAGGTTCGGCGACACCAGAAGCGGCATGCCGACGCTTTTTACGAACGAGCAGAAGTGCAGCGACCCGCTCATGCAAGAAAAGAAATGTACGATGTCGTGGCTCTTGAACTGCGGAGCCCAAGGGTTAAGCAGCGTAACATCCACGTTTCGTCTAAGCAGATGTTTTTGATACTGCATGATCTGCACTTCCCCACCGCCTGGGGTGTGGAACGCCATGGGGTACGTGTTAAACAGTATTTTCATTATTCGGTGGGGAAGAGGCGGCCACCTCAGCAACGCGTCAAGTATTCAATAAGTGGTGTGGCGGCTGTGTCAGGTATGAAGTCGGTGTAATGCGCGATATCCATCGTGGTGGAAAACTTATCCGGTTTAGAAAAAGATGCCAGAACTTCTTTCCTGACTTCTGCTACGTCAAGCGGAGAAACCTGCACACAGCGGTCCTGGAGGAATTCACTCACCCAGTCGGTTCTGGATAGCAGTAAACGACATCCCAGAACGGCAGCCTCGAGCGCTGAGGTACCGGGGAAGTCTAGGGGCAGCTCGATGAAAAGGCGGCAGTGTGCCAGTGCTGATACATGCAGTTCGGATCCGAAGGGCATAGAGGGTATAAAGTGAACGTTCTTGCCCGCCTCAGCCCGACATTGCTCGAAATAATCACGACAGCGCACTTGACCGGAAATTACAAGAGGGGTGTCCAATTCATTGAACGCACGGATTGCCGTTAGCTGATTTTTTTGCGGCTCGATGATCCCCGGCCAAATGGCGTAATCTTCAAGCCCATAGGACTCCTTAAATACAGCACTCACGCCATGCCGAAAGAACTTTCGTGAAACAAGTGGGACGATATGGATTACATCCATCTGAGAAATATCAAAATACTCTCTGAAAAGTCGCTCCTCCGCGGAAGACTTAAAGACTACTGCATCGAAGCGGGAGACCAGATGTCGGAGATAGTCAAGGTGCTCTGGTGAGGGAGGGGTCACAAACCAGAGGTTGGGCCACAGGATGCGTCGGCGGCCTCCGCCTGAAGCTGCGTCGACAATGAGATCAGAACCATTGATCGTCGAGAAATGAATGAGCTCATCATATTCATCTATTGGCAGGCTCGTTGGCCCGTAAAGATCCGAAATTATCCCTGCTCCATTAAGCGCATCCTTTAGAAGATGAATTTCCCGCTCGCCTCCCCCGTGATGGATATAGGCTCCGGGGTAGGTGGTAATCAATACCCGTTTCATAAAGCCGCTCCTGCAATGCTGGCCAGAGGTACGAACCGGTAACGAACTTGATCGTCTTGGTTAATGGTGATCTGGACAAAATCGCAATTCCCTATCGAAAACGTCGGGTAATGTGCGATATCGAGCGCGAGCAGATGGTGCAGTATCCCGCACACAGTGCCTTCATGACCGGCCACCAGCACGATCTCATCCCTGGTCCAAGATAGGGATGCGTTCCGGTACCAGTTGGCCACGCGCTTTAACATGTCGTTGAGGGATTCCCCTGCCGGGTAACGCAAGTCGGGATTGAGCCCCTGGTAGCGATAGCGCCTATCCCTTGTCCAGAGTTCGTCAACGCAGAGGTGACTAGCCTCCCCCGTATCCAGTTCGATCAGTTCGCGAGCAATCGTGACATCCAGATCCGTCATCATTGGGGCAATCGTCTGCTTAGCCCTCGACAGCGGTGAGGAGTAGATCCGGGTGAAGGGAATCGAGTCGAGATGACGGCAGACGAGCCGAGCTTGCTTTAGCCCGCTTTCGGAGAGAGGATAATCCGACGCGCCGCAAACGAGGCGGGCCTCGTTTGCTGTACTGGCTCCGTGTCTAAGAAGAAAGATATCCACTTCAGAAACCGTAAGTGTTAAAGATGCCGACTTCGCAATCTAGGCGCCTTCCCTCCAGATCATCGGAATACGAGAAATTGCTCTGAATGAGCTGGATACGTTCCAGCATCAGATTGCTAATTTTCTGCATCGAAAATTCTCTTGCAATCCGATCTCGTGCACGCTGGGCCATGCGGAGTTTTTCGGGGTAATCACTCAGCATCGATCTGAATGCTGCGATGGCGCTCTCCATGTTCGGCTCGGCCCAGACATCGTTCTTGCGATACCGCAATCGATCATGTCCCACCTGGCACAGCTCGTAAGCCACCAGATTTGTATCGGCTGCATCACAGAATTCCATGTTGCCCGAGTAACCGGTGGTGATGACTGGAATTCCCCGGCTCATGGCATCCGAAATAGTCAAACCGAAGCCTTCGGCCCGGTGGAGTGAGACATAGGCGTCCGCGCGCTCCTCATACAACTCCTCGATCACGTGGTTCTCGACATAGCCTTCGATTACTTCGATGTTTGAATATTCCGTAGAAATGTCGCGCAATTTTTCAGAAAGCACGGGGTCGTGCTCAAGATTGCTGACCTTCACGACCAGCTTTACTTGTTCGTTGTGGCCATACGCTTCGACGAACGCCCTGAGCGTGAAGAGAGCATTCTTCCGCTCGGCATCACTATAGGTATTGAAAATCGTCAGGAATGTAAAGGCGCCACACACATCGCCCCGTATTCTGGCTGCGATCCGATCTGAGCCTTCACGAGGCTCGATGTGAAGCGGAATCCTGATGACTGGAATGTTGGCGGAGCGTGCAATCGCTGTCTGGCAGAACGAAGAGGCCGTCCATATCTCATCGAAGAATTCCAGTTGTCGCGACCATTGCTCTGGAATTTTCTGTACTTCGCAGAACCAGTAGCCAATATTGTAGAAGCCTTCCATGGCGCCGGAACTGAGTCTGGAGAAATAGTGGGGCACCCATCGGGCACTGAACTGGAATATATTTATCTTGTCTTTGAGAGAGCGCAATAACCTGTCGTCAATGACGGTATCCTTTCCGGTCTGCAGTGCAACAGGCCTTGAAAGGATAAACTCCTGAATGGGCAGGCTAGTTTTGCGAAGGCAGGCAGCATTCAGGGCGGCAGCGCGGCCGATTCCGTCTGCAGTTTCTGAAGACCCGAAAAAATTAACTCCATTTGTCATTTTCAAAAACCTTTGTGCAAGCTGCGCAATGTATCCGGAGTCTTTCGTATGATCGGGCCATTTTTCTATCCGATGTCAGTCGAGAATTTCCTGGCTTTGAGCTTCCGGCGCTGAAATTGCCGGAAAAAATTCTGCCATCGTGATGCCGAGTTGATATGTTTAATGCCTTGCTGTAATTTTATTGCAGGCGGGGAGATGGTTCAAAGCTTGGCGGAAAATTATACGAAAATCTTCGTCGGGAACATCGGCTTTGGGTGGTTTCGCTCAACTTTGGCAGAGAGCTGTCAGGCCATTCTGGCTCTGTTTTTTGTTGTGCTGCATTATTTTCTATGCCAAGAATTATTAAGGTGCTGTTGTCCTAATATTCTTTGACAATGTTCGTTCACAATTGAAAGCATCTTATTAAGTCTGGCTCGCCATGTGTTTTCACCCACATACGCAAATATCTCGTCGGAGGTCAACTTCCCTCTCCGCAATTGCTCTTCGACCGCGCTGCGGTAACTATCCTTGTCGCACGCTACCTTGATCCCCTCGCTATGCTGCTTGGTAAAGTCAAGAGGCGTTGACACCACCGGTAAGCCTGCAGCGAGATACTCGAAGTACTTCATGGGAAACATTGAGCGCGTGTAGTCATTGAGTAGCGTTGGCAGCGTGCCCACGTCGATGCCGCGTAGGTAGTCCGGCAACTGCTGATATGACTTATGCCCGAGAAAGTGCACGTTGGGCAGACTGCGCAGTTTAGGCATCCACGGGTTGTGCTGTCCTTCCCGCTCCTCGCCAATCAGTATCCAGCTCCAGTCAGGGCGGGACTTGGCGACGTCATGGATCAATTCAAAGTCGATCTTGTAGTCGGACAGGGCGCCAACGTAGCCAATGCGCGGACAGGGAATGCCCGCCAAGTCGTGCGGCAGAGGGCCGGGTTGGCGCGCCCCGCCAAAGTGCTCTACATCCGCCACATTGGGAAAGTAATGGGTGTTGGCATTGAAGGGCAGGCACTTGTCCTTTAGCGCCTCGCTGGTCACGAAAACCGTCTCGCATTGGCGCAGCAGGCGTCGCTCCTCGGTGTTGAAGGTCAAGGGGTCGATGCCGGGGATGGCCGAGAGGTCGTCCACGCAGTGGTAGACCATAGGGCCGCGCCTCAGGCGGGCCACGGTCCCCAACATGAAGGGGTGGTAGGTCCAGATCAGCGGCAGCTTGAAACCTTGGCGCTGCATGAAGAGTTTGATGCGCAGGCTGAGCCAGCCCTGGTTGATGGCGCGCACCAGAGGCCAGTGCTGTTTGAAAGGCACGGCAATGGGGGACATGACCCACACACCAGGCTCTACCTGCCGCGGGGGACGCAGGCCGCGTTTGAGTCGTCGCCAGATGCGGCTCAGGTCGCGACCGCTTGCCGTGGGTGGGCGCAGGCCGATGCTTTCAATGTAAAGCACGCGATAGCCCTGCAGCGCCAAGTGGTGCGCTGTATGCTGCTTGTTGGTCCAGTAGGGGGTGTCCCAATCGGCCGTGGCAAACAGCACCACATCTTTGGAGTCTGTCGTCGAATTCATGCGGCAAAGGCCTGAACGGATTCACCCAGCATGGCTGACAAAATGCGCTGGCTCGCCAAGCCATCCCCGTACGGGTTGGGCAACCGGGACAGTCGGTTTTGGATCTGTGTGTCGGCCAGGTATGCCTCTGCTGCGTGGATGACTGCATCGGTACCCGTGCCTGCCAAGCTGGCAAAGCCGGCCACGATGCCCTCGCTGCGTTCGGTATGTTCGCGCATCACGACGGTGGGCACGCCGAACGAAGGCGCTTCTTCCTGAATGCCGCCAGAGTCCGTGATGATCAGACGCGACTGGCTTTGCAGGTACAGGTTGGTTTCAAAGTCGACAGGATCGATCAATCTCAGGTTGGCGATGTTGTCGAGTTGTGTGAAGACCTCGGTGCGCACTTTCGGATTCAGATGGACCGGGAAAACAAAGCCGAGTTCGGGGTGCCGTTCGCACAGACTACGCAAGGCGGCGCAAATCCTCACTAATACCGATCCATGGTTTTCGCGGCGGTGCGCGGTGATCAACACCAGCGGTTTGTCGGGAAAAGGCCGGGGCATCGACGGCATGCTGCCGTTGTGCCAGCGCGACTGCATCATGGCGATGGCATCCACCACCGTGTTCCCGGTCACCATGACCTGGGTGCTGTCGATGTTCTCGCGCACCAGGTTCTCGGCGGCTCGGGCGGTTGGCGCAAAGTGCCAACCAGCCATGCGGCCAATGAGCGTGCGGTTCAGCTCTTCCGGGAATGGGCTGGCCAGGTCGCCCGTACGAAGGCCTGCTTCCACGTGGCCAACGGGAATGCGCTGATAGAACGCTGCCAGCGCACCCACCAGTGCCGATGTGGTGTCGCCTTGTACCAGAACGGCGTCGGGGCGATGCTCCGTCATCGTCGCACTTAGCGATTCCAGTAGCCTGGCTGTGAGCCCCGGCAGGCTCTGGCTCTCACGCATTACGGCCAGGTCCACATCAGGTTGGATACCGAATACTTTCAGTGCCTGGTCCAGCATCTCCCGGTGTTGGCCGGTAGAACACACCAGCAGTTCAATCCGGTCCGCGCGGCGCCGTGCCTCGGCGACGACGGGGGCCAGCTTGATGACCTCCGGCCGGGTACCCAATACGATCATTAACTTCACAGGTGGATCCCTTCGGTGCCCAGTGGATGGGTGGTGCCTGCATATTCAACGGCGACTTGCCAGCGCGAATTCGCCGAGCCTGGGTGCACGCTCCACGACCCGTACCCGCTCACGCGCACTGAGGCGCGGTCACCCAGAAAGTCCAGGGTATCGCTCTCATTGGCCCATAAGACATCGTCATGGCCTTGGATGTACTTGATGAACTGGCGATGCATCTCGACGCGCTGGGTTTCGCTGGCCCAGCCATACTGGTAGCGCTCGGAAAAAGGGTGATCGAGATAACCGAGAAAGGTGCCGCTTGCCAATGCGAGGTCAAATGCTTGCTTGAAGATGCATAGCGGATCATCTCCATCCAGCATGCAGTCGCCATGCAGCATGCATTGCTGGCTGTGGCCGATGAATCCTTCACTTGATCCTGGCGGCACGCCGGCACGCGCCATCAGGAAGTCAGGGTCATTGCGGATGATGCCGCCAATGCAGCCGGCGTAGCCAGCATCGGCCAGGGCTGCCCGCGCGTAGGCGGGTGTCTGATGGAAGGGGGAAACAGCGTACCGTACCGGCTGATTTGTGACGGCCTGGATGGCCGCGGCAGAATGACTGCCTTCCCAGAGTGCGGCTTCGTAGCTTCCGCCCCAGTCCGGGGCGTGGGTTGCGGTATGCGACAAGATGGCGCCGCCGGTGGCCAGTACTTCGCGCGGTAACGAATGGTGCGTTGGATCCTCCAGCACCTTGGCGTGCAGCGCCAGCGAAAACGGGGCACCCATCTCGCGATAGGCAGTCCATAACGCACGTGCCGATTCCACATCTTCATCGCAGTCCAGGCGCATGGTGACGGCACAACGATAGCCGGCAGGCACTTCTGCCAGCACAGGCTGGCACGGAAGCTCGGCATGCCGGTGGTGCGCCAGGAAGGTCTCGACCAGTCGCCAGTCGTGGCCGTCCACGGGGCCCACGGGCCGGTTGAACCAAAGCAGGCTTGCGTGCGGGCTGTCCCACAGACCTGCGTAAGCGCCCACCACCTCGTCTGCAATGATCAGGTCCGCCAAACCGGAGGACGCGGATTGCTCTGTCCATTGGATGTTCTGGCTACAGGCCCAAATGGAACCGTCCATCCGGATCGCGCCATAGCCGAGGTTGTTCCATTCGTCCGTAAAGTCGTAGCGCAGGCAGGGGCGGTATGCGATGGGTGACGCCACTCCTGCCACGGCTCCACGGTATCGCACGCCCAGGGAGCTTTCGCTCATCCCATGGGTCGGTGCCGGCGCGCATGTGGCAGCTTGCTGCATATCTGGTGTCCAGGTGCCGACAGTCACATCCAGCTCGGCAGCCAAGGCGGGCGGCAACGCCCCGCAAACCAGCAACTTGGTTTGCGTCGATCGGTAGGCGCGGATGAGCCAGTCGCTCCAACTCTCAGGCGGGTCCACGACTGCAAGTATGGGCGACAGGCCGCCTTGTAGTGCCACTTCACAATGGTCCGCGGATGCAAGCGTCACTTGCTCCGCCGAGCAACTGCGACGCAGCGCAGACGCAAGGACGGCGCCAGCTTCCAGTCGGTGGCCGGGGCATGCAAGAAGGATCATGGATGCACCACGTGGCGAAATTTCGCGTGCCGGCCCACGCGCACAAAGGCATCATGGCCCACAAAGCGCACGGTAAACCCGCTTTTCCAGAACCCTTCCACTTTCGCCTGGATTTCCTCGGGTTTGGCCGTCGGTTCGGGAACGATATTCAGCGTGGGAGGCGTAGTTCGCAAGTCGATCTGGAACTCCTGTATGCCTCCGACGCGATGGTCCAGCATGTCCTGGATGTGATGCGTCGCATGGTCGATGCCGTTGATGGGGACCAGGTCGTGAATGCGCCCCACCACGTTGACCAGACGGAACGCGTCGTCCTCTAGCACTACCTTGGCCATGTCGCCGGTCCGATAGCGCAGCAGAGGCATCAACCGGTTGCGAAACCCGGTAAACACGAGTTCTTCCTCGCCGCTGTCTGCGCCTTCCACGGGCAATGATTCGGGCCAGCCTTCGGACTCGAGCACTTGCAGGCCACCGCTCTCGCCATCAAGCTCATAGGCCGTGACGCCCAATTCGGCCAGACCGTAGCGGTTGATCACACGACATTGCAACACGCGTTCAATGGCTTTGCGCATGTAGGGCTCTAGCAGTTCGCCGCTGGATTCGAAGACCTCGAAAGCTTTTCCTGATCCGTACTTGCGTTCGATATGGCATGCCAACGCATAAATGGTGGAAGGGTGTCCGTGGATGAGGTAGGGCTGGCGTTCGCGCAGCGTCTGCCAGATCTCATCCAGGCCGACATCGTCAATTCGGTCAAAAAAAATGTTGCTGCGGTTCATGGCCAGACACTTCCAGTCTTCACGGGTCCACTTCTTTGGCCCGGGCGGATCAGGAAAACGGCAAGCAAAGTGCAGCTCGAACTTGTGCTTGGCTTTGCCGATGCGTTCGCGGCAAAACAGTGTCACGGCGGCGGCGTGGTCGATGCCGTCCTGGTCATAGTGGATATGGCACGACAAGCCAGTGGAACCGCCCGTCTTCATGACGTGGTGGCGCAAGCCTTCGAGCGGGCGCGAGAAAAGACGCGAGCCTTGTTCGCGAATGATGTCTTTCGTGAGATAGGGAAGATCGTTCAGGTAGCGCACATCCGCTGCAACCTTGCGTGCATCAAACCGATGCCGGCTGAATAAGTCGCGGTAATACGGAACCTTTTCGCCAGCGAAGACAAGTGTTTCGACCAGATGCTGCTGTGCAATCTGCTTGCGTTGGGCGAACGGCTTTCGGTAGTGCTTGCGCAAGACGTTGAGCTTGGTTCGGATATCCCGCTTTTCGATGTGCTCGGCAGCCGGATAGGCGACCAGGGCGCTGAGCCAGCCTTGCGCGTAACGAAGGGTACGGAGTCTCATGACTGAGGCTCCGTCGTCGGCATGAGGGCCTTGGGATTGAACTCTTCAACCAATTTGCCGTGTTCCAGCTTGAACGCTCGATTGCAAACTTTGCCGATCAGTTCTGGCGAGTGCGAAGCTATGACCAAGATAGCGGCACTTTCGACCAGTTTTGTCAGCCGCTGCGAGGCTTTTTCATTGAAGGCCGCATCGCCCACGCTGAGCCATTCGTCCATGATCAGGATGTCGGCCTCGACACTGGTAGATACCGCGAAAGCCAGACGTAACTGCATGCCGCTGGAGTAGGTGCGAACGGGCATGTCCAAGTACTCGCCCAAATCCGTGAACTCGGCAATTTCGTCCGTTTTTTGCCGAATCTCCTTCGGCGTCAGGCCGAGCATGATGCCGCGAAGGAAAATGTTCTCGTACCCTGTGGCGTCATGGTCCATTCCCAGGGAGATGTCCAGAAGCGAGGCCACGCGCCCCTTGAGCTGAAGCGACCCCAGAACCGGCTCATAAGCGCCCGCCAAGACGCGCAGCAAGGTTGTCTTTCCGGAGCCGTTGTGCCCCACCAATCCGACTCGGTCACCGGCGTGGATGTTGAAATTCAGTTGATCGAGCGCGCGTACGGACAACTGCTTTCCCGCAGATTGAGCGAGGCGTCCTCCTGTGGTGGCGTGCAGCACGGCATTCTTGAGCGAGCGGTGCGTATTGTTGAAGACGGGAAATTCAACCACCAGGTCTTTGGCTTGGATGTAACTCATGTCGTTCAGTTCTCGCTACAACCAATAAGCCACACGGTGACGGAAACGCGTGAGCATGAGCAAAGCCAGGACGATCCCGAGGGCCGTGATGCTGGTGGCAACTTGCCACGAAACCACTGGAAACGCCGCGCCAAGAATGGGCGCGCGCATCAACTCGATGAAATGGTAGGCCGGATTGAAGTGCGCTATCCAGCCGCGATCAGCCAATGCTTCCGGATTCCACATGATCGGCGTGACGAAAAACAGCAACTGGATCATGTTGGCAACAATTTGCACGATATCGCGGAAGCGTGTGCAGAAAACGCCAAGGATGAGGCCCACGGTGACGCCGTTGATCGCCAGCACGAGCAGCGCGAGCGGCAGGGATAGCAGATCCACATGCCAGCCTTTTCCGAAGAACATATAGATCAGGAGCAGGATGACGGCGTTGTGGCCAAAAATGATCACGTTTCGCCAGACCATCCGGCAGACATGCAGCGTCAACGGCAGCCGAATCTGCTTGATCATTCCTTCTGCTGACGTGAAAACATGGCATGACTCATTGAAGATGGTCGAAATCAGTGTCCAAATGATCAGACCTGTGCCAATGAAAGGCAGATACTCTGATAGCGACTGGTTGAACAAACCAGAGTAGACAATACTCAAAGCTCCGACCATGATGGCTGTACTGATCGTCAGCCAGAACGGGCCGAGAACCGAGCGACGGTAGCGCTGGCGAATGTCCTGCCAGCCAAGCATTCCCCAGATTGGGAACGCTTTGAGTCCTTGAATCAAATCTTGCCATGCAAGCGTCAGGGCGCGCGGAGCTCCCTGGATTGCAGGGCCAAGGTCAAATGCTTGTTCTCGAATCATGGTGGTTGTACTGCCTCAAGCTCGGCCATAGGTGTCGGCAAGTCGTACGATGTCATCCTCGCCCAGATAACCACCGCACTGCACCTCGATCAGCACCAACTCGTCCTCACCGATGTTGGTCAGGCGGTGCTTCTCCTTCAACGGGATGTAGCGGTATTGGCCAGGCTGGGTGTGGTGCTCATCCTCGCCAATCTGCACCATGGCCGTGCCTTGGACCACCACCCAGTGCTCGGCGCGCTGGTGGTGGTATTGCAGGCTCAGCGCCTGGCCGGGCTTCACGGTGAGGCGCTTGACCTTGTAGCCTTCCTCTTCCTTCAGCGTGGCGTAGGTGCCCCAGGGGCGGTGCACGGCGGCGGGCAGGTGAGTGCTGTCGTGCTTGCGGTCTTTCAGCGTGTCGACCACGGCTTTTACCTTCTGGGCCACGCTCTTGTGCGCCACCAGCAGGGCGTCGGGCGTGTCCACGATCACCAGGTCCTGCACGCCCACGGTGGCCACCACCTTGGGGCCATGGCATTCCACCTGCACATGGGTGCCCGTGGTGTCCACGGCCACGAACTCCGTGCCCTGGCCGTCCACGAAGGTGTTGCCGCTGGTGTCGGCCGGATGGGCCTGGGCCACGGCCGGCCAGCTGCCCACGTCGCTCCAGCCGAATTTGGCTGGCACCAGGGTCACGTTGCTGGCTCTCTCCATCACGGCGTAGTCGATGCTGATGTCGGGCTGCAGGCCGAAGGCATGGGAGTCGAACTGGGTGGCGCCGTCCTGCGTGCGGCTGGCGGCCCAGGCG
Source organism: Comamonadaceae bacterium 2FH (assembly GCA_005503335.1). Classification (GTDB taxonomy): domain Bacteria; phylum Pseudomonadota; class Gammaproteobacteria; order Burkholderiales; family Burkholderiaceae_C; genus SCMQ01. Next base: position 182,457 of record SCMQ01000002.1, read on the forward strand.
TGCTCCGCCGCTTGCAGCACCTCGGGGGCATGCTCTTTCAGCGCCTGCAGGATGGTGCCAGCGGCAAAGCAGAACATGCCGCTGTTCCAGTAGTAGCGGCCGGTGGCCAGGTAGCGCTGCGCTGTGGCCAGGTCGGGCTTTTCCACGAAGCGCAGGGCTTTCTGGGTGTGGCGGCTGGGCTTTTCCACCTCGATGTAGCCAAACCCGGTTTCCGGGCTGCTGGGCGAGATGCCGAACACCACCAGCTGGCCCTGCTGCGCGTGGCGCGCGGCCTCCAGGGCGCAGGCCACGAAGGCCTCGGTGTCGGGGATCAAATGGTCGGCCGGCAGCACCAGCATCACGGCCTCGGGGCCGTGCGCCTGGGCGCAGGCCAGTGCGGCCAGGGCGATGGCCGGCGCCGTGTTGCGGCCCTTGGGCTCCAGCAGGTAGCGCGCCTGGGGCGGGTCGCTCAGGCCATCGATCACATGCCGCGTCAGGAACAGGTAGTCCTGATTGGTCACAATCAGGGCATCATCCGTCCCGCAGCTTTGGCCGCGCTCGATGGCTTGCTGCAGCAGCGAACTGCCGCCCAGGTGCATGAATGGCTTGGGGAGAGCTTGACGTGATACGGGCCACAAACGAGTGCCCGCCCCCCCTGACAGCACAATAGAGATCAAGTGCATATTTATTTTCTCGATGGCGAACGCGTTACATTTTAAGGTGAGACCTCGGGGCGGGCAGGTTAGAACTTGTGCGTTACTGCTGGCGGATTTGGTGGTGATTTTTTGCGCTTGGGTGCTGGCAGTGGGGGCGGCGAGCCTGTTCGATCGGGCGCATATGGCCGAATGGTTTCCGCCCGCCACGCGGGGCGGCATCGCCTACACGCTGACGGCCTTGTTGGTGGTGCTGGCACTGGCGGTGAACGGCCAGTACCCGCGCCGCGCGGCCTTCTGGGAGGAGACCCGTGTTGCATGGCGTTACATCCTTCTGGTGGCCTTGCTCAACTTTGCATTGAATTTCTTTGTCCAGGTAAGCAATAGCCGTACCGTCCCCCTGCTGGCCTGGGGCCTGGTGCTGCTGTTGCTGCCCATAGGCCGTCTCGCTGCGCGTGAGGTGCTAATCCCTGCTGGCCGCTGGAAGCGCCGCGCCCTGGTGGTAGGGGAGGGGCGCGACGCCTACGAGGCCGGCCTGGCGCTGCGGCGCGAGCGGCACATGGGCGTGGACGTGGCCGGCATGGCCTCGTTTTCGGGCGTTTGGATGGTTCCGGATGACGGCCAGGCCGACGAGCTGGCGGGCATTCCACGCCACCTGCTGGACCAGGGCGTGGAGTCGCTGGCGCGCCAGCTGGGCTGCGAAGTGATCGTGGTGGCGCTGGACGACGAGGCGAGCGGCCGTGCCGCGCAGCTGGTGCGCTCGCTGCACGCCCGGCAGTTCGAGGTGTTCGTGGTGCCGGCGCTGCAGGGTCTGCCGGTGCACGGGTTGCAGGCGCAGCATTTCTTCAGCAACGACGTGCTGTTCCTGCGGCTGCAGTACCGCCTGCTGAGCCCGGTGTCGCGTTGGCTCAAGCGCGGCGTGGACGTGGTGGCGGCTTCGCTGCTGCTGGTGCTGGCCTCGCCGCTCATGGCCTGGGTGGCCTGGCGCATCTGGCGCGAAGACGGCGGGCCCGTGCTCTACACCCAGCCGCGCGTGGGCGAGGGTGGGCAGGATTTCGCCTTCATCAAGTTCCGCTCCATGGTGAACGGGGCCGATGCGCTGCTGGCGTCCTGGAAGGACGAAGACCCGGCGCTGCACGCGCGCTACGTGGCCGGCAACTTCAAGCTGGCGGACGACCCGCGCCTGCTGAAAATCGGGCGGCTGATCCGCCGCACCAGCATCGACGAGCTGCCCCAGCTGTGGAACGTGCTGCGCGGCGACATGAGCCTGGTGGGCCCGCGCCCGCTGCTGCGGCGCGAACTGCCGCTCTACGCCACCGATGCCATGGAGCTGTACCGCGAAGTCAGGCCCGGCATCACCGGCCTGTGGCAGGTCAGCGGCCGCAGCCACACCAGCTTCGAGGCGCGGGCCACCTATGACAGCTGGTACGTGCGCAATTGGTCGCTCTGGGTGGACTGGGTGATCCTGCTCAAGACGGTGCGCGTGGTGCTGACGGCGCGGGGGGCGATGTAGGGGGCAAATACTTAGGCGCTTTGCGCGTCAGGTAGTGACGGTGGCTCGCGCCCTGAGCCTGTCGGTCACTCGTACCACGGCCGGCTCAAAGGCTGGATGCGCCGCTTTCATGGCGTGGCGACCTCTTACGTGGAGAACTACCTGGGGTGGTTCCGCGCCCTCGACCGCACGCCACTTACCCCCGCACAACCCGCGCAGTTGCTCAACTTGGCCGTCGGCGCCTAGCGCCATCATCTTCGGTCTCTCTGAGTTGCAAAGCCCCAAGGCCCCCTGAAGCTTTCTTGTCATTAATCCCCTAATCCTGTCGTCAATCTTGTCATGAACTTGTCAGGGTGATAAGATTATGGCGTATTCTTGTCATCATGACGAGATTCAAGCCCCAATCTCCTCAGCCGACAAGATTGATAGGGATTCCCCAGTCCATGACCACCACTACCCTGTCGCCCCGTCACGATGCGTTGCTGCGCCTGGTCCTTGCCGCCGGGGAACCCGTACAGCCTGGTGCACTGGAGCAAGCCCTCCAGGCTTCCCGGCCCACTATCAACCGGGCCTTGCGAGACCTCCTGGCTTCTGGCTTTCTGGAGAAGCTGGGGGACGGCCGGTCCACCCGCTACATGGCCACAGATGCCGCCAAGGCTGCACTTGGGGCCTTGCCTCCAGCCGCACCCACGCCAGCGGGGCCTGGCCTGCTGCAGTGGTCGCCGGCTGCACTACCCTTGGTCGAAACGCTTCGCGCGCCTCTGGGAACTCGCACCCCGGTAGGCTATGAAAGCAGTTTTGTGGGCAACTACATCCCGAACCAGTCCAGCTTGCTGCCACCGCAGCTGGCCACGGACTTGTTCAACGCCGGCCGTAGCCGGGACCAGCAACCCGCGGGAACCTATGCCCGCGAGGTTCTGGAGCAGCTGCTCATCGATCTGTCCTGGTCGTCATCGCGCCTGGAGGGCAACAACAAGAGCTTGCTCGACACCAGGGAACTCTTCGAGCTCGGGGAGCAAGCAGGCCCCTTCGACGAAGACACCCTGATGCTGCTCAACCACAAGAACGCCATCGAGTTCATGGTCGACGCTGTGCCGACAGAGGGAATCACGGTGCCCGTCATCGTTGACCTGCAGGCTAAGTTGATGAAGGACCTCTTGAAGGACTCGCGGGACATTGGCAGCATCCGCCGGCGCGTGGTGAACATCGACGGCTCTGTCTACTCCCCGAGCAACATCCCCACGCTCCTGGAAGAAACGCTGAAGTCCATCATCGACAAGGTCCGCCACATCCGAAACCCGGTGGAGGCTGCATTCTTCCTTTGGGTCAACGTGGCCTACCTGCAGCCCTTTGAGGATGGCAACAAGCGCACGAGTCGTCTGAGCGCCAACATGCCGCTCCTGCTGTACAACTGCGCACCCCTGTCCTTCCTGGACGTGGAGCGCACGGACTATGCGACAGCCATGCTCGGCGTCTACGAACAGCGCAACGTCGCCGCGGCCGTGGAGCTGTTTGAATTCATCTACCGTCGCTCGATTCAGAAGTACAGCGTGCTGCGAGCCTCCCTGGCCGTGCCCGACCCGCTTCGAGCCCGGTACCGACAGGCCCTGAATGAGCTCATGCAGTTCGTCGTCTTCTACGGCCGAAAGCTGGAAGACGCATTTTCGGAGGTGCCCGTAGCCGCCGCTGACCTGGCGGCGTTGCGCGTCATCGCGAACACCGAACTGGACCACCTGGAGCAATACAACTGCGCCCGCTACAACCTCGCGCGAGGCATGACGCAGAGATGGATTGACGCCGGGCGGCCCAGGTAACCTGCCAGGGAGCTCGCATCCCCTGGAGCGGTCGGCGGCTGCATGAGCTGCTTTTTGGCGCGCAGAAATTCCGCGAAGTCGAGCAACTCCGCCACCAGGGGCTCGGGCATGTCCTTGGCCGTTTCAAACAATTTTTCGGCGGTGGTCGTCACGGCAGCCTCCATGAGTGCGCGACTGGCCATCGCGGTTGAACAGGTCTTCGGCTTTGACGTTGGGCTTGCCTTTGCTGCGACGCTCAGAGGCATCGGCCGCCTTGATGTCCGCACTGTCTTCCAGCCACTGGACAATGATTTTCTCGGCCTTGCGGTTGAGAGACAGGTGCGCGCTGGGAAAGGCGGCGCGCAGCTTCTGGGCGGCTGGGCCGCTCAGAGTGATGTGAATTTCATCGCCGCCCATGGTGTTCCCTTGTCTTGTCCACGTGCCATTTTATGTCCTGCGGGCGGCAGGCGGCAGGCGGCTCGCGACGGCGCGGGGGGCGATGTGGGGGCTCCCCATTCTTGGGTCTTTGATTCCCAATTGCACGAGATCTGACTCCCAATCACACGAAACCAAATTCGAAGCGCAGGTCCGGCCGCCACCGCAAAGGCGCACGCGAAGGGGTTGCAACTCCTGAGTTATGTAGTAACATACCTACATGATTCAATTGCGTGCAGGAGGTGTTGCAATGACGGTCACGACCCTATCCAGCCGAGAACTGAACCAGGACGTTACCCGCGCCAAGAAGGCGGCCAAGCATGGCCCCGTGTTCATCACGGATCGCGGCAAACCCGCGCATGTGCTGTTGAGCATCGAGGAATACCAGCGGCTTACAAAGCAACGTCGCAACATCGCCGATGCCTTGGCGATGCCGGGTATTGCGGACATCGAGTTCGAGCCGCCGCGCGTGAGCATCGGGCCACGACCGGCTGACTTTTCATGATGTACGTCCTCGACACCAACGTGGTGTCTGAGCTGCGAAAGGTGCGGCTTGGCAAGGCCGACCCGAATGTCGCGGCATGGTCTGAAAGCGTCGATGCCGCCGACCTCTTTGTGTCGGCCATCACCATCATGGAACTGGAACTTGGCGTCCTGCTGACCGAACGGAAGGACGCCAGCCAGGGGGCCATGCTGCGCTCTTGGCTGGACCAGCATGTATTGCCGGAATTTTCCGGGCGAACCCTGCCTGTCGATACAGCCGTGGCGCAACGCTGCGCCCGGCTGCATGTCCCCGACAAGCGCGGCGAGCGTGACGCGCTCATTGCCGCGACAGCCCTCGTGCACGGCATGACGGTTGTAACCCGCAACGTGGCTGACTTCCAGCCTGCCCGTGTGGCCATCGTCAACCCTTGGGAAGGATCGCCATGAAGGAGCACCCACAGCACCCTGACGACTGATGTGCGCGCAACCGGTCGCTCTGGGTGGACTGGGTGATCCTGCTCAAGACGGTGCGCGTGGTGCTGACGGCGCGGGGAGCGATGCAAGGCTCCCCATTCTTGGGTCTTTGATTCCCAATTGCACGGGATCTGACCCCAATCACACGGAACCAAGTCTTGAGCTTGTCTTCATGTCGCCAAAGATTGCGCGACACGAATGATGTCGCGATTGTTGGCGGTGGCGGTGCAGGGCATGACAATTTTCGAGAAAGCGCGACACATTGCACGACATAATTGTGTCGCGCTTTGTCGCTCTTGCGCGACATGGTGTGGCAGTAGCCCAGATCGGAGAAAAAAACCATGGCGCGCCCAACCCCCATAGAAGATCTCAACCTCATCGAATCCGTCGTCGCCGGATATCCGGGCGGTATTGGCATTTCGGCGCTGGAGGCAGAACTGGCGCAGCGTCTCGGCGGCAAACCCAACCGCCGGACCCTGCAGCGGCGCCTGCAAAAGCTGATCGGTGACCAACGGCTCACCGCTGAGGGCGAGAGCGTTGCCCTGGTCTACAAACTGGCCGATGGGGCGGCGGCGCAAGTCGCCGGCGTGGCCGGGATGGCCGGCACCGCGGCCGCAGAGGCGGAGCTCTATGTTCCCCTTTCGCCGGAAGGCGCTGCGATCCGGGACAGGATCCGCCGGCCCTTGATGCACCGCAGGCCGGTCGGCTACCAGCGTGAATTCCTGGAGGGGTATCAACCCGGCGAGACGTTCTACCTGCCGGAGCAACTGCGCATTCAACTCCACGAGATGGGCCGCACACCCGCGGGCGAGCGCCCTGCAGGTACCTACGCCCGTGAAATCCTGAATCGCCTGCTGGTCGACTTGTCGTGGGCATCCTCCCGATTGGAGGGCAACACCTACAGCCGGCTCGACACGCAGAACCTGATCGAGTTCGGGCAGGTCGCCAAGGGCAAGGATGCCATCGAAACGCAGATGATCCTGAACCACAAGGCGGCGATCGAAATGCTGGTCGAAGACATCGACGAGGTGGGCTTCGATGCGTTCACCTTCAAGAATCTGCACGCGGTCTTGTCGCAGGATTTGATGCGTGATCCGGATGCATGTGGCCGCCTGCGCCGGCGACCCGTGGACATCTCGGGGACCGTTTTCCATCCGCTGGTGATGCCGCAGGTGCTGGAGGGCTGCTTCCTGTCGCTTCTGCAGAAGGCGAGCGCCATTGCCGACCCTTTCGAGCAAGCATTCTTCCTGATGGTGCAGCTGCCTTACCTGCAGCCGTTCGAGGACGTCAACAAGCGGGTCTCGCGCATCGGCGCCAATATTCCACTGATCAAGCACAACCTGTGTCCCTTGTCCTTCATCGACGTGCCCGAACGAGCCTACGTGGAAGGGACTTTGGGGGTCTATGAGCTCAACCAGATCGAGCTGCTGCGCGACGTGTTCGTGTGGGCCTATGAGCGCTCCTGCCAGCGCTACCTGGCGATCACCCAGACCATGGTCGAACCCGATCCACTCAAGATCCGCTACCGGGAGGCCCTCATTCAGGCCGTGCAAGCCGTCGTCAAGGGCTTGCGCCGGCCAACGCCGGATGTGGTCACCGCGCTTTCCCGGGAATACGCGGCCGCAGCTGATCAGGCGGCCTTTGCGGACCTGCTGGCGGCGGCCCTCAAGCAACTGCACGAGGGCAGCGTCGCGCGCTATCGACTGCGCCGTTCCGAGTTCCTGGCGTGGGTGCAGGTTCGCGACGGGCATTGACAACCGGTCGCTCTGATCATTCCGTTGGTTTCAATTCATAGCTGGTGCTGCGCCCGCCAGCGTCCGACTTCACCAGAACACCCCGGTCCAGCAGATCGGTGATGTCGCGCAGCGCCGTATCTGCCGAACATTTGGTCATCGCCGCCCATTTGCTGCTGGTCAGTTTGCCTTCGAAGCCATCGAGCAGTTTGTTGAGCAGCTTGATCTGTCGCTCGTTCATGGGTGTTCCTGCCCAGCGCCGCCAGAAACTGGCCTTGGTCAGCACCGCCGCCAGGGTTTCCTCGGCCCCATGAATGGCGCGCAGCATGCAGCCCAGGAACCATTCCAACCAATCGGTCACGTCCAGCGTTCCCTTTTGGGTGCGCTCGAGCATGTCGTAATAGTCCTTGCGTTCGCGCTGGATCTGAGCTGACAGGCTGTAGAAGCGCTGCGCCGAACGCTCGGCACGGGCCAGGGCCATATCACCCACCGCTCGTGCCATGCGACCATTGCCATCCTCGAAAGGGTGGACGGTCACGAACCACAGGTGTGCCAGACCGGCCTTGAGCACCGGATCGGCCACTTGGGCGACGTTGAACCACAACAGGAAGTCCGCCATCTCGGCTGGCAGCAAGTGCGCCGGTGGGGCCTCGTAATGCACCGTCTGCCGGCCCAGCGGCCCTGAGACCACTTGCATCGGCCCCTGTGCATCATCACGCCAGGCGCCTACGCGGATCTTGGTCAACCCGCTGTAGCCGGTCGGGAACATGGCCGCATGCCAGCCAAACAGTCGTTCGGCGGTCAAATGGCTCTGGTGATTTTGTGTGGCGTCCAACACCATGTCGACCACGCCCTCAACGCTCCGATCGGCCGGTGCCAGTGCGCCGATGTCCACCCCCAGGCGGCGTGCGATCGACGACCGCACCGAGTCAGGGTTGAGTTTCTCGCCCTCGATCTCGCTGCTCTTGAGCACATCTTGGGTGAGCACCTGTAGCGTCGCCTGGTCGCGCAGTCCGACACCTAGGTCGTGCATGCGACCGAGCAGACGGCCCTGCGACTGGTGCACCTGCGCGAGCAAGGGAGAAAGGCGCGCCAAGTCGTACCGCCAGTGCGGCCAGTCGTCTTGCCGCCAGATGTAGGGCTTATCTCCGCTATTCATGCGGTGATTGTGGCCGGGATGCGCCGCATGATCAAGACAATCTCCGCGTTTATTGCGGATATAAGGTATGCATTCGCCGCAAGCTTGTCATTCCTGCTGTCGCCAAAGAAGATTGCGCGACACGAATGATGTCGCGCTAATGCATTTCGCGACGTTAAGTGGCGCAATTCAATAAACAGCGCCACAACTGCGCCAACGATTGAACGAACCGCGCCACGTTGATCGAGCGGAGCGGTCGATCCTCAGATCCGTGATCTGGCCGGTTTTGGGGCGTTTTCAGCTGACGCCCCACATGCCGCTGGATGGCGAGGTGTCGCCCCTTGCGATCCGGCGCCCTTGGCAGGCCGCCGCGCAACCCTGATGGCAGGCGGATGCTCAGGCCGGCGCGTATTCGGAATTTCGGGCGGCATGGGGCTTGCGGCACAATTTATGGCTTGACCACCTCTTCCCCCGCACCACCATGAGCGACACCCTCTCCATCGCCCCGCGCGACAAGGCCGAGATCCTGGCCCAGGCGCTGCCCTACATCCGCAAGTACCACGGCAAGACCATGGTCATCAAGTACGGCGGCAACGCCATGACCGACCCCGAGCTGCAGGCCGATTTCGCCGAGGACGTGGTGCTGCTCAAGCTGGTGGGCATCAACCCGGTGGTGGTGCACGGCGGCGGCCCGCAGATCGAGACCGCGCTGAACCGCCTGGGCAAGAAGGGCCAGTTCGTGCAGGGCATGCGCGTGACCGACGCCGAGACCATGGAGGTGGTCGAGTGGGTGCTGGCCGGCGAGGTGCAGCAGGACATCGTAGGCCTGATCAACCAGGCCGGCGGCAAGGCCGTGGGCCTGACGGGGCGCGACGGCGGCCTGATCCGCGCGCGCAAGCTGCGCATGGTCGACCCCGCCGACCCGAGCAAGGAGCACGACGTGGGCCAGGTCGGCGACATCGTGGGCATAGACCCCAGCGTGGTCAAGGCGCTGCAGGACGATCAGTTCATCCCCGTGGTCAGCCCGATCGGCTTCGGCGAGCACAACGAGAGCTACAACATCAACGCCGACGTGGTGGCCGCCAAGCTGGCCACCGTGCTGCAGGCCGAGAAGCTGCTGATGCTGACCAACATCCCGGGCGTGCTGGACAAGCAGGGCCAGCTGCTGACCGAGCTGACCATGAGGCGCATCGACGAGCTGATCGCCGACGGCACCATCAGCGGCGGCATGCTGCCCAAGATCGCCGGTGCGCTGGACGCGGCCAAGAGCGGCGTCAACGCGGTCCACATCATCGACGGTCGCGTGCCGCACGCCATGCTGCTGGAGATCCTGAGCGACCAGGCCTACGGCACCATGATCCGCAGCCACTGAACGACGCGCTCTCCTCGGAGGGGTGAGGGCGAACCGGTCCTAGATCTGCTCGGCCAGCTCGCGCAGCTTGCGCGCATTGGCTTTGGCGATGTCGCGAAAACCCTCGCTGATGCGCGCGTCTTGCGCGGCACGGTCCCAGAACAGCAGCGCGGCCTGCTGCGCCAGCGTCCATGCGGCGCGTTGCGGCGGCAGCGGCAGGGGGGGCTCGAACGGCCGGGGCGGCACTTCGCCGCCCGGCAACGGCGCATACAGCATGGGCAGCATGTCGTAGGTGGGCGCCAGGGTCAGGGTGCCGCGCGGCCTGAAGCTCAGGTTGTCCAGGTGCATGTCGGTGTTCGCGATGAGCCGGCCGAACCACCAGAGGTGCTGGATGCGCTGCGCGTCATCCGGCCCCAGCAGGCCGAGCCGGACCAGGTGCCCAGCGAGCCGGGTCCAGTCCCTGGAGCCGTCGCCCAGCAGTGCCGCGTTGATCGCTTCCAGGGTGTTCAGCCGGCTCCTGCCGAACAGGCCGTGGCGGTCGAAACGCTCCAGTTCCAGAAAGGTCCTCCCGCCATGCTGCAGCACCCGGCTGCGGGCAGCGGCGATGTCCGGCATGGTTGCGGCGCTCTCCAGCGCCAGGTGCTCGCAGACCAGCAGATCCGCCCAGCGCTGGACTGCGGCCGAGCCATCGGCGCCGGAGAACTTCACCAGCACATGAGGCGTCTGGCACCCGGGCAGCTCGCGCAGGGTCGTGAACTTGGGGAACTCACCTGCCGCGCTCGAGCCCGGGACGCCTGCGGCAATCGCTTCCTCGGCCAGCCGTGCGTAGGCGGGGCCGACGGACGCACCCTCCAGCGCTCGCGGCGGGGCGGTCTTGGCTTGTAGCCAGCGCTCGTACGCGGGGTCGCCCAGGATCAGGTTGCCGCTGACGTCCGGGCCGCTGCGGCTGAGCACGTAGAGGATGTCGTCGTCGGACCAGGCCTGCGGATCCGCGGACACGCCCAGTTGCCGGTGTTCCGCGCGTGCCAGCTGGCGTCCCATGTAGCCCTGCGGGCGCATGTCGTAGAGCGGGTACGGCAGGCCGCCCCACCATCCGTCGCGCGATTCCTCGGGCACGGGCCAGCCGGCATCGGCCAGGTTGGTCCAGGTGCCTGCGGGATGGATGGTCGCCACCGTGGCCGCCAGCTCGGCGCGGCCCGCTTCGTCGACCTCGTAGAGCGGCAGTTCGGACGGGTCTCCGCGCAGCGGTCGCCGCAGCGCATACCTGGTGCGGCGCGCCTTGCCGGTCACGACGACCCTGCCCTGCAGCTCCTGCAACAGGCGGTGCAGCGTGGGAACGCTGACACCCACGCTGCGCGCCAGGTCCGTGGCGCTGACTGCCGCCTGCCTGGCGAGGACCGGCACGAGCTGGTCGCGCGCGGCTTGATTTCTGTTGCGCATTCTTTTATGAAATGATTCTTGAGAAGATTCTAGGCCTTGTTTTCCTCTGGAGACAGGGGTCATTTCGAGAAGATTAAAGAGCCGAAAATCGGCTGACGCGCCGGGCCGGAGCCTGGTACGGTGCATTACACTCGGCCCGGCATCCTGCGTTGGCGCCCCGTTCCGCGGGTGTGACGCTGTTCAAGCTGGAGGTTGGGAAGGAATGCGCCTGCTGCTCGTCGAGGACGACGTGATGGTGGCCAGCGGCATCAAGCTGGGCCTGAGCGACGCCGGCTACGCGGTGGACTGGGTGGGCAGCGGCGAGCGCGCCGAGGAGGTGCTGCGCAGCGAGTCCTTCGACGCCGCCATCATCGACATCGGCCTGCCGGGCATGGACGGTCTGGCGCTGACGCGCGCGCTGCGCCGCTCCACCTCGCCCAGCCGCGCCATGCCGGTGCTGATCCTGACCGCGCGTGACGCCCTGCAGGACCGCGTGCAGGGCCTGGACATGGGGGCCGACGACTACATGGTCAAGCCCTTCGAGCTGCCCGAGCTGCTGGCGCGCCTGCGTGCGCTGCTGCGCCGCTCGCAGGCGGCGACCTCGGCGGTGCTGCAGTTCGGCCCCTTCGAGCTCGACACGGCGCTGCGCCGCGCCACCGTGGCCGGCCCCGGCGGCCCGCAGGCGGTCGAGCTCGGCCCGCGCGAATGGACGGTGATGGAGTACCTGATGGTGCACGCGCCCAAGCCCGCCAGCAAGGACAAGCTGCTGCAGGCCCTGACCGGCTGGGACAAGGAGATCACGCCCAACGCGGTCGAGGTCTACATCTCGCGCCTGCGCGCCAAGCTCGAGCCGCATGGCGTGGCCCTGCGCTCGATACGCGGCTTCGGCTACCGGCTCGAGCTGAGAGCATGAGAGTTTTTCGATTTCACTCCCTCTCCCCAAAGGGGTACCGTCATTGCGAGGAGGCGCAGCCGACGCGGCAATCCATGGATCGCCACGGCCTTCGGCCTCGCGATGACGGCGGGGTGAGGGACGGCATGCCGTCGCTTCGAAGAGCTCTCAACCTCTGAGCATGAGCGTCCGTCCCATGGCCTCGGGCCTGCAGCGGCGCCTGATGCTGCTGCTGCTCCTGCCGCTGTGCCTGCTGTCCTTCGGCAGCGCCTGGTTCGACTACCAGCTGGCCGGCGACGCGGCGGCGCAGAAAGACCGCCAGCTGCTGCAGCTCATGCCCCTGCTCGGCGACTCGGTCGTGGCGCCGGGGCGCGACGGCGATGCGCCCCTGCTGCTGCTGGCGCCGCCGATCGAGGAATTCCTGCGCCTGCGCGTCGGCCTCACCGCCTTCGCGATCAGCGACCTGCAGGGCCAGCTGCTGCACGGCGAGCCCTGGCTGGCGGGCATCGTGCCGGCCACGCGCGAGCCGGAATTCCATTCGCTAGAGGAGGGCGACGTGACCTACCGGCTGGCGGTGCAGCGCGTGCCCACCGCGGCCGGCGAGCTGGTGCTGGTGCTGGCCGACGGCTCCGACCCGCGCCTGGGCTGGGTGCGCTCGGTGCTGTGGCGCGTGGTGCTGCCCAACCTGGCCCTGATGCTCATGGTGGCGCTGGCCATGAAATGGGCCATAGACCGGGCCCTGCGCCCGCTGACCACCCTGGCCGAGGCGGTGGCGCACCGCTCGCCGCGCGACCTGGACCCGATCGACGAGCAATCCTCGCCGGCCGAGGTGCGGCCCCTGGTGCAGTCGCTCAACCGCCTGTTTGGCCTGGTCAATGCCCAGGCCGAGAGCCAGCGCCGCTTCGTCGCCGACGCGGCGCACCAGCTGCGCACACCTCTGGCCGGGCTGCAGGCCCAGGTCGAGGCCTGGGCCCAGGCGCTGAACGCCTCGGTGAGCCCGCCGCCCACGGGCGCGCGCTATGTCTCCAACAAGCCGCCCGAGCCGGCCCGGCAGGCGCAGGGCGAGATCAGGCTCAAGGCCGAGCAGCTCTACAAGCTGCGCAGCGCCACGCGCCGCACCTCGCAGCTGGCCAACCAGCTGCTGGCCCTGTCGCGCGCCGACGCGCGCAACCTCGACGCCCAGGCCCTGCAGCGCGTGGACCTCAAGGCGCTGTGCGAGGACCTGCTGCAGGTGCACCTGGACGCCGCGACCGCGCGCCAGATCGACCTGGGCCTGGAGACCGGGCCGGCCCACGCCATGGGCAACGAATGGCTGCTGCGCGAGCTGCTGGGCAACCTGGTCGACAACGCGGTGCGCTACACGCCGGCCGGCGGCACGGTCACCCTCCGCTGCGGCATGGCCGAGGCCGAGGGCTCGCCAGACGGGCCGGCGCCTTACCTGGAAGTCGAGGACGACGGCCCGGGCGTGCCGCCGCCCGAGCGCTCCAAGGTGCTCGAGCGCTTCTACCGCCTGCCGGGCACCCAGGGAGAGGGCAGCGGCCTGGGCCTGGCCATCGCGAACGAGATCGCACGCGTGCACCACGGCCAGCTGCAGCTGCAGGGCGGTGCCGGCGGGCGCGGCCTGCGCGTGCGCCTGGTCTTCCCGGCTTGAGCACCCCCTCTCCCCAAAGGGGCGAGGGGGCAAATGCCGCTGTGCGAGAATCAATTCGACACATTTTGGTGGGCCCCATGTCAGAAACCGAGACCCTGTCGTCCCCCGCGCCCGAGCTGCCGGACGCCGCCGCGCCGGCGCGCAAGCGCCCGCGTCCGGGCGAGCGCCGCGTGCAGATCCTGCAGGCCCTGGCCACCATGCTGGAGCAGCCGGGCGCCGAGCGCATCACCACGGCCGCGCTGGCCGCGCGGCTGGAGGTCAGCGAGGCCGCGCTGTACCGGCATTTCGCGAGTAAGGCCCAGATGTTCGAGGGGCTGATCGAATTCATCGAGCAGTCGGTGTTCGGCCTGGTCAACCAGATCGCCGAGCGCGAGCCCTCCGGGGCCGCGCAGGCGGCCCGGCTGATCGCCATGCTGCTGCAGTTCGGCGAGAAGAATCCCGGCATGGCGCGCGTCATGGTCGGCGATGCCCTGGTGTTCGAGAACGAGCGCCTGCAGCAGCGCATGAACCAGTTCTTCGACAAGATCGAGGCGGCGCTGCGCCAGGCCCTGCGCCAGGCGGCCGACGCCGGCGGCTCGGCCACGCCCAGCGTGGACGCCCAGGTGCAGGCCTCGCTGCTCACGGCCTTCGCCGTGGGGCGCCTGCAGCGCTTTGCGCGCTCGGGCTTCAGGCGCCTGCCCACCGAGCACCTGGACGAGAGCCTGGCGCGCATGCTCTGACTGACCTCCCTCTCCCTCTGGGAGAGGGTCGGGGTGAGGGCTGGCAGGCTTACCGTCCGAGTTTGACCTTGGCTCCCGCCGCCTCGATCTCGGCCCAGGTCTGGTCGTCGATCACGATGCCATCGCGCTCACGCTGCGCGCGCGCCTCGCGCTCGGGCTCGCCGGCCACGCGCACGCGGTCCGTGCCCGGGGCGGCAGGGCCCTGCTGCAGCCAGTCGACGAAGGCCCGCGCTTCCTGCTCGAAGGCGGCCTGCGTGCCGAGTTTGACGGGGTCGATCACGATGCTCAGCATGCCGTTGATCACGGCCCTGGCCGCGTCGGGCGCGCGGTGCCAGGTGCCGCCGCCGGTCAGCGCGCCGCCCAGCAGCTCGCAGGCCACGGCCAGGCCGTAGCCCTTGTGCTCGCCGAAGGGCATCAGCGCGCCGAACAGGCCGCCGGCCTGGGGCACCACCACCACGCCGGGGTCGGTGGTGGGTTGGCCTTGCGCGTCGATCAGGTAGCCGGGCTCGGCGTGCCGGCCCTCGTTGTGCGCCACGCGCATCTTGCCCTGGGCCACGCGGCTGGTCGCGAAATCCAAAATAAAGGGCGCGCGGCCCTGGATGGGCACGCCTATGCAGCAGGGGTTGGTGCCGTAGCGCCCGTCGGCGCCGCCCCAGGGCGCGACCACGGGGCGCGACAGCACGTTGACGAAATGGATGGACACCAGGCCCTGGGCCACGGCCATCTCGGCGAAATGGCCGATGCGGCCCAGATGGTGGGCATTGCCCAGGGCCAGGATGCAGCTGCCCTGCGCCTTGGCGCGCTGCATCGCCAGCTGCATGGCCTGCTCGCCGACCACCTGGCCGTAGCCGCGCTGGCCGTCCAGCGTGAGCAGGCTGCCGGCGTCGAGCAGCACCTTGGCCGCGGCGTTGGGCTGGAGGCCGCCTTCGAGCACCGCGTCCACGTAGCGCGGCACCATGCCCACGCCGTGCGAGTCGTGGCCGCTGAGGTTGGCCAGCACCAGGTTGTCGGCCACGCAGCGGGCCTCGGTTTCGGTGCTGCCGGCGGCCGTGAGGATGGACGCCACGCGGGCGCGCAGTTCGGAAGCGGAGAGTGTGATGGACATGTGTGTGCTCAGTGGTGAGGGGGGTCTTTCCCTCTCCCTCTGGGAGAGGGGAGGGTGAGGGCATGTCGGCGCGCAGAGCCCTCACCCCCGCCCTCTCCCAGAGGGAGAGGGAGTGAGGAGAGGGCTACATCACGGCGCCGACCTGCCAGGGCACGAACTCGTTCTGCCCGTAGCCATGCTGCTCGCTCTTGGTCGGCTGGCCCGAGGCCGCGGCCAGCATCGTCTCGAAGATGCGCTGGCCCATCTCGGCGATCGAGGCCTTGCCGTCGACGATCTCGCCGCAGTTGATGTCCATGTCCTCCTCCTGGCGCTGCCACAGCGCCGAGTTGGTCGCCAGCTTGAGGCTGGGCGAGGGCGCGCAACCGTAGGCGCTGCCGCGCCCGGTGGTGAAGCAGATCAGGTTGGCGCCGCCGGCCACCTGGCCGGTGGCGCTGACCGGGTCGTAGCCCGGCGTGTCCATGTAGACGAAGCCGTGCGCCGCGACGGGCTCGGCGTACTCGTAGACCGCCTGCAGGTTGCTGGTGCCGCCCTTGGCCACCGCGCCCAGCGATTTCTCCAGGATGGTGGTCAGGCCGCCGGCCTTGTTGCCGGGCGAGGGGTTGTTGTTCATCTCGCCTTCGTTGACCGCGGTGTAATGCTCCCACCACTTGATGCGCGAGATCAGCTTCTCGGCCACCTCGGGGCGCACGGCGCGCCGCGTGAGCAGGTGCTCGGCGCCGTAGATCTCGGGCGTCTCGCTGAGGATGGCGGTGCCGCCATGCGCGACCAGCAGGTCCACCGCGGCGCCCAGGGCCGGGTTGGCGCTGATGCCCGAATAGCCGTCCGAGCCGCCGCATTGCAGGCCCACGGTCAGGTGGGCGGCGCTGCAGGGCTCGCGCCTCACGTCGTTGGCGCGCGGCAGCATGGCCTCGACCAGGGCAATGCCCTTGGCCACGGTCTGGCGCGTGCCGCCGCTGTCCTGGATGTTGAAGACCTTGAGCGTGTCGCCTTCGCGCAGGCTGCTGTGCGCCAGCCAGGCGTTGATCTGGTTGCCCTCGCAGCCCAGGCCCACCACCAGCACGCCCCAGAAGTTGGCGTGCGTGGCGTAGCCGGCCAGGGTGCGCTCGAGCAGCTGCAGGCCCAGGCCCCCGGTGTCCATGCCGCAGCCCGTGCCGTGCGTCAGCGCGACCACGCCGTCGATGTTGGGAAAGGCCGCCAGCGCGGCCGGGTTGGTCTGGCGCGAGAAATGGTCGGCGATGGCGCGCGCGGCGGTGGCCGAGCAGTTCACGCTGGACAGGATGCCGATGTAGTTGCGCGTGGCCACGCGGCCGTCGGCGCGCTTGATGCCCATGAACTGGGCCTCGCGCCGCGCCGGCTCGGGCTTGACGTCGGCGCCGACCGCGTAGTCGCGCGCAAAGTCGCCCTTGTCGGGGCCCATGTCGAGGTTGTGCGTGTGCACATGCTCGCCCGGCGCGATGGCCTGGCTGGCGAAGCCGATGATCTGGTTGTAGCGGCGCACCGGCTCGCCGGCGGCGATGGCGCGCGTGGCGATCTTGTGGCCGGGCGGCACCAGGCCGCGCACGGTGACTGCCTCGACGCGGGCGCCGCCCAGCAGCTGGGCGCGCGCGATCACCACGTCGTCGGCGGGATGGAGTCGGATGTAGGGGGTCATGACGGTCTGGTCGGGTCAATAGAACATCTTGGGCAGCCAGAGCACCAGCTTGGGGAAGTAGGTGATCACGATCAGGCTGCCCAGCAGCGGGAACAGCCAGGGCAGGATGGCCATGGTCGTGCGCTCCACCGAGAGCTTGGCCACGCGCGCCAGCACGAACAGCACCATGCCCATGGGCGGATGCAGCAGGCCGATCATGAGGTTGAGCACCATGACCAGGCCGAAGTGCACCAGGTCTATGCCCAGCTGCTGGCAGATCGGCACCAGGATGGGCACGAGGATGGTGATCGCGGCCGTGGGTTCGAGGAAGCAGCCGACGAACAGCATCAGCAGGTTGGCCAGCAGCAGGAACACCCAGGGCTCCTTGGTGAAGCCCAGCACCCACTCGCTGATCGCGGTGGTCACTCCGGTGGCGGTGAGCATCCAGCCGAAGATGCTGGCCGCCGCCACGATGAACAGCACGGTGGAGGTGGTCTCCACCGTGTCCAGGCAGACCTTGACGAAGGTCTTGAAGTTCAGCGTGCGGTACCAGGCGAAGCCCAGCACCATGGCCCAGAGGCAGGCCGCGATCGCGCCCTCGGTGGGCGTGAAGATGCCGGTGGTCATGCCGCCGATCAGCAGCACCGGCGTCATGATGGGCAGCACGGCCTGGAAGCTGAAGAGCTTGTCGAGCGCGAACAGCAGGGCCAGGCCGGCCAGCACCGTGGGCTGGGCCGGCAGGCCGAGCTTGGTCACCAGCGCCCACAGCGCGAGCGGCCAGCCGAGAACCACCACGGTCTCGCCCAGGGCCTTGAGCACGCGCGGCCACTGGAAGCGGATATCGGCGCCCCAGCCGTTCCTGTGCGCGAAATACGCCACCGTGAGCATCATCAGCGCGGCCAGCAGCACGCCCGGCAGGATGCCGGCGAGGAACAGGGCGCCCACGCTGACGTTGGCCATCATGCCGTAGATCACGAAGGGCAGGCTGGGCGGGATGATGGGGCCCAGCGTGGCCGAGGCGGCCGTCACGCCGACCGCGAACTCGGTGCCGTAGCCATGGTCCTTCATGGCCTTGATCTCGATGGTGCCCAGCCCCGCGGCGTCGGCGATGGCCGTGCCGCTCATGCCGGCGAACACCACCGAGCCGACCACGTTGACATGGCCCAGGCCGCCCTTGAGCCAGCCCACCAGGGCCAGGGCGTAGTTGTAGATGCGGTTGGTGATGCCGGCGTTGTTCATCAGGTTGCCGGCCAGGATGAAGAAGGGCACGGCCAGCAGCGGGAAGCTGTCTATGCCACTGATCATGCGGTGGATCACGACGAAGGAGGGCAGGTTGCCGCTCCACAGGATGTAGAGCAGCGCCGAGCCGGCCATGGCGATGGCCACCGGGATGCCGCCGCCCATGAGCAGCAGGAAAATGATTTTGAGCATGGCCTTGGGATGGGTTCAGTAGAGGGCCCCCGGCCGGGCCGGGGGCGCTGGGGAGGGCGGGCGCTCAGCGGTCCTCGATCGCGCTCTCGGGCCGCTCGAGTACGCTGTAGCCGCGCCGGCGGTGGGTGCGCGCCACCTGGATGGCGCGCCAGGTCATGACCGCGAAGCCGAGCAGGCAGACCGCGTAGACGACGTTCATGGGCAGGTCGATCAGCGTCATGCGCGAGTTGCTGCCCAGCTTGTTCATCATCAGCAGCGTGAGCAGCACGGTGGCAGCGAAGAACAGCACGCGCAGCCAGTCCACCGCGGCGGCCATGCGGCGCGCCATCGCAGGGGCCATGAAGCGGTAGAAGAAGTCGACCTGGATGTGGTTGTTCTTGGCCACGCCGATGGCGGCGCCGATGAAGACCACGCCGATCAGCAGGTAGCGCGCGATCTCCTCGGTCCAGGCGGCCGAGTCGTTGAGCACGTAGCGCGTGAAGAACTGGTAGAACACCGTGGCCCCGAGCAGCCAGAACAGGCCCAGGGCCGCCCAGGCCTCCGGCGTGGTGCCCGACAGGTCCACGGCATCGTCCTCGGTGTGGAACTCGCCGTCTTCGCCCATCACCTGGGGCAGCGCGTCAAGGTCTTGCATGGCTTTGCCGGCTTACTTGATGGCGACGATGCGGTCGTAGTCGGCCTGGCGGTAGCCATGGTCGGTCGGCCGGGTGGCCTTGAGCACGGCCTCGCGGAAGGCGCTCTTGTCCACAGTCAGCACGTTGTTGCCCTTCTTCTTGAACTCCTCGGCCAGGCGGACCTCGGCGGCGGCGATCTCGCGGCTGGCCTTCTCGGCGGCTTCCTGTGTGACCTCGGCGAAGATCTTCTTCTCGGCGTCGCTGAGCTTGCCCCACAGCGGGCCGCCGACCACGGTCAGCAGCGAGTCGACGATGTGGCCGGTCAGCGAGATGTTCTTCTGCACCTCGAAGAACTTCTTGGCCTCGATGGTGGGCAGCGGGTTCTCCTGCGCGTCCACGGTGCCGTTCTGCAGCGCCAGGTAGACCTCGGCGAAGGCGATCGGCGTGGCGTTGGCGCCCAGGGCCTTGGGGAAGGCCAGGTAGGCGGGGGCGTCGGGCACGCGGATCTTCAGGCCCTTCATGTCCTCGGGCTTCTGCACCGCCTTGTTCGAGGTGACGTGGCGCGCACCGTAGTAGGTGAGGGCGGTGATGTGGTTGCCGGTCTTGTCGTCGTAGCCCTTGGCCAGCTCGCGGAACACCTCGCTCCTGGCGTACTTGAGCTGGTGCTCGGCGTCGCGGAAGATGAACGGAAAGTAGGACACGGCCAGCGGCGGGTAGCTGCGCGCGGCGAAGCTGGCGCCGGTGAGGATGATGTCCACCGTGCCCAGGGTCAGGCCCTGGTTGATGTCGGACTCCTTGCCCAGCGAGGAGGCGGGGAACACCTGGACCTCGTACTTGCCGTTGGTGCGCTTCTTGATCTCCTCGCCGGCCCAGACCGACCACTTGTGATAGGGCTCGGAGGTCTCGTAGGCATGGGCCCACTTGAGTTTGTTCTGCGCCTGGGCCAGGGCCGGCAGGCCGGCGCCGGCCAGCAGGGCGCACAGCGCCAGGGTCTTGAGGGTGGTTCGCTTGCTCATGGTGTCTCCTCGGTGGGGTGGTTCAGGGTTGGAAGCCGGAATGCGGTGTCAGGAGCGGCGCGCGCGGCGCCAGCTCACGTTGTAGCGGTCGTGCGCGTGCTTGAGGTGGGCCTGCATGGCCTCGCGCGCGGCGCCGGGGTCGTGCGCGCGTATCGCCTCGAGCACGGCCTGGTGTTCGGCGAGGGCCGCGTTCCACGAGGCCGCGTCCTCGAAATAGTCGCCCAGGCGCTCGAACAGCGGGGCATGGCGCGCCTCCCAGTAGCGCTGCACGGTGTCGCGCAGCACCTCGTTGCCGCAGGCCTGGGCCACGGCGTTGTGGAAGGCCTCGTCGCCGGCGCGCGGCGCGGCGCCGTCCTCGGCTTGGTCGCGCATCTGCTGCAGCGCGCTGTCGATCGCGAGTATCTGGGCCTTGCGCGCGTGGCGCGCGGCCAGGGCCGCGACCTCGCCCTCGACCAGCTCGCGCGCGCGCATCAGCTCCAGCGGCCCCCATTCGGTGGGGTCGTGCGGCGCGGCGGGCGGCTTGCGCGCGCCGGGCTGCAGCACGTAGATGCCCGAGCCGGTGCGCACCTCGATCATGCCCTCGACCTCCAGCGCGATCAGCGCCTCGCGCACCGAGGGGCGGCTCACGCCGAGCTGCTTGGCCAGGTCGCGCTCGGCCGGCAGCCGCGAGCCGGGGGCGAACTCGCCCGAGACGATCAGGGCGCGCAGCTGGGCGGCGATCTGCTGGTACAGGCGTTGGGGCTCTAGGGACTGGATCGGCACGTCAAAGAGGTTTGCGTTTAAGGGTTAGCCACGAGTGGTCAAGTGGTAAGGCCAATTCATAATCCCATGAAACGCCCACTGCCTTCATCCGGCAAAACCCTTACCAAGGAGAACCGTTCGTCATGCGACTCAAAGGAAAAACCGCCCTGATCACCGCCGCGGGGCAGGGCATAGGACGCGCCAGCGCCCTGGCCCTGGCTGCCGAGGGCGCCCAGGTCTGGGCCACCGACGTCAATCCCAAATTGCTCGACGACTACGACGGCGTGGCCAATGTGCGCGCCGTCAAGCTCGACGTGCTGGACAAGGCGGCCATCGAGCGCCTGGCGGCCGACCTGCCGGCGCTGGACGTGCTGTTCAACTGCGCCGGCGTGGTGCACAACGGCGCGCTGCTGCAGGCCTCGGACCAGGACCTGGAGTTCGCCTTCCAGCTCAACGTGCGCGCCCAGTTCTGGACCATACAGGCCTTCCTGCCCAAGATGCTGGCGGCCGGCGGCGGCAGCATCATCAACATGGCCAGCGTCTGCGGCAGCATCAAGGGCCTGCCCAACCGCTTCGTCTACGGCACGACCAAGGCCGCCGTGATCGGCCTCACGAAAAGCGTGGCGGCCGACTACGTGGGCCAGGGCATACGCTGCAACGCCGTCTGCCCCGGCACCGTGGACACGCCTTCGCTGGCCGAACGCATCAATGCCAACGCCGATCCGGCGGCGGCGCGCCAGGCCTTCGTCGCGCGCCAGCCCATGGGGCGCCTGGCCCAGGCGCACGAGATCGCGCCCCTGGTGCTGTTCCTCGCCAGCGACGAGTCGGCCTTCGTCACGGGCCAGGCCTACGCCATCGACGGCGGCATCACCATATGAACCAGCTCGACCTGAACGGCCGCCACGCCGTCATCACCGGCGGCGCGGCCGGCCTGGGCCTGGCGATCGCGCAGCGCATGCTGGCCTCGGGCGCGCGCGTGACGCTGTGGGACCGCGACCCGCAGGCGCTGGCGTGCGCGGCCGGGCAGCTCGGCGCCGGTGTGCGCACCGTGGCGGTGGACGTGAGCGAGCACGCCAGCGTGGTGCAGGCGGTGGCGCAGACCGAGGGCGCGATCGACGCCCTGGTCAACAGCGCCGGCGTGACCGGCCCGAACACGCGGCTGTGGGACTACCCGCCCGAGGCCTGGCGCCAGGTCTTGGACGTGAATCTCAACGGCCTGTTCTACTGCTGCCGCGAGATCGTGCCGCGCATGCGCGAGCGCAACTGGGGCCGCATCGTCAACATCGCCTCGGTGGCCGGCAAGGACGGCAACCCCAATGCCAGCGCCTATAGCGCCAGCAAGGCCGCGGTGATCGCGCTGACCAAGTCGCTGGGCAAGGAACTGGCCGACACCGGCATACGCGTGAACTGCGTGACGCCGGCGGCGGTGAAGACCGCGATCTTCGACCAGATGACGCCCGAGCACATCCAGTTCATGCTGTCCAAGATTCCCATGGGCCGCTTCGGCCTGCCGGAGGAGGTCGCCGCCATGGTGGGCTGGCTGTGCACCGAGGACTGCTCGTTCTCCACCGGAGCGGTGTTCGACCTCTCGGGCGGGCGCTCCAGCTACTGACTTACATTTCAAACCCTTGCATACCAAGAAAGGAATTCGATGAAACTCGTTCGCTATGGCAAGCCGGGCAAGGAAAAGCCCGGCCTGATCGATGCCGAGGGCAAGCTGCGCGACCTGAGCGGCGTGATCGCCGACATCACGCCCGAGCAGCTGGGCGACAAGGCGCTGGCCAAGCTCGCCAAGCTCAAGACCGACAAGCTGCCGCTGGTCAAGGGCAAGCCGCGCATGGGCTGCCCGGTGGCGGGCGTCGGCAAGTTCATCGCCATCGGCCTGAACTATGCCGACCATGCGGCCGAGTCCAATCTGCCCATCCCCAAGGAGCCCATCGTCTTCACCAAGGCGACCAGCTGCATCCAGGGGCCCAACGACGACGTGATGCTGCCCAAGGGTTCCAAGAAGACCGACTGGGAAGTCGAGCTCGGCGTGGTGATCGGCGCCAAGGCCCAGTACGTCTCGCAGAAGGACGCGCTCAACTACGTGGCCGGCTACTGCACCATCAACGACGTCAGCGAGCGCGAGTACCAGATCGAGCGCGGCGGCACCTGGGACAAGGGCAAGGGCTGCGACACCTTCGGCCCCATCGGCCCCTGGCTGGTCACGCGCGACGAGGTGGCCAACCCGCAGAAGCTGGACATGTGGCTGGACGTCAACGGCGAGCGCATGCAGACCGGCAACACCAGGACCATGATCTTCAACGTGGCCAAGCTGGTCAGCTACGTGAGCCAGTTCATGACGCTGATGCCGGGCGATGTGATCACCACCGGCACCCCGCCGGGCGTGGGCATGGGCATCAAGAAGAACGGCGAGGCCGCGCCGGTCTATCTGAAGAAGGGCGACGTGATCACCCTGGGCATAGAAGGCCTGGGCGAGCAGCGCCAGCTCGTCGTGCCGTTCAAGCTCTGAGCGCTGCCTTCCTCTTGAAAACGGGCTGCTGTGCGGCCCGTTTTCTTTTTCCCCTTCGAAAAAACAAATCGGCCGGGGATAGGCAGCGGCCAAGAAATGCTGCAAAATAGCACGATCGTTCGTTTTATTTTTCAATCATGGCCACCGATTCCTCCGCCAAGACCGCGCGCGCCGCCGAGCGTGGCGGCCGTGCCCTGCAAAAAGGCCAGCAGACCAAGGCCGTCATCGTCGAGGCGGCGCTGGGCCTGGCCACCCAGATCGGCCTGGAAGGCCTGTCCATAGGCGCCCTGGCCGAGGTCACGGGCATGAGCAAGTCGGGCGTGTTCGCCCATTTCGGCTCGCGCGAGGAGCTGCAGATCTCGGTGATCCGCGAGTACCACGTGCGCTTCGAGGACGAGGTGTTCTACCCGGCCATGCAGGCGCCGCGCGGCCTGCCGCGCCTGCGCGCCCTGTTCGACAACTGGATGCAGCGCACCTCGACCGAGATCGACTCGGGCTGCCTCTACATCGGCGGCGCGGTCGAGTTCGACGACCGGCCCGGGCCGGTGCGCGACGCGCTGGCCAGCTCGGTCAACACCTGGCTGGCCGCCATGCACCGCGCCGTGGTCCAGGCCCAGGAGGAGGGCCACCTGCGCGCCGACGCCGACGAGCAGCAGATCGCCTTCGAGATCCACGCCATGATCCTGGCCCTGCACTACGAGGCGCGCTTTCTGAAAAAGCCCGGCGCCATCGCGCGCGCCCACGCCGGCTTCGACAACATCCTGGCGCGCTGCAGCGCCGCTCCGGCAGCTGGCCCGGAGCCCGCGCGTGCGCGCAGCCGTTCACGTTCTTCCTGATTCCCACCATTCGTCCAAATCCCAAGGAGCCCGACATGCCCAGCTACACCCCGCCCCTGCGCGACATGCAGTTCGTGCTGCACGAACTGCTGCACGTCACCGACGAGCTGCGCGCGCTGCCGCGCCACGCCGAGGTCGACGCCGACACCATCAACGCCGTGCTCGAGGAGGGGGGCAAGTTCGCGGCCGAGGTCACCTTCCCGCTCAACCTGAGCGGCGACGCCGAGGGCTGCCAGCTGGACCAGGCCACGCACGAGGTGCGCACGCCCCAGGGCTTCAAGGCGGCCTACGCCCAGTACGTGGAAGGCGGCTGGGCGGCGCTGTCCTGCGACCCCGAATACGGCGGCCAGGGCCTGCCCTTCGCGCTCAACCAGTGCTTCTACGAGATGCTGAACTCGGCCAACCAGGCCTGGACCATGTACCCCGGCCTCTCGCACGGTGCCTACGAATGCCTGCACGCCCACGGCACCGAGGAGCAGAAGGCGCTCTACCTGCCCAAGCTCACCAGCGGCGAATGGACCGGCACCATGTGCCTGACCGAGCCGCATTGCGGCACCGACCTGGGCCTGCTGCGCAGCAAGGCCGAGCCCCAGGCCGACGGCAGCTACCGCATCACCGGCAACAAGATCTTCATCAGCGCCGGCGAGCACGACCTGGCGCCCAACATCGTGCACCTGGTGCTGGCCCGCCTGCCCGACGCGCCGCCCGGCAGCAAGGGCATCAGCCTGTTCGCCGTGCCCAAGTTCAAGGTGAACGCCGACGGCTCGCCGGGGGAGCGCAATGGCATCTACTGCGGCGGCCTGGAACACAAGATGGGCATCCACGGCAACGCCACCTGCCAGATGGTGCTCGAGGGCGCGGTCGGCAGCCTGGTCGGCCAGCCCAACAAGGGCCTGCAGGCCATGTTCGTGATGATGAATGCCGCCCGCCTGGGCGTGGGCAACCAGTCGCTGGGCCTGACCGAGGTGGCCTACCAGAACGCGCTGGCCTACGCCAAGGAGCGCCTGCAGATGCGCTCGCTGACCGGCCCCAAGGCCAAGGACCAGCCGGCCGACCCCATCATCGTCCATCCCGACGTGCGCAAGATGCTGCTCACGGCCAAGGCCTGGGCCGAGGGCGGCCGCGCGCTCGCCAGCTTCTGCGCCCTGCTGCTCGACAAGGAGCTGCACCACCCCGACGAGAAGCAGCGCCAGGACAGCGCCGAGCTGCTGGCCCTGCTCACCCCCATCGTCAAGGCCTTCCTCACCGACAACGGCTACCAGGCCGCCACGCTGTGCCAGCAGGTGTTCGGCGGCCACGGCTACATCCGCGAGTCGGGTATGGAGCAGTACGTGCGCGACGCCCGCATCAACATGATCTACGAGGGCACGAACACCGTGCAGTCGCTGGACCTGCTGGCGCGCAAGGTGCTGGCCAACAACGGCGCCACGCTCAAGAAGTTCGGCAAGCTGGTCGCCGCCCTGGTCGAGGAGGAGGGCGTGAACGAGAAGATGGCCGAGTTCATCAACCCGCTGGCCTACCTGGGCGAGCAGATGACGAAGTTCACCACCGAGATCGGCTTCAAGGGCTTCCAGAACGCCGACGAGGTCGGCGCCGCGGCGGTGGACTACCTGCGTGTGGCCGGCCATCTGGTATTCGGCTACTTCTGGGCGCGCATGGCCCAGGTGGCGCTGCGCCGCATTGCCGAGGGCAGCGCCGATCCCTTCTACCAGGCCAAGCTGCAGACCGCGCGCTTTTATTTCGCCAAGCTGTTCCCCGAGACCGCGATGCTGATGCGCAGCGCGCGCGCCGGCGCCAAGGTCCTGATGGACACCGACGCGGCCCTGGCTTGAGCGGCGCGGAGGAAACGCCATGTCACGCTTTCAAGTGAAAAAAGTCGCCGTGCTCGGCGCGGGCGTCATGGGCGCCCAGATCGCCGCCCACCTGGTCAACGTCAAGGTGCCGGTGCTGCTGTTCGATCTTCCCGCCAACGGGACGGGCGGAGGGGCCCCGTCCCCCTCCTCATCAGGGCCCAAGAACGGCATCGTGCTCAAGGCCATCGAGGGTCTGAAGAAGCTCAAGCCCGCGCCCCTGGGCGTGGCCGAGGACGCAGCCCTGATCCAGGCCGCCAACTACGAGGAGCACCTGGCATCGCTGCGCGAGTGCGACCTGGTCATCGAGGCCATCGCCGAGCGCATGGACTGGAAGCACGATCTCTACCAGAAGATCGCGCCCTTCATCGCGCCGCACGCCATCCTGGCCAGCAACACCTCGGGCCTGGCTATCACCCGGCTAGCCGAGGCCCTGCCCGAGGCGCTCAAGCCGCGCTTTTGCGGCATCCACTTCTTCAACCCGCCGCGCTACATGAGCCTGGTCGAGCTGATCGCCACGCCGAACACCCAGGCCAGTATCCTCGACGACCTGGAAAGCTTCGTCACCAGCGGCCTGGGCAAGGGCGTGGTGCGCGCCAAGGACACGCCCAACTTCGTCGCCAACCGCATCGGCATCGCCGGCATGCTCTCGACCATGAAGGAGGCCGAGCGCTTCGGCCTCGCGTTCGACGTGGTCGACGACCTGACCGGCAAGCGCCTGGGCCGTGCCAGCTCGGGCACCTTCCGCACCGCCGACGTGGTGGGCCTGGACACCCTGGCCCATGTGATCCGCACGCTGCAGGACAACCTCGACGAGCAGAGCGACCCGTTCTACCCCAGCTTCGGCACGCCCGAAGTGCTTAAGACCCTGCTCGAGGGCGGGCAGCTGGGCCAGAAGTCCGGGGCCGGCTTCTACAAGAAGCAGGGCCGCGAAGTGCTGCGCTACGACCCTAGGACCAAGGACTACGTGGCGGCCGGCCAGAAGGCCGACGAGGTCTACGGCCGCATGCTGAAGAAACCGGCGGCCGAGCGCCTCAAGCTGCTGCGCAGCAGCGAAGGCGCGCAGGGAAGATTCTTGTGGGCGATCCTGCGCAACAGCTTCCACTACGCCGCCCTGCACCTGGACCGCATCGCCGAGACCGCGCGCGACGTCGATCTGGCCATGCGCTGGGGCTTCGGCATGCAGCAGGGCCCGTTCGAGCTCTGGCAGGAGGCCGGCTGGCTGGCGGTGGCCCGCATGGTTCAGGAGGACATAGACGCCGGCCTGGCGCTGTGCTCGGCGCCGCTGCCCGACTGGGTCTTCACCGGGCCGGTGGCCGAGGCCGGTGGCGTGCACCAGGCCCAGGGCTCGTGGAACCCGGCCGCCGGCCGCTTCGAGCCGCGCCGCCAGCTGCCGGTGCATGCGCGCCAGCTGTTTCCCGAGTTGCTGCTAGGCGAGGCCGGGCCGAAGTTCGAGGGCGCGGGCCAGACCCTGCAGGAGGACGCGGCGATCCGCCTGTGGACGCTCGATGGCGAGCTCCTGATCGCGAGCATCAAGTCCAAGATGCACGCGATCAGCCCGGCCGTGGCCGAAGGCCTGTCGCGCGCGGTGGACCTGGCCGAGCAGGGCTACCAGGGCCTGGTGATCTGGTCGGGCGACGAGCCCTTCAGCGCCGGCGCCGACCTGCAGTCCATGCTGCCGGGCTTCATGATGGGCGGCGTCGCGGCCATCGACGAGGCCGAGCACGAGCTGCAGCGCATCATGCTCAAGCTGCGCTACGCCAGCGTGCCCGTGGTCTCGGCCATCCGCGGCCTGGCCCTGGGCGGCGGCTGCGAGCTGGCCCTGCACTCGGCGCGCCGCGTGGCCCACATGGAAAGCTACATCGGTCTGGTCGAAGTCGGCGTGGGCCTGGTGCCCGGCGCGGGTGGTCTGACCTATATTGCGCGCCGTGCCGCCGAGAACGCGGCCCGCTCGACGGGCAAGGACCTGCTGCCCTTCCTGACCGAGGGCTTCACCGCCGCGGCCATGGCCCGGGTCGGCACCAGCGCGCTCGAGTCGCGCCAGCTCGGCTATCTGCTGGACAGCGACGTCATCGTGCCGCACAAGGACGAACTGCTGTACGTCGCGCTGAACGAGGCCCGGGCCCTGTTCCAGGGCGGCTGGCGGCCGCCGCACCGGCGCCTGTTCCCGGTGGCGGGGCGCGACGGCCGCGCCACCATCCTGGGCCAGCTGGTCAACATGCGCGACGGCGGTTTCATCAGCCAGCACGACTTCCACATCGCCGACCTGATCGCCGGCGTGCTGACCGGCGGCGAGGTCGAGCCCGGCACCCTGGTCAGCGAGGACTACCTGATGACGCTGGAGCGCCGCGCCTTCTGCGCGCTGCTGGCCCACCCCAAGACCCAGGAGCGCATCATGGCCATGCTGTCCACCGGCAAGCCGCTGCGCAACTGATCCCTCACCTTCCCCCAGAGGGGGAAGGAGCAAGGCAGCTAAGGAGCTTTTCATGAAACAAATTCAAGACGCCTACATCGTCGCCGCGACGCGCACGCCGATCGGCAGGTCGCACAAGGGCTACTTCCGCCACACCCGTCCCGACGAGCTGCTGGCCACCGTGCTGCGCTCGGCCCTGGCCCAGGCGCCGGGGCTGGACCCGCAGGCCATCGAGGACGTGATCTGCGGCTGCGCCATCCCCGAGGGCCAGCAGGGCCTGAACGTGGCGCGCATAGGCGCGGTGCTGGCCGGCCTGCCGAAAAGCGTGGGCGGCATCACCGTCAACCGCTTCTGCGCCTCCGGGCTCTCGGCCGTGCAGATGGCGGCCGACCGCATCCGCGTGGGCGAGGCCGAGGTCATGGTCGCGGCCGGCGCCGAGAGCATGAGCATGGTGCCCATGATGGGCAACACGCCCAGCCTCTCGCCCACGATCTTCGCCAATACCGAGGACGTGGACCAATACGGCATCGCCTACGGCATGGGCCTGACGGCCGAGAAGGTGGCCCAGCAGTGGAAGGTCTCGCGCCAGGCGCAGGACGAATTTGCCTACCGCTCGCACATGAAGGCGGTCGCCGCGATGCAGGCCGGCGAGTTCACGGCCGAGATCACGCCGGTCGAGCTCAGCGAGCGCAGCGTCGACCTGGCCACCGCCGAGGTCGCCGTCCGGACCCGCAGCGTGAGCCTGGACGAAGGCGCCCGCCCCGACACCACACCCGAAGGCCTGGCCAAACTCCGGGCCGTGTTCGCCGCGCGCGGCTCGGTCACGGCCGGCAACAGCTCGCAGACCTCGGACGGCGCGGGCGCGCTGATCCTGGCCAGCGAGGCGGCCGTCAAGCGCTTCGGCCTCACGCCGCTGGCGCGCTTCGTCAGCTTTGCCAGCCGCGGCGTGCCGCCCCACCTGATGGGCATAGGCCCGATAGCGGCCATCCCGGCCGCGCTGCACCAGGCTGGCCTGAAGCAGGACGACATCGACTGGATCGAGCTCAACGAGGCCTTCGCCGCCCAGTCGCTGGCCGTGATGGGCAGCCTGGGCCTGGACCCGGCCAGGGTCAACCCCATGGGCGGCGCGATCGCGCTCGGCCACCCGCTGGGCGCCACCGGCGCTATCCGTTCGGCGACAGTGGTGCACGCGCTGCGGCGGCACAATAAGCGCTACGGCATGGTCACCATGTGCGTGGGCATGGGGCAGGGCGCGGCCGGCATCTTCGAGCGCGTCTGAGACCTGCCCCCAGCGAGGAGTACAGCGATGAGCAAGACCACGGTGTCGACGGCCCACCCGTTCGACCAGGCGCTGGCCCTGATGCCGGTCGCGGTGACGGCGCAGGAGCATGGCCGCGAGGCTACGCGCCACTGGCAGGGCCATACCCATGCGGCCTACTGGAACATGGTCGGGCCGTTCGGCGGCCTCACGGCCGCCCAGGCCCTGCAGGCCGTGCTGCAGCATCCCGAGCGCCTCGGCGAGCCGGTATCCTTCACCGTGAACTTCGCCGCCGCCCTGGCCGAGGGGAGCTTCCGCGTCGAGGCGCGGCCGGTGCGCACCAACCGCTCGACCCAGCACTGGACCGTCGCGATCCTGCAGACCGACGACGCCGGCCTGGACTCGGTGATGCTGACCGCCACGGCCGTGACCGCCAAGCGGCGCGGCACCTGGAGCGCGGCCGATGCGGTGATGCCCGAGGTGCCGGCGCCCGAGACCATCGCGCGCGCCAGTTCCGCCCGGCGCGTGGCCTGGGTGCAGCGCTACGACCTGCGTCCCTGCGCCGGCGAGCTGCCGGCCGCCTGGGACGATGCCGAGGCCGACAGCCTGACCCAGCTGTGGATGCGCGACGACCCGCCGCGCCCGCTCGATTTCTGCAGCCTCACGGCCCTGGCCGACGTGTTCTACCCGCGCGTGTGGCGCCGCCGCGCGCGCATGACGCCGGTGGGCACGGTCTCCATGACGGTCTACTTCCACGCCGGTGCGGCCGAGCTCGCCGCCACCGGCGAGGGCTACCTGCTGGGCCAGGCGCGTGCCCAGTCCTTCTTCAACGGTTTCTTCGACCAGAGCGCCGAGCTCTGGAACCAGGCCGGCCAGCTGCTGGCCACCAGCCACCAGATCGTCTATTTCAAGGAATGAACCCGATGTCAGAGATCCTAGAACACTGCGACGCCGGCGTGCTCACGCTCACGCTCAACCGTGCGGAGCGCAAGAACGCCCTCACTGCGGACATGTACGCGGCCCTGGCCGATGCGCTGGCGCGCGCCGAGGCCGACGCCAGCGTGCGCGTGGTGCTGCTGCAAGGCCAGGAGACCGTGTTCAGCGCCGGCAACGACATCGGGGACTTCCTCAATGCGCCGCCGGCCACGCCCGACCGGCCGGTGTTCCGCTTCCTGCGCGGCATCGCCGCCTTCCCCAAGCCGCTGCTCGCCGCCGTCTGCGGGCCGGCCGTGGGCGTGGGCACCACCCTGCTGTTCCACTGCGACCTGGTCTA
Organism: Comamonadaceae bacterium 2FH; assembly: GCA_005503335.1. Taxonomy (GTDB): domain Bacteria; phylum Pseudomonadota; class Gammaproteobacteria; order Burkholderiales; family Burkholderiaceae_C; genus SCMQ01. Next base: position 213,351 of record SCMQ01000002.1, read on the forward strand.
CGCCGGCGACAACGCGGCTTTCTCCATGCCCTTCGTCAACCTGGGCCTGTGCCCCGAGGCGGCCTCCAGCCTGCTGGCGCCCCAGATGTTCGGCTACCACCGCGCGGCCGAGGCCCTGCTGCTGGGCGAGCCCTTCTTCGCCGAGGCCGCGCTCGAGGTCGGCCTGGTCAACCGCGTGCTGCCGCCGACCGAGGTCAACGCCTACGCCCAGGCCCAGGCGCGCAAGCTGGCCGCCAAGCCCCTGGTGTCGCTGGTCGAGACCAAGCGCTTGCTGAAGAAGGGCCAGGCCGCGCAGGTGGCCGAGCGCATGGCCGAGGAGGGCGCGAGCTTCTCGCGCATGCTGCGCGAGCCGGCCGCGCGCGAGGCCTTCGCCGCCTTCATGGACAAGCGCAAGCCCGATTTCTCGGCGCTTTGAAGCCGGTTCGCGCCTGCACGAGGCCCATGCCTTGACGCCCCCCCATACCAAGCACCAGGCCGCAGCCGCGGCCTTCGAACCCGAGTTCATCGCGGGCCTCAAGAGCATCTTCGAAGAGCGCATCGCCTTCAACCAGCTGCTCGGCCTGAAGATCGACACGCTCGAGCCCGATCGGGTCGGCGCCCACATCGCCATGCGGCCCGAACTGATCGGCCATTTCAGCTACCACCGCCTGCACGGCGGCGTGATCAGCGCCGGGCTCGACGCCATGGGCGGCCTGGCGGTGCTGGCCGCGATCGGCGCGCGCCACATGGACGAGCCGCCCGCGCAGCGCCTGCACCGCTTCGCCAAGCTCGGCACCATAGACCTGCGTATCGACTACCTGCGTCCGGCCATAGGCGAGCGCTTCGAGCTGCGTGCCGAGGTCATGCGCCTGGGCTCGCGCGTGGCTTCCACGCGCATGGAGTTCCTGGGCGAAGGCGGCAGGCTGCTGTCCACCGGGGCGGGGGCCTACATCGTGTCCTGAGCCCTTATCGCCCTGCGCGACCAGGGCTGAGTGTCGTAAAAAATGGCGCGCGCTGCTATGCTTGATGGAAATCAAAAAGAAACAGCTGCATGGAAAAAAGGGGCCGTGACCCAGAAATGGGCGCAGGGAGCAGAGGGCCGTATGTGGTTCTCGAGTTGGATGCTGTGCGCGTCGCCCTGCCCCTGGCCGTGGTCGAGCGTGTCATCCAGGCTGTTGCCCTGTCGTATCTGCCCGGCGCCCCCGAGATCGTGCTCGGGGTCCTCAACCTCCAGGGGCGCGTCATCCCGGTCGTCAACCTGCGTCGTCGCCTGGGCCTGCCCGAGCGTGCGCAGGCCCTGAGCGACCACATCGTCATCGCCCGAGCGCGTCAGCGTTCCGTGGCGCTGGTCGTCGACGCGGTGAGCGGAGTGACCGACTGCGCCGGTCCGGACTGGATCGACGCGGCGCGCATCCTGCCCGGGCTCGAACTGGTCGACGGCGTCCTGCGCCAGGGTGACGGCCTGCTGCTGGTGCACGATCTGGACCGGTTTCTCTCGCTCGACGAAGCGACCTCCCTCGACACGGCCATGGCGGCCAGCGGAGGTCCGTGAAATGGGCAAGGCCCTGTCCGAGACCCAGCTGGCCCGCCTGAGCGAGCTTGTCGGGACCCGTCTGGGCCTGCATTTCCCCCCGGAACGCTGGAGCGATCTGGCCCGCGGCATGGCCGCCGCCGCGACCGACTTCGACCTGCCGGACGCGGCGGCCTGCGCGCAACGGCTGCTGTCCGCGCCCCTGAGCGACGCTGACGTCGAACGGCTGGCGACGTACCTGACCGTGGGCGAGACCTATTTCTTTCGCGACCGGGCCCTGTTCGATCTGCTCGAGGGGCGCATCCTGCCGGAACTGCTGCAGGCGCGTTGCGCCAGTGCGCCGCAACTGCGGATCTGGAGTGCGGGCTGCGCCACCGGGGAGGAGCCGTATTCGGTCGCCATGCTGCTGGACCGGCTGCTGCCCCGAGCCGACCCCCTGCAGGTGAGCCTGCTGGGCACGGACATCAATCCAGAGTTCCTGCGCCGCGCGGTGCAAGGCGAGTACGGCGCCTGGTCGTTCCGGGACACGCCGGCCTGGGTCCAGGAGCGCTATTTCGAGCGCCGGCCGGACGGGCGCTTGCGGCTGCACGAGCGCATCCGCCGGTGCGTCACCTGGGCGGTGCTCAACCTGGCCGAGGACAGCTATCCCTCGCTGGCCAGCAATACTTTCGCGACGGATCTGATCTTGTGCCGCAACGTGTTGATGTACTTCGGCCCTGCGCAGGCCGCAGCGGTGGTCGAGCGGCTGCACCGCGCACTGCGGCCGGGAGGCTGGCTGGTGGTGACGCCGGCGGAGATGTCCAGCGCCCTGTTCACCGGCTTCACCCCCGTCACCCTGGACGGCGTGACGCTGTACCGCAAGAGCGCGCTTGCGCCCGCGTTGCGTGACGCGGCGGTGCCGGCGCGGTCGCCGTTCGTCCCTTCGCCGGGCCGGTGGATGCCGGCCGCGCCGCGGTCGCTTGCGGTCGAGCCCCCGCGCGACCCGCGGCGGCTGGCGCTGACGGCGCGGGCCCTGGCCGACCAGGGGCGCTTCGACGAGGCCCTGGCCTGGTGCCAGCGGGCGATCGCCGCCGACAAGCTCAGGCCGGCGGCGCATTACCTGCTCGCGACCATCCAACAGGAGCAGGGCCAGGCCGACGCCGCGGCGCAGTCGCTCGCGCGGGCGCTGTACCTCGAGCCGGACTTCATCCTGGCCCATTTCGCGCTCGGCAGCCTGCGCCGGGCCCAGGGCCGTGCCGGCGAGGCCGCGCGGCACTTCGGCCGAGCCCTGGTCCTGCTGCAGGACTGCCCCGCGGACGAGACCGTGCCCGAGTCCGAGGGCCTGCATGCCGGCCGGCTGGCCGAGGTGGTGCGCCTGGCACTGGCCAACCTGCAGCAGACGCAGGGTGCGGCGGGCCGCGCACCTCTGACGCGGAGGCAAGTGCATGAACGATGACACGCCGATCACGCGCGCCCCGGCGGGGCCGGGCGCGCTCGACTGGTCCAGCGTACGGCAACGCATGGAGGCTGCGCGCCTGGCATTCGACCGTGCGGGGATGCATGATCCCGAGACCACCCAGCGCATCCTGAAGGCGCGCGCCCAGGCCCTGGCGAAGGCACCCGAGCCGGAGCTGAGCGAGCAGCTCGACCTGCTGGCGTTCCGCCTGGCCTGGGAGGATTACGCCGTCGAATCGCGCTTCGTGCGCGAGGTCTGTGTGCTGGAGCAGCTGACCCCGGTACCCAGCACCCCGCCCTTCGTGCTGGGCCTGGTCAACCTGCATGGCGAGATCCTGTCGGTCATCGACCTCAGGACCTTCTTCGAGCTGCCGGCACAGGGGCTGACCGATCTCAACAAGCTGATCGTGCTGGCCGGCGAAGGCATGCGCTTCGGCATCCTGGCCGACGCCATCACCGGCATGCTCAGCCTGCCGGTGGCCGATATCCAGCCCGCACTGCCCACCCTCACCGGCATCCGCGCGAAATACCTGCGTGGGGTGACGCCCGGGCGCACGGCGGTGCTCGACGCCGGCTTGCTGCTGGCCGACGACAGCCTGGTGGTGCGGGACGAGCCTGTCGCGCCGCGCGTGACCAAGCCTATGCAAGGAGAACCGCGATGACATGGATGCTCGACCTGAGCACACGCAACAAGCTGTTCGTAGGCTTCGGGTTGATGCTCGCGCTGCTGGCCGGCGCGGGCCTGACCGCCTACCAGAGCGTTTCGGCGATCCTGGCCTCGCAGCGCGTCCTGCAACAGGAATTCGCCGACGCCGTCGACCTGCTGGAGCTGCGTACCGACATCAACGGCAGCCGCGCCTCGCTGCTGCGCCTGCTGCTGGCCCAGACGCCCGCCGAGCGCGAGGTCGCGCAGCAGGACATCCGGCAGCGTGAACAGGAGGGCGACGAGGCCTTGCGCCAGCTGCAGGGGCGCAAACGCGACGATGCCCAGCCCTTGGCCCAGATCCAGGAGATCGTGGCCTTGCGCAACGTTTTCAACCGGACGCGCAATGCCCAGATCATGCCGCTGATCCAGGCGGGCCAGACCGAGCAGGCCCTGGCGATGATTCTGGGGGCCCAGGAGCAGCGCTACCTGCAGATGCGCCAGATGGCGCAGGCACTGGGCGAGGAGGCCTTGCGGCGCGCCCGTGCCGCCGAGACGGCAGCGGAGCAGCGCAGCCAGGCAGCGATGGTCGAGCTGCTCGTTCTCGGCCTGGTGGCGCTGGGGTTCGGACTCGCGATGGCGCTGTGGCTGAGCCGCATGATCGCCGGGCCGCTGCGCGATGTGGCCGACATCGCCGGCCGGGTCGCGGCCGGCGACCTGACCGCCGCGCTGCCCGTCGAGCCGCGCGGCGACGAGGTCGGCGACCTGCTGAAGGCCTTTCACGCCATGACCGCCCGGCTGCGTACGAGCACGCGCGAGATCCACGCCGGCGTGAACGTGCTGGCGTCGTCGTCGAACGAGATCCTGGCCACCATCTCGCAGGTGGCCGCGGGGGCGGCCCAGACGGCGGCGGCGGTAGGCCAGACGACGGTCACGGTCGAGGAGGTCAAGCAGACGGCCCAGCTGTCGAGCCAGAAGGCGCGCCATGTCTCGGACAGCGCGCAGCGCGCGGCGCAGGTGTCGCAGGGCGGACGCCTGGCGGTGGAGGGGGCGATTGCCGGCATGCAGCGCATCCAGGACCAGATGGCGTCGATCGCCGACAGCGTGGTGCAGCTGGGCGAGCAGGGCCAGACGATTGGCGAAATCATCGCCATGGTGAGCCAACTGGCCGAGCGCTCGAACCTGCTGGCGGTGAACGCGGCGATCGAGGCGGCGCGCGCGGGCGAGGAGGGCAAGGGCTTCGCGGTGGTGGCGCAGGAGGTCAAGAGCCTGGCCGAGCAGTCCAAGCAGGCGACGGCGCAGGTGCGCACCATCCTGGGCGACATCCAGAAGGCGACCAGCGCGACGGTGCTGGCCACCGAGCAGGGCCACAAGGTGGTGGCGGCCGGCATTCAGCAGTCGGCCGATGCCGCACAGGCGATACGCCAGCTGGCCGAGAGCATCGACGAGGCGGCGCAGGCGGCGACGCAGATTGCCGCGTCGAGCCAGCAGCAGATGGTGGGCATGGACCAGGTCGGCCAGGCCATGCACAGCATCAAGCAGGCGAGCCTGCAGAATGCGGCCGGCACGCGCCAGGCCGAGACGGCGGCGCAGGGCCTGCACGAGCTGGGGGCGCGGCTCAGGCAGCAGGTCGCGCTGTACCAGTTGTGAGGACATCGAGCATTTGCGGGGCGCTGCACGGCCGAAGGCCTGAAAGGAAAAAAACACCATGAACTGGCTGCTCAATCTCTCCACTCGCGGCAAGCTGGTCTTCGGCTTTGGGCTGATGCTGGCTTTCCTGCTGGGTGTCATCGGCAGCGCCTACTGGGGGATGGGGTCGATGCTGGCGTCCGAGAGGGCACTCTACGAAGACGACTATCGCAACGTACGCGACATGGCGGGTCTGAGAACCCAGTTCAACCAGATCCGGGTGCTGATGCTCGAGGCACAACTGATGAAGAGCCGCAGCGATCAGGAGCCCTTATTGAGGCAGGCCACCGAGGGGTCGAAGCAGATCGATCAGGCCCTGCGTGGCCTGCAGGAGCGGACCAGGGACGACCCCGGTCTGTCGTCGCGGCTGACGGAACTCAAATCCGTGTGGGACGCCTTTGCTCAGACCAAGGATGCCGAGATCATCCCGCTGATTCTCGCCGGCAAGCTGGCCGAAGCCCAGCAACTGGCGGTGGGCGTGCAGCAGGGGCGCGCGAAGCAGATCCGTGCCCTGGACGAGGAGCTGGTCAGGTTGGTGGAGGAGAAGATGCGTCTTGCCGTGGCCCACTCCGAGGCGCAGGCGCTCCAGACACTGCGAATCGTTGGGCTGTGCGGGGCGGTGGCGCTGGCTGCCGGTTTGACCCTGGTCATCCTGTTCAGCCGGATGATTGCTGCCCCGCTCAGGGACATCGCGGCGCGGGCGAGTCGCATTGCCGACGGTGAGATCGTGGTGCAGGCCTCCACCGCGCAACGGACCGACGAGATCGGCCAGCTGGAAGAGCGCTTCAACCAGATGGCCATCTCGCTCAGGGACAAGGCGGCGGTGGCCCAGGGCATTGCCGGCGGCGACCTGAGCATGCAGGTCCAGGTGCGGTCCGGGCAGGATGCCCTGGGCAACGCCTTTTCCACCATGCTGGACAACCTGCGCAAGATGACCCATGAGATCCACGAGGGCGTGAACGTGCTGGCGTCGTCGTCGAACGAGATCCTGGCCACCACCTCGCAGGTGGCCGCGGGGGCGGCACAGACGGCGGCGGCGGTCAGCCAGACCACGGTCACGGTCGAGGAGGTCAAGCAGACGGCGCAGCTGTCGAGCCAGAAGGCGCGCCATGTCTCGGACAGCGCGCAGCGCGCGGCGCAGGTGTCGCAGGGCGGACGCCAGGCCGTCGAGGATGCGATCGCCGGCATGCACCGCATCCAGGAGCAGATGGCGTCGATTGCCGACAGCGTGGTGCGGCTGAGCGAGCAGGGCCAGGCGATAGGCGAGATCATCGCCACGGTGAACGAACTGGCCGAGCGCTCGAACCTGCTGGCGGTGAACGCGGCGATCGAGGCGGCGCGCGCGGGCGAGGAGGGCAAGGGCTTCGCGGTGGTGGCGCAGGAGGTCAGGAGCCTGGCCGAGCAGTCCAAGCAGGCGACGGCGCAGGTGCGCACCATCCTGGGCGACATCCAGAAGGCGACCAGCGCGGCGGTGCTGGCCACCGAGCAGGGCCACAAGGCGGTGGCGGCCGGCGTCCAGCAGTCGGCCGATGCCGCACAGGCGATACACCTGCTGGCCGAGAGCATCGACGAGGCGGCGCGGGCGGCGACGCAGATTGCCGCGTCGAGCCAGCAGCAGATGGTGGGCATGGACCAGGTCGGCCAGGCGATGGAGAGCATCAAGCAGGCGAGCCTGCAGAATGCGGCCGGCACGCGCCAGGCCGAGACGGCGGCGCAGGGCCTGCACGAGCTGGGGGCGCGGCTCAGGCAGCAGGTCGCGCTGTACAGGCTGTGACGAGGAGGCACGCGTCATGACACCGAAAGACGGGGCAGTGCCAGCCGACCGCCCATGCGGGGGCCGGGGCAAGGAGCCAGGACATGGCCAGTAAGAACGAGGCCTTGCTGAAGCGGCTGCTCGCCACCTTCCGGGTCGAGGCGGACGAGCACCTCCAGGCGCTGGCCGCCGGCCTGCTGGCGCTGGAGAAAGCGCCAGCGGGGTCCGAGGCGGGCCGCATCGTCGAGGCCATTTTCCGCGAGGCGCACAGTCTCAAGGGGGCGGCCCGGGCGGTGGACCTCGCGTCCGTCGAGTCGCTGTGCCAGGCCCTCGAAAGCGTGTTCGCGGCGCTGCAGCAGGGCCGCCAGCCGGTGTCGCCGGCGCTGCTCGATCTGCTGCACCAGGCCCTGGACATGCTGGACGCGCTGTTGCGTGGGCCGGAACCGGCCGCCGTTCCGGCGGCGTTGCCAGGGCTGATCCGACGGCTGGAGGCGGCGGCTGCCGGTTCAGCGCTGTCCGGCGGCGCTGAACCGTCGTTCGAGGCCGTGGCACCGAGAGTGGCGCAAGAAATCGCCGCGCCACAGCCGGCGGCCGCGCCCATTACCGCCGTGGACACCGTGCGGATCGCTGCCGCCAAGCTCGACGCCGTGATGCGCCAGGCCGAGGAACTGCTGGGCCCCCGCCTGGCCGCGCAGCAGCGCGTGGAGGCCTTGCGTGAGACGGCGGACCTGGTGCATGCGCGCAAGAAACAGCGCGCGCAGTTGCTGACGGCGCTGCGGCGCATCGAGCGCGTGTCGGGCAACGGCTCGCCGCAGGAGCGCAAGGACCTGCAGCAACTGCTCAGGCACCTGGAGGGCGAGGCGCTGTTCATGGCGACCCTCGACACCCGTCTGTCCAAGTTGCAGCAGGCGGCCGCGAACGACCAGCGCATGCTGGCGGGCATGAGCGAGAGCCTGCTCGACGGGATCAAGCAGATGCAGCTGATGCCGATTGCCTCGCTGCTCGACATTCTGCCGCGGCTGGCGCGCGACCTCGCCCGCGATCAGGGCAAGGCGGTGACGCTCAGCTTGCAGGGGGGCGAGATCGAAATCGACCGACGCATCCTCGACGAGCTCAAGGACCCGCTGATTCATCTGCTGCGCAATGCGATCGACCATGGCATCGAGTCGCCTGCGGCGCGCGGTGCGGCGGGCAAACCGGCGCAGGGCACGGTCACGCTGGCCGTACTGCAGAGCGACAGCGGCAAGGTCGAGCTGCGAATGACCGACGACGGCGCAGGTATCGACGTGGCGCGGGTAAAGGCCGTGGCCTGCCAGAAGGGCATGTTGTCCGCCGAGGCGGTCGAGCAGCTCGACGATCGGGCAGCCCTTGGGCTGGTGCTGCGCTCCGGCCTGTCCACCAGTCCGATCATCACCGACGTTTCGGGGCGTGGGCTCGGTCTGGCGATCGTGCACGAGAAGGTGGAGCGCCTGGGCGGGCGTATCGCCATCGACACGCAGCCCGGTGCCGGCACGGTGTTCAGCATGGTCCTGCCGCTCACGCTGGCGACGCTGCGCGGCGTGCTGGTGCGTGCCGGAGACCGGCTCTGTGCGGTGCCCGCGGCCAGCGTCGAGCGCGTCGCCCGGGTGGACGGGGCGGCGTTGCGCACGGTGGAAAACCGCGCCACCATCTTGCTCGAGGGCCAGGTGCTGTCCCTGGTGGATATGGCCGACGTGCTCGCGCTGCCGCGGCCCGCGGCCGGCGCCGCCGCAGCCCCCTGGCCGGTGCTGGTGCTGGGCCAAGGCGCGGCGCGCGTCGCATTCCGCGTCGATGCCATCCTGGGCGAGCAGGAGATCCTGCTCAAGCCCCTGGGCCCGCAGCTCGCGCGCGTGCGCCATGTCGCGGGCGCCAGCCTGCTGGGTACCGGCGAGGTGGTGCCGGTGCTGAACGTGGCCGACCTGCTTCATTCAGCCGCGACGGGCGCCGCGCCTTCCGCAGGCAGCACCCCGTCCGCCCCCAAGCGCTCGGTACTGGTGGTGGAGGATTCGGTCACCTCGCGCGCCTTGCTCAAGAGCATCCTGGAGTCGGACGGTTATGCGGTCAGCACCGCGGTGGACGGACTGGAGGCCCTGGCCGAGCTCAAGGCGGCGGACTTCGACCTGGTGGTGTCCGACGTCGAAATGCCACGCATGGACGGCTTCGAGCTCACGGCCTGCATCCGTGCCGACCGGCAGCTGGCCGAGCTGCCGGTGGTGCTGGTGACCGCGCTCGATTCGCGCGAGCACCGTGAGCGGGGCGTCGACGTGGGCGCCAGCGCCTATATCGTGAAAAGTCGGTTCGACCAGGGAAATTTGCTGGAGACCGTTGGCCGCCTGCTCTGACGATGTCCGGACCGGCCCACAACTTGCATGGAGCTCGACCTGTGATCAATGTCCTGGTGATGGAGGCCTCCTCGGCGGCGCGCGATCTGCTCACCGCCATGCTGGAAGCCGATCCGCAGATCCGGGTGGTTGGCGTTCTGCGCGAGGGCGAGGGGGCGCTCGAGGCGGTGCGTCGCCTGCACCCCCAGCTGATCCTGATGGGCACGCACCGGCTTGGCGGGATTGCGGTGACGCGCCAGATCATGGAGGCAGCGCCCACGCCCATCGTCCTCGTCAGCGACCATCCGCGCGATGACGCGACCAGCTTCGACGCGATGGAAGCCGGTGCGCTGGCGGTGCTGCACCGGCCGCAGCCCCCAGGCCACCCCGAGCACGAGGCGCAGGCGCGCGAGCTGCTGCAGACGGTCAGGTTGATGGCCGAGGTGAAGGTGGTGCGCCGTTGGCCGCGCCCCCCCGGGAGCCCCCCGGCGGCGCGGCCGGCCGAGATCGGGCCGGTGGCCCTGCCGTCCCAGGCGCGCATCGTGGTCCTGGGCGCCTCGACCGGCGGGCCGCCGGTGTTGCAGACCATCCTCGCGGCCCTGCCAGCGGCCTTTCCGGCGCCGCTGGTGATCGTGCAGCACATGGCGCCCGGTTTCAGTGCGGGCTTTGCCGAATGGCTGGCCCAGTCCTGCGCGCTGCCGGTGCATCTGGCGGCGCAGGGCGAGTTGCTGCGGCCCGGCCACGTCTACCTGGCGCCCGACGGGCTGCAGATGAAGCTGGTGCATCCGGGGCTGGTCATGCTCAGCCACGATGCGCCGGAGCACGGACTGCGTCCCTCGGTGTCCTACCTGTTCCGCTCGGTCGCCGAGGTTTATGGCGCCGACGCGGTCGCGGGCCTGCTCACCGGCATGGGCCGCGATGGGGCACAGGAGCTGCGACTGCTCAGGGACAAGGGCGCGTTCACCCTGGCCCAGGACAAGCACAGCTCGGTGGTGCATGGCATGCCAGGCGCGGCGATACGGCTGGACGCAGCCCAGCTGGTGCTGCCACCGGAAAAAATCGCCGCGGTGCTGGCCAGCCTGGCCGGCCCGGGACACCCGCGTTGGAGGAAAGCATGAGATTGGACGACAACAGCACGGTGGAGATTCTGGTCGCCGAGGACAGCCCGACGCAGGCCGAGCAGCTGCGCTTCCTGCTGGAGGAGCATGGCTACCGCGTCACGGTGGCGCCCGACGGCATGGACGCGCTGGCGCGCCTGCGGCGACAGCCGTTCACGCTGGTCATCAGCGACGTGGTGATGCCGCGGCTCGACGGCTATGGCCTGTGCCAGGCGATCAAGGGCGATGACGCACTGAAGCATCTGCCGGTGATGCTGGTGACCACGCTGTCCGACCCGGCCGACGTGATCCGTGGCCTGGCCTGCGGCGCCGACAATTTCGTGCGCAAGCCCTACGACGAGAAATACCTGCTGTCGCGCATCGAGCACCTGCTGATCAACCTCGAACTGCGCAAGAACCAGGCCATGCAGTTGGCGCTGGAGATCCGCCTGGGCGGCCAGACCCATGTCATCACGGCCGAGCGCCAGCAGATGCTGGACCTGCTGGTCTCGACCTACGATCAGGCGGTTCATGTCAACGACGAGCTCAAGCGGCGCGAAAGGGACCTGGCGAATTCCAACCTGATGCTGCAGGGGCTCAACCGCATCGCTCAGGGCCTCAACGCCGTGACCACCGAGCGCGCCGTCGTGGCCACGACGCTTGACCGCACGCTGGAGCTGCCGGGCGTCCACTCCGGCTGGATCTTCCTGTGTAAGCCCGAGGGCGGTTTCCGGCTCGCGGGCCTGCGTCGCATGGCGCCGGCCTGGGACCAGCCGCCGGCTTTCGCCCAGCCATGCAGTTGCCAGCGACGGCTGCTGGCCGGCGAGCTCGATTCGGCAGCCAATGTCGTCGGCTGCGAGTGCCTGGTGCTGGCCACGGGCGCGGCACACGGCCGGGGCAGCCACGCCAGCATTCCGCTGCGCCAGGGCGACGGCCGCGTGCTGGGCCTGCTCAACCTGTTCGCGCTGGATCAGGGGCTGTTCGGCGAGGAGGCCCTGGCGGTGCTGTCCAGCGTCGGCAGCCAGGTCGCGCTGGCGCTCGCGCGCGCCATGCTGCACGAGCATCTCGAGCAGGCAGTGGCGGAGCGCACCGCCAAGCTCACGGCAGAAATTGCCGAGCGCGAGCGCCTCCAGGAAGCGCAGGCGAGGCTGACCGCCATCGTCGAGGCCACGCCCGACCTCGTGGCCACGATCGGCGCCGACGGGCGCCTGCTCTACAGCAACGCGGCGGGCCTGCGGCTGATGGGCGCCACGGCCGAGAAAGTCTACGGTGCCAGCATCCGCGGTACGCTGCCCGAATGGGCGGCCCGGCTGGTGTTCGAACAAGGCATTCCGCAGGCCATCGCCCAGGGCTTCTGGAGCGGCGAGACCGCATTGCTGCGTCCCGACGGCACGGAGGTTCCCGTCTCTCAGGTCGTCATCGCACACAAGGACGCGCAAGGCCAGGTGGCGTTCTTCTCCACCATTGCACGCGACCTGACCGAACGCCAGCGCAGCCTGCACCAGCTCGAGCAGATGACCGCCGAGTTGAAGGACAGCAACGCCGCGCTGCAGGACGAGCGCGCGCATCTGGCCGAGCGCGTGGCGGCGCGCACGGCCGAGCTGACCGAAGTCAACGAGGCGCTGACCCGCGCCAAGGCGGTGGCTGAGGAGGCCTCGCGCGCCAAGAGCGCCTTCCTGGCCGCCATGAGCCACGAGATCCGCACCCCCATGAATGGCGTGCTGGGCATGGCCGAGGTGCTGGCCGAGAGCCAGATGAGCGACTACCAGGCGGACCTGGTCAAGACCATACGCGAGTCGGCCCAGGCCCTGCTGACCATCATCGACGACATCCTGGACTTCTCCAAGATCGAGGCCGGCCGCATGACGCTCGAGCGCATCCCGCTGTCGCTGACCGACATGGTCGAGGGGCTGTGCAATTCGCTGGCCCCGGTGGCCGAGCGCGCCGGCGTGGACATCTCGCCGTTCATCGACCCCGAGTTGCCCGAACGGGTGCTGTCCGACGACGTGCGATTGCGTCAGGTGCTCTACAACCTGCTTGGCAACGCCATCAAGTTCTCGGGCGGGCGGCCGGGCCAGCGCGGCCAGGTCTCGTTGCGTGTAACCGTCGAGCAGGAGCTGCCCCTGCGGCTGTCGCTGCGCATCGCCGACAACGGCATCGGCATGGCGCCCGAGACCGTGGCCAGGCTGTTCACGCCATTCACCCAGGGGGAGGTGTCGACCACGCGCCGCTTCGGCGGCACCGGCCTGGGGTTGGCGGTCTGCAAGCGCCTGGTCGACGTGATGCAGGGCGAGATCCGTGTCGAGAGCACACTGGGCGCGGGCACCTGCTTCACCATCGCGCTGCCCATGGAGCGGGCCGAGGCGCAGCCGCGCCGCGGTGCACCCGAGCTCGCGGGGCTGGACTGCCTGGTGCTCGACAGCCCCGAGTTCCAGGCCGAGGACCTCATGGCCTACCTGGTCCACGCCGGGGCAAGGGTGCAGCGCGTGGCCGACCTCGACGCGGCCCGCAGCGCCGCGGCCGGCCTGGCCGGGCCCACGGTGCTCATCCTGGGCGGATCGAAGGCGTCGCCGTCCTGGCCGCCGTCCGGCGACGGTGGCGACCTGCGCGTCCTGCTGGTCTCGCGCGGCCGGCGCCGTTGGCCCCGGGTGCAGGACCCGCACACCGTGACCATGGACGGCGACGTGCTGCGTCGGCGCGTGCTGCTGCGCGCCGTGGCGGTGGCCGCGGGCCGCGCCTCGCCCGAAGTCTTTCAGGAGGCGTCCGAACCGCCCCGGACCACCGCGATGCAGGCGCCGACCATCGCCGAGGCGCGCGCCCAGGGCCGGCTGGTCCTGGTGGCCGAGGACGACGAGATCAACCAGAAGGTGATCCTGCGCCAGCTGGCGCTGCTCGGCCATGCCGCGGAGATCGCCGACAACGGCGCGGAGGCGCTGCGCCTGTGGCGCCAGGGCGGCTATGCCCTGCTGCTGACCGACCTGCACATGCCCGAGATGGACGGCTACATGCTGACCGAGGCCATACGCCGCGAGGAGGATCCGGGTCGCAGTCGCATGCCCATCCTGGCACTCACCGCCAACGCCCTGCGCGGCGAGGCTCGCCGTGCCCAGGCAGTGGGCATGGACGACTACCTGACCAAGCCGGTGCAACTGCGCGTGCTCGGCGACATGCTGGACAAATGGCTGCCCAGGTCGCCCGGCGCAGTGGCGACGGATCCCAAGCCGCTCCCGGGTGCCGCCGCGTCGCCACCAGGCCGGGCCGTGGACATCAGCGTGCTGCAAAGCCTGGTCGGCGACGACGCAGCCACCTGGCGGGAATTCCTGGCGGACTATCTGTCCTCGGCCCGTCGGCTGGCCGCTGACATGCGCGCAGCGCTGGGCGCCGCGGATGCCGAGCAGGCCTGTGCCGCGGCCCACAAGCTCAAGTCCTCGTCGCGCGCCGTCGGCGCGCTGGCGCTGGGCGATCTGTGCGCCGGGCTGGAGAACACTTGCCGGGCAGGCGGTGCCCAGGCCGTTGCGCAGGACCTGGCCCATGTCGAGACCGCCATGGCCGAAGTCGAGGCCGACATCGCCAGGCTGCTGGCCGAATCCTGAACGCGTTCCGAGTAAACAAGGGAGGGAACATGAAAATTCTGATCATCGACGACGAACCGTTCTCGCAGCGGCTGCTGACGCGCCAGCTGGCGCGCCTGGGCTTTACCGATGTGCAGTGCGAGACGCGTGCCCAGGACGCGCTGGCCTTGCTGGAATCCGGCCAGCTGCAGCCCGAGCTGATCCTGTGCGACCTGCAGATGCCCGAGATGGACGGCATCGAATGCTTGCGGAACCTGGCGCGCATCGGCTACCAGGGCGAGCTGGTGTTGATCAGCGGCGAGGACCTGCGCGTGCTGCAGACCGCGGAAAAACTGGCCCAGGTGCACCGGCTCGACGTGCTGGGCGCACTGCGCAAGCCCGTGACCAACAAGCAGCTGGGCATGCTGCTGGCGAGAAAGCGCCCGCATGTGGAGGTCGCGGCCGCAACCCCGGCCAAGACCTATGCGCCCGAGGCATTGCGCGATGCGATCCTGCAGGGGAGACTGGTCAACCACTACCAGCCCAAGGTCAACATCGCCACCGGCCATGTGACCGGCGTCGAGACCCTGGTGCGCTGGCAGCATCCCGAGGACGGTCTGGTCTATCCGGACCGCTTCATCGGCCTGGCCGAGGAGCACGGGCTGATCGACGCGCTGACGCGGGTCGTGCTGAGCGATGCCCTGCGGCAGGCGCGGCGCTGGCGCGACGCGGGCCTGGACCTGCACCTGGCGGTCAACGTTTCGATGGACAACCTGGCGGTGCTGGAGTTTCCGGACTTCGTCACACGCACGGCGCGCGCGGCGGGGGTGCCCTTGAGCGCCCTGGTGCTCGAAGTCACGGAAAGCCGGCTCATGAAGGACCCGCTGGCCTCGCTGGACATCCTCATTCGCCTGCGCCTCAAGCGCGTGGGCCTGTCGATCGACGATTTCGGCACCGGCCACTCCACGCTGGCCCAGCTGCGCGACATTCCCTTCGACGAGCTCAAGGTGGACCGCAGCTTCGTACAGGGCGCCAGCCGCAGCGCGGCGCTGCAGAGCATCTTGGAGGCCAGCCTGAACATGGCGCGGCAACTGGGCATCAAGACCGTGGCCGAGGGCGTGGAAGACCTGGACGACTGGAGTTTTCTGCGCCAGGTCGGCTGCGAGCAGGCCCAGGGCTACTTCATCGCGCGGTCCATGCCGGGCGGGGACGTGCAGGCCTGGGTCGCGGACTGGGAGCAGCGCCGCTGGCCCCAGCTGGGCAGCGGCGCCTGAGGTGGCGCTCAGGCTGGCGGCAGTTCGCGCGGACGCCGCCTGCTCACACCCGGTACTGCTCCACCACCTGCTTCAGTTTCAGGCCCAGCTCATGCATTTCCTTGGCGGAGCCTTCGGTTTGCCGGGTGCTCATGGTGTTCTGCGCGCTGGCCTGCCCGATCTTCTGCATCGCCATGGCCACCTGGTCCATGCCGGCCAGCTGCTGTTGCGCCGAGGCCGCGATCTGCATCGCGGCCTGCGCCGATTCGCTGATGCTCTCGGCGAGCACGCCTATTGATTCGCCCACCTCGCCGGAGAGCTTCACCCCGGCCTCCACCGCCTTGCTTCCCTGCTCGGTGGCCATCACGGCCGCACTGGTCGCCTTCTGGATGTCGCCCAGAATGGAACGCACCTGCACCGTCGCCTGCTTGGACTGCGCAGCCAGGCTTCGCACTTCCTGGGCCACCACGGCAAATCCCATACCCTGTTCGCCAGCCTTGGCCGCCTCGATCGCCGCATTCACCGCCAGCAGGTTCGACTGCTCGGCCAGGTCGCTCACCGTGGTGATGATCTCGCCGATCGCCTGGCCCTGCTCCGACAGGCGCACGATGCGCTCGGCGATCGACTCCATTTGCTCCTGAATACGCTGCATTGCCTCGATCGACTGCTCCACCGACTTCTTGCCGCTTTGCGATACTTTGGCCGTGTGCTGCGTGCTCTCGGAGACTTGGCGCGCCTTTTTCTCTGCGAGCTGGGCCGTCTGCTTGACCTCCTCGACCGTCACGGTGGTTTCGTTGATCGCGGCGGCCGTTTCGGCCGAGCTCGCGGCCACCTGGGTCGTCGAAATCAGAATCTCGCCCGTGGACGACACCAGAACCTGGGCGCCGCTGCTGATCTGGCGCGTGATCTCTCTCAGGCTTTGCAGCATCTGCCCAAGAACCTCCATCAGTACGCCGATTTCGTCGGCGCGTTCCTGTGCCGTCAGCTTGACCGTCAGGTCGCCGGCCATCACCTGGCGGGCAATGTCGGCGATGTCGCGGATCGGATCGACGATCGTGGCATGCAGGCGCTTGGAAATCGGCAGCGTGAGCAGCAGCGAGCAGACCATCACCAGCAGCATGATGCCGCCGTAGCGCGCAAGGCGCGTCGCCAGCGGCTCGACGCTGATGCGCAGGTAGACGCTGCCCATCTGGCCCGTTCCGGCCCTGACGGGCCAGAATGCCCCCAGCTCATGGCCCTCGAATTGCAGGCCATCGGAGCGGGCCCGTGCCGGCAGCGGCGACGCTGGCGCGCCGGCTCGGGAATAGCTCGCGAACAGGGCGCCGTCCGCGCTGTACACGGCAGCCGCGTCGATTTCAGAGTTGGCCTTGAGTGCGTTCAGATACTCCTGCGCCGCCTTGGCATCGCTGAAGGTCAGCGATGCCACCACGCTGGCCGCGAGAATCTCGGCCTGCACCGAGATTTCCCGGGTCTTTTGTGTCTGGTACGCCAGGTTCTCGTAGACGATGACGATCGAACCGGCCAGCAGCAGGGCGATCGCGCTGGTGAGCGCGGTGAACAGCATCAGCTTCCCCCGGATGGGAAGATCCTTCAACCGTCTCATTTGGCACCCCCCCGGGCTTGTCTGGGTTTGACGCTGAGGGCCAGGCTCAGCAGCTTGGAGCTGATGCCGAGATTGTTCTGTGCGGCGGCCTCGTCGTCGATCTCGAAGCGCATGCGGTTGTCCTTGAGCACGAAGTTGATGATGCCCCTGCCGGCGCCGGACGCGGCGCGGCTGTCGGTCACCGTCAACACCCAGCTGCCTCGAAGCGCCGCAACGATCTGGCCAGACGGCTGAGCGTCGCTGTCCTGGATGTACAGGATATGGCAGCCAGCGTCGCGCCCCACCGTCTTGAGGCGCCGGACGTTCACTTCGCGTTCATTGACGCGCTGCTTGCCGGCCGTCGCGTCCAGTATCGGACCGATGGGCCCCTCTCCGACCACGCACAGATTCAGCGGACTGGCGGGCGAGGCAAAGGCAGCGCTCGGCCATTCGATGAACAGGCCGAACTTGTAGAGGTAGGCCGCCTTGACGTCGTATTCGAGCAGTTCGGTCTCGGCTGCGCCCACCGATGCCGGCCACAGCACGAAACACAGGGCAAGCGTGATCGCCGCCCGGATGCGCGAGCGCAGAGGGCTGGTCGCGTGCAGCATGGCGTTCAGAAGTTCCATAGCATCTTCACGCTGACGACGCGCCGCAGTTCGTTGGGGGTGGCTGTCGCCGAGCTCCGGTACTCCGGATGGGCCTTGTCCAGCAGGTTGGTGACCGCCAGAGACAGCTCGAGGTCCTTTTCGACCCGCCAGCCCAGCCGCGCATCGACGGCCACATAGCTGGGCACTCTGGGGTTGGGCAGTGCACCGATGGCGCGCAGCGCGACGTCGAGGTCCATATTGTGCGGCAGGCTCATGTTCGAGCGCAGCGACACCTGGTGCTCGGGATCGTTGCCGGCGAGCCGCGTGCCGCTGATGTCGGTGCTGTCGGCGGCCAGCCTCAGATGCTTCTTGAGATAGCTGAGCCCGGCGCTCAGGCGCCACCAGTCGTACACCCGGTGGCTCCCCCACATTTCCAGGCCATGGGTATGGCCCAGCATCTTGTTGCCGAACACGAAGGGCCCGCCCTTCGGCGTGCCGCCGGGCAGCAGCTCAATGCTGCGCAAGCGGTCATAGTCGTTGTAGAAGGCGGACACCGAAAACGAGGTCGCGGCCGAGGGCTGTGCGCGGTAGCCGACTTCGTACGCGGTCAGCTTCTCCGATCTGAAATCCGGTCCGCCGGCGATCAGGAAGGGCGGGGTGGACGGGGAAAACAGGTCGCGGTCCAGGCGCGAAGGCGTGCGCACCGCGCGCGAGATCGCCGACCACAGCAGCGCCTGGTTGTCCAGTTTCCAGGCCAGTCGCGCATTGGGCTGGGCTTCGAGCCCGGTGTAGCTGTTGTGCTCGAGCTTGGCGCCCAGCGTCAGCTCCAGGCGCTCGCTGAGGGCAATGCTGTCCTGGATGAAGACGCTGGACAATTTCATGGTGAAGCGCTCCGGAAAGAACGCCAGCACCGCGGTGTTGGCGAACTGGTCGCGTGTCTGGCGGTGGCCAGCCCCCCAGACGATGTCGTGGTTGCTGCCCCAGCGGAAGCGATGCTGCAAGTCGATGTCGTAGGTATGGACCACCTCGCCGAAGGTGCCGGGGTGGACTCGCCTGGCGCGGTTGTAATAGGCCTGGACCTGCAGGTTTCCCCTGTCCTGCAAGTCGCGGCTCCAGCGTCCGATCAGGTTGTGGCCGGAGAGGGTCTTGTCGTCGTTGACCCGCTGATCGATGGATCCGTCATAGGCGTCGCCCTGCAGCGTCAGCGCGTCGCCGCTGCTGGCCCAGTCCATGCGGAATCCGACCTGGCCCTTGTCCCATGCGTCCGGCACCGGCGCGCCGCTGGCGCTGACCGTGTGGTCCCGCTGCAGGCGCTTGCCGTAGACGCGGTAGCTTCCGTCCTCGCCCAGCTTGCCGCCGTAGCGCATGCCCGCATCGCGGTCGGTCGGGCTCCCCGCGCTCAGGCTGACCAGCCCGCCCTGCGTGTCGCCCGACTTGCGCGTGAGGATGTTGATCACACCGTTGACCGCGTTCGCGCCCCACAGCGTGCCGCCGGCGCCGCTGACGACCTCGATGCGCTCGATGTCTTCGAGCAGCGTGTCCTGCATATCCCAGAACACGCCGGATTGGAGCGTGGAGTAGACGCTGCGTCCATCGATCAGCACCAGCAGCTTGTTGGAACTGCTGCCGTTGAAGCCGCGCGCCGTGATGGCGTAAGTGCTGGCATCCACGCGTGCGACCTGCAGGTTCGGCGCCAGGCGCAGGATTTCCGGGAGGCTGTTGGCGCCGGAGCGGCGGATGTCTTCGCTGGTGATGACGTACACCGCCGCGGCGGCGGCGCTCAGCGGCTCGGGCCTTTTGGAGACCGAGGAGATCTCGATGTTGGCCAGCTCCTCGATCGACAGGCGCGACAGGTCTGCCGGCGCATTCGCTGCCGCCGCCGCGGACATCTCCAGCGCCATGCAGGCGGCGACGGCGAGACGGCCGGGCAGGGCGGCAGGACGGTCCTCCGGCCTTCTCCTGGCAGCGGGAAATACAGTACTTTTCATGGGGACCCCCCTTCACCTGTTCTTGGTTCGTTTCTTTTCGGTTCAGGCACCCAGCCGGGCCACCCCATGGCATGCCCGCCATGCCCTGAGCGCTGGGCATGCGCACAAGTATCCTTGCCGCTGGCCAATCAGGCAAGCGGCAAGGCCCGTTTTCGGCGCCCGGTTCGTGGAGGGCGCGCAACACCAGAGCCCTAGGCCGGCGGCAGCTCGCGCGGACGGCCCTGCTCGTCGATCGCCACGTAGGTCAGCATGGCCTCGGTGACCTTGATGTACTGGCCCTGGGTGCTGAAGCGCTCGGCGTAGACGCCGACCTTGACCGTCACCGAGCTGCGGCCCACGCGCACCAGGCGCGCGTAGAAGGACAGGATGTCGCCCACGCGCACCGGCTGCTTGAAGATGAACTCGTTGACCGCCACGGTGGCGATGCGGCCCTTGGCGTAGCGCGCCGGGATCACTGCGCCGGCCTGGTCCACCTGGGCCATGACCCAGCCGCCGAAGATGTCGCCGTTGGCGTTGCAGTCGGCCGGCATGGGAATCACCTTGAGCACCAGCTCCTCGTCCTCGGGCAGGTCCACCCTGGGGCCGCTCGCGGGCAGGGGGTTGGCGTGGATGGCGCCGTGGGCGGCGCGGCCGGATTCCTTGGACATGGGCACAATCTCGGAGTCTGTAGTCTTCAGGATTGTCACCCATGCGCCGCTACGGCGATTCGTCCCCCCCTCCCGCACCTGCCTTGGCCGGCGCGCCGCGCTCCGACTGGCGCACCCTCGGCCGCCTGTTCCCCTACCTGTGGCGCTACAAGTGGCGCGTGCTCGCCGCCCTGGCCTTCATGGTCGGCGCCAAGCTCGCCAACGTGGGCGTGCCCATGCTGCTCAAGACCCTGGTCGACGCCATGGCCATCCGGCCCGGCGACCCGCAGGCCCTGCTGGTGGTGCCGGCCAGCCTGCTGCTGGCCTACGGGGGCTTGCGCCTGTGCACCTCGCTGTTCACCGAGCTGCGCGAGCTGGTGTTCGCCAAGGCCACCCAGGGCGCGGCGCGCAGCATCGCGCTGGCCACCTTCGAGCACCTGCATGCCCTGAGCCTGCGCTTTCACCTGGAGCGCCAGACCGGTGGCATGACGCGCGACATCGAGCGCGGCGTGCGAGGCATCGAGTCGCTGATCTCCTACTCGCTCTACAGCATCGTGCCCACGCTGATCGAGGTCACGCTGGTGCTGACCATCCTGGCGGTGAAGTTCGACGCCTGGTTCGCCTGGATCACCATCGCGGCCCTGGCCTGCTACATCGCCTTCACCGTCACGGTGACCGAGTGGCGCACCCAGTTCCGCCGCCAGGCCAACGAGTTCGACTCGGCGGCCCACACCAAGGCCATAGACTCGCTGCTCAACTACGAGACCGTCAAGTACTTCAACAACGAGGCCTTCGAGGCCAGCCGCTACGACGAGAGCCTGGAGCGCCTGCGCCGCGCGCGCCTGAAGAGCCAGACCACGCTGTCCCTGCTCAACACCGGCCAGCAGGTCATCATCGCCATCGGCCTGGTGGCCATGCTCTGGCGCGCCACCCAGGGCGTGGTCGACGGCCGCATGACGCTGGGCGACCTGGTCATGGTCAACGCCTTCATGATCCAGCTCTACATCCCGCTGAACTTCCTGGGCGTGATCTACCGCGAGATCAAGCAGAGCCTGACCGACCTGGACAAGATGTTCGTGCTGATGGAAAAGGAGCGCGAGGTCGCCGATGCGCCGGGCGCCCGGCCCCTGACCTTCCCGCTGCTGCCGGCGCCGCTGGGCCAGGGCCTGGGCCGGCCGGACGCCAGCGTGCGCTTCGAGCATGTGCACTTCGCCTACGAGGCCGCGCGCCCCATCCTGCACGACATCAGCTTCGAGATCCCGGCCGGCCGGACCGTGGCCGTGGTCGGACCCTCGGGCTCGGGCAAGTCCACGCTGGCGCGCCTGCTCTACCGCTTCTACGACGTGGGCATCCCCGGCGATCCCTCGGTGCCCGCGGGCCGCATCACCATCGCCGGCCAGGACATACGCAGTGTGACCCAGTCCAGCGTGCGCCAGGCGATCGGCATCGTGCCGCAGGACACCGTGCTGTTCAACGACAGCGTGGCCTACAACATCGCCTACGGCCGCCCCGGCGCCAGCCGCGCCGAGGTCGAGGCCGCGGCGCGCGCCGCACGCATCCACGACTTCATCGCCGCCACGCCCAAGGGCTACGAGACCACGGTGGGCGAGCGCGGCCTCAAGCTCTCGGGCGGCGAGAAGCAGCGCGTGGCGATCGCGCGCACTCTGCTCAAGAACCCGCCCATCCTGATCTTCGACGAGGCCACCTCGGCCCTGGACAGCGCCAACGAGCGCGCCATCCAGGCCGAACTCAAGAGCGCCGCACAGAACAAGACCACCCTGGTCATCGCCCACCGCCTGTCCACCGTGGTCGACGCGCACGAGATCCTGGTGCTGGACGCCGGCCGCATCGTCGAGCGCGGCACCCATGCCGAGCTGCTGGCGCGTGGCGGGCGCTACGCCCAGATGTGGGCCTTGCAGCAGCAGGCGGGGGAGCGCGGGGCGGACGAGGAGGAAGGCGGGGCATCGCGCGTGGGCGCGCTGTCGGCCTGAGCCATGCCGCCCCCTGAAACAATCCCGGGCCAGCGCCCCGCATCCTCCGGCCTGGCCTCGACCGAAGCGGACGCTGTCTCCACGCTCTCGCAGTTGCTGGGCCAGCGGCCGTTCATGCGCCTGTGGTTCGCGCGCCTGGCGGGCACGGCGGCCAACCAGATCCTGATGGTGGCCGTGGGCTGGCAGATGTACGAGCTCACGGGCAGCGCCTGGGACCTGGGGCTGATCGGCCTGTACCAGTTCGTGCCGGCGCTGCTGCTGGCCCTGCCGGCCGGCCAGGCGGTCGACCGCTGGCACCGCGGGCGCATCCTCGCCGCCTGCCTGGCCGTGCAGGCCGTGGTGGCGCTGGCGCTGCTGCAGGCGAGCAGCGCGCTGTGGGCCTCGCGCGAGCTGCTGCTGGGCGTGTCGCTGGTGCTGGGCGGCGTGCGCGCCTTCCAGATGTCGGCGCAGCAGGCGCTGACCCCGCTGCTCGTGCCGCCGGCCCTGCTGCAGCGGGCCATGGCCTTCAGCGCCTCGGCCATGCAGGCCGCCGTGATCGGCGGGCCGGCGCTGGGCGGGCTGATCTACGCGGCCGGCGCCGGCGCGGTCTACGCGAGCTGCGCCGTGCTGCTGGCGCTGGGCGTCATGCTGCTGCTCGGCCTGCGCTACGAGCACTCGCCGCCGCTGCCCGAGCCGG
The DNA here is from genome assembly GCA_005503335.1 of Comamonadaceae bacterium 2FH. Taxonomy (GTDB): domain Bacteria; phylum Pseudomonadota; class Gammaproteobacteria; order Burkholderiales; family Burkholderiaceae_C; genus SCMQ01. Next base: position 236,073 of record SCMQ01000002.1, read on the forward strand.
TGACGCTGGGCACGCTGCTGGCCGGGGTGCACTTCATACGCGAGCGCAAGGTGGTGCTGGGCGCGATCTCGCTGGACCTGTTCGCCGTGCTGCTGGGCGGGGCGACGGCGCTGCTGCCGATGTTCGCGCGCGACATCCTGCAGGTGGGGCCCGAGGGCCTGGGCCTGCTGCGCGCCGCCCCGGCCGTGGGCGCGCTGGCGACCTCGGTGGTGCTCAGCCGCTGGCCGCTGCGCCGGCGCGTGGGGCGCACCTTGCTTGGCGCGGTGGCGCTGTTCGGCCTGTGCATGGTGGTGTTCGGCCTGTCGACCAGCTTCTGGCTCTCGCTGCTGGCGCTGGCGGTCTCGGGCGCGGCCGACATGGTGAGCGTGGTGGTGCGCCAGACCATGGTGCAGCTGGAGACGCCCGACGCCATGCGCGGCCGGGTGGGCGCGGTCAACAGCCTGTTCATAGGCGCGAGCAACCAGCTGGGCGAATTCGAGTCCGGCGCCACGGCGGCCCTGCTTGGGCCCGTGGGCTCGGTGGTCGTGGGCGGCCTGGGCACGGTGCTGGTGGCCCTGCTGTGGCGCCGCCTGTTCCCGTCCCTGGCCAGGCGCGACGGGCTCGGGGCCTAGCCCTCGTCCCTGATCCTGTACTGCGCGGTCAGCTGTGCCTGCAGGGTGGGCGGCACGGCCTCGTAGTGGCTGAAGACCAGGGTGTAGCGGCCCTGGCCGCCGGTCAGGGCGTTCAGGCGCGTCTGGTAGCTGGCCAGCTCCGCCAGCGGGGCCTGGGCCAGCACCACCAGGCCGCCGGTGGGCGAACCCTGGGTGCCGCTGACCTGGCCGCGGCGCGCCGCGAGGTCGCCCGTGATGTCGCCCATGCTGGCCTCCGGCGCGCTGATCTCCACGTCGACGATGGGCTCGAGCACGCAGGGGCGGGCGGCCTGCACGGCCTCGACCAGGGCCTTGCGCCCGGCCGTGAGGAAGGCGATCTCCTTGCTGTCCACGCTGTGGTGCTTGCCGTCGTAGACCACCACGCGCAGGTCCACCACCGGGTAGCCGGCGATCACCCCGGTCTCCAGCGCCTGGCGCACGCCCTTCTCGACCGCCGGCATGAAGTTGTAGGGAATCGCGCCGCCCTTGACCTGGTCCACGAACTCGTAGCCCGCGCCGCGCGGCAGCGGCTCCACGCGCAGGAACACCTCGCCGAACTGGCCGGCGCCGCCGGTCTGCTTCTTGTGGCGGTGGTGGCCCTCGGCCGGCGCGGCGATGGTCTCGCGGTAGGCGATGCGGGGCGGGCGCGTGGCGACCTCGCATTTGTGCACCTCGGTCAGGCGCTCGAGCAGGGTTCGCAGGTGCAGCTCGCCCAGGCCGTAGACCACGCTTTCGTTGGTGCTGGCCACATGCGTGAGGCGCAGGCAGGGGTCCTCGCTGACCAGCTTGAGCAGGATGTCGTGCAGGCGCTGCTCGTCGCCACGGCGCTTGGGCTCGATGGCCAGGCCGTGCACCGGCACCGGGAAGTCGAGCGGCTGCAGGTGGATGTGCTCGTCCTCGGCGGCGTCGTGCAGCACGGCGTCGTAGTGCAGCTCGTCCACCTTGGCGATCGCGCAGAGGTCGCCGGGCAAGGCGCGCGGCACCTCGGTGAAGTCCTTGCCCTGCAGCATGAACAGATGGCCGACCTTGAACGGGCGCCGGCCGTCGCCCACGTAGAGCTGGCTGCCGGGCGTGATCGTGCCCTGGTGCACGCGCAGTATGCCCAGCTTGCCCACGTAGGGGTCCTGGGCGATCTTGAACACATGGGCCAGCACATGGCGCGCCGGGTCGGGCTGGGCCTGCATGGGCCGGGCCCCCTGGCCCTCGCCGCGCAGAAAGGCCGGCGGGTTGGCCTCGCTGGGGTCGGGCAGCAGGCGCTCGATCACTTCCAGCAGCTCGGTCACGCCGGCGCCGGTGCGCGCCGAGACGAAGCAGATCGGCACCAGATGCCCTTCGCGCAGGGCTTGCTCGAGCGGCGCGTGCAGCTCGCTTGGGTCGACGTCGCCCTCGTTCAGGTAGCGCTCGACCAGGGCCGCGTCGACCTCGACCACCTGCTCGACCAGGGCGCGGTGCGCTTCGGCCACCGAGGAGAAGTCGGTGGGCGGGCCGTCCTCAGCGAGGTTGTAGAAGCAGTCGACCACGCGCTCGCCGCGCCCGGCCGGCAGGTTCACCGGCAGGCATTCGCGGCCGAAGGCGGCCTGGATTTGCGCCACCAGGGCCTGCAGGTCCAGGCCCGGCGCGTCGATCTTGTTGACCACGATCAGGCGGTCGCGTTCGCGCTGCGCGGCCCACTGCATCATGCGCTGCGCCATGGGCTCGATGCCGTTCGGCGCGGCGATTACCACGGCCGCCGTCTCCACCGCCTCCAGCGCGGGCAGCGACTGGCCCAGGAAGTCGGGCGAGCCGGGCGTGTCGATCAGATGGGTGTGGATGCCGGCATGGCGGAAGTGCAGCAGCGAGGCATTGAGCGAGCGCAGCGCGCGCCGCTCCAGCGGGTCATGGTCGCTGACGGTGTTGCCCTTCTCCACGCTGCCCGGCGCGCCGATCGCGCCGGCCTGGCACAGCAGGGCCTCGACCAGGCTGGTCTTGCCCGCGGCGGCCGGCCCGACCAGGGCCAGGGTGCGGATCTGGGCGATCTCTGCGGCAACGGGCATGGCGCTTCCCCTTGAGCAACGGGAAGGCCATCGTAAGCGAGCCGCGGGCCGCGCGGCAACCGTTTTCGCTCAGGCGGCGGGCTGATGATCGAGTCCGCGGTCCGGGAAGAGCGCGCTATTCAACGAGCGAGGCCAAGCCTTTCCATTCCAGAAATCGTGCAAATTCCTCGAATGGCAAAGGCTTGCTGAAAAAATAACCCTGGATTTCGTCGCATTTGAGCGTCTCCAGAAGATGGGCCTGCTCCTTTGTTTCGACCCCCTCCGCGACGACTTTCAGCTTCAATGAATGGGCCAGGGATATGATGGTCGCGACGATGGCTTGATCTTCGGCGCTGGTCGCTAGATCGGTGATGAAGGCCCGATCGATCTTCAACACGTTCAGAGGCAGCCGGGCAAGGCAGCTCAAGGACGAGTACCCCGTGCCAAAGTCGTCAACGGCAATGTCGATGCCCAATTTTCCGACGGCCGTGAGTTTGGGGATGTTCGCCTCGAGATCCTTCATGATCAGGCTCTCCGTGATCTCAAGCTCCAAGGGAATGTCGCCCGAGACGGTGGAGACGACCTGGTCAATCATGGCCGTGAAGCTTTGATGTGCAAGCTGAACTTGAGACACGTTCACCGCGATGCGCGGGGGGTGGAGACCCTGTGCCGTCCATCGCCCATGGTCGGACATGGCCGCCTCCATGGCCCACCTGCCAACGTCCAGGATCATCCCGCTGTCTTCCAGGATGGGAATGAATTCGGAAGGTGGCACCAAGCCCGACTCCGGACTGTTCCAGCGGATCAACGCCTCCGCACCGGAGATTCGTCCGCTTTCGATCTCCACCCGGGGTTGATAATGCAGCAAGAACTCGCCCCGCTCCAGCGCATGCCGCATGCGAGCTTGCAGCGCGAGCCGCTCACCGACCTTGGCATTCAGTTCGGCCGTGTAGAACTGAAAATTGTTTCGGCCCAGCTCCTTGGCGCGGTACATGGCGGCGTCCGCATTCTTCAGCAGAGTCTCCGCGTCCCGCCCATCCTGGGGATACAGGCTCAGACCGATGCTGCAGGTCATATGGAGTTCCCGATCCGCCAGGACGACGGCCTGTGAAACCGTCTCATGAATCCTTTGGAGCAGGTCGATGATGCGTGGGTCGGTGGCGACCGAGGCGGAGATTCGCCGCGCCATGTCGGGAATGTTCTCCACCTCGGCGTGACTCGAGAAAATCACCACGAACTCATCCCCGCCCAGGCGCGCCACCGTGTCGCTGTCCCGGACGCAGTCGCTCAGGCGCTGGGCCACCATTTTCAGCAGTTCGTCTCCCGTGCTGTGGCCGAGGCTGTCGTTGACGAACTTGAAATGATCCAGGTCCAGGAGGGCAACCGTCACCATGTGATTGTGCCTGTGTGCATAGGTGATCGCCTGGCTAAGACGGTCCTGCAGGAGATTGCGGTTGGCCAGCCCGGTCAAGATGTCGGAGTTCGCATGGCGCTCAAGCTGCTCCTGGTAGTTCTTGATCTCGGTGAGATCGTTGAAAACGCCGACAAAATGGGTGATCTTGCCCGTGTCGTCCCGGACCGGCGCTATATGCAGATCATTCCAGAACAGGCTGCCATCCTTGCGATAGTTGCGCAGCAATGCATGAGCTTCGCGTTCTTCCCTCAGCGCATCACGAAGCGCCATGGCCCCGGGTTGGGCCGTGTCACCGCCCAGCAGGAAAGCGGGGTTTCGCCCGAGCGCCTCCGCGGGCGAATAACCGGTCATTCGCTCAAAGGCCGGGTTGACAAACGCAATCGGGTTGCCCGATTGCGTGTGATCGATCATCATGATCGCGTTGACGCTGGAGTCTATGGCATGCTGGCTGAGCCGAAGCGCTGCTTCTGCTTGTCCGCGCGCTCTTTCGCGCTCGAAGTTGTCCATGGCGAACGAGATGTCCATCGCCATTTCCGTGAGCAAATCCACTGCCGTCGCATCAAAGAAATCCGTCTGCGCGGCGTGCAGGCACAAAATACCCGCCACGCGGCCGGCCTGATGCAGCGGGAATGACGCGGCCGCGCGGGTTCCTATCTTCTCGGTCACCGCACGCCAAGGACGGGTCGAGGGATCCTGCAAGACATCGTTGCAGACATATGGCCTGTCCACGGGAATCGCGGCGACGGACGGATCATGGCCTTTCCGCCCCCACGCACCCAAGGGCATGGGCAGCGCGCCGAGGGTGTCTTCCCATGGGCCAAAGCGCGCGACCGGGCGCAGCTCGCGGTCTTGCGCATCGCGCAGCCCCACATATGCCAGTCTTGTGCCGCAAAGCTGGACGCAGATGCGGCACACCTTCTCAAACAGCTCGTCGCGATCCGCCGTGCGCACGATGGCTTCATTGGTCTCGCTGAGCGCGGCGTAGAACTTGTTCAAGCGCGCAAGCCTTTGTCCGGCAAGCCGGCGCTCGGCGACTTCTTCTTGCAGCGTTTCATTGGCTTTCGCCAATTCGGCTGTCCGCCGTGCCGAGGACTGGCGCCACCTCTGCAAGGCACTTGTCATGCTGTTCAAGGCGACAGCCAGCGTCCCGAATTCATGTGCGCCTCGCGGCGGCATGCGGATCCCCAGGTCTCCCTCGGCGACCCGCTCGGCAAACCCGAGGCACTCCGAAACCGATTGGGCGATGCTTCGGGAAACCAGGGAGGCGATGCTCAGTCCGATCAACAGCGCGGCGACACTGGCGCCCAGAACCGTCCAGGTGGCGAGCCGCGCTGCCCGTTGCAGGCCTTCGCGGGTTGCGAGCGCTCGCTGGGTGGCATTGAGGTGGAGCTTGTCCAGCAGAGGCTCGACGGTTTGGGTGGCGGCGAGATAATTTTTCTTTTCGACATCGATCCGATCGACAGCCTGAACATACTGTTCGAACAGGGACTGGTATTCGTTGGCCAGGCCCAGGAGTTTTCCCTTGACCGCGGGTGCGGCGCTGGTCGAGTCGAGATCCGCCTTGAACTGATCGATGCTCTGCCTGAAGGCCTTGGCGTATTTGCCCTGGCCGCGCATGATGAAGTCCTTCTCGTTCCGCCGCAGAGTCAACAGGTCGATCATGAGCGGGTCGAGCTTGCCGGAGCTGACGATGGGTTCGATCTCGTGGCTCTTCGTGCGAAACTTCCCCGCCAAGCCGGTATCCACCTGGCCAAGCTGCCCGTATAGATCGACGACCCTCAGGAAGCCGGCCTGGTATTGAGTGACGGCCTGCTCGATCGCCCGCGTCTGCTGGGTCGCGTCCGCCTCGTCGACCAGCTCGCGAATCTCCGCCATGTGCTGCCGGATATCAGCAACGTTGGTTCGCACAAAGGTCAGGTAGCGGGATCTGGCCTCAGAGAAGCCGAATTCGCTCTGGGACAGCAGGAAATCCTTTTCCGCGTTCCGCGCCTTGAGCATCGCGACATTGCTTCTCGCGCTGAGCTCGGCAATCCGGTTATCTATTTTCAGCAGCTTGTCGACCGCTTTGACCGAGTGCTCTTGAGCCATCCAGGAAGCGAGCCCCACGGCGAGGCTCAGGCCGATCGCAACGAGGAACCCGGCCGCCAACTGGGCCCGCAGGCTGAAGCGGTCGGACCAGGCTTTTCTTGTATGTGGCTCGATCATCACGTTTTTTGTGTTGTTCGCGAGTCCGGCCTCCCCTCGGCCTAGGAGCAGATCAGTCTACGTAGGGAATGAAGTCATGTTTCTCTATGATGTCGGTGACCTGTGGGGACAGAGAGAAGTTGATGAACTCTTTGACCAGCCCCGTCGGGCGCTCCTTGGTGAGCAGCAGAAGCGGGCGGGAAATGGGGAAGTCGCCGCTGCGGATGTTCTTTCTGGTGGCGGCCACGCCTTCCACGGGAAGCGGTTTGATGGCCACGCCTGCCATCGCCTTGCGTTCCGCCTCGCCGACGGATATCCATGCGATGCCATTCGGATTTTCGAGCAAGGCCTTGATGCGCGTGGGATTGTCGCCAAGCACGATGGAGGCCTTGACGTCCGGATATTTGACTTTGAAGAAATGGGTGAAGATCTCGGTTGAGCTGTAGCCGTCTTGAGCGGCCAGCACGGTGATCGTCGCGTTGCGTCCACCGACTTGGCTCCAGTTGCTCACCTTGCCGGTGAAAATATCGGCGATTTGTTGATTGCTAAGACGCTGGACCGGGTTGTCTTTGTGGACGATCAGGCAAACGCCATCCCGAGCCATGGCAAAGCTGAAGAGGATTGTTTCCTTGTCCGTCAGAGGGTGTAGACGAAAACAACATCTCGCGCGTTATGCTCTGATCGAAGCATGCGGACACGAGGTGGCAGATGGTGAAGAAGGCGCGAGGCGAGCAGCCGGGACGTCCGGG
>SCMQ01000030.1 GCA_005503335.1 Comamonadaceae bacterium 2FH
TCGCTGGTGTCCATCCACCAGCACCTCCAGTGTTCCGCTTGAACCGCCGTATGCGGAACCGCACGTACGGTGGTGTGAGAGGGCTGAGGGGGTAACCCCTCACCCTACTCAATCCCTTTTGCCTGCCCTTCCCGCCGTGCTCAATGAAAATCCCGGCTGTGCAAGCCGATCTGGGCCAGCCGCCCCAGCAGCGGTGTGAGGTCGCTCAGGCGCTCGGCCAGCAGGTGGCGCACGCCGCTGGCGTCGCTCTGCCACAGCCCGCGCACGGCCAGCAGGCGCGCATGCAAGAGCACCTCGCGCTGGCGCTCCTGCACCCGGGGCCAGACGATCACGTTGAGCGGGCCGGTCTCGTCCTCCAGCGTGACGAAGACCGTGCCCTTGGCGGTCTGCGGCCGCTGGCGCACGGTGACCAGGCCGCAGGCCGAGGCACGCCGGCCATGGGGCAGGTCCTGCAGCTGCCCGGCGCTGAGCAGCCCCATGCGCGACAGGCGCGGGCGCAGCAGGGCCAGCGGGTGGCGGCGCAGCGTCAGCTGCATGGCGGCGTAGTCGAACAGGATCTCCTCGCCCTCGGGCGCGGCCTGCAGGGCCAGCGGCGCCTCCTGCACCGGCGCCTCGCGCAGCAGGGCCGGCGCGCGCCGCAGCGCGGCGGCGTCCCAGACCTGCTGGCGCCGGTGACCCGATAGCGAGTGCAGCGCATCGGCCGCGGCCAGGGCCTTGAGCGCCTGGCTGCCGAGGCCGGCGCGCAGCGCCAGGTCTTCGGTGTCCGCGAACGCGGCCTGGGCCCGCGCCTGCGCGATCCGCCTTGCGTCGGCCTCGGCCAGGCCGCCGACCAGGCGCAGGCCCAGGCGCACGGCGGGCCGCGCCGCACTGCGCACCTCACTGACGGCCGCCCCTTCCGCCAGCGTGCAGTCCCAGTCGCTGTGCGAAACGTCGGCCGGCAGCACCGTGACGCCATGGCGCCGCGCGTCCTGGATCAGCTGCGCGGGCGGGTAGAAACCCATGGGCTGCGAGTCGAGCAGGGCCGCGAGGAAGCACTCGGGCTCGTGGCACTTGAGCCAGCTGCTGGCATAGGCCAGCAGGGCGAAGCTGTAGGCATGGCTTTCGGGAAAGCCGTATTCGCCGAAGCCCAGGATCTGCTGGAAGATGGCCTCGGCGAACTCGCGGCGGTAGCCGTTCTTGAGCATGCCGTCGATCAGGGGGCCGCGGAACTTGTCCACCCCGCCCTTGCGCTTCCAGGCCGCCATGGCGCGGCGCAGGGCGTCGGCCTCCGAGGCCGTGAAGCCGGCCGCGAGCATGGAGATCTGCATCACCTGCTCCTGGAAGATGGGCACGCCCAGGGTGCGCGCCAGCGCCGGCTCGAGGGCGGGCTTTTCGTAGACGATGGGCCGGCCTTGGCGCACGCGCTCGCGCGCCTTGAGGTAGGGGTGGACCATGCCGCCCTGGATGGGTCCGGGCCGCACGATGGCGACCTCGACCACCAGGTCGTAGAAGCGGCGCGGCCTGAGGCGCGGCAGCATGGACATCTGGGCCCGGCTCTCGATCTGGAACACGCCCACGGTGTCGGCGCGGCAGATCATCTCGTAGGTCCGAGGGTCGCCCTGCGGAATGTCGTGCAGGCCCCAGGCGCCGCCGCGCAGGGCGTTGCGCAGGTCCAGGCAGCGCCGCAGGGCGCTGAGCATGCCCAGGGCCAGCACGTCGACCTTCATCAGGCCCAGCGCCTCGAGGTCGTCCTTGTCCCACTGGATGACCGAACGCTCCTTCATGCTCGCGTTCTCCACCGGCACCAGGCGGGTGAGCCGGGTCTGGGTCAGCACGAAGCCGCCCACATGCTGGCTCAGGTGGCGCGGAAAGCCGATCAGCTCGCACGCCAGTTCCAGCCACAGCCGGGCCCGGTGATCCTCGAGCGCCACGCCGGCCTGCTGGGCCAGCGCGTGCAGGCGGTGTGCGCCCAGGTCCTCGTCGAACCAGGCATGGTCCTTGGCGAAGGCATCGACCAGCGCCTCGGCCACGCCCAGCGCCTTGCCCACGTCGCGGATCGCGCTGCGCGTGCGGTAGCCGATGACCACGGCGGCGATGGCGGCGCGCTCGCGGCCGTACTTGCCGTAGATGTACTGGATGACCTCCTCGCGCCGCTCGTGCTCGAAGTCGACGTCGATGTCGGGCGGCTCGTTCCTGCGCTCCTTGCTGATGAAGCGCTCGAGCAGCGGCTCGGAGTCCATGGGGTCCATGGCGGTGATGCCCAGGCAATAGCAGACCACCGAGTTGGCCGCCGAGCCGCGGCCCTGGCAGAGGATGCGCCGGCTGCGCGCGAAGCGCACGATGTCGTGCACCGTGAGGAAGAACATCTCGTAGCGGCATTCGGCGATCAGCGCCAGCTCTTTCTCGAGCAGCGCCTGCACCTTGTCGGGCACGCCTTCGGGGTAGCGCTCGCGCGCCCCGGCCAGCGTCAGCTGGCGCAGGCCCTGGGCGGGCGTGAGGCCCGGTGGCACGGTCTCGAGCGGGTAGTCGTAGCGGATCTGCGAGAGATCGAACTCGCAGCGCCGCACCACCTCCAGCGTGCGGGCCAGCAGCTCGGGCGGGTAGGCCTGGGCCAGGCGCCGGCGCGAGCGCAGATGCCGCTCGGCGCTGGCCTGCAGCGCCTGGCCGCAGTCCTGGACCGGCCGGCCCAGGCGCACGGCCGTGATCACATCCTGCAGCGGCTTGCGCGAGCGCTGATGCATGTGCACGCCGCCGGCCGCGACCAGGGACACGCCGGCCAGCCGGCCCGCCTGGCGCAGCGCGGCCAGCCACAGCTCGTCGCCCTGGCGGTGCAGCAGCTCGACGGCGAGCCAGAGCGAATCGCCCCAGAGGGCCCTGGCCCAGCGCAGCCGCCGCAGCAGCGCCTGCAGCTCAGGCACCTCGCCGTCCGCGTGCCGGGGGACCAAGAGGACCTCGCAGCCCGCGAGCAGGCTGAAATCGCTGTGCTCCCAGCCCACGCGGTACTCGCCCTTGGGCGCCGTCCTGCGCGCGGCAGTGATGAACTCGCACAGACCGCCCCAGCCCCGCAGGTCGCGCGCGATCACGACCAGGCAGGCCTCGCCGAGGTCGAACATGCTGCCGTACAGCAGCCGAAAAGGCCGCGGCAGATCCTTGAGCGCCGACCAGGCCCGCACCGCGCCGGCCACCGAGCATTCGTCGGTCAGGGCCAGGGCGGTGTAGCCGAGCTCGCAGGCGCGCGCCACCAGCTCCCGCGGATGCGAGGCGCCGCGCTGGAAGCTGAAGTTGCTCAGGCAGTACAGCTCGGCATAGCGGGGCAGCGCGTCCTCAGCCATAGAGCCCCTGCAGGTACCAGCGGACCTGTGGGACCTCCCGTGCCTGGGCCAGCGGCCGCTCGCGGTAGATCCAGACCAGGCCGGCGGCTTCGCTGCGGGCCAGGAAATAGTCGCGCAGCGCCGGCCCGCCCTCCTCCCACCAGGCGGTTTCCACGCGGTGGGGGCGCGCGAGCCGCAGCAGGGGATGGCCGCCGTGCTGCGGCACGCCGTCGCGCAGCGCCAGCGGCAGGGGCCGGGGCAGCAGCCAGGGCGGGTAGAGCGCGTCGGCGGCCAGCGGCACGGGCGTGCCGCCCGGCTTGGGGCCTGGCTGCTGCGCCGGCACCCAGCACTGCATGCGCTCGGGCCGGTGGTCGGACCGGGCCAGCGGCAGCACCACCTGGTGCGCGCCCAGCCGCGCGCTGAGCCGCTCCACCAGCTGGTGCAGGGGCTCGCCCTGGAAGCGGTCCTCGGGCAGCAGGCTGGCGCTGGCGCCGGCCCAGGGCGCGGTCTCGAGCGAGCGCAGGCGCAGCTGGTTGGCCGGGGCCGAGAGGGTGGCGCGCGCCAGGTGCTCGCCCAGCAGGCGGCGCAGGTGCGCAAGGTCCTGCGTGGGCCGGGCCGTGCGCAGGGCCAGCCGCTCGTGCGGGGGCAGGTCCGCACCGTCCAGGCGCCTCAGGTCCAGCGTCCATTCGAGCTCGAGCGCGAGCACGCCGCGCTGGCGTGCCTGCAGCCAGGCCTGCAGCTGCGCCAGCAGGCGCTGGGCGGCCCACATCAGCTCGGGCGCGCTGGCCGCCAGCGCGGGCAGCTCGAGCCCGGCGTCGAAATGCTCGGGCAGGGTGAGCCAGGCATGGGTCTCGGGCCGCTCGCCGTAGGCGGCGTCGAGCGCCTCGAGCAGCGCGGCGCCGAAGCGCCTGGCCACGCCGCCGCGCGGCAAGGCGCGCAGCTGCCCCCAGCGGCGGCAGCCGGCGCGGGCCAGCGTGTCCAGGTGCGGCAGGGCCGCGCTCAGCGTGTCCAGCGGCAGCAGGTCGGGCTGGGGCGGCGCGACCTCGCCGCGGCGCAGCAGCCGCAGCCGGGCCAGGGCCAGCCGCGAAGTGGCGCCCTGCGCATGCTCGGGGCGGGCCTCGAAGGGATGGGCCTCGAGCAGTTCGCGCAGCAGCCGCCGGCGGCCGCCCCACAGCCGCTCGGAGGCCGAGACCTCGAGCAGCAGGGCCTCGTCCAGCCAGGCCACGCGCGGCGTGAAGCGCAGGGCCCACCAGCCCCAGGCGCTGCGCTCAGGCTCGGGCGGCGACAGGGCGACCCAGTCCATGGCCGGCCTCCTCCCCCGCGGCTTCGCGCAGGCGCCAGGCGGCCAGCAGCGCCGCCACGCGCGGCGCCTGGGCCGGCAGCCGCACCGGCGCCTCGAGCGGCGGACCGCGCCGCTTGAGGATGTGCACCTCGAGGCTGTCCCAGCCCTCGAGCCACAGGCGCAGCGGCGCCGGCGAGGCCTCGTGCCGCGCCTGGGCGCCGCGCAGCACGAACAGCAGCCGGCCCTGCTGCTGCGCGGCCAGCTGCAGGCGCCGCAGCTCGGCGCTGCGGGCCTGGGGCAGCCAGGCCAGCACAGCCGACACCTCGGCGCAGCGCAGGGCCTGCTCGGCCGCCCAGAGCCGGGCCGCGGGCGGCTCGCTGCGCACCCAGAGCAGGCGCTCGCCCGGCAGGCCCTGGGCGCGCAGGCTGGGGCCGAAGGGCTCGCAGGGCGGGCCGACCAGCACCGCCGGGCCGGCCTGCTCGCGCAGCTGCCGCGCCAGCCCCGGCAGCAGCAGCTGCCAGACAGGGGCCTGGGGCTGCGGCTGCAGCAGCTCGACCATGGCGCCCAGCGGCCAGCCGCCGCCGGGCAGCTGGGCGTCGAGCGCGGCATGGCCGCTGGGCAGGACGGCGCCCCCGGCCCCGGCCAGCGCCTCGCCGCGCCAGACATGGGGCAGCACCACGGGGGGCTGCGCCTGGCGCAAGCGCGGGGACATGGCGGGCATGGGGCACTCCGAACAACTGTTTATTTATCCAGTCATTCTAGAGCTTTCCCTCCTTTTGGAAAGCCCGGCGCCGAGACTTTTCAGCCGGCGCCGCGCTCCAGCGTCAGGCTGTAGCTGAAGCGGTCGGCGCGGTAGGCGCTTTTCTCCAGGTGCACGGCATCGCCCGCGCGGCTGTAGACCGTGCGCTCCATGAGCACCAGAGCGGCCCCGGGCGCCACGCCCAGGCGCGCGTGGCGCTCGGCGTCGGCATTGGTCGCGCCCAGGGTCACGTCGGCCTTGCCGACGGCCACGCCGAGGTCATGCTCGTAGATGTCGAGCACGTCGCGGTGCGCGAGATCGGCCTTGGAGAGGCGGTCGCCGTAGGCGCGCGGCATCCAGGAGCGGCTCAGCACCAGGGGCTCGCGGTTCAGGTAGCGCAGGGTCTGCAGCTCGGTCACCAGTTCGCCCGGCGCGAGCTGGAAGGCGCGCGCGACCTCTTGCGGTGCAGGCACATGGCCGAGCGAGAGGATCTGCGTGTGGATGGTGCGCCCCGCACCACCGAGGGACTCGGCCAGGCCACGCAGCCGGGTCAGGTCCAGGGCCACGGCGGGCTGGGCGACGAAGCTGCCCTTGCCGTGCGCCTTGACCAGCAGGCCCTCCTTCTGCAGGTCGTTCAACGCCTGACGCACCGTGATGCGGCTGACGCCATGGGCCTGGGTCAGCTCGCTCTCCGAGGGCAGGCGCTCGCCGGGCCGCAACCGCCCCTCCAGGATCTGGGCCTTGAGCCGCTCGCGCAGCACGGCGTAGAGCGGCAAGACCCCCGGCGCCTCGGCGGGCGGCGTTTCGGACGGTTTCCTCGTTTTTGGCATGAAACTCGCTTGTTTGATTTAACTTGTTATAACAAGTAGACTGTACCGTGACGACGAAAGTCGCGCGGTGTTTGTTACCTCACCCATCGCCAAGGAGCGAAGCATGTTCAAACCCTTTTCGCTGATCCTCTCCCTGCTGGCCGCAGTCGCCCTCTCGGGGGCCGGCGCCAGTATCGCGCAAGGCGCCTACCCCAGCGGCCCGGTCACGGTGATCGTGCCCTTCGCCCCCGGCGGCAGCGTGGACGTGGCGGCACGCATCGTCACCCAGCGGCTGGCCGAGCGCCTCAAGCAACCGGTGGTGGTGGAGAACGTGCCGGGCGCGGCCGGCACCATAGGCACGCAGCGCGCGATCCGCGCCAAGCCCGATGGCCAGACCCTGCTGTTCGCCGTGGCCAGCCCGATCACCGTGGCGCCGCAGGTCACGCCCGGCACGGTCAAGTACGACGCGCTCAAGGAACTCGTGCCGATCGCGCCGGTCGGCGTCGCCCCCTTCGTGCTGATCGGCAGCCCGGCGCTCGCGGCCAACACCACCAGCGAGCTGGTCAAGCTGGCGCGCAGCCAGCCCGGCAAGCTCAACTACGGCACCGACGGCGTGGGCACCTCCATGCACGTGAGCATGGAGCTGGTCAAGCAGAGCGCCGGCATCGACGTGACCCACGTGCCCTACAAGGCCGGTCCCCAGGTGCTGACCGAGCTGGCCGGCAAGCAGATCGACCTGGCCGTGCTGCCGGTCTCGCTGGCCCAGGCCTTCGTCAAGGACGGGCGCGTCAAGGCCTACGGCGTGACCTCCAAGGCCCGCTGGCCCTCGCTGCCCGGCGTGCCCAGCCTGTCCGAGTCGGCCGAGTTCAAGGACATGGACATCGAGTCCTGGTTCGGCCTGCTGGCACCCGCGTCGCTGGACCCGGCCATCCGCGACCGCCTGGCGCGCGAGATCGCCGCGATCACGGCCGAGCCCGAGGTCATCAAGAAGATGGACGACGCCGGCCTCAAGCCGTTGCAGATGGGCCCGGCCCAGTTCGCCGCCTACCTGGCGCGCGAGAAACAGGTGTTCGGCCGCGTGATCGCGTCGGCCGGCATCAAGGTCGAGTGAAGCGCCGGCCCGGGGTCCGCAGACCATGAGCAGCCTGGCAATCCTGCTGGTGGCGCTGGCGGGCCTGGCCCTGGGCGCGACCAGCATAGGCGGCATCGTGGTCGTGCCGGCGCTGACCGTGGCCGACCAGGTCCCGGTGCCCGAAGCCATCGCGGCGGCCAACCTGGGCTTTCTGCTGCCGGCCGTCGCCGCCTTCGTCGCCTGCCGCACCAGCCCGGACATGGCGCGGCTGCGCCTGGCCCCGCTGGGCCTGGGCGCGATCGCCGGCGCCGGCCTGGGCGCGCTCACGCTGGACGCCCTGCCGACCACCGCCGTGCGCCTGGTGGTGGCGGCGCTGGCCGTGCTGTCGGGCCTGCTGGCGCTGCTGCGGCCCCATGCCGCCGCCAGCGCCGAGGCGGCCCGGCGGCTCGAGCGGCCCGCGGTCCAACTCGCGCTGGGCCTGGCCGTGGGCTGCGGCTCGGCCTGGTCGGGCACGGGCGGGCCGGTGCTGCTGACCCCGCTGCTGCTGGTGCTGCACGCGCCCACGGCGAGCGCGATCGCCATGGCGCAGTACATCCAGCTGCCGATCGCGGGCGCGGCCACGGCCGCCAACCTGGCCTCGGGCCAGCTGCATTGGCGCCTGGGCCTGCTGGTCGGCGCCGTCCTGACCGCGGGCTGGCTGCTCGGCTGGCTGGGCGCCAGGCGCCTGCCTCTGGCCGTGGTCCGGCGCCTGCTCGCAGCCAGCCTAATCGGCGTGGGCCTGTGGTACGGCTGGCAAACCCTCAAAGCCTGAACGGAGCGATGACATGAACCAGGAACTTTGGCGCCAGCCGCTTTCCGCCCCCGAGCTGCTGCTCGCGCCGCGCTGGACCCTGCTGCCCGAGGGGCCGCAGGCCGGCTGGGCGGTGCACGTGGCCGGCGGCCGCTTCGCGGCCGTGGGGCCGGCCGAGGAACTGGCGCGCAGCCTGCCCCACCTGCAGGCGTTCGACCTGCCCCAGACCCTGCTGATGCCGGGCTTCGTCGACGCCCACCACCACCTGACCCAGTCCTTCGGCAAGGCCCTGGCCTTCGGCGAGCCGTCCGAGATCTTCAAGCGCATCTGGGTGCCGCTCGAGTCCAGCCTGGACGAGCGGGCGCTCCATGTCGCGGCCAAGCTGGCGGCGCTGGAGGCGCTGCGCGGCGGCTTCACCACGGTCTGCGACGCGGGCACGCGCGCCCAGAGCGGCCTGGAGGCGATCGCGCGCGCGACCGAGGAGGCCGGCCTGCGCTGCGTGCTGGGCCTGAGCTGCAACGACCTGGGCAGCGATCAGCCGCCCGAGGCCATCCTGGCGCGGGCCGAGCGCTTCCTGAGCGCCTGGCCGGCCGACGGCCTGGTCCACCCCTCGCTCGCGATACCGATCGCCGAGGCCGCGAGCGACCCCATGCTGCGCGAGGTTTCCCAGCTCGCGGCGCGGCACGGCGCGGTGTTCCAGATCCATGTCAACGAGCACCTGGCCTCGGTCGAGCGCTCGCTGGTGGCGCGCGGCCTGCGCCCGCTGGAGCACCTGGACCGGGCCGGTGCGCTGGGGCCCCAGACCCTGGTGGCCCATGCCACGCTGCTCGCGCCGCACGAGCTGAACCTGCTGCGCGAGTCGGGCACGGCCGTGAGCTACAACCCCGTGGCCAGCGCCTGGAAGGGCAACGCGGTGGCAGATGCAACGCTGATGGCCGCCCTGGGCATACGCTTCGGCCTGGGCACGGACGGCACGCGCAGCGACGGCTTCCGCCTGATGGACGCGGCCGAGACGGCGCAGCGCCTGACCAGCGGCCTGGCCAACGGCGACTCGTCCTGCGGCGGCGGCTGGCTGTGGCTGGACCGCGCCACGCGCGGCGGCGCCGACGCGGCGGGCCTGGGCCGGGTGACCGGCGCGATCGCGCCGGGGCTGGCGGCCGACTTCCTGCTGGTGGACCTGGACGTGCCGGAGATGCGGCCGTCCTGGGACCTCAGCTGGGAGCTGGTGCGCCTGGCGGCGCGCGACCAGATCATTTCGGTGCACGTGGCCGGAAGGCTGCGCCTGTGGCGCGGCTGGCCGGTGGACTGGGACGGGCGCGCCCTGCTGGCCGAGGTCGACGCGATCGCGGCCGCGTCGGTGGCCAAGGCGCCGATCCAGAAGATCCACCCGAGCTCGCGCGCGCACCGCACGGCCATGCTGGCGCGCGGCTGGGAGCCCGGCCCGCGCCAGCCCTGACGGATCAGAGCAACGTCACGCCGGTCTTGGACTGGACGAACTCGCGCGTCACGCCGGGCGCGAGCTCGACGAGCTTGAGGCCCTCGGGCGTCACGTCCATCACGCCGAGGTCGGTGATGATGCGGTCGACCACGCCCACACCGGTCAGCGGCAGGGTGCACTGGGGCAGGATCTTGAGGTCCTCGGTGCCGTCCTTCTTCTTCGCCACATGCTCCATCAGCACGATCACGCGCTTGACGCCGGCCACCAGGTCCATGGCGCCGCCCATGCCCTTGACCATCTTGCCCGGGATCATCCAGTTGGCCAGGTCGCCCTTCTCGCTGACCTGCATGGCGCCCAGGATGGACAGGTTGATCTTGCCGCCACGGATCATGGCGAAGGACTGGTCGCTGCCGAAGATGGACGAGCCCTTGATGGTGGTCACGGTCTGCTTGCCGGCGTTGATCAGGTCGGCGTCGACCTGGTCCTCGGTCGGGAACGGGCCTATGCCCAGCATGCCGTTCTCGGACTGCAGCCAGACTTCCTTGTCGTCCGGCACGAAGTTGGCCACCAGCGTCGGGATGCCGATGCCCAGGTTCACGTAGAAACCGTCCTGCAGTTCCTGGGCCGCGCGCGCGGCCATCTGGTCTTGGGTCCAGGGCATGTCAGCCTCCTTTTTTCTCGGTGATGGTGCGTTTCTCGATGCGCTTTTCCGGCGTCGGGTTGTGCACGATGCGGTGCACGTAGATGCCCGGCAGGTGGATGTCGTCGGGCGCCAGCTCGCCGGTGGCGACCACGCGCTCGACCTCGACGATGCAGATCTTGCCGGCGGTGGCCGCGGCCGGGTTGAAGTTGCGCGCCGTCAGGTTGAAGCGCAGGTTGCCCGAGCGGTCGGCCACGTCGGCCTTGATCAGGGCCACGTCGGGCACCAGGGAGCGCTCCATGACATAGGTCTCGCCGTCGAACTCGCGCAGCTCCTTGCCCTCGGCGACCAGGGTGCCGACGCCGGTCTTGGTGAAGAAGGCCGGGATGCCCGCGCCGCCGGCGCGCAGCTTCTCGGCCAGCGTGCCCTGGGGCGTGAACTCGAGCTCGAGCTCGCCCGCCAGGTACTGGCGCTCGAATTCCTTGTTCTCGCCCACGTAGGACGAGATCATCTTGCGGATCTGGCGCGTCTCCAGCAGCTTGCCGAGGCCGAAGCCGTCGACACCGGCGTTGTTGGAAATCACGCTCAGGTTCTTCACGCCGGAATCGCGCAGCGCGTCGATCAGCGCCTCGGGAATGCCGCACAGGCCGAAGCCGCCTACAGCCAGCAGCTGGCCATCGGCGACGACGCCCCTGAGCGCCTCGGCGGCGGAGGGAAAGAGCTTGTTCACGGAAGTCTCCTCAAATTCGGAGCATCAACGATACTACGTAATTACATAGGTAGTATTTCGTAATGGAGACCCCTAGCCGCCCCGGCATGCCCGTGCCCGACATCGACTACCGCCTGGCCTTCGAGCTCGCGCCGATCGGCCTGGTGCTGTCGAGCAACCGCACCATGGTGGACTGCAACCAGCGCCTGTGCGAGATGTTCGGCGCCGCGCGCGAGCAACTGGTCGGCCAGAGCTTCCAGCTGCTCTACCCCAGCGCCGACGAGTACGAGCGCACCGGCGCGCGCATCGAGCCCATCCTCAACGCCCGCGGCGTCTACGCCGACGACCGCGTGATGAAGCGCGTCGGCGGGCGTTTCCAAGGGGAGACCTTCTGGTGCCACGTGACTGGCCGCGCGCTCAACCGCGAGACGCCGCACGAGGCCGGCATCTGGACCTTCGAGGACCTGAGCGCGCGCCGTCCGGTCAAGGCCGAGCTGACGGCGCGCGAGCGCGAGGTGGCGGCCCACCTGATGGGCGGCCTGACCTCCAAGGAAATCGGCCGCGCCCTGGCCATCAGCCACCGCACGGTGGAGATCCATCGCGCACGCCTGATGCGCAAGTACCGGGCCAGCACCACGGCCGACCTGGTGCACAAGCTCATGGCCGGCTAAGTCCGGCGCTCCCGCGCTGCACGAAAGCGGTTTTTCGGGGATCATGCGGGCTTCCCCCACTTCGCACCCGCCCCACCATGACCCTCTCCATGTACCAGGCCAGCGTGCCCGTCTTCGTGCGCCAGCTGCACAACCTGTCGGCCATTCTCGACAAGGCCATCGCCCACGCCGACGCCACCGGCCTGGACCCGGCCGAACTCGTCGCGGCGCGCCTGGCGCCCGACATGCTGCCCTTTTCCAACCAGGTCCAGATCGCCAGCGACAACGCCAAGGGCTGCGCGGCCCGGCTCGCCGGCGTCGAGCCGCCGCGCTGGGAGGACAAGGAGCAGACGCTGCCCGAGCTGCAGGACCGCATCGCCAGGACGCTGGACTTCCTGCAGGGCTTTGAGCCCGGGCAGATCGACGGCTGCGAGGCCAGGGAGATCACGCTCAAGCTGCGCGACAGGGAGCTGAAATTCAGCGGCCAGAGCTACCTGCTGGGCTTCGCCCTGCCCAATTTCTTCTTCCACGTGGTCACGGCCTACGACCTGCTGCGCCACAAGGGCGTGCCGCTGGGCAAGCGGGACTACCTGGGCGGCTGAGACCCTCAGTCGAGCAGCGCCAGCACCGGCGCGCCCCGCTCGCGCACCGGGTCGGCGCGCCCGCCCAGGACCGCCGGGCCGGGGTCGCCCTCGAGCCCGGCCTCGGCCGCCTGGCCGGCATCGAGCTTGAACGTACGCGTCGCCTGGACCAGGCGATCGGCCTGCTCGCTGAGGCTGCCGGAAGCAGCCGCGCTCTCCTCCACCAGCGCGGCGTTGTGCTGGGTCACCTGGTCGATCTGGCGGACGGCCGCGTTGACCGCGCCGATGTCGCGCGTCTGCTCGCTGGCTGCGGCGCTGATCTGGCCGAGCAGCTCCGCCACCTGGCGCACCTGCAGCACGAGGTCGTTCATGGTCAGGCCCGCGTCGCTGACCAGGCTGGAGCCGGTACTGACCTTCTCCCCGCTGGCATGGATCAGCTCTCTGATCTCCCCGGCCGCCTGCGCCGAGCGTTGCGCCAGGCCGCGCACCTCGCTGGCCACCACGGCGAAGCCGCGCCCCTGCTCGCCGGCGCGCGCGGCCTCCACCGCCGCGTTGAGCGCCAGGATATTGGTCTGGAAGGCGATGCCGTCGATCACGCCGATGATGTCGCGGATTCGCGCGGCGCTGTCCGCGATCTCGGACATGGTGGCCACCACCTGGCCCATCACCGTGCCCCCTTGCGCCGCGACCGCGCTGGCCGAGCTGGCGAGCGCCGCCGCCTGGCCGGCGGCACCGGCGCTGTGCTCGACCGCGTCGGCCAGCTGCGCCATGGCGGCCGCCGTCTGCTGCAGGCTGGAGGCCTGCTGCTCGGTGCGCTGGCTCAGGTCGGCGCTGCCGGTGGCGATCTGGCCGGAGCCGATGGCGATGCTGTGGGCGCTGCTGCGCACGGTGCCGACCACGCCGACCAGGCTTTCGTTCATGGCCTTGAGCGCGTCCAGCAATTGCCCGGTCTCGTCGCTGCCGGACACCTCGATACGCGAACTCAGGTCGCCCGCCGCCACCGTACGCGCCACCTGCACGGCCTGGTGAATCGGACGCGTGATCGATCGGGCGATCAGCCAGCACAGCCAGGCCCCGAGGCAGAAGCAGGCCAGCGAGATGCCCACCAGCAGGCCGGAGGTGCGGCGGTACTGCGCCGAAATCGGCTCGGCGATGGAGCGCACGGCCTGCACGGCGCGCTGGCTGATCTCGCTGCTGCCCGTCTCCATCTCGTGCACCGACTGCTTGTGCGCCTCGAACGCCTTGTTGGCGTCCTCCGCCGTTCCGAGCAGGCCGTTGTCTATCATGCCCACGGTCTTCTCGAAACCGCCGGCGTATTGGCGCAGGCCCTCGTCGATCCGGTCCAGGGCAAGCCGGTCCGCCTCGCCCAGCGCGAGTTGCCGCGTGGACGCGATGGACGCCTGGAGGCTGGACAGGTTCTCCCGCCACTTCTGCCGGTACGAGGCGAAGCGGTCGGGGGCATCGAGGTTGATGAAGCTGTCCTTCTCGTAGCGGCGCGCCGTCAGGATGTGGATGCGGATCTCGTCCGCCTTCTGCGCCAGCAGCATGTCCGAATCGATCGCCGTCGTCGCGGCACGGTAGACGCTGTGCAGGCCGTGCAGGCCTATGCCCATGGCCAGGGCCAGCAGCAACAGCACCACGCCAAAGCCCAGCCCCAGCCGCATGCCGATCGATGTGGCGCGAAGAAAATGCCGAAGAGAGTTCAAGCCTGCCTGCCTTCCAATGTCGGGCGCCCGCGGCTGCGGGCATGCGATGCACCGGGTGGCCCTGCCGCCCGTGGTCCAAGGCCTCGAATGATGCGGTGAGCGGCTGCGACGGATATCGGGATAAGCGGACCATTTCCAGCCCAGTTCACGCCGCTGTCACAGAAGAGGGACGGACGGCCGCCATCCCGTCCTGCAAAATGAGCCTTAGGGATTCCGAACCGCCAGGAGACGTCCATGAACCGCTACCCTGCCCCCGCCATTGCCGACCTGCCCGAGGACCTGCGCGCCAGGATCCTTGAGGTGCAGGAAAAAGCCGGCTTCGTGCCCAATGTGTTCCTGGCGCTGGCGCGCCGTCCGGCCGAATGGCGCGCCTTCTTCGCCTACCACGACGCGCTGATGCTCAAGGAGGAAGGCTCCTTGACCAAGGGCGAGCGCGAGATGATCGTCACCGCCACCAGCGCCGCCAACCGCTGCCTGTACTGCGTGGTCGCGCACGGCGCGCTGCTGCGCATCTACGAGAAGAAGCCCCTGGTCGCCGACCAGGTGGCGGTGAACTGGCGCAAGGCCGACATCACGCCGCGCCAGCGCGCCATGCTGGACTTCGCGATGAAGGTCTGCCAGCAGGCCGACGAGATCGAGGACGGCGACTTCACGGCCCTGCACGCCCACGGCTTTTCCGACGAGGACATCTGGGACATCGCCGCCATCACCGCCTTCTTCGGCCTGTCCAACCGCATGGCCTCGTTCAGCAACATGATGCCGAATCCCGAGTTCTACCTGCTGGGGCGCGTGCCCAGGCAGAAGTAGGCGCCGGACGCCCTCCCAGCGCTCAGGCCATCGAGGACAGGAACTGCCTGAGCTCGGGCGTCTGCGGCGCGCCGAACAGCTGCTCGGGCGGGCCCATCTCGTGCACCCGGCCCTGGTGCATGAAGATCACGCGGTCGCTGACCTTGCGCGCGAAGCCCATCTCGTGCGTGACCATGAGCAGCGTCATGCCCTCCTCGGCCAGGCGCTCGACCACGCGCAGCACCTCGCCGACCAGCTCGGGGTCGAGGGCGCTGGTGATCTCGTCGCACAGCAGCACGGCCGGCTCCATGGCCAGGGCGCGCGCAATCGCCACGCGCTGCTGCTGGCCGCCCGAGAGCTGGTCGGCGTAGGCCTCGAACTTCTCGGCCAGGCCCACGCGCTCGAGCAGCTGGCGCGCCTGGTCCTCGGCCTGGCGCGCGTCGCTTCCCTTGACGAGCTTGGGCGCGAGCATGATGTTCTGCCCCACCGTGAGGTGCGGGAACAGGTTGAAGCTCTGGAAGATCATGCCCACGCGCTGGCGCAGCGCGCGCATGGCCTTGGGGTCGTCGTGGCGCAGTGCCTGGCCGTCGACGGTGAGCGCGCCGGACTGGAAGGTCTCGAGCCCGTTGATGCAGCGCAGCAGCGTGCTCTTGCCCGAGCCGCTCTTGCCGATGATGGCAATCACCTCGCCCGGTTCGACCGCCAGCGTGATGCCCTTGAGCACCTCGTTGCTGCCGAAGCTCTTGCGCAGTTCATGGATGTCGACGAGTGCCATGGAGGGTTCTTTCTTGTTTCAAGCGCGCGCGTGGAGGCGGCGCTCCAGGGATTTGGCGTACAGGCTGATCGGAAAGCACAGCGCGAAGTACATCAAGGCCACGCAGCTGTAGACCACGAAGGGACGGAAGGTGGCGTTGGTGATCATGGTGCCGGCCTTGGTCAGCTCGATGAAGCCGATCACCGAGGCCAGCGCCGTGCCCTTGACCACCTGGACCAGAAATCCCACGGTGGGCGCGACGGCGATGCGCGCGGCCTGGGGCAGCACCACATGGCGCAGCTGCTCGCCGAAGCTCAGGGCCAGGCTTTGCGCGGCCTCCCACTGGCCGCGCGGGATGGCATTCACGCAGCCGCGCCAGATCTCGGTCAGAAAGGCGCTGGTGTAGAGCGTCAGGGCCAGGGTCGCGGCCACCCAGGCCGAGGTGGGCACGCCGAACAGCGCCAGGCCGAAATAGGCCAGGAACAGCTGCATCAGCAGCGGCGTGCCCTGGAACAGCTGCACGTAGCCGCCCACCAACCGGTCCGCGCCGCGGGCGCCCGACAGGCGCAGCACCAGCAACAGCCCCCCAACCAGGCCGCCGCCGACGAAGGCGATCAGCGACAGGGCGACGGTCCAGCGCGCCGCCAGCAGCAGGTTGCGCAGGATGTCCCAAAGGGAAAAGTCGACCATGGCTAGGCCTCCTGCCGGGCCGCCCCAAGGGAGGCCTGGCCCCCTAGCGGGGCAGCGAACGGATGTGAGCGTGGGGGCATATTATTTCCCGAACAGGAACTTCGGTCCGAACCAGTTGAGCAGCCGGCGCAGCGCGACGGACAGCCCCAGGTACAGCAGCGTGGCGACGATGAAGGCCTCGAAGGCGCGGAAATTGCGGCTCTGGATCAGGTTGGCCGCGTAGCTGAGCTCCTCGGTGGCGATCTGGCCGCAGACCGCCGAGCCCAGCATGACGATCACGATCTGGCTCACCAGCGCCGGCCAGACCCGCTTGAGCGCCGGCGGCAACACCACGCGCATGAAGGTCTGCGCGCGGCTCAGCGCCAGGCTCATCGCGGCCTCGATCTGCCCGCGCGGCGTAGCGACGATGCCGGCGCGCACGATTTCGGCTGCATAGGCCCCGAGGTTCATCACCATGGCGATGACCGAGGCCGCTTCGGGCGTGAGCTTGAGGCCGGCCGCCGGCAGCCCGAAGAACACGAAGAACAGCTGCACGATGAAGGGCGTGTTGCGGATCAGCTCCACATAGGCACCGACCACCCAGCGCGCCCCCGCCGGGCCATGCACGCGCAACCAGGCGCAGGCCACGCCCAGCGCCACGCCGACCAGGGTGGCGACCGCGGTCAGCGCCAGCGTCCAGGCCACGCCCTTGGCCAGCAGCGGCCACTGGCCGAGGACGGCGGCAAAGTCGAGCTCGATGGCCATGGGCTTACTGCGGCAGGTCGCCGGCGCCGCGGCCCAGCCACTTCATCGCCATGCGGTCGAGGTCGCCCGCCTTCTTGGCGCCGGCGATGATCTCGTTGACCTTCAGGCGCAGCTTGTCCTCGCCCTTGGCCACGCCGATGAAGTTCGGGCTGTCCTTGAGCAGCAGCTTGTATTCGGTGCCGAGCTGCGGGTTCCTGGCCATCATGTTGCCGGCCACCGAGGCGCCGGTCGCGATCAGCTGCACCTGGCCCGAGACGAAGGCCGAGACCGTGGCGTTGTTGTCCTCGAAGCGCTTGATGTCGGCGCCGGCCGGCGCGAGCTTGCTGAGCTCCTGGTCCTCGATCGCGCCGCGCGTCACGCCCACGCTCTTGCCGGCCAGGTCGGCGAAGCCCTTGACGTTCAGGCTCTTGGCCGCGAACACGGCCTGGAAGAACGGCGAGTAGGCGGCCGTGAAGTCGATCACCTTCTCGCGCTCGGGGTTCTTGCCTAGCGTGGAGATCACGAGGTCGGCCTTCTTGGTCTGCAGGTAGGCGATGCGGTTGGCGCTGGTCACCGGCGCCAGCTCCACCGCCACGCCGAGCTTGGCACCGATGTAGTTGGCCATGTCGATGTCCAGGCCCTGCGGCTTGAGATCGGTGCCGACGAAGCCGTAGGGCGGGAAGTCGGTCGGGATCGCGATGACGATTTTCTTGGCCTTGAGGATGTCGTCGAGCGCGGTCTGGGCCTGGGCACCGCCGGCGGCGAGCAGGGCCGCGGCGGCCAGGCCGAGGACGAAGTGACGCTTGGAGAACAGGTTCATAGCAGGGCTCCTAGGTAAGTGGAAGGGGGTTCATGGCCGGGGCCCGGGTCATCCCCGGCCTGGCCACGGCGACCGCTCTTGCGCGATCTTGTATGCAAGTCTTGTGCCGCACCGCCGCCGCGAGACGGTCCGGACACCGGCGCCAGCGCGTCGCGCAACCGCGCCAGCGGGTCGCTGCGCGACTGCAGCTTGAGTGCCGACTGCACCGCGCCGATGTGGCGGTCCATGAGTTCCTCGGCTTGGGCGAAGTCTCCCCGCTCCAGCGCAGCCACGATCTGCACATGCTCGTCGCAGGACTGCGTGGCTTCGTGCGAGGACTGGTAGCGCATCGCGATCAGCGTAGTACGCGCCGTGAAATCGCGCAATGTGTCGGCCAGCAGCCCGTTGCCCAGGCATTCGGCCAGGCAGACGTGGAAGTCGCCGAGCAGGTAGCTGCGCAGCCCCACGTCGCCGCCCTTGAGCGCGGCCTTCTCGCGCCCCAGGTGGACCTTGAGCCGTTTGACGGCGGCCTTGTCCACCGTGCCGGCGCGGCGGATCAGGCCGGTCTCGATCACGCGCCGGGCCTCGAAGGCCTCGCGCGCCTCGTCCTGCGAGGGCTCGACCACGTACCAGCCCCGGCGCGCGCTCACCGTGACGATGCCGCGCGCGGCCAGCCGCATCAGGCCCTCGCGCACCAGGGTGCGGCTGCAGTCGAACAGCATGGCCAGAGGCTGCTCGCCCAGCCGCGTCCCCGGCGCGAGCTTTTGCGCGAGAACGGCTTCCAGGATGCGCTGGCTGATCTCGGTGGCAGTGGTCATGGCCGCAAACCATGCAATTTGCATGCCTCTTGTATGCAAGACTTGAGCGCCACGATGGTGCCTCAACGACCTGCATTCGGGCGCAAGGCACCACGGTGGTGAGCCGGGTGCGCTCGACGACGGACGCCGGCCGGCCGGCCCGCGCCCAGCCTTGGTCGAGGACGGCCCGGGGGCCGGCGCCGCGCGGCGTCCGCCGGCGGCGTGGCCGCTCAGTGCCCGCCCCTTCAAGGTCTTGCTCTCTTTTCTGCGCGGTGCGTGAAAAACCCGTTTCGCAGGCGCTGCGCCTCGCGCCGCGGCAGGCGGCGCCCGGCGGGGGCTCATACCGTGGCGGTCGGCATTCGCCGACTCCGCTGCGATGCTCGCACCGGGGTCGCGCCGCATAACTCGCTGCGCGATCTGCGATCGCTCCGTTCAGACAAATGCGGCGAGTCAGATCACGATGCGCGCTGCGCGCGCCCGACCCCGGCGTTGCGCTTCTCGCCGCCACAGAAATCGCCCCCACCGGGCACCGCCTGCCGCGGCAAAGCGACGACGCAGCGCTCGCAGCCGTTGGCACGCCAACATCGTCTCTGCAAAGGCGTGCGCGGGCAGGTTGCAGCGCGCCTGCGAGGCGCCGAGGAGCGCAGGGCGCGTGGCCGCGCGCGCAGCGCGCTTCGTGAACTGATTCGTCGCAGTTGTTTGAGCGGAGTGAGCGCAGCGAACGCAGCGAGTTCTGCGACGGGCCACGCGACCGAGCACCGCAGGGGAGTCGCCGTGCAACGGCGACCGCATCGCTTGAAGCGCTGCGGCCTGCCCGCGCGCGCCTTTGCCGCGCGGTGCCACGACAGCTGCCTACGCCCGCGTCACAAGCGAACTCCTGACTGAAACACCTTGAAAGGGGTGCCGCTCAGTGCCCGTGGTGGGCCAGGGTGCTGACCAGGGTGACCAGTCCCATGCCGACCAGCAGCCAGACGATCTGCGCCAGGGTTTCGCGCGCAGACAGCCTCTTTTGCAGCTGGGGGATCAGGTCGGCCAGCGCCACGTAGATGAAGCTGCTGCTGGCCACGGCCAGGAAGTAGGGCAGGTAGTCGTGCAGCCGGTCCACCAGCACGTAGCCGACCAGGCCGCCCAGGGCCGTGATGGCCCCGGCCAGCGAGACCTTGAGCACGGCGGCCCGGCGCGTGCCGCTGCCCCGGCGCAGCACGATCAGGTCGCCCATGTGGTGCGGCACCTCGTGTGCCAGCACCGCCAGCGCCGCCAGCGCCCCCAGCCGCAGGTCGGCAACGAAGGCCGAGGCGATCAGGATGCCGTCGCCGAAGCAGTGCACGCTGTCGCCGGCCAGCACGGCCCAGCTGCCCGAGAGCCGATCCTGGCCATGGGCGTGCGCGGCGTGGCTGTGCTCGTGCGGGTGGTCATGGTGCGCGTGACCACGGTGCGCGGCATGGGTGCGGTGCGGCGCATGCGCGTCGCTGTCCCCATGCGGCTCGTGGTGGTGCTCGTGGCCATGGTGCCAGAGCTCGGCCTTGTCGAGCAGGAAGAAGAACACCAGACCCAGCAGCAGCACCAGGAACAGGTCGTGCGCCTCGACCCCGCTCTCGAAGGCCTCGGGCAGCAGGTTCAGCAGGGCCGTGGCCAGCAGCGCGCCGGCCGCCAGGCTCAGCATGTGCTGGGTGTAGCGCGACAGCACGCCGAAGCTCAGGGCTGCGGCCAGCCACACGCTGCCGATGCCGGCGGCAAGGGTGCCCATCAGGATCGGGATCAAGGTCATGGCTGCGTCGTCAATGTGGTGGCAGGGGCGGGCCCCGAAGAAAAAACGAAACCGCCCTCGCGGGCGGCTCACGGTGGCGGGGCGGCTTGCGGCCCGCCCCCAGCATCGACCCTTATCTTAGCAATTGTGTCAAGCCTGCCCGGTGGCCGGTATCGCGACCAAGCTGTGCGCGCCGGCATTGCGTCCGGCCGCCAAACTGCTACGCTTGACCGAAAAGTATTCACCCCAACCGGAGACCGGCATGCGCGCTGCCCTGTCGCTGCTTTCCCGCCGCTGGCAAGCGCTGGCGCTGCTGCTGCTCGCCGGCTGTGCGGCGCGCCCGCTGCCGCCCCAGCCCGCCGCTGCGCCGCCGGCGCCGCTGGCCCAGCCCAGCCCAGCGCCGAAGGCGCCGAGCTCGGTGCGCTTTGGCGACGGCCTGCTCGACCAGTTCGAGCTGCAGGTGCAGGGCGGGCACTGCCTGCTGCGCTGGCGCGGCGAATTCCCCGCCGACGCCGTGCCGGCCCTGGGCCAGGCCCTGAGCGAGCTGGAGCAGCACCGCTGCACGCGCAAGACCCTGGCACTGGACCTGCGCGGCGGCGACATCGGCCCCGCCACCACGCTGGGCGCGATGCTCCGGAACCGCCAGTTCGACACCGAGCTGCTGCCCGGCAGCCGCTGCCAGACGCCCTGCGCCCTGGTCTTCGCGGCCGGCCGCCAGCGCCTGATGCCCGAGGACGGGCATCAGGCCCAGCTGCTGCTGTCGCAGGTGCGGCGCGACCAGGACTTCGGCCAGGCCGTCTGCGAGACCGAGCTCAACCGCGGCCAGCAGCTCACGCTCACGCGCTACCTGCGCGCCATGCTGCCGCCGGCGACAGCGGCCGTGGTGTATCAGAAGATCAGCCGGGCCACCTGCCGACGCCACGACATCCTCGACGCGTCCGAGGCCCTGGCGACCGGCCTGGCCACGGGCATGCTGCCCGCCAGCCTGCGCTGAGCCTGAAACGCTCAGTGCGCCTGCTCCCAGTTCGGCCCCACGCCGACCTCGGCCACGAGCGGCACTTTCAGCTGGGCCACCCCGGCCATCAGGCGCGGGATCTCGGTCTTGAGCCAGTCCACCTCTGACACCGGCAGCTCGAACACCAGTTCGTCGTGCACCTGCATGACCATCTTGGTCGCGCGCCGCTCGGCGTCCAGCACCTGCTGGACCCTGACCATGGCCTTCTTGATCAGGTCGGCCGCCGTGCCCTGCATGGGCGCGTTGATCGCGGAGCGCTCGGCGCCGCTGCGGCGCGGACCGTTGGGCGAATTGATCTCGGGCAGGTACAGGCGCCGGCCGAACACGGTCTCCACGTAGCCGCGCGCCTTGGCGCTCTGGCGCGTCTCGTCCATGTAGCGCTTGACACCGGGGTAGCGCTGGAAATAGCGGTCGATGTAGGCCGCCGCGGCCTTGGTCTCTATGCCCAGGTTCCTGGCCAGGCCGAAGCTGCTCATGCCGTAGATCAGGCCGAAGTTGATCACCTTGGCATAGCGGCGCTGCTCGCTGCTGACCTGCTCGGGCGCGAGGCCGAACACCTCGGCCGCGGTGGCGCGGTGCACGTCCTGGCCCTCGTGGAAGGCGCGCAGCAGGTTCTCGTCGTCGCTCAGGTGGGCCATGATGCGCAGCTCGATCTGGCTGTAGTCGGCGCTCGCGATCAGGCAGCCCGGCGGCGCCACGAAGGCCTCGCGGATGCGCCGGCCCTCGGGCGTGCGCACCGGGATGTTCTGCAGGTTGGGATCGTTGCTGGCCAGGCGCCCGGTCACGGCCACGGCCTGGGCGTAATGCGTGTGCACGCGACCGGTACGCGGCAGCGCCATCTGCGCCAGCTTGTCGGTGTAGGTGCTCTTGAGCTTGGACAGGCCGCGGTGCTCGAGGATGCGCGCGGGCAGCGGGTAGTCCTCGGCCAGCTTCTCGAGCACCTCCTCGTCGGTGCTGGGCGCGCCGGTGGCGGTCTTCTTGACCACCGGCAGGCCCAGCTTGCCGAAGAAGATCTCGCCGATCTGCTTGGGCGAGCCGAGGTTGAAGGGCTGGCCCGCCAGCGCATGCGCCTCCTGCTCGAGCTGCAGGATGCGCTGCCCGAGCTCGTGGCTCTGGCTGGACAGCACGGCGGCGTCGATCAGCACGCCGTTGCGCTCGATGCGGTAGAGCGCCTCGCTGCTCGCGATCTCGAGCGCGTAGATGGCGCGCAGCCTGTCGTCCGCCTGAAGGCGCGGCCACAGCGCGCGGTGCACTTCCAGGCACTGCTCGGAGTCCTCGCAGGAATATTCGGCAGCGCGCGCCACGTCGACCTGTGAGAACGGGATCTGGTGCGCGCCCTTGCCGCACAGGTCCTCGTAGCTGATGCCGCCGCGCCCCAGGTGGCGCTCGGCCAGGCTGGCCAGGCCATGCGGCTTGTGCACCTCGAGCACATAGCTTTGCAGCATGGTGTCGTGCGCGTAGCCGGCCACTTCGATGCCGTGGTTGGCGAACACATGGCGGTCGTACTTGATGTGCTGGCCCAGCTTGGGCCGGGCCGGGTCCTCGAGCCAGGGCTTGAGCCTGGCCAGCACCTCGGCCAAGGGCAGCTGCTCGGGCGCGTCGGGGCCGGCGTGGCGCAGCGGGATGTAGGCCGCCTCGCCGGGCTGCACGCTGAAGCTGATGCCCACGATCTCGGCGCGCATCTCGTCCAGCGAGGTGGTCTCGGTGTCCAGCGCCACGAGCTCGGCTGCCTGCAGGCGGTCCAGCCAGCGCTCGAAGGCCGGCCAGCCCAGGATGGTCTCGTAGTGCCTGGGCGCCACCTGCGACGCCGCCGCCGGCGGCTCGGCGAACAGGTCTTGTGTGCCGCCGGGCGCGGTGCCTGGCTTGGGCACCGGCGCTTCGCCACCGCCCAAGGTCTTGACCAGGCCCTTGAAGCCGTATTTCTCGCTGAAGACTCTCAGCGCCTCGGTGTCCTGGCTGCCGATGGCCATCGCATCCAGCGCCGGCAGGCCAGGGATGTATTCGGCCAGCTCGCAATCGGTCTTGATGGTCAGCAGCTGGCGTCCCTTGGGCAGCCAGTCCAGCGCCTGGCGCAGGTTCTCCCCGGCCACGCCCTTGATCTTGTCGGCATTCGCCACCACGCCTTCGAGCGAGCCATATTCCTGCAGCCATTTCGCCGCCGTCTTGGGGCCGACCTTCTGGACGCCGGGCACGTTGTCGACGGCGTCGCCGACCAGGGTCTGGTAGTCGATCATCAGCCGGGGCGGCACGCCGAACTCGGCCTCCACGCCGGCCATGTCGCGCTTGCGGTCGTTCATGGTGTCGATCACGGTCACATGCTCGTTGACCAGTTGGCTCAGGTCCTTGTCGCCGCTGGAGATGACGGTGACCACGCCCTGCTGCGTGGCCGTGACGGCCAAGGTGCCTATCACGTCGTCGGCTTCCACGCCGGGCACGTCGAGCACCTTCCAGCCGAGCAGCCTGACCACTTCGTGGATGGGCTCGATCTGGCTGCGCAGCTCATCGGGCATGGGCGAGCGATTGGCCTTGTACTCGGGGTACAGCTCGTCCCGGAAGGTCGGCCCCTTGGCGTCGAAGATGCAGGCGGCATAGTCGGCCCGGACGTCCTTGCGCAGCTTCTGCATCATGTTGATCATGCCGCGGATCGCGCCGGTGGCGGGGCTGGCCGGGTCGCCGGGCACGGCGCGCAGGTCGGGCATGGCGTGGAAGGCGCGGTAGAGGTAGCTGGAGCCATCCACCAGCAGCAGGGTCTTTTTGTCGCTCATGGCGGGATTGTGCACGGGTGCAAGGGCGTGGCACTCTACAATTTGGGGATGCGCTTTGCCCCTCTCTACCTCCTGCTGGCCCTCGGCGCCGCCGTGGCCCAGCCGCAGCCGGCCGCTGCGCCGCGCGAGGCCGCCACGCCGACCGACGGCCGTGCCAACCAACGCATCCAGCGCATCCACATCGAGGATGGCGGCAGCGCCATCGACGAATTGCGCCATGGCGGCCAGACGCAGCGCATCCGCGTGCAGCCCAAGGCCGACGTGCCGGCCTACGAGGTCCTGCCCGAAGGCGGCGCCCAGGGCCGCACGCCCAGTCGCGACGGCGTGCCGGGACCGGCCGGCAGCAGGGTCTGGAACGTTCTGAACTTCTGACATGGCTGTTTTTACCGAAGTCTCTTTCGACGAGGCGCGCGCTCTGCTGCGCGCCCTCGACCTGGGTGAGCTGACCGAGCTGCGCGGCATCGAGGGCGGCATAGAGAACACCAACTACTTCGTGACCACCGACCGGGGCCCCTACGTGCTGACCGTGTTCGAGCGCCTCACGTTCGAGCAGCTGCCGTTCTACCTGCACCTGATGAAGCACCTGGCGCAGCACGGCATCCCGGTGCCGGACCCCGCCGCCAACCGCGACGGCGACCTGCTGCACAAGCTCAAGGGCAAGCCCGCCGCGGTGGTCGACCGCCTGCCCGGCAAGAGCGAGCTCAGCCCCACGGCCGCGCATTGTGCCGCCGTGGGCGCGATGCTCGCGCGCATGCACCTGGCCGGGCGCGACTTCAAGCGCCAGCAGCCCAACCTGCGCGGCCTGGCCTGGTGGAACGAGACCGTGCCCGTGGTCCTGCCCTACCTGGACCCCGGCCAGGCGGCGCTGATCCGCAGCGAGCTCGCCTACCAGAACCATGTCGCCGCCTCCCCGGCCCATGCCGCGCTGCCGCGCGGGCCGGTGCACGCCGACCTGTTCCGCGACAACGTGATGTTCGAGGGCGAGCGCGCGCACCCCCGGCTGTCGGGCTTCTTCGACTTCTATTTCGCCGGCATCGACAGCTGGCTGTTCGACCTGGCCGTGTGCCTCAACGACTGGGCCATCGATCTGGCCAGCGGCGCGCACGACGCCGCGCTCGCGCGCGCCATGCTGGACGCCTATGCCGCCGAGCGCCCGCTGACGGCCGCCGAACGCCAGCTGCTGCCGGCCATGTTGCGCGCCGGCGCCCTGCGCTTCTGGATCTCGCGTCTGTGGGACTACCACCTGCCGCGCGAAGCCGCCATGCTCAAGGCCCATGACCCGGGGCATTTCGAGCGCGTGCTGCGCGAGCGGGTGGCCCACCCCGTGCTGCCATGAAGCTCAACATCGTTCCCGCACGCACCGGCCTGGTCTGGGTCAAGCTCGGCATCCAGACCTTCTTCCGCCAGCCGCTGGCGATCTCCGGCCTGTTCCTCATGTTCATGGCCCTGATCTCGGTGGCTTCGGTGGTGCCGCTGGTCGGCGGCGCCCTGGCGCTGGCCCTGCTGCCGGCCGCCACGCTGGGCCTGATGGCGGCGACGCAGGAGGCCAGCCGCGGCAAGTTCCCCATGCCGACCATCCTGGTCAGCGCCTTCCGCGCCGGCCAGCAGCGCCTGCGCGCCATGCTGGTGCTGGGCGCGCTGTATGCCGCGGGCTTCCTGGGCGTGATGGGCATCTCGGCGCTGTTCGACGGCGGCCAGTTCGCCCGCACCTACCTGGTGGGCGGCCCCATCACGCGCGAGCTGGTGGAGCAGCCGGGCTTCCAGGCAGCGATGTGGGTGGCCACCCTGCTCTACATCCCGCTGTCGCTGCTGTTCTGGCACGCCCCGGCCCTGGTCCACTGGCATGGCGTGCCGCCGGTCAAGAGCCTGTTCTTCAGCTTCGTGGCCTGCATGCGCAACTTCGGCGCGTTCACGGTCTACGTGGCGGCCTGGATCGCGGTGTTCGTGCTCGGCGCCGTGATCGTGCTGCTGCTGGCGGGACTGCTCGGCGGCTCGGCCTTCGCGTCGGCCGCCATGGTGCCGGCCGCCCTGCTGCTGGCGGCCATGTTCTTCACCTCGATCTACTTCACGGTGCGCGACTGCTTCATCGAGAACGGCGAGGAACCGGCGCCCTGACGCAGCCCCTCAGATCGGCGTGAGCTTGGCCACCGACAGGGCCAGCCACTTCACCCCGTGGCGCGGGAAGTTGACCTGGGCGCGCGCGTCGTCGCCCGCGCCTTCGATGGCCAGCACCTTGCCCTCGCCGAACTTGGTGTGGAACACCTGCATGCCGGCCTTGAGGCCGTGCGCGGGCGCGGCCTTGCGCTCGGGCACGGGCGGGCTCTTGAAGCTCTCGGCCGGCGCCGAAAAGCCGCTGCGGCCCCAGGCCGGGCGCGCGCTGGCGGGGCCTGCGCCCCCCAGGCCGCTGGCAAAGCCCGGCTGGCGCGGCGTGATCCACTTGAGCGCGTTCTCGGGCAGCTCGTCGAAGAAGCGGCTGCGGACGTTGTAGCGCGTCTGGCCGTGCAGCAGGCGGGTCTGCGCGTGGCTGAGGTACAGGCGCTTGCGCGCGCGCGTGATCGCCACGTACATCAGGCGGCGCTCCTCCTGCAGGCCTTCGTAGTCGCTCATCGCGTTCTCGTGCGGGAACAGGCCCTCCTCCAGGCCGGTGATGAACACGGCGTCGAACTCCAGGCCCTTGGCCGCATGCACGGTCATCAGCTGCACCGCGTCCTGGCCGGCCTGGGCCTGGTTGTCGCCCGATTCGAGCGCGGCATGGGTCAGGAAGGCGGCCAGCGGACTCAGGGTCTCGCCGGTCTCGGCGTCGGGCGCCGGCGGCTCGGCCAGCGGCCGGTCCGGATCCAGCCCCTGGCTCACCGGCGACTGCGACAGCTCGTCCACCGGCAGCGCCACCGCGTCGCGGCCGAAGCCCTCCTGCGTGACGAAGCTCTCGGCCGCGTTGACCAGTTCCTCCAGGTTCTCGATGCGGTCCGCGCCTTCCTTCTCGGTGCGGTAATGCTCGAGCAGGCCGCTGTGGTCCAGCACCAGCTCGATGATCTCGCGCAGCGTCAGGCCCTGGGTCTGCTCGCGCAGCACGTCTATCCTGGCGACGAAGGCACCCAGGTTGGCGCCGGCCTTGCCGGGCACGGCGCTCACGCCGTCGTGCAGCGAGATACCCTTTCCACCCTGGGCCGCGCGCGCCGCGTCCTGCAGCTGCTCCAGGCTGCGCGCGCCTATGCCGCGCGGCGGGAAGTTGACCACGCGCAGGAAGCTGGTGTCGTCGTGCGGGTTCTCCAGCAGGCGCAGGTAGGCCAGGGCGTGCTTGATCTCGGCGCGCTCGAAGAAGCGCAGGCCGCCGTAGACGCGGTAGGGCACGCCGGCGTTGAACAGCGCGGTCTCCAGCACCCGGCTCTGGGCGTTGCTGCGGTAGAGCACGGCGATCTCGCGGCGCTCCAGGCCGTCGCCCTTGACCAGCTGGCGCATCTCGTCGACCAGCCACTGCGCCTCGTCGAAGTCCCTCGCGGCCTCGTAGACGCGCACCGGCTCGCCCGGGCCCTGGGTGGTGCGCAGGTTCTTGCCCAGGCGCGCAGTGTTGTGCGCGATCAGCGCGTTGGCCGAGTCGAGGATGTTGCTGTAGCTGCGGTAGTTCTGCTCGAGCTTGATCTGGTGCTGCACGCCGAATTCGCGCACGAAGTCGGCCATGTTGCCCACGCGCGCGCCGCGGAAGGCGTAGATGCTCTGGTCGTCGTCGCCCACGGCCAGCACGGCCGACTGCGGGCCGGCGATCTGCTTGAGCCAGGCGTACTGCAGGCGGTTGGTGTCCTGGAACTCGTCGACCAGGATATGGCGAAAGCGCCGCTGGTAATGCTCGCGCACCGGGTCGTTGCCCTGCAGCAGCTCGTAGCTGCGCAGCATCAGCTCGCCGAAGTCCACCACCCCCTCGCGCTGGCACTGCTCCTCGTAGAGCTGGTAGAGCTCGACCTTCTTGCGCGTGTCCTCGTCGCGCGTCTCGACGTCGCGCGGGCGATGGCCCTCCTCCTTGCAGCCGGCGATGAACCACTGCAGCTGCTTGGGCGGAAAGCGCTCCTCGTCCACGCTGAACTGCTTGCACAGGCGCTTGATGGCCGAGAGCTGGTCCTGCGTGTCCAGGATCTGGAAGGCCTGGGGCAGGCCGGCCAGCTTGTGGTGGGCGCGCAGGAAGCGGTTGCACAGGCCGTGGAAAGTGCCTATCCACATGCCGCGCACGTTCAGCGGCAGCATGGCCGACAGGCGCGTGAGCATCTCCTTGGCGGCCTTGTTGGTGAAGGTCACGGCCAGGATGCCGCCCGGCGTGGCCTGGCCGGTCTGCAGCAGCCAGGCGATGCGCGTGGTCAGCACGCGCGTCTTGCCCGAGCCGGCACCGGCCAGGACCAGGGCGTGCTCGGCCGGCAGGGTGACGGCCTGGCGTTGCTCGGCGTTGAGGTGTTGCAGCAGCGGGGAATCCGGGTCGACTTCTGGGAACATAGGGGGATTGTAGGAACCCGCGGAGGCTGGCCATGCCCTTGTTGCCCTTCTTGTCGTCTTTATTGCTGCTGTTCTGCGCCACGCTGGCCCCTTTGCCGGCCCTGGCCCAGGCGGCCTGCGCCAGCGACGGCCAGCGCCCGCCGCGGGCCCTGCTGGAGCGCTTCGTGAGCGCCGACTGCGCGGATTGCTGGCGCGCGCCCGGCACGCCGCGGCCGCGCGCGCGCATCCTGGCGCTGGACTGGATCGTGCCGGGCGCAGGCGGCGAGGACGCCCCGCTGGCGGCCGCCGCCAGCCGCGACGCGCTCGAGCGGCTGCAGGCCCTGGGCCGCAGCGCGCCGCGCGGGACGCTGGCCCTTGAAGGGCCGGTGCGGCCGCCGGCGCGGCCGGCCCTGCTGCGCGTGGCGCACGGCCTGCCGCTGGGCGGCTACCTCGGCGCGGCGATCGACTACCGGCCCGCGCCCGGTCCGGCCGAGCCCGTCACGCTGTGGCTGGCCCTGGTGGAGAACCTGCCCGCCGGCAGCGAGGGCTCGCCGGTGGCGCGGCGCCTGGTGCGCAACCTGCTGCGCCTGGACTGGTCGGGTGAGGCCGACGCCGCCGGGGCAGCGCGCTTTCACGAGACGCGGCCGCTGGGCATTCCCGAGGGCGCACGCGCCGAGCGCCTGGGCGTGGTCGGCTGGGCCGAACATACGGATGGCCGTATCAGGGCCATAGCCCAATCCGTATGCGCCGCCGCACGCCCCGGGTCGTAGAATCGGTCACCGGGCCCAAGTTTCTTGCGCCCGGTTTTTTGTGGCCAGCGCCGCGCGCGCTCCCCGCATTGGCCGGCCCAAGCCAAGCGCTCATTCGTTCCGCAACGATTCTCAAAGGAGCTTGGTTCAGATGGAAATCTTCGACTACGACAACATCCTGCTGCTGCCGCGCAAGTGCCGCGTGGACAGCCGCGCCGAATGCGACGCCGGCGTGACGCTGGGCGGGCGGCGCTTTCGCATCCCGGTGGTGCCGGCCAACATGAAGACCGTGGTCGACGAGGCCCTGTGCGCCTGGCTGGCCCAGAACGGCTACTTCTACGTGATGCACCGCTTCGACCTGGACAACCTGGCCTTCGTGCGCGAGATGCGCGCGCGCGGCGCCTACGCCTCGATCTCGCTGGGCGTGAAGGCGGCCGACTACGCCACCGTGGACCAGCTCGCGGCCGAGGGCCTGGCGCCCGACTACGTCACCATCGACATCGCCCATGGCCATGCCGACAGCGTGCAGCGCATGATCCGCCACCTCAAGGACCAGCTGCCCCAGAGCTTCGTGATCGCCGGCAACGTGGGCACGCCCGAGGCCGTGATCGACCTGGAGAACTGGGGCGCCGACGCGACCAAGGTCGGCATAGGCCCGGGCAAGGTCTGCATCACGCGCATGAAGACCGGCTTCGGCACCGGCGGCTGGCAGCTGTCCGCACTCAAATGGTGCGCACGCGTGGCCACCAAACCCATCATCGCCGACGGGGGCATACGCGAGCATGGCGACATCGCCAAGTCGATCCGCTTCGGCGCCACCCTGGTCATGGTCGGCGCGCTGCTGGCCGGCCACGAGGAGAGCCCCGGCCAGACCGTGGAGGTCGATGGCCAGCGCTACAAGGAGTACTACGGCTCGGCCAGCGACTTCAACAAGGGCGAGTACCGCCATGTCGAAGGCAAGCGCATCCTCGAGCCCGTCAAGGGCCGGCTGGCCGACACCCTGGTCGAGATGGAGCAGGACCTGCAGAGCTCGATCAGCTACGCCGGCGGCCGCCAGCTGATGGACATCCGCAAGGTCAACTACGTGATCCTGGGCGGCGACAACGCGGGCGAGCATCTGCTGATGTGAGCGCCGCCCGGCGACGGGCGATCAGGCCGTCACCGGCAGCAGGAACTCCTGGCTGATGCGGCTGCCCAGCCCGTTCACGCGGTCCAGGAACTGCGTGAGGAAGGCGTGCAGGCCGGTGGACAGGATCTCGTCGATGCGGCTGAACTGCAGGTCGGCGCGCAGCTTGCCCGCGTGGCGCAGGGCCTCGCTGCAGGGGTCGCCGGCGACCAGGCGCAGGTTGGCCACCACCTCGTTCAGGCTGGCGAGCAGCGAACGCGGCATGTCCGGGCGCAGGATCAGCAGCTCGGCCACGCGCTCGGGCCGGATCACGTCGCGATAGACCTTGCGGTAGACCTCGAAGCCGCTGACGCTGCGCAGGATGGCGCTCCAGTGGTAGAAGTCGTACTCCTGGTCCTTGCCGTTGGCCGTGCCGTAGAAGTCGCTCTCCACCGCGTGGAACTTCACGTCGACCAGGCGTGCCGTGTTGTCGGCGCGCTCGAGGAAGGTGCCCAGGCGCATGAAGTGCAGGGACTCGTCCATCAGCATGGTGCCCACGGTGACGCCGCGCGAGAGGTGCGAGCGGAACTTCACCCACTCGAAGAACTCGCCGGGGTCGCGCTCGAACTCGCCGCTCTTGAACATGCGGCCCAGCTCCAGCCAGGTCTGGTTCTGCGTTTCCCAGACCTCGGTGGTCAGCGTGCCGCGCACGGCGCGAGCGTTCTCGCGCGCGGCGCGCAGGCAGGACACGATGGACGAAGGGTTGTCCTCGTCCTTGACCATGAAGCCCATCACCTTCTCGGCCGTGACGTCGCCGTACAGCGCCTGGTAGGAAGGCAGCAGCTCGCTGATCGACAGCAGACCCTGCCAGCCCAGCTGGGCCACGGCCGCCGACTGCGGCAGCAGCGAGGTCTCGTAGTTCACGTTGAGCATGCGGGCGGTGTTTTCGGCCCGCTCCGTGTAGCGGTTCATCCAGTACAGATGGTCGGCAGTGCGGCTCAGCATCTCGTCCCCCTCACACTTCGAGAATCCAGGTGTCCTTGGTGCCGCCGCCCTGCGACGAGTTGACCACCAGCGAGCCGTCCTTCAGGGCCACGCGCGTGAGGCCGCCCGGCACCATCTGCACCTCCTTGCCCGACAGCACGAAGGGCCGCAGGTCGATGTGGCGCGGCGCGACGCCGGCCTCGACGAAGGTCGGGCAGCTCGACAGGCTCAGCGTGGGCTGGGCGATGTAGCCCGAAGGGTTGGCGCGCACGGCCTGGCCGAAGGCCTCGATCTCGGCCTGGGTGGCGGCCGGGCCCACCAGCATGCCGTAGCCGCCGGCGCCGTGCACCTCCTTGACCACCAGGTCCTTGAGGTTGGCCAGCACGTACTTGAGGTCCTCGGGGTCGCGGCACATCCAGGTCGGCACGTTGCTCAGGATGGGCTTCTCACCGAGGTAGAACTCGATCATCTTGGGCACATAGGGATAGATCGACTTGTCGTCGGCCACGCCCGTGCCCACGGCATTGCAGATCACCACATGGCCCTTGCGGTAGGCCTCCATGAGCCCGGCGCAGCCCAGGGTGGAGCCGGGCCGGAACACCTGCGGGTCCAGGAAGTCGTCGTCCACCCGGCGGTAGATCACGTCCACCTGCTTGGGGCCGCGCGTGGTGCGCATGTAGACGAAGTCGTCCTTGACGAACAGGTCCTGGCCCTCGACCAGTTCCACGCCCATCTGCTGCGCCAGGAAGGCATGCTCGAAGTAGGCGCTGTTGTACATGCCGGGCGTGAGCACCACCACCGTGGGCTCGGCCGTGATGGCGGGGCTGGACGCGCGCAGGGTCTCCAGTAGCAGGTCGGGGTAATGCGCGACCGGCGCCACGCGGTGCGCGCTGAACAGCTCGGGGAACAGGCGCATCATCATCTTGCGGTCCTCCAGCATGTAGGAGACGCCGCTGGGCACGCGCAGGTTGTCCTCGAGCACGTAGTACTCGCCCTCGCCGCGCGCGTTGGGGGCGCGCACGATGTCGATGCCGCTGATGTGAGAATAAATCTGGTTGGGCACGTCCACGCCCATCATCTGCGGACGGAACTGCGCGTTGTGCATGACCTGGTCGGCGGGGATCACGCCCGCGCGCAGGATCTCCTGCTCGTGGTAGACGTCGTGGATGAAGCGGTTCAGCGCCGTCACGCGCTGCACCAGGCCCTGCTCCATCCCGGCCCACTCATGGGCCGGGATGATGCGCGGGATCAAGTCGAAGGGGATCAGCCGCTCGGTGCCCGCGCCATCTTCATCCTTGGCGCCATAGACGGCAAAGGTGATGCCCACGCGGCGGAAGATCATCTCCGCCTCTTCGCGGCGCGCCCTCATCACGTCGGCGCTCTGGCGCGACAACCACTGGGCGTAAGTCCTGTAGTGCTCGCGGACCTCCGACCCCAGTGACTGAACCTGCGATTGCGACTGTGACTGCGACTGCGTCTGACTCTGCGCCGCGCCCTGCCCCTGGCTTTGCGACTGGCTCTGCCCGGCGGGGGCCAGCGTGGTGTACATCTCGTCGAATTTCTGCATGCCGCTTTCTCCTGCCGTCAGGGTAGCAAGTTCTGGGCCCGCGCGCGATAGTTCATCAGTCGGGCAGACGGTGATGCCAGTATCGCGCAGCCTGCTCGCGCTCGCAGCGCACCAGGCCGGGGGCGCTGCTGGACCAGCGCGCCGCACCGCAGCCAGCGGACTGGATGACGCGGATGTTTCGCTCGCTGTAACGCCCCATCACTGGCGCGGCCGGATGGCCGAAGCGATTGCGGTAGCCCGCCTGCACCAGGGCCAGCCGAGGCTGGACCGCGTCCAGAAACGCCGGCGTCGACGAGGTCTTGCTGCCATGGTGGGGCACCAGCAGCAGGTCGGCGCGCAGCGGCGCGGCAGCCGCCACCAGCCGGGCTTCCTGGGCCGCCTCGATGTCGCCCGGCAGCAGCGCGGCGTGACGGCCGTTGTCAATGCGCAGCACGCAGCTCAAGGCGTTGGATTTCTGCGTCAGGCCCTCGTCGCCCGGCTGGGGATGCAGCAGCTCGAAACGCACGCCGTCCCAGTCCCAGCGCTGGCCCGCCTCGCAGCGCGAGGCTGGTCGCAAGGCCTGCAGTTCATGGTCCGCCGCCAGCGATCCGGTCAGTGCCGCCTGCGGCTGCATGGCCAGCACGGCGCGCGCACCGCCGGTGTGGTCGGTATCGCGGTGGCTCAGCATCAGCGTGTCGACACGCTCGCCCAGCGCCCGCAGCAAGGGCACCAGCACGCGGTGGCCCGCGTCGCTTTCGGCAGAGAAACGCGGCCCGGCGTCGTAGACCAGCGTGTGGCTGGCGGTGCGCACGATGACGGCATTGCCCTGGCCGACGTCGGCGGCCAGCAGTTCGAACTGGCCCGCCGCGGGACGCGGCGCCTGCCACAGCAGCGCCGGCAGCAGCAGAGGCAGGCCCAGCACGCGCAGCCGCCAGGGTAGGCGC
This sequence comes from Comamonadaceae bacterium 2FH, assembly GCA_005503335.1. Classification (GTDB taxonomy): domain Bacteria; phylum Pseudomonadota; class Gammaproteobacteria; order Burkholderiales; family Burkholderiaceae_C; genus SCMQ01. The sequence continues at coordinate 33,569 of SCMQ01000030.1, forward strand.
ATGGCCAGCAGGGCCCCGCCCGCGACGCCCGCCGCGCCGGCCCACAGCGCCGGCGCAGGCGTGGACAGCGTCGCGAACGGCAGGCCGGCCAGCCACTGCAGGCCGGCCGCCAGCGGGCGCAGCGCCGCGGCCGCCATGTCCCACAGGGGCGGCACCAGCACACCGCACAGCGCCAGCGGCGTGAGCACCCAGGTCACCCAGGGAATGGCGATCAGGTTGGCCAGCAGGCCGACCAGAGAGACTTGGCCGAACAGCAGCAGCGACAGCGGCGTGAGCGCCAGGCTCACCACCCATTGCTCGCGCAGCAGGGTCGCCGCCGCGGCGGCCGCGCGCGCGGACAGGCTGCCCGCCTCGGACCAGGGGCGATCGAGATCCGCGGCCTCGTCCCCGCGGGCCTCGACGCGGGCCGCGAACAGCACGCCCACGGCGACGAAGCTGAGCCAGAAGCCGGCCTGCAGCAGGGCCCAGGGATCGATGGCCACCACCACCGCGCAGGCCAGCAGCCAGACCAGCGGCCAGGGCCATTGCCGCGCCGTCAGGCGCAGCGCGCTCACGGCGAGCAGCATCCACACGGTGCGCTGGGCCGGCACGCCCCAGCCGCTGAACAGCGCATAGGCCGTGGCCAGGGCCACGCCGCCGAGCAGTGCCGCCTGCGGCGCGGGCAGCCACAGGCAGCAGCGCCAGCCCCAGCGCGCGGTGCGCCGCCACAGCGCGCCCACCCCCGCCATCGCCACCCAGGCGAACAGCGTGATGTGCAGGCCCGAGATGCTCATCAGGTGGGCCACGCCGGTGGCGCGGAACATGTCCCAGTCGGCCCGGTCTATCGCCCCCTGGTCGCCGGTCACCAGCGCCGCCAGCACGCCCGCGCGGCGCAGCGCTGCATCCGGCGCCTCGTCCGAGCCGGCGGACCCGAGGCGCGCGAAGATGGCGTCGCGCACCGTCTGGCGCGCCCGCTCCAGCGGATGGCGCCAGGTCTCGCCCAGGCGCTGCGGCGGCGGGTCCTTGGGCCCGGCGCGCACGTAGCCGCTGGCCTGCAGGCCCTGCTCCCAGAGCCAGAGCTCGTAGTCGAAACCATGGGGGTTGAGGTTGCCGTGCGGCGCCTTCAGGCGCAGGCGCAGCTGCCAGCGCTCGCCGGCGCGCAGCTCGGCCGGCTGGCGCTCTGGCGAGGCCGCGCCGTCCGACACGCCGCCCCACCAGCCCAGGTAGAGCTGGGGCGGCAGGCTCACGGGCGCCTGGTCCAGGCGGGCCGACTCGACCTCGAAGCGAAAACGCAGGCCGCCTTCGTTGCGCTGCGGCATGGCGGCCACCACGCCGCTCACGTCGAGGTCGCGCCCCTCCAGCGCCGGATCCAGCTGGCGCTGCGCGATGGCGCCGGCACGCAGCCCGGTCAGGGCGAAGCCCATGGCCAGGGCCGCGCACAGCAGCCAGCCTAGGCCCCGCGCGCGCAGGCCGCTCGAGCCGGCCAGCAGCAGTGCCGGTAAGAGCCCAACGGCGTAGGCCCAGGCGGGCCAGAGCGCGGGCTGCTGCAACTGCAGCGCCGTGCCCATCACAAAGCCGGCCAGCGCCGGCCCCAAGCCGCCGGCGCGCGCGCCCTCCGCTGTGCTGTGCGTTTCCTGCATGAATGGATGCCGAACCGGCCTGAAGACTTGTGCGTCGGCTGGCTCGGGTCTTGCTAGTATGCCTGTGCGGCTGCCTTCCGCACAGCCGCCCAAGGAAAGCGAGACGCGCATGTCCATTCACGTCGCCCTGAGCCACGTCACCCACTACCAGTACGACCGCCCGGTCGGCCTCGGCCCGCAGGTCGTACGCCTGCGCCCGGCGCCGCATTGCCGCAGCGAGGTCATCTCCTATTCGCTGCGCATAGCGCCCGGCACGCATTTCATCAACTGGCAGCAGGACCCGTTCGCCAACTACCAGGCCCGCCTGGTCTTTCCGGACAAGACCACCGAGTTCAAGGTCACCGTCGACCTGGTGGTCGAGATGGCGGTCTACAACCCGTTCGACTTCTTCCTGGAGCCCGAGGCCGAGCACTTTCCGTTCAGCTACAGCGCCGCAACCAAGCAGGAGCTCGGCCCCTACCTCGCCACCGAGCCGCTCACGCCCCGGGTCAAGGCCTATCTCGACAAGGTCGACCGCAGCAAGATGCGCACGATCGATTTCCTGGTCAAGCTGAACCAGCAGCTGCATGGCGACATCCGCTACCTGATCCGCATGGAACCCGGCGTGCAGACGCCCGAGGAAACGCTGGCCAAGGCCAGTGGCTCCTGCCGCGACTCGGGCTGGCTGCTGGTGCAGCTGCTGCGCCATTGCGGCCTGGCGGCGCGCTTCGTCTCGGGCTACCTGATCCAGCTCACGCCGGACGTCAAGGCGCTCGACGGCCCCAGCGGCACCGAGGTCGACTTCACCGACCTGCACGCCTGGTGCGAGGTCTACCTGCCCGGCGCGGGCTGGGTCGGCCTGGACCCGACCTCGGGCCTGCTCGCGGGCGAAGGCCATGTTCCGCTGGCCTGCACGCCGCAGCCATCGAGCGCCGCCCCGGTGGAGGGCGCGGTCGATGAATGCGAGGTGACGTTCAGCCACCACATGCAGGTCACGCGCATCCACGAGTCGCCGCGCGTGACCAAGCCCTACACCGAGGCCCAGTGGGAGCAGGTCATGCAGCTGGGCGAGGCGGTGGACCGGCGGCTGCAGGCCGGCGACGTGCGCCTGACCATGGGCGGCGAGCCCACCTTCGTCTCGACCTCGGACCGCGACGCGGCCGAATGGAACACCGACGCGCTCGGGCCCACCAAGCGCGGCTACGCCACCGAGCTGGTGCAGCGGCTGCGCGAGGAATACGGCCAGGGCGGCTTCCTGCACTTCGGCCAGGGCAAGTGGTATCCCGGCGAGCAGCTGCCGCGCTGGGCGCTGTCGATCTACTGGCGCGCCGACGGCCAGCCGCTGTGGCACAACCCGGCCCTGTTCGCCGACGAGCGCGAGCCGGCGGCCTACACCAGCGAGGACGCGCAGCGCTTCACCCAGGCGCTGGCGCGCAGGCTGGGCCTGTCCGACGCCCACATCGAGCCCGGCTACGAGGACGCCTGGTACTACCTGTGGCGCGAGCGCCGCCTGCCCGTCAACGTGGACCCGTTCGATTCCAAGCTGGACGACGAGATGGAGCGCCAGCGCCTGCGCCGCGTGTTCGGCCAGAAGCTCGACGCGGTGGTCGGCTACGTGCTGCCCCTGCAGGCCAATCCGCAGGACGGTTCCGACCCGGCCCTGGCGGGCACGGCCTGGTCCACCGGCCCCTGGTTCTTCCGCGACGGGCGCATGTACCTGATGCCCGGCGACTCGCCCATGGGCTACCGGCTGCCGCTCGACTCCCTGCCCTGGGTCAGCCAGGCCGACTACCCCTACCTGGTCGAGCAGGACCCCTACGCGCCGCGCGCGCCCCTGCCCCAGGCGGCCGAGCTGCGCGCCCAGTACGCCCCGCTGACGCCGGGCGGCGGTTTCGCCGAGGGCGGCACCGTGGCCGTGCAGGGCCAGGGCCACGCGCCGGGCGCAGGCCCGCGCGGCGCCCAGCGCGCCAACCTGCTGGGCCAGGCCCAGCCCTCGCACGCCAGCGCCGCCGCCGCCCATCTGCCGCAGCGCGGCGAGTCGGCGCCGGGGGTCACGCGCACCGCCCTGTGCGTGGAGGCGCGCGACCCCATGCGCGCCAGCGGCCCCAAGGCCGAGCGCGAGCATGGCGGCAAGAGCGGCATGCTCTACGTCTTCATGCCGCCGCTGGCGCGCCTGGAGGACTACCTGGACCTGCTGGCCGCGATCGAGGCCACGGCCGAGGGGCTGGGCCTGAAGATCGTGCTCGAGGGCTACCCGCCGCCGCGCGACCCGCGCCTGAAACTGCTGCAGGTCACGCCCGACCCCGGCGTCATCGAGGTCAACATCCACCCCGCCCACAGCTGGCAGGAGCTGGTGCAGCACACCGAGTTCCTCTACGATGCGGCGTTCCAGAGCCGGCTGTCGGCCGAGAAGTTCATGACCGACGGCCGCCACACCGGCACCGGCGGCGGCAACCATTTCGTGCTCGGCGGCGCCACGCCGGCCGACAGCCCCTTCCTGCGCCGGCCCGAGCTGCTGGCCAGCCTGATCCTCTACTGGCACAACCACCCTTCGCTGAGCTACCTGTTCAGCGGCCTGTTCATCGGCCCCACCAGCCAGGCGCCGCGCGTGGACGAGGCGCGCAACGACCAGCTCTACGAGCTGGAGATCGCGCTGCGCGAGATCCACGCGAGCAGGGCAAAACACAAGGACCACATGCCGCCGTGGCTGGTCGACCGCACCTTGCGGAACATCCTGGTCGACGTCACCGGCAACACCCACCGCAGCGAGTTCTGCATCGACAAGCTCTACTCGCCCGACTCGGCCACCGGCCGCCTGGGCCTGCTGGAGCTGCGCGCCTTCGAGATGCCGCCGCACGCGCGCATGAGCATCGTGCAGCAGCTCTTGCTGCGCGCCCTGGTGGCCCGCTTCTGGGACCAGCCCTACCTGGCCCCCGTCACGCGCTGGGGCACCGAGCTGCACAACCGCTTCCTGCTGCCCAGCTTCGTGCAGATGGACTTCGCCGACGTGCTGGCCGAGCTGCGCCAGGCCGGCTTCGACTTCGACCAAGCCTGGTTCGCGCCCCACTTCGAGTTCCGCTTCCCGCGGGTCGGCCAGCTGCAGAGCATGGGCATGTCGCTCACGCTGCGCAACGCGCTCGAGCCCTGGCATGTGATGGGCGAGGAAGGCGCCAGCGGCGCCACGGTGCGCTACGTGGACTCGTCGCTCGAGCGCATCGAGCTGCGCGTCACCGGCCTGAACCCCAGCCGCCACGCCATCACCTGCAACGGCCGCGCCCTGCCCCTGCAACCCACCGGCACCACGGGCGAGTATGTGGCCGGCGTGCGCTACAAGGCCTGGAACCCGCCCTCCTCGCTGCACCCCTCGATAGGCGTGCACGCGCCGCTGGCCTTCGACATCGTCGACACCTGGATGAAGCGCTCCCTGGGCGGCTGCCAGTACCACGTGACCCACCCGGGCGGCCTCAGCTACGACAGCTTCCCGGTCAACGCCTACGAGGCCGAGAGCCGGCGCCTGTCCCGCTTCTTCGAGATGGGCCACACGCCGGGCGCGATCGACGTGCCGCCGGCCACCAGCGAGCTACCGGGCAGCCGCGAGTTCCCGTTCACGCTGGATCTCAGGCACTGACGCGGGTGGCGGCACCGATGTAACAATACCGTCACTTTGGACGCCACCGACCCCGACCTCTTCGACGACAACCAGCCGCCCGAACCCGCCCGGCTGGCGGGCGAGCTGGCGCCCTGCGCGGCCGCCGGACATTACGACGAGCTGCGCGGCGGCGTGACGACGCCACCACGCCCGGCCGGCGACGCCGCCGAGGGCGCCAAGGCCGTAGACCCCACGCAACTCACCCCGGCCTGGACTGCGTTCTTCGAGCACCTGGGCGTCGACGGCTTCGCCGACCTGAACCGCCGCACCGCCAGCCTGGCGCACCAGATCCGCGACAACGGCGTGAGCTACAACGTCTACGCGGACGCCAGCGGCCCGCAGCGGCCCTGGGCGCTCGACCTGTTTCCCCTGATCGTCTCGCCCGAGAGCTGGCGCCAGATCGAAGCCGGCGTGCTGCAGCGCGTGCGCGTGCTCGACCGCGTGATGGCTGACGTCTACGGCCCGCAGGAATTGCTGCGCGCCGGCCTGCTGCCGCCGGCCCTGGTGCAGGGCCACCCCGGCTATCTGCGCGCCATGCACGGCGTGCAACCGGTCGGCGGCACCCACCTGCAGATCGCCGCCTTCGACCTCGCGCGCGGCCCCGACGGCCGCTGGTGGGTGCTGTCTCAGCGCACCCAGGCGCCTTCGGGCCTGGGCTACCTGCTGGAGAACCGGCTGTCGATCTCGCGCCTGTTTCCGCAGGCCTTCGAGGCCATGCACGTGCAGCGCGTTGCCGGCACCTACCGCGCCCTGATCGACGGCCTCAAGCGCATGAGTCCGGCCGGGGCCGACACCCACATCGCCCTGCTCACCCCCGGCCCCTACAACGAGACCTATTTCGAGCACGCCTACCTGGCGCGCTACCTGGGCCTGACCCTGGTGCAGGGCAGCGACCTCACGGTGCGCGACCAGCGCCTGTACCTCAAGACCCTGCAGGGGCTGGAGCCCGTGCACGGCCTGCTCAAGCGCGTGGACGACGCCTGGCTCGACCCGCTGGAGCTGCGCCCCGACTCCACACTGGGCGTGCCCGGCCTGCTGCAGGCCATGCGCGCCGGCCAGCTGCTGGTGGCCAACGCGCCGGGCTCGGCCTTCCTCGAGTCGCCCGCGCTGCTGGGCTTCCTGCCCGCCCTGGCCGAGCACCTGCTGGGCGAGACCCTGCAGCTGCCGGCCCTGCCCACCTGGTGGTGCGGCGAGCGCGCCGCCATGGAGGCCGTGCTGCCGCGCCTGGCCGAATGCGTGATCAAGCCCACCTACCCGGGCTGGGACAGCCACAACAGCTTCGATGCGGTGCTCGGCAGCCAGCTGTCGCGGCGCAAGCTCGACGAATGGTCGGGCCGCATCCTGCGCCAGGGTGACGAGCACACGGTGCAGGATGCGCTGGCGCTGTCGCAGATGCCGACCTGGAAGGCCGACCCGCTGCAGCCCGGCATCGCGCCGCGCTCGGTCATCCTGCGCGTGTTCGCCCTGTCCGACGGACCGCAGTCCTGGCGCGTGCTGCCCGGCGGCCTGGCGCGCCTGGTGAGCGCCAGCGCCGGTGTCGCCTCGATGCAGCGCGGCGGCAGCAGTGCCGACACCTGGGTGCAGATCGACGTGGACAAGGGCGAGCAGGTGGACCGCACCACCCTGCTGCAGCCCCATCTCTCGCCGGCCTCGGTGGTCCAGCGCCGCCGCCTGGTGACCAGCCGCGCCGCGGAAAACCTGTTCTGGCTGGGCCGCTACAGCGAGCGCGCGGAAAACAGCCTGCGCCTGGCGCGCCTGACGCTCGAATGCCTGAACGGCGAGGACCAGTCCTCCCAGCCGCTGCTGAGCTGGCTCAGCCGCATGGCCGAGGCCAGCAGCCTGGTGCCGCCGGGCGTGCCCTCGCCGCAACAGGCGCGCCGGGTGTTCGAGCGCTCGCTGGTGGCCGGGCTGTGCGACACCGAGGACACCGCCAGCGTGGGCTTCAACCTGCGCGCCGTCAAGGGCTCCGCCTCGGCAGTGCGCGAGCGCCTGTCGCAGGAGCAGTGGAACCTGATCGTGCGGGCCGAGCGCGAATTCTTCGAGCGCAGCGCCGAATACGCGGGCGACGGTGAATACGCCAGCGTCGAGGCCCTGCGCGTGCTCGAGTCCACCAGCGGCTACCTGGCCGCCATGACCGGCGCGCAGACCGACCGCATGACGCGCGACGACGGCTGGCGCCTGCTGTCGATCGGGCGCCAGATCGAGCGCCTGGGCTTCCTGGCCGCGGCGCTGGGCCGCGGCTTCGAGACCGGCGCGGTGCAGGACGAGGGCGGCTTCGAGGCCATGGTGGCCCTGTTCGACAGCACCATCACCTTTCACGCCCAGTACCAGCAAAGCCGCGACGTGGCGGCGCTGCTGGAACTGCTGGTGCTCAACCGCGACAACCCGCGCTCGCTCGGCTGGGTGGTGCAGACGCTGCGCGGGCGGCTCGCCAAGCTCGCGGCCCACACCCGTGGCGCGATCGACGAGCTGGCGCAACAGGTGCCCGATCCCGAGCAGTGGCACCTGGAGACACTGTGCGACGCGGAGGCTGCCTTCCCGGCCCTGGGCGAACTGCTCGAGCGCTGCGCCAGCATCGCCTGGCGGATCTCGGACGAGATCAGCCTGCGCTACTTCACCCACACGGGCGAGGCCAACCAGAGCCTGGGCGCCTGACATGCAGCTGCGCATCACCCACGAGACCCGCTACGCCTACGCGCCCGCCGTCGAGACGGCCCAGCACGTGGCCTGCCTGCAGCCCTGCGACACCGCCTGCCAGACCGTGCTGAGCCACAGCCTGGCGGTGCTGCCCGCGCCGGCCCAGCGCAGCCAGGCGCGCGACGTGTACGGCAACCACCGGGCCTTCTTCTCGCTGCAGGCGCCCCACGAGACCCTCAGCGTGACCGCGGTGAGCGAGGTGCGCACCCGCCCCCGCGCGCCGGTGGCCAGCCGCCTGGCCTGGGAAGCCGTGCGCGAGCACCTGCGCTACCGCGTCGGCAGCCCCTACGACCCGGCCTGCGAATTCGTCTTTCCCTCCCCCCATGTGCCGCGGCACCCGGCCTTCGCGGACTACGCACGGCCGAGCTTCGCAGCGGGCCGCCCGCTGCGCGAGGCGGCGCAGGAGCTGATGGCGCGCATCCATCTCGACTTCAGCTACGTGGCGGAAAGCACCGAGGTCCACACGCCGGCCCTGGAGGCCCTGGCCCAGCGCCGCGGTGTCTGCCAGGACTTCGCCCACATCATGATCGCGGGCCTGCGCGCCATGGGCCTGGCCGCGCGCTACGTGAGCGGCTACCTGCTGACGCAGCCGCCGCCCGGCCAGCCGCGCCTGGTGGGCAGCGACGCCTCGCACGCCTGGGTATCGGTCTACCTGCCGGACTTGCCCGGCGCCGACCAGGGCCAGGGCTGGTGGGACCTGGACCCCACCAACCACCGCGACGGCTGGGCCAGCCCCGGCGAGGACTACGTGACCCTGGCCACCGGCCGCGACTATTCGGACATCTCACCGATGCGCGGCGTGATCCATGGCGGGGCGCGGCATACACTCTCGGTCGGCGTGACGGTCGAGCCCGTCGGCGAAGCCGCCGCGGCACAGGCCGCGCCATCGATTCCCAAGGAAAACCCATGAACGTTTACGACAAGCTGAAAGAACTGGACATCACCCTGCCGCCGGTGGCCGTGCCCGCCGCCGCCTACGTGCCCTTCGTGCAGACCGGCAAACTGGTGTTCCTCTCCGGCCACATCGCCAAGAAGGACGGCAAGCCCTGGGTCGGCCAGTTCGGCAAGACCATGAGCACCGCCGAGGGCCAGGCCGCCGCGCGCGCCGTCGCCATCGACCTGCTGGGCACGCTGCACGCGGCCGTGGGCGACCTGAACAAGATCAAGCGCATCGTCAAGCTGATGAGCCTGGTGAACTCGACCGGCGAGTTCACCGAGCAGCACCTGGTCACCAACGGCTGCAGCGAGCTGCTGGGCCAGGTGTTCGGCCCGCAGGCCGGCGCGCATGCGCGCAGCGCCTTCGGCGTGGCCCAGATCCCCATGGGCGCCTGCGTCGAGATCGAGCTGATCGCCGAGCTCGGCTGAAACCGTGGCCGAGGCCGCCGCGCCGGCAGTGACCGTGCATCATCTGCGCCAGGCCCTGCTGTGGCCGGTGCGGCTGATGCCCTTGCGCGACACCCAGCGCCCCCAGCTGCGGCCCTGGGACCTGCTGCGCGAGGCGGGCGAGGCCTCGCCCTGGCGCGAACGGGTCGACGAATACACCGGCGACCGCGAGCAGTTCCACGAGCGCCACTACAACGAGTTCGTCAGCTTCCTGCCCTATGTGCAGCGCTTTCTCTACGGCGAGGGGCGCGCGCACGGCAAGGCCCAGGGCGGCGGCGAGTCGCCGATGCGGGTGTTCCGCCGGCACGACATCGCGGCGCTGCGCACGGTGGCGCGGCCAGGCGACGCGCCGATCACGCTGTCGGTGGTGCACATCGACCTGTATTTCTTCTTCGACGTGGACGTGGTGCTGCTCAACGTCGAGGTCTGCGCCGACGACCTGCCGCTGCCTGTGGCCCAGGAGCAGCTGTACCGCTTCGGCCGCGCCTACCCGGGCGGCTGGGACGAGGATGGCGCGGCCCAGAACTGCCTGGCCAGCGTGGAGTGGCTGGACGCACGGGGCAATGTGCTGGCCCGCTCGGACGCCCAGCAGCGCGAGGCCTTTCTTTCGCATGTCTGCGAGCACCGCGCCCCGCGCATCGCCGCGCACTGGGCCTACCTGATGCAGCCCCTGGTGAGCGACCATTCGGGCGAGCCCGGCCAGCTGCGCTACCGCCAGATCGAGTACTACCGCATGCCCTTGATGGCCTACCTGGCCGTCGACGATCCGCGGCGCCTGACGCGCCAGGACTTCATCCGCCTCGGGCTGGTGACGGCACCGGGCGGCCCGGACAACGCCCTGCCCTACAGCGAGCAGCACCTGGCCGACTTCGAGCAGCGCTGCTGCTACGACCGTTTCTGGGTCGACGCCGGCACCGCCCCCCGCACGCGCTACCTCTGCAGCGGCCACGCGCTGGTCGTGGTGGGCGATGCGCGGTCTTCCTTCTTCCGCTGCCGCGACCGCGGCGTGCTCGCGCAGTTCAAGCACCAGCATTTCCTGCTGTTCCTGATCGCGCATTTCCAGAAGGCGGCGCTGCTGATGTTCTCCGACCAGCTGGTGGAGGCGCTCAAGCGCTTGGACATCCACGACCCCGACAGCGTCAAGCGCTTCAAGCGCGCCATCCGCGCCAGCTTCGAGCGCTTCCTGCGCTTCACGCACCGCTACTGGTTCCACGAGATTTCCGAGCAGGCCCAGGTGCGCGCCCTGTCGCACATGTGCGCCAGCCATCTGGGCCTGGACCCGCTGTACGACGAGGTCAAGCAGCGCATCGCCGACATGAACAGCTACCTGGAAACCGACAGCCTGCGCCGCCAGGCCAACACCGTGGTGCGGCTGACCGTGGTCACACTGTTCGGCCTGATCGGCACCGTCACCACCGGCTTCCTGGGCATGAACCTGCTGGCCGAGGCCGATGCGCCCCTGTCGCGCAAGCTGCTGTGGTTCGGCGTGGTGGCCGTGCTCACCACCATCCTCACCTTCTACACCATGGTCAAGTCCAAGCGCCTGTCGGACTTCATCGACGCGATGTCCGACGAACGGCTCACGCTGCGCCAGCGGCTGGGCGTGCTGGCGCGGGTGTGGAAGCCGGGTTCGGACTGATACCGGTTCGCGATCAGAAGTACAAGAAGTCCCTGCCTGCGCCGAGCGAGGCGGGGAGGGCGGGCGAACGGCTCCGTTCATGTCCCCCGACGAGGGCGTCACGCCCTCGTCTCCTCCTTGACTTCACTGCGCCGTTCACCCGCCCTCCCCTTCGGGTCCACCACCGGTCCCGCGCCACTGCTTCGCGCACCACGACGCCGGCTGGAGCGCTGCGGCGCGGTGTCGTGTGCAGTGAAGTCAAGGAGGAGGCGACGGCCATAGGCCGGCGCCGGGGGACATGAACGGAACACGGCACCGCGTCGCAGCGCGAAGAGGCTATCTCTTGAATGCAAAACCGTATGACGGGTTCGGACTGACCCTGGCGGTGTCAGCGCAGGGCCATGCGCTCGGCCATGATCCGCGTGGCCATCTCGGCGGCCAGGCCGTCGGCCTCCACCACGTCGACGCGAAACGGCAGCTCGCTGGCCTCGAAACCGTCGCTCAGGGCGGCGCGCTGCGCCCATGTCAGCCGCCCGGGACGGGTGATCAGCAGGTCGAGGTCCGAAAACGGCCGCGCCCGTCCTGTCGTCCGCGAGCCGAACAGCCAGACCTCGGCGCCCGGAATCACGCGGTCCAGCACCTCACGGACGATGGCGCGCTGGCCCTCGGTCAGTGCGGGCTGCCGGGACTCAGGGCGCAAGGCTCTTCTCCAGCGCCGCCAGCACGAGCGCGGCATCCCTGGCAAAGCGGATGGCACCCTCGGCCACTTCCTGCGCCCTGGCCTCGTCGTAGGCATGGCTGGTGGCGTTGCGCATCTCGCGCCAGCCGCGCCACGCCAGGGGGTCCGCCACGAGCCCCGCATCGGCGGCCCTGCGCAGCAGGTCGTTGAACGAAAGGTCTGCCATTAGGGCCTGTGAACGCTATTTCCAGGGGCGCGAACGGGCTGAATCGGGTGCCAATCGAGGCGCACGGCGCAGCCCGCACTGACGTGCGGGCAAGCCGGGCAACGACGAGTGGCGCCCGATTCAACCCGTTCCCTTCGGGTTGTGGTCAAAAAGGCCATGCGCCGCGTTGCGAAACATCGCCGGGGCCCGACCCCGGCTGCGTTTCGCGCCTTGCGCATGGCCTTTTTGATCCGCAACGCGCTCCCTGGAAATAGCGTTAACAGGCCCTAGATCGGCAGCCTCCGCACGCTCGATCAGCACGCGGCGCAACAGGCGCACCGCGAGCTCATAGGTGAACTCGAACGACTGGATCACGGCCGAACGCAGATGCGGCTTCAGCGCCGAGCCCTCCGCCTGCGCCTGCCAGAACTGCAAGGCCTCCTGAAGCAGGGCCAGCGCCTTGCGCAGCGGGGACAGGTCGATGGTCTTGGGACTCATGCCAGCATTGTCGCCAAGCGGCCAGATGCCGTCAAAACGACGCAGGGCCGGAGCTGGTTTCGGAAGGCTTGGGGGGCTCCACGAATCCCGGCGGTTCACGCCTGCCAATTCATTCTCGCGTTCGAAAATAAGGATGGATCGAAGTCTGAGATGGCCATATTAACGCCAGCGGTAAGCGGCGCCAGAGTGATTCCATGTCGGCACGCGCCGCCGCAGAGCCGACTGAAGATGCCGGACACGACTGCAGGTGTTTACCAACAGGCTACCCTATCGGTCAGTTTTTTGTCTTTGTGGTGGAGTCCATATATGAGATGTTAAACACATCGTTCACATGAACTTTCTGCGTTTAAAAACCCGCACATCTTCGGGTCGCAAAAGAAACCACTCCCCATTCGTCCGCCGGTCAGCGAAGCGAGCGTGCCAGTAGGCTTCGATACCTGATGGATCATCGGTACGAATGGCATGAACGACCTCGGGCTTTTCGGGCAATTCCAGGGCAATTTCTCGATGCCTTCTTGGCACCGCGAACGTCTTCCCGATCTTGAAATGCTTATCAAGCCTTAACATGTAGACGTAACCATCGCCTTGCTGTGCCACTTCACCGGCCAGCTCGGATTCAACGCTCGAGAATTTTACTTCGGGTAGTAAATCCAAAATGTCCGCATAGGCACTCCGTTTTTTTCCGAATTCACGGAGACGTCCGATCTTGGCGCTCTTGGTTCCCAACCGGTCAAACACGCCATGGTTCGGAAATTCCTTATCATTCACCCTGCGCATTTTTATTTCAGCCGCCGTAGGAAATCGGCCGCACGAGCGAGTAAGGTTGGCTAAGCACTCAAGCAGAAATTCTTCGGCGTGCGCCTCCTGCATTTTTCCCGGCGCAAAGCCTGCCTCGGAAACTGCTTCACCCCAACTGAGCCAAAATTTTCCGAGCCAGACTCCTTCTGTGATTCCGGTCAACTTCTCAAAGCGCGTCCGTCCAACGGCAACGCCACCGTTGGCCTCAGCGAGGCGACGGATCTCGGAAAGGATGGCGTTGCGATCCATGGCTAATGGGGCCCAAGAACAGGACGCCGCACAGCGGCGGGACGCCTTTGAGCGTCCACGTTGACTGACCTGTTAACTCTTCTTCGCACTCTTGTACACCTTAAGGGCTCGAAGGACACCAAGTGATTCACTTAGCTTTTCGAGCGAGACCGAGGCAGCCGCAGACTCCTTTACGTAGGCCTCCGCATTGCCCTTAATTTCGCTGAGCGCGTCACGCAATTCAACCAATTCTTCAAGGAACTGCAAATCAACTTCAGCCGAGACGAACTCGTGCCCGCAGCTCAGGCATTCTCGCCCTCGCTGGAAGAACTGTATGTCGTCATGCTTGATGTAGTACTTGCGCTGACCGTAGTCACTCGGGTTGTACGTCACTTGTGCGGCTGGCACGGCTTTGCACGTCGTAACCTCCTTGCACGAGGGACAGTACATGTCAGTGCCGCCTTTAGTCACGCGCATGTGCTCTCCTGAGGGTTAACGGCGCGAATAACCGGCGCGCTTAGCGTGTCCGGTTGATTTCTATGTCAGATCTCTACCAAGGCTCCAACAAATTAAGCAATGCAACTCTTAATTGGTCAAAACTAAAATTCAATAGCAAACGAAACATCTTTTGATTTATCTCTAAACACCTCAAGAGCAAACGGCATTGCCCAGGAGTATAAATCATGAATTGTATAATCTTTACCGGCAATGGCGCCCCCTGTAATAAGAGATTCCTCAATATTTTTCGCCATAACAAACACCAGATCTTCTAGTGTATCAGGGGCTGTTTTACCTATATCTCGAAGTAGCTTGCTCATATACCTCTCCTCTCAATTTCCAACGTTTGGAAAATGGGGGCACCCATTTTTTCATGCAGCCAACGACGCGGCAGATCATCCATCCACCCGGGCCGGACCAGTAGCAGGAAGGAAACTCAGTCTAAGTCGTCATCTTAAAGCTCCAGACCATCCCAAGTAGGCAGCGACGAACAAAAAGGTGGCCATCCACCAGAGGCCTCTTTTTTCAGAATCCTTCTCGGCAGCTGCCGCGCTTAAGAAGGAAACAAATACACCAATGATTAGAATCAACTCCATCATCCGCGCACTCCTGGTTTTAGCCGAGCGCGTGTATTCGCTTGACTCCGGCCGGCTAATGGGTGTCCCCATTTTTTCTGAAGAATCAACCTTACACTCTAACGAACAGCGTTTATCGGTCGCGAGACGACGTATGAACTAAGCATGGGACCTCCCTTTGCGGCCGATAAACCTTGTTGAACCGAGCCACGCGTGGCGACGGCGTGTTCTTGATGGGCAGTGTAAGTTTCATCCGCCGCCACGGGCAATGCAGGAGACCTGTCGCCCGGCCTATTGTGTGACCGCTGCAACACTTGCGCCAGTCAAACGGGCCGCAAGCGCCGCACACGGTGCGCCTGTGCAGAGCCCATGCGGCCAGGAACGGGGGCTGGGCCCAGCCAATCACTCCACCCGCACGATGCTGCTGGGCTTGAAGCCCAGGTCCGCCTGCTTGCCCTTGCGCCCCCGCGCCGCGCGTGCGTTGTTCAGGCTGCGGATCTCCAGCGTCTCCTCGCGCGGCTTGCCACCGCGGCCTATGCCTTCGATCTTCACGCTGCGCGTGTAGGCGGCGGCGCCGGCCAGTTGGTCCTTGGCCTCGAGGTCGATCAGCATGAGGCCGCGGCCGCCGTTGGCCATGGGCTTGAGCTCGCCGATCTCGAAGGTCAGGATGCGGCCGCCGGCCGAGGCGCAGGCCACATGGGTGGCCGGGACATGCAGCGCGGAAGGCGCCGCGCCCGCCGGCGGCGGCACGTTGGCCGGCGAGGGCCGGCACACGGTGTCGCCCGCGTTGCAGCTGATGAAGGCCTTGCCGCCCTTTTGGCGCGAGAGCATGTTCTCGACCGTGGCCAGGAAGCCGTAGCCGGCCGAGGTGGAAAGCAGCAGCCAGGCATTGTGCGGGCCGGCGAAGTAATGCGCCAGCTGGGTGCCCGATTCGAGCTCGATCAGCGTGGTCACGGGCTGGCCGTCGCCGCGCGCGCCGGGCAGGCTGGCCACCGGCACCGAGTAGACGCGGCCGTTGCTGCCGAACACCAGCAGCTGGTCCACGGTGCGGCACTCGAAGGTACCGTACAGTCCGTCGCCGGCCTTGAAGGCGAAGCTCGCGGCCTCGTGGCCATGGCCCTGGCGCGCGCGCACCCAGCCCTTTTGCGACACCACCACGGTGACCGGCTCGTCGACCACCTTGACCTCGGCCACGGCCTTCTTCTCGGCCTGGATCAGGGTGCGGCGCGCGTCGGCGAACTGCTTGGCGTCCTGCTCGATCTCCTTGACCATGAGGCGGCGCAGCGCTGCCGGGCTGCCCAGGATCTCCTGGAGCCGGCCCTGCTCCTCGCGCAGCTCCTTGAGCTCCTGCTCGATCTTGATCGCCTCCAGGCGCGCCAGCTGGCGCAGGCGGATCTCGAGGATGTCCTCGGCCTGGCGCTCCGACAGGTTGAAGCGGGCCATCAGCGCGGCCTTGGGCTCGTCGCTCTGGCGGATGATGGCGATCACCTCGTCGATGTTGAGCAGCACCAGCTGCCGGCCCTCGAGGATGTGGATGCGGTCCAGCACCTTTTGCAGCCGGTGCTGAGAGCGCCTTGTGATCGTGGTCTGGCGGAAGGCGATCCACTCGGTCAGCATCTGGCGCAGCGACTTCTGCACCGGCCGGCCATCCAGGCCGACCATGGTCAGGTTGATCGGCGCCGAGGTCTCCAGGCTGGTGTGGGCCAAGAGCGCGGTGATCAGCTCCTGCTGTTCGATGCGGCTGGTCTTGGGCTCGAACACCAGGCGCACCGCCGCGTCCTTGCTCGATTCGTCGCGCACCAGGTCGAGCACGGACAGCACGCTGGCCTTGAGCTGGGTCTGCTCCTGGCTCAGCGCCTTCTTGCCGGCCTTGACCTTGGGGTTGGTCAGCTCCTCGATCTCCTCGAGCACCTTCTGCGAGCTCACGCCGGGCGGCAGCTCGGTGACGACCAGCTGCCACTGGCCGCGCGCCAGGTCCTCGATCTTCCAGCGCGCGCGCAGCTTGAGCGAGCCGCGGCCGCCGCGGTAGGCCTCGGCGATGTCGGCCGCCGGGCTGATGATCTGGCCGCCGCCCGGGTAGTCGGGGCCGGGGATCAGGGCGAACAGCTCCTCGTCGGACAGCTGCGGGGTCTTGATCAGCGCCACGCAGGCGTCGGCGATCTCGCGCAGGTTGTGGCTGGGGATCTCGGTGGCCAGGCCCACGGCGATGCCGCTGGCGCCATTGAGCAGCGCGAACGGCAGTCGCGCCGGCAGCTGGCGCGGCTCTTCGGTCGAGCCGTCGTAGTTGGGCACGAAGTCCACCGTGCCCTCGTCGATCTCGTCGAGCAGCAGGCTGGTGATCCTGGCCAGGCGCGCCTCGGTGTAGCGCATGGCGGCCGCGCCGTCGCCGTCGCGGCTGCCGAAGTTGCCCTGGCCGTCGATCAGCGGGTAGCGCTGGGCGAAGTCCTGGGCCATGCGCACCAGCGCGTCGTAGGCGGCCTGGTCGCCATGCGGGTGGAAGCGGCCCAGCACGTCGCCGACCACGCGCGCGCTCTTGACCGGCTTGGCGCCGCTGCTGCCCGAATAGCCCAGGCCCATGCGCGACATCGAATACAGGATGCGCCGCTGCACCGGCTTCTGGCCGTCGCAGACATCGGGCAGGGCCCGGCCCTTGACCACGCTGAGCGCGTATTCGAGGTAGGCCTGCTGGGCGTAAGTAGCAAGGCTGAGGGCGTCGTCGCCGGCCGGGTCGGCCGTGAGATCGAGGGTCGGTAGGTCCATCGTGAAAAGTCTGGTTCAGCTATGAAAGTAACAGGTAAGCAGCACCCACCCGCAACAGCAGGCGGTAGTGCGTCCAGCTCAATTCGTGGCGCAGTGCGTCACATTTCGGAAACGCTTGATAAAACAGACGCATGTAGCGCAGGTTGGAGGCATCGAAGCCCTTGCCGAACTCCTGCGACAAGGCCTGCCCCAGCTGCGGCAGCAAGCGCTTGCCATGCGCCGCCCTGGCCCGGCCGCCCTGCTCGAACTCCACGATATGCCGGCCGGACTGTTGGTCACGATCAAACATCGACTTCCACCGCATCGCCGTGCAGTTCCATCAACTCGCGGCGCGCCGCGGCCTCGCCCTTGCCCATGAGCTTGGTGATCAGGCCTTCAGTCTGCGCGAAGTCGAAACTGCCCAGCTGCACCGGCAGCAGGCGGCGCGTGTCGGGGTTCAGCGTGGTGTCCCACAGCTGCTCGGCGCTCATCTCGCCCAGGCCCTTGAAGCGGCTGATGGTCCAGGCGCCTTCGCGCACGCCGTCCTTGCGCAGCTTGTCCAGGATGGCGGTGAGCTCGCCCTCGTCGAGCGCATAGACCTTGGAGGCCGGCTTCTTGCCGCGCGCCGGCGCGTCGACGCGGAACAGCGGCGGGCGCGCCACGTACACGTTCCCCGCTTCGATCAGCTTGGGGAAGTGGCGGAAGAACAGCGTCAGCAGCAGCACCTGGATGTGCGAGCCGTCCACGTCGGCGTCCGACAGGATGCAGACCTTGCCGTAGCGCAGGCCCGAGAGGTCCGGGCTGTCGTTCGGGCCATGCGGGTCGACGCCTATGGCCACGGCGATGTCGTGGATCTCGTTGTTGGCGAACAGGCGGTCGCGCTCGACCTCCCAGGTGTTGAGCACCTTGCCGCGCAGCGGCAGGATGGCCTGGCATTCCTTGTCGCGACCCATCTTGGCGCTGCCGCCGGCGGAGTCGCCCTCGACCAGGAACACCTCGTTGTGCGAGATGTCGCGGCTCTCGCAGTCGGTCAGCTTGCCCGGCAGCACGGCCACGCCCGAGCCCTTGCGCTTCTCGACCTTCTGGCCGGCCTTCTGGCGCGTCTGCGCCGCCTTGATCGCCAGCTCGGCCAGCTTCTTGCCGTAGTCCACATGCTGGTTGAGCCAGAGCTCGAGCGCGGGGCGCACGAAGCTCGAGACCAGGCGCACCGCATCGCGCGAGTTCAGCCGCTCCTTGATCTGGCCCTGGAACTGCGGGTCGAGCACCTTGGCCGAGAGCACGTAGCTGGCGCGCGCGAACACGTCCTCGGGCAGCAGCTTGACGCCCTTGGGCAGCAGGCTGTGCAGCTCGATGAAGCTCTTGACGGCGTTGAACAGGCCGTCGCGCAGGCCGCTGTCGTGCGTGCCGCCGGCGCTGGTCGGGATCAGGTTGACGTAGCTCTCGCGCACCGGCTGGCCTTCCTCGGTGAAGGCCACGGCCCAGGCCGCGCCCTCGCCTTCGGCGAAGCTGTCGTTCTGCCCATCGGCATAGCCCTCGCCCTCGAACAGCGGGATCACCGGGTCGGCGCTGAGCGTCTGCATCAGGTAGTCGCGCAGGCCGCCCTTGTACTGCCAGGTCTGGGTCTCGCGGGTCTTCTCGTTGGAAAGCGAGACCGAGACGCCGGGCATCAGCACGGCCTTGCTGCGCAGCAGGTGGGTGAGCTCGCCCATGGGCAGGGCGGCCGATTCGAAGTACTTGGGATCGGGCCAGACGCGCACCGTCGTACCCTGGCGGCGGTCGCCCTCGCCGTTGGGGCGCGTGACCAGGGGCTCGACCACGTCGCCGCCCGCGAACACCAGGCGCGCGACCTGGCCCTCGCGGTGGCTGCTGGCTTCCAGGCGCAGGGCCAGGGCGTTGGTCACCGAGACGCCCACGCCGTGCAGGCCGCCCGAGAAGCTGTAGGCCCCGCCCTTGCCCTTGTCGAACTTGCCGCCGGCATGCAGGCGGGTGAACACCAGCTCGATCACCGGCGCCTTCTCCTCGGGGTGCAGGCCGAAGGGGATGCCGCGGCCGTCGTCCTCCACGCTGACCGAACCGTCGACATGCAGCGTGACCTTGATCTTCTTGCCATGGCCGGCCAGGGCCTCGTCGGCCGCGTTGTCCAGCACTTCCTGGATGATGTGCAGCGGGTTGTCGGTGCGGGTGTACATGCCCGGACGCTGCTTGACCGGCTCCAGCCCCTTGAGGACGCGGATGGAGCCTTCTGAATACTCGGAGGGTTGGAGGGCGGGGTTCGTTGCCATGGTGGCGGATTGTAGTGGCTAGCACGCCCCGCCACTGGATGCAATTACAGGCAAATCGCGTCGCCGGGAGGCCCCGGCCGCGGCGACTGCAGACCCGGGCCGAATTCGCTAAAGTCGTAGGATGACTTTCGCCAAGAAAAACCTGACCATGGCCCAGGTGCTGGCCTGCGGCGCCGCCATCGTCACCCTGTCCATGGGCGTGCGCCACGGCTTCGGCCTCTGGTTGCAGCCCGTCACCCAGGCCCAGGGCTGGACACGCGAGACCTTCGCCTTCGCGATGGCGATCCAGAACCTGAGCTGGGGCTTGGCCGGCATCTTCGCCGGCATGCTGGCCGACCGCTTCGGCGCCGCCCGCGTCATCGTCGGCGGCGCCTTGCTCTACGCCCTGGGCCTGCTGGGCATGGCTTACTCGCCCACGCCGCTGCTGTTCGCCGCCACGGCCGGCGTGCTGATCGGCATGGCCCAGGCCGGCACGACCTATGCCGTGATCTACGGCGTGATCGGCCGCAACGTGCCGGCCGAGCGGCGCTCCTGGGCCATGGGCATCGCGGCGGCGGCCGGCTCCTTCGGCCAGTTCCTGATGGTGCCGGTGGAGGGCTTCCTGATCGGCGGCTTCGGCTGGCAGCAGGCGCTGGTGATCCTGGGGCTGGCGGCCCTGCTGATGGTGCCGCTGGCCTGGGGACTGCGCGAGCCGGGCTTCCATGGCGGCGCCCTGCCGCAGCGCGACCAGACCATCGCCCAGGCGCTGCGCGAGGCCTTCCGCTACCCGAGCTTCCAGCTGCTGATGGCCGGCTACTTCGTGTGCGGCTTCCAGGTCGTGTTCATCGGCGTGCACATGCCCAGCTACCTCAAGGATCACGGCCTGTCGCCCCAGGTCGCGAGTTTCTCGCTGGCCCTGATCGGCCTGTTCAACGTCTTCGGCACCTATGCCGCCGGCATGCTGGGCCAGCGCCTGGCCAAGAGCCGGATCCTGGCCTTCATCTACCTGGCGCGCGCGGTGGCGATCTCGGCCTTCCTGCTGGCGCCGCTGTCGCCCGCCAGCGTCTACCTGTTCTCGGCCGTCATGGGCCTGCTGTGGCTGTCCACCGTGCCGCCGACCAATGCGGTGGTGGCGCAGATCTTCGGCATCCAGCACCTGTCCATGCTGAGCGGCTTCGTGTTCTTCAGCCACCAGATCGGCAGCTTCATGGGCGTGTGGCTGGGCGGCTACCTGTACGACCGCACCGGCAGCTACGACATCGTCTGGTACATCGCGATCGCGCTCGGCGTGTTCGCCGCCCTGGTGAACCTGCCGGTCAAGGAGGGCGCGATCCCGCGCCGCGCCCACCACCCGTCCAGGGCCCAGGCCGCCTGAACATGAAGACCTCTGCCCGCAAATTCCTGTGGCATGGCGCGGCGCTGGCGCTGCTGCTGGCCGTGTTCGCGCTCTACGCGCGGCCGGACTTCCTGGTGACCCTGGCGGACCAGCTGTGGAGCTGCTTTTGAGCGCCGCACCGAACCCCGTGGCGGTCGCGCATGGCGCCGAGGCCCCCTCGGCCTGGGTGCAGCGCTGGTCGCCGCTGGTGCGCCCGGGCGGCACGGTGCTCGACCTGGCCTGCGGCCTGGGCCGCCACATGCGCTGGTTCGCCGGGCGCGGTCATCCGGTGACCGGCGTGGACCGCTCGCCCGAGGCCATCGCGGCCGTGGCGCCGCTGGGCCGGGCCCTGTGCGCCGACATCGAGGACGGCCCCTGGCCGCTTCCCGGTGAGCGATTCGACGCCGTGATCGTGACCAACTACCTGTGGCGGCCGCTGCTGCCCCGGCTGCTGGACAGCCTGGCGCCGGGCGGCGTGCTGATCTACGAGACCTTCGCGGCCGGCAACGAGACCGTGGGCAAGCCCTCGCGACCCGACTTCCTGCTGCAGGCCGGCGAGCTGCTGCGCGTCTGCCAGGGCCTGCGCTTGGTGGCCTACGAGGACGGCTTCCTGGACGCGCCGCCGCGCTTCGTGCAGCGCATCGCCGCCGTGCGAGAAGTTCCCGCGGTGCCGCCGGACGCCGCACCGCCGCGCTACCCGCTTTAGGCGCCTGCCGGGCTCCTAGTTAGAATGCTTTTTTCCCGTCAGAGAACACGGACATGACACCCATTACTGGCAGCATCGTGGCGCTCGCCACGCCCATGCACGAGGACGGCAGCGTCGACTATCCGCACCTGCGCAAGCTGATCGACTGGCACATCGCCGAAGGCACGGACTGCATAGGCGTCGTGGGCACCACGGGCGAGTCGCCCACGGTCAACGTCGACGAGCACTGCGAGATCATCCGCGTCTCGGTCGAGCAGGCCAAGGGCCGCGTGCCCATCATGGCCGGCTGCGGCGCCAACAGCACGTCCGAGGCCATCGAGCTCGCCAGGTTCGCCAAGAAGGTCGGCGCCGACTGCCAGCTGCAGGTCGTCCCCTACTACAACAAGCCGACCCAGGAAGGCCAGTACCAGCACTTCAAGGCCATCGCCGAGGCCGTTGGCGACCTGCCGATCATCCTGTACAACGTGCCCGGCCGCACCGTGGCGGACATGCTGCCCGACACCGTGCTGCGCCTGGCGCAAGTGCCCGGCATCGTCGGCATCAAGGAAGCCACGGGCAACATCGAGCGCGCCCAGTGGCTGATCCGCGAAGCCCCGAAGGACTTCGCCATCTACTCGGGTGACGACCCCACGGCGGTGGCGCTGATGCTCTGCGGCGGCCAGGGCAACGTGAGCGTCACGGCCAACGTCGCACCCCGGCTGATGCACGAGCTGTGCGTGGCGGCGATCGCCGGCGACGTCAAGCGCGCGATGGCCATCCAGTTCCAGCTGATGCCGCTGCACAAGCAGCTGTTCGTGGAAGCCAACCCGATCCCGCTGAAGTGGGCCATGGCACGCATGGGGCTGTGCGGCCCCACCATGCGCCTGCCCATGACGCCGCTGTCGCCGGCCAACGAGCCCGTCGTCGAAGCGGCGCTGCGCGCCAGCGGCCTGCTCTGAACCCCTCGCCACCGAACCCCAAGAGAAACATGCACGTGAATGACATTGCACGACTGAGCCGCCGGCTCGGCTGGCTCGGCCTGACCCTGGCGCTGGGCGCCTGCACGGTCCTGGAGGGCGACCGGATCGACTACAAGAGCGCGGGCAAGGGCCCTTCGCTGGAGGTGCCGCCCGACCTCAGCCAGCTGTCCAAGGATGCGCGCTACACCGTGGCCGGCAGCGGCAGCGTCACGGCCAGCAGCTACCAGGGGGCCCAGGCCGCCAGCCCGGCGGTGCCCACGGCCGCCGCCAGCGTGGGCGACGTGCGCATCGAGCGCGCCGGCAACCAGCGCTGGCTGGTGGTCAACCGCCCGGCCGACCAGCTCTGGGGACCGGTGCGCGACTTCTGGCAGGAAAACGGCTTCCTGCTCACCATCGACCAGGCCAATCTCGGCATCATGGAAACCGACTGGGCCGAGAACCGCGCCAAGCTGCCGCAGGATTTCATCCGCAGCACGCTGGGCAAGGTGCTGGACTCGCTCTACTCCACCGGCGAGCGCGACAAGTTCCGCACCCGCCTCGAGCGCGGCGCCTCCGGCGCCACCGAGATCTACATCAGCCACCGCGGCATGATCGAGTCCCTGACGGGCACCCGGCTCGAAGGCCAGAACGCGGTCTGGCAGCCGCGCCCGGCCGACCCCGAGCTCGAGGCCGAATTCCTGCGCCGCCTGATGGTCAAGCTCGGCGTGTCGCAGGAGCAGTCCAAGACCGTGGTGGCCGCGGCGGGGACGGTCAAGCCGGCGGCCCGCGTGACCAAGGTGGACAGCCAGCCCGTGGCCCAGCTGGACGAGGACTTCGACCGCGCCTGGCGCCGCGTCGGCCTGGCGCTGGACCGCACCGGCTTCACCGTCGAGGACCGCGACCGCAGCCAGGGCACCTATTTCGTGCGCTACGTCGAGCCCAACGCCGACAAGAAGGAGCCCGGCTTGTTCGGCAAGCTGTTCGGCGGCGCCGCGCCGACCCCGGCCCCGCTCAAGTACCGCATCGTGGTGCGCGGCCAGGGTGGCAGCAGCACGGTGTCCGTGCTCAACGCCAACGGCGCGCCCGAGACCTCGGCCAGCGCGCAGCGCATCGTCCAGGTCATCGCCGACGAGCTCAAGTAAGCCGTCTCGCGCCATGCTGCGCTTTCGCAGCCTGGGCAGCGGCAGCTCGGGCAACGCCACGCTGGTCGAAGCGCGCGGCAGCACGGGCCGGACCAGGCTGCTGGTCGATTGCGGCCTGGGCCTGCGCGAGCTCGATGCCCGGCTGGCCCGGGCCGGCCTGCAGGCCAGCGAGCTGCAGGCCATCTTCATCACCCACGAGCATGGCGACCACATCGGCTGCGCCCGCGCGCTGGCGCTGCGCGAGCGGCTGCCGGTCTGGATGAGCCAGGGCACGCACCAGGCGCTGGGCGGGCCCGACTTCGACGGCCTGCTGCAGTTCGCACGCGACACCCAGACCATCGCCATCGGGGACCTGGAGCTCATGCCCTTCACCGTGCCGCACGATGCCCGTGAGCCCTTGCAGCTGCGCTGCAGCGACGGCGCCGCGCACCTGGGCCTGCTGACCGACCTGGGACACGCCACGCCCCATGTGCTGGCCCAGCTGGCCGGCTGCCAGGCCCTGCTGCTCGAATGCAACCACGACCCGGATCTGCTGGCCGCGTCGCGCTACCCGCCCTTCCTCAAGCGGCGTGTCGGCGGCCGGCATGGCCACCTGGCGAACGCGGAGGCGGCAGCGATACTCGAGGCCCTGCGGCACGACGGCCTGCTCCAGGTCGTGGCGGCACACCTGAGCGAGCGCAACAACCAGCCCGCGCTGGCCCAGGCGGCCCTGGCCGGCGTGCTGGGCTGCGCGCAGGAGGACATCGTGGTGGCGCAGCCCGAGGCAGGCACCGGCTGGCTGCAGGCCTGAGAACGCCAGCCGGGCCAGGGCGACACCGGCCCGGGCGTTCGGGCATAAAAAAAGCCACCTTGCGGTGGCTTCGAAGCTTCGCTGGAAGCGATTACTTCTTGACGGCGTCGGCAGCGGCCTTGGCAGCGTCGGCGGCGGCACCAGCGGCAGCGTCCGAAGCAGCGGCGGCGGGAGCGGAAGCGGCCTCAGCGGGGGCCGGAGCGGGAGCGGGGGCAGCGGCGGGAGCCGGGGCCGGCGCAGGAGCAGCTTCTTCCTTCTTGCCGCAGGCGGCCAGAGCAGCAGCCGCAATCAGGGTCGCCAGAACGAGCGATTTTTTCATTTCAATTTTCCTTAGGGTGAGAAAAAACAATTTCCGGAAACTGTCGCCACAACCATCGGGTTGCATCGACCGAGAGAAAGGACTCGAGCTCTTTCTGCTCCGCCGCGGATTATAGCCACAAGAAAATCAATTCTTACAAACCCTGAGGCGAGCCATGAGTAACCGCGCGCTACATCCCTGCCGCCGCTCACGCGGTGTGCAGCCAGCCCGAGGCCAACCAGCCCGCCATCAGCGCCCGTGCGCCCTGGCTGGCCTGGCTCACCTCGGCGGCCTCCAGGCAGCGCAGGTCCGCCAGGCGGCGCATCAGCAGCGCGTCGCGCCCCGAGGCGAGGTAGCTCTCGCCGTTGATGAAGATGCGGCGCTCGTCGTGCATCATGCGCGTGCGCCGGTCCAGCGTGACCGCGCCGCGCAAGGCCTGCCCGGACCCGGCCTCGAACCAGACCTGGGGCTTGGGCTCGGTCAGGTACTCGCCGAGCAGGCAGTGCAGCTCGTCCGGGTCCTCCAGCACGCTTTGCAGCGCCGCACGCGCGAAATCGGCCATGGCCGGCGGAATGCCGCCGGGCGAACTCACGGCGGGCTGCGCCGGGTCGCGGTAGAGCGTCGCGCCGGCCACCTCGTCGGCATCCTCGGCCAGGCGCTGCAGCAGCTCGCGCGCGAGCTCGCCACGGCCCGGCGAGCGAAAGCCGATCGAATAGGTCATGCACTCGCCCACCGCCACGCCGTCGTGCGCGTAGCGCGGCGGCAGGTAAAGCATGTCGCCGGGCTCGAGCAGGTATTCCTGCTCGGGCTCGAACTGGGCCAGGATCTTGAGCGGCAGGCCCTGCTGCAGGCTCAGGTCCTTCTGCCGGCCGATGCGCCAGCGGCGCTGGCCATGGGCCTGCAGCAGGAACACGTCGTAGCTGTCGAAATGCGGGCCCACGCCGCCGCCATCGCTGGCGTAGCTGACCATCAGGTCGTCTAGCCTGGCGTCGGGCACGAAACGGAACTGCTGCAGCAGCCGGTGTGCCGCGTCGTCATGCAGGTCCACGCCCTGCACCAGCAGGGTCCAGCCGGCTGCCTTCAGGGGCGGCAGGGCGCGCCGCGCGAAGGGCCCGCGCCGCAGCTGCCAGCCTTTGGCGCCCTGGCGCAGCAGGCGCGACTCCACGCCTTCGTCGGCCGCCAGCTCGAACAGCTGGCCGCGATCCAGCGGCGGCACGAAACCGGGCAGGGCCTGGCGGACCAGCAGGGGCTTCTTCTGCCAGTGGCGCTTCATGAACTGCTGGGCGCTGAGGCCGCCCAGCAGCGGCAGGGGTTGGGTCACATCCATGGATTCAGTGAGGGAAAAGCTCAAACTGCGACAATTCTGCTATGGAAATCACCCCTCAATGCGTGGTCGCTCTGACCTGGACGCTCAAAGACACCCTGGGAGAAACGCTGGACGTGCTCGACGATCCGGTGGAATTTCTGGTCGGCGGCGACGACCTGCTGCCCAAGATCGAGGAGGCGCTGCGAGGCCACGAGCCCGGCGCCAAGCTGGACCTGCACCTGGAGCCCGAGGAGGCCTTCGGCGACTTCGACGACCAGCTGGTCTTCCTCGAGCAGCGCGCCCTTTTTCCGGACGGGCTGGAGGAAGGCATGAGCATCGAGGGCACGGCCCTGCCGGCCGGCACGAACCCCGGCGCGCCCAGGGACCTGCTCTATACCGTGACCGACATCTACCCCGAGCACCTGGTGCTCGACGCCAACCATCCGCTGGCCGGCATCGCCCTGCGCCTGAGCCTCAAGGTGGTGGCAGTGCGCGAGGCGACCGAGGGGGAGCTCGGCCGCGGCAGCGCCGGCACGGGCTTCTTCAAGGTTCAGCCCATGGCGCCGGGCGGCGAGCAGTTGCACTGAGGATGCTCACCCCGGCCCGCGGGGCCGGGGCGGCGCGCCGTCAGCGATAGAGCTGCTCGTTCTCGACCCGTACGCGGTCGCCGATGCGAACGTTGGGCGCAGTGGCGTAGTCGAAGGCCCGCATGGTGCCGTTGTCCAGCTGCACCGACACGCGATAGAACTCGTTGACCGAGCCCGGGGCGCGGTTCTTCTCGATGGTGTTGCCGACCAGGGCACCGCCGACCGCGCCGGCCACGGTGGCGACGTCGCGGCCCGTGCCCTTGCCGATCTGATGGCCCAGCACGCCGCCGACCACGCCGCCGATCACCGCACCGGCGCCGCTGGTGCTGCCCGACTGCTGGGTTCGCATGAACTCCACGTTGGTCACCCGGCCGTATTGGACATAGGCCGGCGCCGTCGGGTAGCCCGTTGCGGCCGGATAGGTGGCGGGATAACTGCTCGTGCGAGGCGAATCGGCACAGGCAGCGAGGGTAGCGACCACGACCGTGGTGGTCAGGAATTTCAGTACGCAGGTAGAACGCATGGGCATCTCCTTGCAAATGAGCGTTGAACAGGCCGGCCCGCGACACGGACCATGGCATGAAGCCTCTGTCTAACTTTAACGCCCCAGCCCGGATCGGGCCGACCACCGTCACAGACGCTCACCAACTTTACCGGGCGGACGGCTACCCGTTCAAGCTGGGCCGGCTCAGGCTTTTCCGGTCGAGCCGTAGCCGCCCTCGCCGCGCGCGCTCGCGGTCGCGAACTCCTGCACCAGGTTGAAGCGCGCCTGCACCACCGGCACCACGACCAGCTGCGCGATGCGCTCCATGGGCTCGATGGTGAAGGCCACATCGCTGCGGTTCCAGGCGCTGACCATGAGCTGGCCCTGGTAGTCGCTGTCGATCAGGCCCACCAGGTTGCCCAGCACGATGCCGTGCTTGTGGCCCAGGCCCGAGCGCGGCAGGATCAGCGCGGCGTAGCCGGGGTCGTCCAGGTGAATCGCAATGCCGGTGGGCACGAGCTGCCAGGCGTTGGGGCCCAGCGTGAGCGGCGCCTCGAGGCAGGCGCGCAGGTCCAGGCCGGCGCTGCCGGGCGTGGCATAGGCGGGCAATTGATCCGCCATGCGCGGATCGATGATCTTGACGTCGATGTTCATCTGTTCAGGCCGCCAGGCGGCGGGCAATGTCGGAAATCAGCTGGCGAGCCAGCTCGCGCTTGCTCGCGCGCGGCAGCTCGGTCGCGCCCTGGGCGTCGACCAGCAGCAGCGCGTTGTCGTCCTGGCCGAAAGTGGCCGGGCCGATGTTGCCGACCAGCAGCGGCACGCCCTTGCGCGCGCGCTTGGCCTGGGCATGGGCCAGCAGGTCGTGGCTCTCGGCCGCGAAGCCCACGCAGAACAGCGCGCCGGACTGGGCGCGCGGCGATTGCGCGACCGCAGCCAGGATGTCGGGGTTCTCGGCGAACGCCAGCTCGGGCGTGCGGCCCGAGCCGTCTTTCTTGATCTTCTGGTCGGCCGCGTTGGCCGGCCGCCAGTCGGCGACGGCGGCGGTGGCGATGAACAGGCTGGCCTGCTCGACGCGCGCGTTCACGGCAGCCAGCATGTCCTGCGCCGAACGCACGTCGACGCGGCTGACGCCGCGCGGCGTGGCCAGGTCCACCGGCCCCGCCACCAGGGTGACCTCGGCGCCGGCCTCGCGCGCGGCACGCGCCACCGCAAAGCCCATCTTGCCACTCGAGAGGTTGGTGATGCCGCGCACCGGGTCGATCGCCTCGTAGGTCGGCCCGGCCGTCACCAGCACGCGCCGGCCGGCCAGGGGCTTGGGCTGGAAGAAGGCGACGAGGTCCTCCAGCAGCTCCTCGGGCTCGAGCATGCGGCCGTCGCCGGTCTCGCCGCAGGCCTGCAGCCCGCTGCCCACGCCGAGCAGGATGGCGCCGTCGGCCTGCAACTGGGCCAGGTTGCGCTGGGTGGCCGGATGGGCCCACATCTCGCGGTTCATGGCCGGCGCCACCAGCAGCGGCACGCGCTCGATCGGCCGCGCCAGGCACATCAGGCTCAGCAGCTCGTCGGCCCTGCCCTGCACCAGGCGCGCGATGAAGTCGGCGCTGCAGGGCGCCAGCACGATGGCGTCGGCCGCGCGGCTCAGGTTGATGTGCGGCATGTTGTTGGGCTCGCGCGCATCCCACTGCGAGCCGTAGACCGGCCGCCCCGACAGGGCCTGCATGGTGACGGGCGTGATGAAGCGCTCCGCCGCCTCGGTCATCACGACCTGCACCGTCGCGCCCTCCTTGACGAGGGCGCGGCAGAGCTCGGCGGACTTGTAGCAGGCGATGCCCCCGGTGAGGCCCAGGACGATGTGTTTTCCGGTCAGGTCCATGGATGGCGCGGCGTCCGGGCCCGGCCCGGAACGAGAGAAGCTGGGATGGCGCAATGTAGCAGACCGGCCAGACACCGCGCCAAGCCGGCCCGGCACGCGAAATGGCAAGCGCGGTGTCACATCTATAATCTCGCTTTACCACCTCCCTCGGGACCGATCTCCCGACCCTGACATGACCAAATTTGTCTTCGTCACCGGCGGTGTGGTGTCCTCCCTGGGCAAGGGAATCGCCTCAGCCTCCCTCGCTGCGATCCTGGAATCGCGGGGCCTCAAAGTCACCCTGATCAAGCTCGACCCGTACATCAACGTGGACCCGGGCACCATGTCGCCGTTCCAGCACGGCGAGGTGTTCGTGACCGACGACGGCGCCGAGACCGACCTGGACCTGGGCCACTACGAGCGCTTCATCACCACGCGCATGCGCCGGGCCAACAACTTCACCACCGGCCAGATCTACAAGAGCGTGCTCGAGAAGGAGCGCCGCGGCGACTACCTGGGCAAGACCGTGCAGGTGATCCCGCACATCACCAACGAGATCCAGGACTTCATCAAGCGCGGCGCCGGCATGGACTCGCCTCATGAAGTCGACGTGGCGATCGTGGAGATCGGCGGCACGGTGGGCGACATCGAGTCCCTGCCCTTCCTGGAGGCCGTGCGCCAGCTCAGCCTCAAGCTGGGCCCCAACAACTCGGCCTTCGTGCACCTGTCCTACGTGCCCTGGATCGCGGCGGCCGGCGAGCTCAAGACCAAGCCGACCCAGCACACGGCGCAGAAGCTGCGCGAGATCGGCATCCAGGCCGACGCCCTGCTGTGCCGCGCCGACCGCCCCATCCCCGACGACGAGCGCGCCAAGATCAGCCTGTTCTCCAACGTGCCAGAGTGGGGCGTGATCTCGATGTGGGACGTGGACACCATCTACAAGGTGCCGCGCATGCTGCACGAGCAGGGCCTGGATGGCCTGATCTGCGACAAGCTGCGCCTGAACACGCCGCCGGCCAACCTCAAGCGCTGGGACGACCTGGTGCGCGAGCTCGAGCACCCCAAGGCCGAGGTCACCATCGCCATGGTCGGCAAGTACGTGGACCTGTCGGACAGCTACAAGTCGGTCAACGAGGCGCTGCGCCACGCCGGCATGAAGAACCATGCGCGCGTGAAGATCGAGCATGTGGACTCGGAGACCATCACGCCCGATACCGTGGCGCGCCTGGCCAAGTACGACGCCATCCTGGTGCCCGGCGGCTTCGGCAAGCGCGGCATCGAGGGCAAGATCTGCACCGCGCGCTTCGCGCGCGAGAGCAAGGTGCCCTACCTCGGCATCTGTCTGGGCATGCAGGTCGCGACCATCGAGTTCGCGCGCCACGTGGCGGGCCTGGCGGACGCCAACAGCACCGAGTTCGAGCCCGACAGCCCCAACCCCGTGATCGCGCTGATCAACGAGTGGAAGGACGCCGACGGCAGCATCCAGGTGCGCGACGCCAACTCCGACCTCGGCGGCACCATGCGCCTGGGCGCGCAGAGCTCGGACGTGGCCCCCGGCACGCTGGCCCACAGGATCTACGGTGACGTGGTGACCGAGCGGCACCGCCACCGCTACGAAGCCAACGTGAACTACCTGGACCGGCTGCGCCAGGCCGGCCTGGTGATCTCGGCGCTGACCCAGCGCGAGCAGCTGACCGAGATCGTCGAGCTGCCGCAGGACGCGCACCCCTGGTTCGTGGGCGTGCAGTTCCACCCCGAGTTCAAGTCCACGCCCTGGGACGGCCACCCGCTGTTCAATGCCTTCGTCAAGGCCGCGCTCGATCACCAGGCGGCCGGCAAGAACCTGAAGGCCGTGGCCTGAGGAGCACCCCATGAAGCTGTGCAATTTCGACGTCGGCCTCGACAAACCCTTCTTCCTGATCGCCGGCCCCTGCGTGGTCGAGTCCGAGCAGCTGCAGATGGACGTGGCCGGGCAGCTCAAGGAGATCACTGCCGCCCTGGGCATCCCCTTCATCTTCAAGAGCAGCTACGACAAGGCCAACCGCTCCTCGGGCACCAGCTTTCGCGGCCCGGGCATGGCCCGCGGCCTGGAGATCCTGGCCAAGGTCCGGCAGGAGCTGGGCGTGCCGGTGCTGACCGACGTGCACAGCGAGGCCGAGATCCCCGAGGTCGCGGCCGTGGTCGACGTGCTGCAGACCCCGGCCTTCCTGTGCCGCCAGACCGACTTCATCCGCGCCGTGGCGCAGTCGGGCAAGCCGGTCAACATCAAGAAGGGCCAGTTCCTCGCGCCGCACGACATGAAGAACGTGATCGACAAGGCGCGCGCCGCCGCGCGCGAGAAGGGCCTCGATGAAGACAGCTTCATGGCCTGCGAGCGCGGCGCGAGCTTCGGCTACAACAACCTGGTGTCCGACATGCGCAGCCTGGCCATCATGCGCGAGACCGGCGCCCCTGTGGTGTTCGACGCCACGCACTCGGTGCAGCTGCCCGGCGGCCTGGGCGCGAGCTCGGGCGGCCAGCGCGAGATGGTGCCGGTGCTCTCGCGCGCGGCCGTGGCCGTGGGCGTGGCCGGCCTGTTCATGGAGACCCACCCGGACCCGGCCAAGGCCTTGTCCGACGGCCCCAACGCCGTGCCGCTCAAGCACATGAAGGCCTTGCTCGAGACCCTGGTCGCGCTCGATTCCGTAACCAAAAAAACTCCGTTCCTGGAGAGCAATTTCGCATGAGCGGCTACATCATTGCCCATGTGCAGGTCACCGACCCGGTGCAGTACGAGGAATACAAGAAATGGTCCACCGACGCCATGCAGGCGCATGGCGCCGAGGTCTGCGTGCGCGGAGGCCAGGTCGAGCGGCTGGAAGGCGACTGGGCGCCCGAGCGCCTGGTGCTGCTGAAATTCCCCTCGTTCGAAGCCGCCAAGGCCTTCCATGCCTCGCCCGAATACGGCAGGGCGCGCGCGGCGCGCGAGGGCGCGGCCGTGATGCGCATGGTCGCGGTCGAGGGGGTGGGCTGAAGCCCCCCTCCTTGTCCAGGGC